>NZ_DAOKYX010000007.1:109688-119579 GCF_035325945.1 Parvibaculum sp.
ACGCGAATGCCCCGCTCGGCAAGCCGGTTCTGCAAGTCGAAGATCGACGCCTCGTTGCCGGGAATGATGCGCGAGGAAAAGATGACCGCGTCGCCCTCGGAAAGCGCGATGTTGGGATGCGTGTCCTCGACGATGCGGGCAAGGGCCGCGCGCGGCTCGCCCTGGCTGCCGGTGCAGAGATAGAGGACCTTGTCGCGCGGGAAGTAGCCGGCATCGTGTTCCGTGAGGAAGGGCGGCAGATCGGCGAGATAGCCCGCATCCTGCGCCGCGCCGACGACGCGGAACATGGAGCGCCCGACAAGCACGACGCGGCGGTCGCATGCGGCGGCTGCCTTGGCGATGCTTTCGAGCCGCGCGACATTGGAGGCGAAGGTCGTCACCGCCACGCGCTGCGGGCAGGCGCGGATGACTTCGACAAGGCTTTTGGCGACATCGGCTTCGGAGCCGGAGCTGCCGGGCGAAAACACATTGGTCGAATCGCAGACGATGGCGCGCACGCCCTCGTCGCCGATTTCGGTAAGGCGCTTCACATCCATCTCGTCGCCGACCAGCGGATTGGGGTCGATCTTCCAGTCGCCGGTGTGAAGCACGAGGCCGAGCGGCGTGCGGATCGCTAGCGCGTTGGGTTCGGGGATCGAGTGCGTCAGCGTCACGAGTTCGATGTCGAAGGGCCCGAGCGCGAAACGGCTGCCGAGCGGCACGACATTCATCGGCACGTCGCTCTCGATGCCCTCTTCAATGAGTTTCGCGCGCACGAGCGTCGCCGTGAAGGGCGTCGCGTAAACGGGGCATCGCAGCCTGGGCCAGAGATGCGCGACGGCGCCGATATGATCCTCATGCGCATGTGTGAGCACGATTCCGAGCAGTTCGTCGCGCCGCTCCTCGATGAAGGCCGGGTCCGGCATGATGAGATCGACACCCGGCGTGCGCTCGTCTCCGAATGTGACGCCGAGATCGACGATGATCCATTTGCGATCGTCCTCGGGCCCGAAGCCATAAAGATTCAGATTCATTCCGATCTCGCCCGTGCCGCCAAGCGGCAGGAAGACGAGTTCGTCCCGATGCGTCGATCGTCGTTCTGTGGATGCCATGTCTGACAAACTAGTGCGAAGCGATGCGGAAGAACACATCTCCCGCGGCAATCTTTCGAATTTCACCCGATGGGAGCCGCACATCGAGCGCACCGTCGGGCGCGAGGCCGACAAATATGCCCTCGAAGGTTTCGTCCACCAATCTCACAGTGATGGGGCCGCCAAGACCTGCGGCGCGCGCGAGCCACGCCTCGCGGATCGCGGCGAAGCCCTGCACCTCGTTCCATTGCCGCAAGCGGCGATCGAATGCGGCGGCAAGAAACTCGAGCGCGCGCTCGGGCGTGACATCGGGAAGGCCGAGCGCCGCGAGCGAGGTAGCCGGATATTCGACGTTATCGGGATGACGCGCGAGATTGATGCCGATCCCTATTGCAAGCCAGGCAAGCTCGCTGCCTGCGATGCCGGACGACTCCAGCAGGATGCCCGCGAGCTTGCGGCCATCATGCAGAAGATCGTTCGGCCATTTGAGCTTGAGGCCGGGGCGCAGCGGTGGCGGCAGCAGCGCATCGACCGCGTCATGCACCGCGAGCGCGGCGACGAAGGAAAGCTCCGCCGCCTTGCGCGGGCCTACTTGCGGGCGCAGGAACAGCGTTCCCATGAAGTTGCCGCTGGGCGAGACCCATTCGCGGCCACGCCTGCCACGCCCCGCCGTCTGGCGCTCGGCCGTGATCCAGATGGGCCCCGGCACGCCCGCATCGCCGAGGCGTCGCGCTTCCTCATTCGTACTGTCGATCTCCGCGAAAGCGCGGAGCGTGTAGCCTTGCGGAAGCGCGACCACGGGATCAGGGCAGCAGAGCGGCGGCGGCGGCCTGCGCCCCTACGAGCAAGGGAGCCGGATAGACGAAATAGAACAGCGTGAAGAGCCCCGTCAGACCGAGCACGACGCTGATCTCGCCCGGAACCGGCCTCTCGAAGGCCGGCGCGGGTTCGTCGAAATACATGACCTTGATGACGCGCAGATAGTAGTAGGCGCCGACCACGCTGGAGAGCACGCCGATGACGGACAGGCCGTAAAGCCCCGCCTTGATCGCCGCCATGAAGACGTAGAACTTGGCGAAGAAGCCCGCGAGCGGCGGAATGCCCGCCAGCGAGAACATGAGCATGGCCATGAAGAAGGCGACCAGCGGCTGGCTGCGGGAGAGCCCGGCGAGATCGTTGATCCCCTCCACCTGCTGCCCATCGGGGCGCCGCATGGCGATGATGCAGCAGAAGACGCCCGCATACATCACCACATAGATCACGAGATAGAGAAGAATGCCGCGAACACCCTCGGTCGTTCCGGCCGCGAGGCCGACCAGCGCATAGCCCATATGGCCGATGGAGCTGTAGGCCATCATGCGCTTGATGTTGGGCTGGCCGATGGCGGCGAAGGCGCCGAGGATCATCGAGGCGATCGAGATGAAGACGACGATCTGCTGCCACTGCGCCATGATGCCGGGGAAGGCGATGAAGAGCACGCGGAGCGTCAGCGCCATGGCCGCGACCTTCGGCGCGCCCGCGATGAAGAAGGTAACCGGCGTCGGCGCGCCTTCATAGACGTCCGGCGTCCACATGTGGAAAGGCACGGCCGAGATCTTGAAGGCGAGCGCCGCCATGATGAAGACGAGGCCGAAGATGAGGCCGATCGACTTGTTTTCCGAGCCGATGGCCGTGGCGATCGTGTTGAAATCGACGCTGCCGGTGAAACCGTAGACGAGCGAGCAGCCATAGAGCATGAGGCCCGAGGAGAGCGCGCCCAGCACGAAATATTTGAGGCCCGCCTCGCTCGACCGCGCGGAATCGCGATTGAACGCCGCGATCACATAGATCGCGAGGCTCTGCAGCTCGATGCCGAGATAGAGACCGATAAGGCTGTTGGCCGAAACCATCAGCATCATGCCGAGAGCCGCCAGCGCCATGAGGATCGGGAACTCGAAACGATCCATGTTCTCGCGGCGGATATAGGTCACCGACATGACGACACCGAAGCCCGCGCCAAGCAGGACGAGCAGCTTGATGAAGCGCGTGAATGGATCGATGACGAACATGCCGCCAAAGGTGCTGGTCTTGATATCGCCCTGCCCCAGTATCAGCGCCGCAATGGCGATGAAGAGCACGACGACAGCATAGGAAATGGCCCGTGTCGGGCTCTCCTTGCGGAAGACGCCGAGCATGAGCAGCAGCATCGCGCCCGCAGCGAGCACGATCTCGGGAATGGCGGGGCCGAAAGCCGGCAAGGTCGAAGCAGCGGTTTCCATAGAATTCAATCCTGGCTTTCCCTTATCGGCCCGCGATCAGACGCGCGGCATCGACCACGCCCTGCCCGGCCTCGGCTATTCTGTGCGCCTCCACGGCCGCCGTGTAGTTCGCAATCAGATGCTCCACCGACGCGGCCGTCACGTCGAAGACCGGCGCCGGATAGACGCCGAAGACGATGGTGGCAATGATCAGCGGAAGCAGCGTCACCACTTCGCGCCGGTTGAGATCGAGGATGTTCTTCAGCGTCTCCTTCTCGAGCTTGCCGAAAACGATGCGCCTGTAGAGGTAGAGCGCGTAGCAGGCCGAGAGGATCACACCCGTCGCGGCGATGAACGCAACATAGGTGTTGACGCGGAAGGTGCCGACGATCGTCAGGAATTCGCCGACGAAGCCGCTGGTGCCCGGCAGACCGACATTGGCCATGGTGAAGATGAGGAAGGCCGCGGCATAGAGCGGCATGCGGTTCACGAGGCCGCCATAGGCCTCGATGTCGCGCGTATGCAGCCGGTCATAGATCACGCCGACGCAGAGGAAGAGCGCGCCCGAAACCCAGCCATGGCTCAGCATCTGGAAGATGCCGCCCTGCACGCCCTGCTGTGTGGCGGCGAAGATGCCCATGGTCACGAAGCCCATATGCGCGACCGACGAATAGGCGATGAGCTTCTTCATGTCCTCCTGCACCATCGCCACCAGCGAGGTGTAGACGATGGCAACCACGCTCAGGGTGAAGACGAGCGGCGCGAAATCGGCGGACGCCACCGGGAACATGGGCAGCGAGAAGCGCAGGAAGCCGTAGCCGCCCATCTTGAGCAGAATGCCCGCAAGGATGACCGAACCCGCTGTCGGCGCTTCGACATGCGCGTCGGGAAGCCATGTATGCACCGGCCACATCGGCATCTTCACGGCGAAGGACGCAAAGAAGGCGAGCCATAGCCATGTCTGCATGCGCGAGGAGAAATCATGCGCGAGCAGCGTCGGAATGTCGGTCGTGCCAGCATCCCAATACATCGCCATGATGGCGAGCAGCATCAGCACCGAGCCGAGCAGCGTGTAGAGGAAGAACTTGAACGTCGCGTAGATGCGCCGCTGGCCGCCCCAGATGCCGATGATGAGGAACATCGGGATGAGGCCGCCCTCGAAGAAGAGGTAGAAGAGCACGAGATCGAGCGCGCAGAACACGCCGATCATCAGCGTCTCGAGAACGAGGAACGCGATCATGTATTCGCGCACGCGCGTCCCGATCGAGTTCCAGCTCGCCAGGATGCAGGCGGGCATGAGGAACGTCGTGAGGATGACGAACAGCATCGAGATGCCGTCGACGCCCATGTGATAGTTGATCGCGCCGCCCAGCCACTCCGATTTCTGAACGAACTGGAAGGCCGGTGTCGAAGCGTCGAAGTTCCGCCAGATATAGAGCGACAGGACGAAGGTGATCAGCGTCGTCCAGAGCGCCGCCCACCTTGCGTTCCGCGCCACGGTCGCCTCGTCGCCACGGAACATAAGTATCAGCAGCGCGCCGACCGACGGCAGAAAGGTGATGAGCGAAAGAATATTTCCGTCGTTCATCAGTGCGTTCCCCCGAGGATAAAGTAGGTCGCCAGCGCAGCAACACCGAGCAGCATGGCAAAGGCATAGTGATAGAGATAACCGGACTGCAGCCGGACGACGCCGCGCGTGACATCGAGCACGCGGGCGGAGACGCCGTCAGGCCCGATGCCGTCGATGATGCGGCCGTCCCCCTGCTTCCAGAGCACGCGGCCGAGCCAGAAGGCGGGACGCACGAAGATCCAGTCGTAAAGCTCGTCGAAGTACCACTTGTTGAGCAGGAACTTGTAGAGCGGCGCCTGGGTGCGCGCGAGCTCCGCCGGCAGGTCGGGCCGAGCGATGTAGAAGTACCATGACAGCAGGAAGCCCAGCACCATCATGACGGTCGGCAGGAGCGCCGCCCATGAGGGGACCGAATGCATCGCATGCATGATGTGGTTTTCGGCGCCGCGATAGATCGACTCGAGCCAGAAGGCTTCGTGAGCCTCGCCTATGAAATAGCGCTCGAAGAGCAGACCCGCACCGAGAGCGCCGATCGCCAGGACGATCAGCGGCACGAGCATGACGAGCGGCGATTCATGCACATGCTCCAGCGTGTGCTGATCGGCGCGCGACTTGCCGTGGAACGTCATGAAGATGAGACGCCACGAATAGAAGGAGGTCAGGAAGGCGGCGAACACGGTCAGCGTGAAGGCGAACATGTGCGCCGGGTTCTGGCCGGCATAGGCCGCCTCGATGATCGCATCCTTCGAGAAATAGCCGGCCGTCAGCGGGAAGCCCGTGAGCGCAAGCGTACCGATCAACATCATCGCGTAGGTTGCGGGGATGAGCTTGTAGAGGCCGCCCATCTTGCGCATGTCCTGCTCGTCGCTCATCGCATGGATGACCGAGCCGGAGCCGAGGAACAGCAGCGCCTTGAAGAAGGCGTGCGTGAACAGGTGGAAGATGGCCGCGCCATAGGCGCCGACGCCAAGCGCCACGAACATGTAGCCGAGCTGCGAGCAGGTCGAATAGGCGATGACGCGCTTGATGTCGTTCTGGACGAGGCCGACGGTCGCCGCGAAGAAGGCCGTGGTCGCGCCGATCACCGTCACCGTGGTGAGCGCGAAGGGCGAGAACTCGAAAATGGGCGAGCAGCGCGCGACGAGGAAAACGCCCGCCGTCACCATGGTGGCGGCATGGATGAGGGCGGAAACCGGCGTCGGGCCTTCCATGGCGTCCGGCAACCAGGTGTGAAGCAGTATCTGCGCCGACTTGCCCATGGCGCCCATGAAGAGCAGCAGGCAGATGGTCGTCACGATCGGCACTTCATAGCCGAGGAAGACGAAGTTCTTCTCCGCGAGATGCGGGATCGCCTTGAACACCGTGTCGAACTCGACCGAGCCGACGGCGAGGAAGATCGCCGAGATACCGAGGATGAGGCCGAAATCGCCGACGCGATTGACCACGAACGCCTTGATCGCCGCCGCGTTCGCGCTCGGCCGCTGATACCAGAAGCCGATCAGCAGATAGGAGGCGAGGCCCACGCCTTCCCAGCCGAAGAAGAGCTGGATGAAGTTGTCCGCCGTCACCAGCATGAGCATGGCGAAGGTGAAGAGCGACAGATAGGCGAAGAAGCGCGGCTGGTGCGGATCGTGGCTCATATAGCCGATCGAATAGATATGCACGAGCGCCGAAACCGAGGTCACCACGACGAGCATGACCGCTGTCAGCGTGTCGATGCGCAGGCGCCAGTCCGCCTCGAACGCGCCGGAATCGATCCATGTCATGACCTGGATGTGCTCGGTCGCGCCGCCGAACGCGACAGTGGCGAAGGCCATGACCGAAAGCGCCGCCGAGACGACGAGCAGGCCCGAGGTGACGAGCTGGGCGCCGCGCACTCCGATCCAGCGGCCGAAAAGGCCGGCGATGAGGAAACCGAGAAGCGGCAGGAAGACGATGGCAGAGTACATGTTGTCTCCTAGCCCTTCATCAGATTGACGTCCTCAACCGCGATGGAGCCGCGGTTGCGGAAGTAGGTAACGAGAATGGCAAGACCGATGGCGGCCTCGGCGGCGGCCACTGTCAGCACGAAAAGCGCGAACACCTGCCCCGTGAGATCCCCGAGGAAGCTCGAGAAGGCGACGAGGTTGATGTTGACCGCGAGCAGCATCAGCTCGATCGACATCAGCATGACGATGACGTTCTTCCGGTTGAGGAAGATGCCGAAGACCCCGATCGTGAAGAGGATCGCGGCGACAGCCAGATAATGTCCAAGGCCGATTTCCATGTCAGTGTCTCACTTCTCTCAAAGACCTTGCCCCGGCTTCACATTCTTGAGTTCGACGCCTTCCGCGCGCGCGCGGCCGACCTGCCGCGCGATCACCTGGCGCTTGATGTCCGTGCGGTGACGGAGCGTCAGCACGATGGCGCCGATCATGGCGACGAGAAGCACGAGCCCCGCCACCTGGAACAGAAGGACGTATTGCGTATAGAGCACCTGGCCAAGCGCGCGGGTGTTGGCCACGTTCGCGATGACCGGCGAGGCGGCGACAGCCGACGCCTCGGGCGTGATGACCCAGGCCGCGCCGACGAGAATAAGCTCGATCAGCAGGATGATCCCGATCAGCCCGCCAAAGGGCAGATATTGCAGGAAGCCCTGACGCAGTTCGTTGAAATCGATGTCGAGCATCATGACGACGAACAGGAACAGCACCGCGACGGCGCCCACATAGACGATCACAAGCAGGAGCGCGATGAACTCCGCGCCCATGAGCACGAAGAGCGCAGCCGCGTTGAAGAAGGCGAGGATCAGGAAGAGGACCGAATGCACCGGATTGCGGGACGCGATCACCATGAACCCCGCCGCCACGGCCATGGCCGCGAAGACGTAGAATGCTATGGCGGAAAAAATCATATGGACCCCTCGTCCCTCTATCCTTCACCGGCCTCAAGGCCGAGCTTCTTTTCGGTTTCGCCCGTCAGCGGTTTCATTCGTCAGCGATACGGCGCGTCGAGCGCGATGTTCTTTGCGATCTCGCGTTCCCAGCGGTCGCCATTCGCCAGCAGCCGTTCCTTGTCGTACATGAGCTCTTCGCGCGTCTCCACGGAGAACTCGAAATTCGGACCTTCCACAATCGCATCCACCGGGCAGGCTTCCTGACAGAAGCCGCAATAGATGCACTTCGTCATGTCGATGTCGTAGCGCGTCGTGCGGCGCGTGCCGTCATTGCGGCGCGGCCCCGCTTCGATGGTGATGGCCTGCGCGGGGCAGATCGCCTCGCACAGCTTGCATGCGATGCAGCGTTCCTCGCCATTCGGATAGCGACGAAGGGCGTGCTCGCCACGGAAGCGCGGCGAGAGCGGACCCTTTTCGAAGGGATAGTTCACCGTCGCCTTGGGCTTGAAGAAGTAGCGCATGGCGACAGCGAATCCCGCCACGAACTCCTTCAGGAAGAGCGAGCGGACCGTCTGGTTGATCGAGGCCATGTTTCCCGTCCCTCCTTGCTTAACCGTGCTGCGGCACGAGGCCGAAACCGACGAGAACGCCTGCCGTCAACACGACCCAGAAGAGCGAGATCGGGAGGAACACCTTCCAGCCGAGGCGCATGAGCTGGTCGTAGCGATAGCGCGGCACGAATGCCTTCACCATGGCGAACATGAAGAAGACGAGGCAGACCTTCAGCAGGAACCAGACGATGCCCGGCACCCATGTGAAGGGCGCGAAGTTGAAGGGAGGCAGCCACCCGCCCAGGAACAGGATGGTCGTCATCGCGCACATGAGGATGATCGACACATATTCGCCCAGCATGAACATCATGTAGGGCGTCGAGGAATACTCGACCATGAAGCCCGCCACGAGTTCCGACTCCGCCTCGACGAGATCGAAGGGCGGCCGGTTCGTTTCAGCCAGCGCCGAGACGAAGAAGATCACGAACATCGGAAGATGCGGCAGCCAGTACCAGTTGAGCAGGCCGAAGCGTCCATCCTGCGCGCGCACGATGTCGGAGAGGTTGAGCGAGCCGACCGTCATGAGCACGGTGACGATGACGAAGCCGATCGACACTTCGTAGGAGACCATCTGCGCGGCCGAGCGCAGCGCGGACAGGAAGGGATATTTCGAGTTCGACGCCCAGCCCGCCATGATGACGCCGTAAACGCCGAGCGAAGAGATGGCGAGAATATAGAGAATACCGACATTGATGTCGGAGATGACGAGACCATCCGCGAGCGGCACCACGGCCCAGGCCGAAAGAGCGAGCGTCACGGTGACGAGGGGCGCCAGCAGGAAGACGCCCTTGTTCGCGCTGGCGGGGATCACCAGTTCCTTGAAGACGAATTTCAGCAGATCGGCGAAGGACTGGAACAGGCCGAAGGCGCCGACCACGTTCGGTCCGCGGCGAAGCTGGACCGCCGCCCAGATCTTGCGATCGGCGAGCAGGATATAGGCCGTGAACAGAAGCAGCGCGACCAGAAGCGCAAGCGACTGGGCCAGAATGATGGCCAGCGGAATGCCGTATGTCGTCAGAAAGTCAGCCATGCCTCATCACTCCGCCGCTTCGGCGCGGCCGCTCGCCCGGCTCTGTGCCGAACATTCGGCCATGACCTTGCTCGCGCGCGCGATGGGGTTCGTCAGATAGAAATCCTTGATCGGCGTCTCGAAGGGCGCCGCGTCGAGTTCCCCGCCCGCGAGATCGGGCAGTTCGCCCGCCGGGGCCACCTCGTCCACTTCCGCGAAATGCGGCGCGTCCGCGACAAGCGCCTCGCGAAGCTGCGGGAGGCTGTCATAGGGAAGCTTCGCGCCGAGCGCTTCGGAAAGCGCGCGCAGGATCGCCCAGTCCTCGCGTGCGTCACCGGGCGGGAAAACGGCGCGCTGCCCGAGCTGCACGCGGCCTTCCGTGTTCACATAGGTGCCGGCCTTCTCCGTATAGGCTGCACCGGGCAGAATGACATCGGCGCGATGCGCGCCCGCATCGCCATGCGTGCCCTGATAGATGACGAAGGCATTGCCGAGGCGCGCCATGTCGATCTCGTCCGC
>NZ_DAOKYX010000008.1:0-30693 GCF_035325945.1 Parvibaculum sp.
GTAGCGGAGGAGGGACTCGAACCCCCGACACGCGGATTATGATTCCGCTGCTCTAGCCAGCTGAGCTACTCCGCCCCGGTTCCGGGCCCTGAGGGCCGGAAGACGAGGAAGCGGGGGCTGCGCGCGCCCCGCCTCGAAAGAGACCGGGATATAAGGGCGAGGCCGAAAGCCTGTCAAGCAGCCCGGCCCAACCATCGGCAAAATAAGTGAGATTTGCTCCGGCGCAGTGCCGGAGCGCCCGCCTCAGCAGCAGCAGGAGGGCGGATTGTCCGCGCCCTTGGGCGATGCGGCCTCGCCGGCCTCCAGCGGCTTGCGGAAGCGCAGCATGGTGAAGAGGCCCATGGGCTTCAGCGACCGCGTCTCGATGAGGTCGAGCTTCGTCATATGCGTGATCGTCTCGATCCGGAAATCGGGATGCCAGCCGAGCGCGCGGGCTGCCGGCGTCATCCAGCGCTCGATCACGCTCCGCAGGCCGTGATCCTGCGCAAAGTGATTGACGATGATGACCTCACCGCCCGGCTTGCAGACGCGCTCGAGCTCGGCCAGCACCTTCACCGGGTCCGGCACCACGGTCATGACATACATGGCCACGACCGTATCGAAGGCCGCATCGTCGAAGCGAAGCTCCGAGGCATCCATTTCGTAAAGGCCGGCGATGTTGCGCAGCTTGCGCTCCCGCACGCGCGAGCGCGCCTTGCGCAGCATGTCGGGCGAAAGGTCGATGCCGGTGATGGTGAGGTGCGGCGCATAGCGCGGCAGGGCGACGCCGGTGCCCACGCCCACTTCGAGCAGCGATCCCTCGCGCCCGTTGATGATGTCGATCGCGCTTTTCCGCCCGAAATCGGCAATGGGGCCGAACGACCAGTCATAGACCGGCGCCCAGCGCGCATATGCCTTGATAACCGACTGTTCGTCGATGCGCGCTATGCCGTTCAACTCGTTCTCCCGCATTCGCCTGACAAATCTCAATTTGCGAGCACCCATGTCCGCCCGCAAGCGTTTTATTCCGGCCTGAACGGGAAAATTTTCTTCCCGGGTCAAACTCCGGCCGCAGCCTCCTGCTCAGGCGACGGATGCCGCCCTGGCGAGCGGCAGGCCATGCGCCTCGGCGATGAAACCGCCGCCCAGAACCCGGCTACCGCCATTTCCGTCATAAAAGACGCAAGCCTGACCCGGCGCGACGCCATCCTCACCCGCCTCGAACTCGACCTCCGCCCGGCCGCCGGCCATGGGCCGCAGACGGGCCGGAACGGCAGCCGATGTCGAGCGCACGCGCACCATGATCCGCAGCCCCTCTGCCGGCAATGCCTCGAAGGCGCCGTCGCCGATCCAGTTCACCTCGCGCAGCACGAGACGATGCGTCTCGAGCGCCGCCTTGGGGCCGACCACGACCTCGCGCCGCGCGGCATCGAGCTTCACCACGAAAAGCGGCTGCGAATCGGGCTCGCTCGCGCCGAGCCCGAGGCCACGGCGCTGGCCGATCGTGTAGTGGATGATGCCCTTGTGGCGACCGAGCACGCGGCCCTCGAGATCGACGATGTCGCCTTCCTCCGAGGCTCCCGGCTTCAGCCTCTCGACGACGCCCGTATAGCGGCCCGTCGGCACGAAGCAGATGTCCTGGCTGTCGGGCTTCTCGGCGACGGCAAGGCCCATGCGCTCGGCGATGGCGCGCGTCTGCGGCTTCGTCAGATCGCCGAGCGGGAAGCGCAGGAAATCGAGCTGCGCGCGCGTCGTCGTGAAGAGAAAATAGCTCTGGTCGCGATCCGCATCGCGCGGGCGGTGAAGTTCGCGGCCCTGCGCGCCCTGCCTGCTGGCGATGTAGTGGCCGGTGGCAAGCGCCGCCGCGCCGAGGTCGCGCGCCGTATCGAGAAGATCGCGGAACTTCACGCGCTCATTGCAGCGCACGCAGGGGATGGGCGTCTCGCCGGCCGCGTAGGAGGAGGCAAAATCCTCCATCACCGAGCGCCGGAAACGCTCCTCATAGTCGAGCACGTAATGCGGGATGCCGATCTGGTCGGCGACGCGGCGCGCATCGTGAATATCCTGCCCCGCGCAGCACGCGCCCTTCCGCTTCACGGCCTGCCCGTGATCGTAAAGCTGCATGGTGATGCCGACGACGTCGTAACCCTGCTCTTTCAGGAGCGCGGCCGTGACCGAGGAATCGACGCCGCCCGACATGGCGACGACGACCCGCGTCTCCTCCGGGCGCCCGGGAAGATCGAGACTGTTGAGGCCGGTCGCCTCGTCGAAACTCGCACGCATGACCATGTCTCTGGGTTTGCAATCGAGGGCGGCCGGGGCTTCCATCGAAGCCGGTCGCAACGCCCGCGGGAAGGCTCGCATCATAGGCAAGGCCGCGCGGGCAGCAAGCGCGATAAGGCGCCGCATGCCCGGCATTTTTTGCCTCACCCGGCAGGAATATCGGGGCACGCCTCCAAATATCAATAGGCAAACCATTGAATTTGCTTGGCCTTCCGGCCGCTCCGGCATGGCCCGCCAATTGCTTTCCTTCTGGCGGGCCAATCTCCCGGAGGTTTCACGCGCTATGGGTCTGTCATCTTCCGTCAATTTCCGCTCGAGCCAGGTCGATCCGGGCTCGATGCTCGCTCCCGCCGCCCCCGCCACGTCCGGCGCGGGCAATGCGGGCGCTTTCCAGCGCCATCTCGCCGATGCGCGCCGGAACACGGAAAGCCCGGCCGATCGCGCGTCGGCGGCCCGCGAAGATCAGCGCCAGCGCAGCGAGGCGAGCCGCAGCACGAAGAAATCCGACGACACCTCCTCCGCCTCGACGAACGACACGAAATCCGACACTACGTCCGCCGATGGCGCGCCGCTCGCCGCCATGGCGCAGGCCCCGGCCCCCGAGCCCGCCCCGCAGGCGGATGAAACGGAGACCGGTGCAGCCACGCTCGACCCCGCCGGAGAGAAGAATGCCGCGCCCATGCTCGCCGCGCCTCCGAAGGACGCAGCGGGCGATGGCGGCACCACGCCGCTCGACGCCAAAGCCGCGGCATCGCAGACAGCCGGGACCACGCCCGCCCCGCCGGCAGGCAATGAAATGAATACGGGTTCAGCGGAGGCCGTCGGAAAGACGGACTTCGCTCTCCCGCCGGAAGCGGCCCCTGCGGCCGATACGCCCGCCGCCGATGCGCAGAAACCCGCCGGCGCGCCCATGCCCGCCTCTCAGGCGCAGATAGCGGCGATTGCCGCGGCCCCTGCCCCACAGATGAGCGGCCCGGCCGAGGACGGTCAGGACGGCGAAGCTGCCGATCCCGAAGCCAGTCTCACCATCAAGCCGAAGGAAGGCCTCGGCCACAGCGCCGCCTCGCAGATGGCCGACAAGGCCGCGGCGAAGGAAGCGACCGGAGCGGCGGCGCCGAACGCCCAACCGGCCCAGACAGCGACGGCTCAGGCGGCGACGGCTCAGGCGGCCCCGTTCATGGCACCGAACAGTGCTGCGGCGAGGTCCATGCCCGCCGGCGCGCCCGGCAGCCTCGCCATTTCCGCAACGACGCCGGCAACGGGCACGAGCGACGCCGCGCTGACGACGCATCTCAACGACCTTCAGGCGGCGGGCAGTGGCAACGCTTCCGCCAATGCGAACACGGCCACCGTGCGCATCGGCACCCTGCCCGGCCAGACCCAGCCGACCCAGCTTCCCGCCATGGCGATCGCGCTTCAGATGGCGCGCAATCTCCAGAAGGGGACGAACCGTTTCGACATCCGCCTCGATCCGCCGGAAATGGGCCGTATCGACGTCCGCATGGAAGTGCATCGCGACGGCACCGTCTCGGCCCATCTCACCGTGGAGAAGGCCCAGACCCTCGATCTCCTTCAGCGCGATGCGCGCGCCCTCCAGCAGGCGCTGAACGATGCCGGGCTTCAGGCGAATGCCGACAGTCTCAACTTCTCGCTGCATGACGAGAAGGCAGGCGGCGGCGCGCCGGAATTTTCCGGAGGGCCCCAGACCTCCCCGGCCGCAGGCGCGGCAGCGGCCGAAGAGCCTGCGCTGAGCCCGATCTACAACGTCAACCTCTCCGCTACGGGCGGCGTGGACATCCGCGTCTGAACGAGGAGCGCATCATGAGCATCGAAGCCATTTCCGCCGCCCAGGCCGCCCAGGCCGCCCAGGCCGCCCAGGCCGCGCAGTCAGCAAACACCGGCAGTCAGGCCGATGCGGCCTCCAAGGCGCTTTCCGGCAATTTCCAGATGTTCCTGACCCTGCTGACGACGCAGCTCAAGAACCAGGACCCGCTCGACCCCATGAAGTCGAACGAGTTCACGACGCAGCTCACCCAGATGTCGGGCGTCGAACAGGCCATCCAGACCAACAAGAATCTGGAGGCCCTTCTCAGCGCCAATATCTTCCAGGCGGCCAATACCGCGGTCGGGCTCATCGGCAAGCAGGTCGAGGCCATCAACGGCGGCGCGGCGCTGAAGGATGGCAACGCCGAGTGGTCCGTGACCCTCGCAAGCGATGCACCCGCCACCAGCATCCAGGTCGTCAACCAGTACGGCGCGACCGTCTACAGCACCACCATCGACGGCAAGGCCGGCCAGCAGGCTTTCAAATGGGACGGCAACGACAATTCGGGCAATCCGCAACCCGATGGCCCCTATTTTCTGATGGTCAACGCCGCCACTGCCGACGGCAAGAACGTCGCCAACACGGTCACGACCAAGGGCATCGTGACCGCCGTCGACATCACCTCGTCCAATCCGCTCATCACCGTCAACGGCGCGCAGATCAAATACTCCGACGTGACAAATGTAACCGATCCGGCGGCATCTTCCTGAAAAGCGGCCTTCCGTCCCGCGATGGCACGCTTAACCCATTGATTTCAGACAAAGTTTACGACGTGGCTTAGCCGTTTTTTAAACGCATCAGCCTACAGTCGGATCAGTAATGAGCACGGGAGATCCTGTTCGATGAGCGAGCAGCCAACACACAAGATCAACTATGTGATCGGGCCGGACGGAAGCCCGCTCACAGTGGCTGATCTGCCGCCGCCGGACACGAAGCGCTGGGTGATCCGCCGCAAGGCCGAAGTCGTCGCCGCCGTTCGCGGCGGGCTGCTCAGCCTCGACGATGCCTGCCGGCGCTACACGCTCACCGTGGAAGAATTCCTGAGCTGGCAGCGTTCGATCGAGCGCCACGGCCTCGCCGGTTTGCGTGCGACGCGCGTTCAGCAATACAGGCAGTGAGATAGGGCAGGTATCCGCGTACTTGCTGACCTGATTGCGCCGGCGAAGACACCTTCGCCGGCGCATTCCGTTTCATGTTCCCCGCCTTTCCCTCCCCAGCCGGCAAAATTTGCCGAGCGCGTTAAGGATCTGTTTAGCCTGTCGGCGGTAATTTTTGCCTACCGGCACGGGGAAGGAGATCCGCCAGGGCGCCTTGGGCAAAGGAGCGCGGATCTTTCGGGGGCAAAGGACTTGCCGCTTACCTGATGTCTTGCATCGACATTTGTCCAAGGAACGGACGGATGCGCGAGGCGGTGACACTTGAGGTGGGAACGTGGGCGGCATTGCGAATCTGCTGAAATCGCTGGGGCTTGCGCGGCTTGTAACGCTCGGCGTCGTTGCGCTGTCGATGCTTGGCTTCTTCGCCTATCTGGGACTGCGCATGACAGCGGAGCCCATGGCGCTCCTCTTTTCCGACATCGCCCGCGAAGACGCGGCGAAAATGACCACCGCGCTCGACGCGATGAACGTCAAATACGAGCTTCGCGGCGACGGCACGACGATCTTCGTGCCGGAACGCAGCGTGCTGAAGCTCCGCATGGCGCTCGCCGCCAAGGGCCTGCCCTCGGGCGGCACGGTCGGCTATGAAATCTTCGACAATGCCGATGCGCTCGGCACGACGAGCTTCCTCCAGAACATCAACCATCTGCGCGCGCTCGAAGGCGAACTGTCGCGCACCATCCGCTCGATCGACGGCATCGACGGCGCGCGCGTCCACCTTGTTCTCCCCGAACGCGAACTCTTCTCGCGCAACAAGCGCGAACCCACCGCCTCCATCGTTCTCAAGGTGCGCGGCACGCTCGCCGTCCAGCAGGTGAAGGCGATCCAGCAGCTCGTCGCCTCCGCCGTCGAAGGTCTGACGCCCGGCCATGTCTCGATCGTCGACGAGCGCGGCGCGCTTCTGGCGAGCGGCGCAGGCGAGGACGCGATGTCCATGGTGACCGCGACCGTCGAGGAACAGCGCACCGCATACGAGAACCGCGTGCGCACGCATGTCGAGGACATCATCGGCCGCGTCGTCGGCCAGGACAAGGCGCGCGTCGAGGTGACCGCGCAGATGGACTACAACCGCGTCACCCAGACGTCGGACATTTACGACCCGAACGGCCAGGTCGTCCGCTCGACCCAGACGGTCGAGGACGCCTCCAGCAATTCGGACGGCAGGCAGAACCAGTCCGTCTCCGTCGGCAACAATCTGCCGAACGCCAATCTCGGCGGCGCGGATCAGGCGACGACCTCCCAGCAGAAGTCGAACCGCAACGAAGAGACGGTCAACTACGAAATCTCGCGCACGACGAAGACGGAAGTGCTCGAACCGGGCCGCATCCGGCGGCTGTCGGTCGCGGTGCTCGTCGACGGCACCTATACGGCGGGCGCCGACGGCAAGACCGTCTATGCCCCGCGCTCCGAACAGGAAATCGCCAAGATCGAAGCGCTCGTTAAATCGGCCATCGGCTTCGACCAGTCGCGCGGCGACCATGTGGAAGTCGTCAATCTGCGCTTCGCGGAGGTCACGCCGGTGGACACGACGCCGCTCGCCGATCCGGCTTCGGGCTTCACCAAGGCCGATTACATCCGCATCGGCGAATTCGCCGTTCTCGCGATCCTCGCGCTCGTCGCCATGTTCTTCGTCTTCCGCCCCGTGCTCGCCCGCCTCATCCCGGCGGCGGGCCACATGGTCGCGCCCGCCGCGCTCGCGCTGCCGTCGAGCCCTGCAGGCCATGCGGCCGCGGCGCTTCCGGGACCGGACGGCGCCTTGTCGGGCGACGATATTTCCGCGGCGCTCATCGCCGGCTCCAACCAGTCTTTCGACGACGACATGATGATCGACATCGCCCAGGTCACCGGCAAGGTGAAGCATTCCTCGGTGCGCAAGATCGGTGAACTCGTCTCGCACCACCCCGACGAATCCATTTCCATCCTGCGCAGCTGGCTGCACGAAACGGCTTGAGGAACAACATCGTGGCAACCGCACCGAAGAAACAGGAAGACAAGAGCCTCAGCGGCCCGCAGAAGGCGGCGATCTTCATGCTCGCCATGGGCGCCGACGACGCGGCCTCCCTCTGGGAAATGTTCGACGACGACGAGATCCGGGAACTCTCCCAGATCATGTCGACGCTCGGCACGGTGCAGGCGGGAACCGTCGAGAAGCTGCTCGTCGAATTCGCCTCCAAGATGTCGGGCACGGGCGCGCTCATCGGCTCCTACGAGTCGACCGAACGCCTGCTGTCGAAGTTCCTTCCCGAAGACCGCGTCAACCTCGTCATGGATGAAATCCGCGGTCCCGCGGGGCGCACCATGTGGGAAAAGCTCGGCAATGTGAACGAGCAGGTGCTCGCAAGCTATCTCAAGAACGAATATCCCCAGACCGTCGCCGTCGTTCTCTCCAAGGTGAGGCCGGAGCACGCTGCGCGCGTTCTCTGCCACCTGCCGGAAGACTTCGCGCTCGAGGTCATCACGCGCATGCTGCGCATGGAATCGGTCCAGAAGGAAATTCTCGACAAGGTCGAGCAGACGCTTCGCGCCGAATTCATGTCGAACCTTTCGCGCACCAATCGCCGTGACGCGCATGAGCTGATGGCCGAGATCTTCAACAATTTCGACCGCCAGACCGAAGGCCGCTTCCTCGCCGCGCTGGAAGAGCGCAGCCGCGACGCCGCCGAGCGCATCAAGGCGCTCATGTTCACCTTCGAGGATCTCGGCAAGCTCGATCCGGGCTCGGTGCAGACGCTGCTGCGCGCGGTCGACAAGAACAAGCTCGCGGTCGCCCTCAAGGGCGCCTCCGACACTCTGCGCGACCTGTTCTTCGCGAACATGTCGGAGCGCGCGGGCAAGATCCTCCGCGAGGATATGGAACTGATGGGTCCCGTCCGCCTCAAGGATGTGGATGAAGCCCAGATGATGATGGTCAACATCGCCAAGGATCTCGCGCAGAAGGGCGAAATCCTGATCGCCCAGAACAATGACGAAGACGAACTGATCTACTGAGGCGGGCCGCACATCGTTTGGCCGAATGAACAGAATGAGCATGAAGCAGGCAGTCAAATTCACCTTCGATACGCGCTTCGACGACGGGCAACCCTCGGCGCCGCGCACTCCCGCGAAGGTGCAATTCAGCGAGGAAGAGGCCGAGCGCATCCGCGCCGAGGCCTATGCCTCGGGCTTTGCCGCCGGCCATGCGGAAGCATCGGCCCGCGCCGATCAGGAAATCGGCAACGCGATGCGCGACCTCGTCGCCAATGCGGCAAGCTTCCTCGCCGCGCTCGATGCGGAATGCATCTCGATCCGTGGCGAGGCGACGCAACTCGCGCTCGCCGTCGCCCGCAAGCTCGCGCCCGCCCTCATCGCCTCGCGCCCCGAAGCCGAAATCGAGGCCGTTCTTCGCGACTGCCTTGTGCATCTGAACCGGGAGCCGCACATCGTCCTTCGCGTCGCCGATACGCTGATGGAACGCCTGAAGGAAACCGTCGAGCGCATGGCGCGCGAGCGCGGCCTCGATGGCCGCATCATCCTCATCGGCCAGAACGACGTCGCCGAAGGCGACTGCCTCGTCGAATGGGCCGATGGCGGCGTGGTGCGCTCGATCCACGAGCTTGAACAGGAAATCGTCGAAATCACGACCCGCTACATCGAAACACTGTCCGGCCGGCGCAATGCGGACCAGCGCCTCGCCATGCCCGAAACGCCGAAGCAGAACGCACTCTAGGAGCAGACCATGGCCGACCAGGATGATGAAATCCCCCTGCCCGATCTCGCAAATGCCGAGCCGCTTGCCGCCGAGGTGAGCCTCGAGGAAGAGGACGATGCCGAGCGCATCCGCATGGCGCAGGACCTCGAAGCCGTCTTCGACGTGCCGGTCAATGTCTCGGCCGTTCTCGGCAAGACGCATATGGAAGTCTCGAACCTGCTGAAGCTCGGACGCGGCACCATCGTCGAACTCGATCGCAAGGTCGGTGAAGCGATCGACATCTTCGTCAACGACCGTCTCGTCGCACGCGGCGAAGTCGTGGTGGTCGACGACCGGCTCGGCGTCACCATGACCGAAATCGTGAAAGGCAGCGCGAGCTGAAACGCTCGCGCCCGCCCGAACCTGTAACTGCATAAGAAAACACTGAAAGAGGAGTGCGGCACATGCGCCTTCTGATCGTCGGAACCCTGAACGGCCAGCTCTCGACCGCCACCAAGATGGCCATGGCGAAGGGCGCCAGGGTGACGCATACGGAGACCGCCGATCAGGCGCTCGACACGCTGCGCGCCGGCCGTGGCGCCGACCTGCTGATGGTCGATGTGGGCTGCGACATCGCCGCGCTCATCGCGCAGCTTCAGGACGAGCATATCTGCGTTCCGGTCGTCGCCTGCGGCGTCGATACGGATGCGCGCGCCGCCGTGAACGCCATCCGCGCGGGCGCGAAGGAATATATCCCGCTGCCCCCCGATGCCGAACTCATCGCCGCCGTTCTCTCCGCCGTCGCCGATGACGGTCATGCCTTCGTGTTCAAGGACCCGAAGATGGTCGAGATGATCCGCCTCGCCGACCAGGTGGCGCCGTCCGACGCGAGCATTCTCATCACCGGCGAATCCGGCACCGGCAAGGAAGTCATGGCGCGCTACCTGCACAGGAAGTCGCTGCGCCGGGACAAGCCCTTCATTTCCGTCAACTGTGCGGCCATTCCGGAAAACCTGCTCGAATCCGAACTCTTCGGCCATGAGAAAGGCGCCTTCACCGGCGCGGTCGCCCGGCGCATCGGCAAGTTCGAGGAAGCCGATGGCGGCACGCTTCTGCTCGATGAAATCAGCGAGATGGATTTGCGCCTGCAGGCGAAGCTTCTGCGCGCCATTCAGGAGCGCGAAATCGACCGTGTCGGCGGCAAGGCGCCCGTCAAGGTCAACATCCGCATCCTTGCGACGTCGAACCGCGACCTTCAGGCAGAGGCGCGCGCGGGCCGCTTCCGCGAAGACCTTTTCTATCGCCTCAACGTCGTCAATCTGAAGCTCCCGCCGCTGCGCGAGCGCCCGGCCGACATTCTGGCGCTGACCGAACATTTCGCCGAGCGCTACGCCAAGGCGAACGGTCTGCCCGTGAAGCCGCTCTCGCTCGAGGCGCGCCGCTTCCTCACCCGCCATCAGTGGTCGGGCAACGTCCGCGAACTTGAAAACACGCTTCACCGCGCCGTTCTGCTTTCGACAGGCCCCGAAATCGATGTCGAGGCGATCCGTCTCCCCGACGGTTCGCGCCTCGATGAGCCCGCGCCCTCTCTCGGCATCGCCCAGAAGGCCGCCGCCGCCGCCGATGCCGCAACGCGCAGCTTTGTCGGCCGCACGGTCGCCGAGGTCGAGCAGGATCTCATCCTGCAGACGCTCAACCATTGCCTCGGCAACCGCACGCATGCCGCAAATATTCTAGGCATCTCCATCCGCACCTTGCGCAACAAGCTCAAGGAATACAGCGAATCCGGCATCGCCGTGCCCGTTCCGGGCGGCGAGGCGCGCCTTAACTTCGGCTGATTTCGCAAGAACGCCAATCGGGCATGACGGGGACTGGTTCCAATGAGTGACGCGACTGTGGGGAATGCGAATTCCGGCGGATTGCTGCGCAGCTTCGGCCTCGCCGGTCTGACGCCGGCCGGCATGCTCGGCAATCTTGCCAAGCGCGGCGACCTCGCGCTGGCCGTCGGCGTGATGACGATCATCGTCGTCCTCATCCTGCCGATGCCGGCGTTCCTCCTCGATTTCTCGCTCGCCATCTCGATCACCTTTTCGGTGCTCGTGCTGATGACGGCGCTCTTCATCCAGCGGCCGCTCGAATTCAGCGCCTTCCCGACCGTGCTCCTCATCGCGACGATGCTGCGCCTGGCGCTCAACCTTGCCTCGACGCGCCTCATCCTCTCTCACGGCCATGACGGGACGGGCGCCGCTGGCAAGGTGATCGAGGCCTTCGGTCACTTCGTGATGCAGGGCAACTTCGTCATCGGCGTGATTGTCTTCTCGATCCTCGTCATCGTGAATTTCATCGTCATCACCAAGGGTTCGGGCCGCATCGCCGAAGTCGCGGCGCGCTTCACCCTCGATGCCATGCCCGGCAAGCAGATGGCGATCGACGCCGATCTGTCGGCCGGCCTCATCGACGAGAAGGCCGCGCGCCAGCGCCGCAGCGATCTCGAAAACGAAAGCGCCTTTTTCGGTGCGATGGACGGTGCCTCGAAATTCGTGCGAGGCGACGCAGTCGCGGGCCTGCTCATCACCTTCATCAATGTCGTCGGCGGCATCATCGTCGGCGTCGCGCAGAACGACCTCTCCTTCGCCGAGGCCGCCCACACCTACACCATCCTGACCGTCGGCGACGGCCTGGTGAGCCAGATCCCGGCGCTCATCGTTTCGACCGCGGCGGGCCTCCTCGTCTCCAAGGCGGGCGTCGAAGGCGCGGCCGATCAGGCGCTCTTCGATCAGCTTTCCGGCTATCCGCAGGCGCTCGGCATGTCGTCCGTCGTCATGGGCACCATGGCGCTCCTGCCCGGCCTGCCGATGATCCCGTTCCTCCTGCTTTCGGGTGGTGCGGGCGGCCTTGCCTATTACGTGACTAAGATGCGCAAGACGAGAGCGGCCGAAGCCGTCGCGATGGAAGCGGCCCAATCCAGCGCCGCGCCTGCCGCCGAGGAACCGATCAGCACCGCGCTCAGGATGGACGAGCTGCGCCTCGAGATCGGCTATGCGCTGCTGCCGCTCATCAACGGCAAGGACCACCAGAAGCTCACCGACCAGATCAAGGCGCTGCGCCGCCAGCTCGCGACCGATATGGGCTTCGTCATGCCGTCGGTCCGCATCCTCGACAATGTCCAGCTCGATGCGAACGGCTACGCTATCCGCGTCAAGGAAGTCGAGGCCGGACATGGCGAAGTCTATGTGAACCAGCTTCTCGTCATGGACCCGCAGGGCGGCCGTATCGAGCTTCCCGGCCTTCACACGACGGAGCCCGCATTCGGCCTGCCCGCAACCTGGATCGACGAGGGTCTGCGCGAGGAAGCCTCCTTCCGCGGCTACACGGTCGTCGACCCGCCGACGGTGCTCACCACGCATCTCACCGAGATCATTCGCGACAACATGGCCGACCTTCTCTCCTACGCGGAAGTGCAGAAGCTCATCGACGAGCTTGGCAAGGAGCACAGGAAGCTCGTGGACGACATCGTTCCCTCGCAGATCACGATCACGGGCATCCAGCGCGTGCTTCAGACGCTGCTCACCGAGCGCATCTCGATCCGCGACCTGCCGACCATCATGGAAGGCATCGCCGAGGCCGTCGGCCACACGCAGAGCCTCAATCTCATCACCGAGCATGTGCGCTCGCGGCTCGCGCGCCAGATCTGCGCCTCGAATGTGGACCGCGACAACATGCTGCCGCTCGTCACCCTCTCGCCGCGCTGGGAACAGTCCTTCGCCGAATCCCTCGTCGGCCAGGGCGACGAGAAGCAGCTCGCCATGCAGCCCTCCAAGCTGCAGGAGTTCATTGCCGCCGTCCGCGACACGTTCGAGGAAGCGGGCCGCGCGGGCGAGGTCCCGGTTCTCTTGACGAGCCCCGGCATCCGTCCTTATGTCCGCTCGATCATCGAACGCTTCCGGCCGCAGACATTCGTGATGTCGCAGAATGAAATCCATCCGCGGATTCGTCTGCGCACGCTGGGAGCCGTTTGAGCGGAAGCGAAGACCGGCGGGGTAGAAACAGGTGAAACTCAGGACTTTCATCGCGGCGGACATGGCCGAAGCCATCGAGGCAGTGCGGCACGAGCTTGGCGCCGAGGCCATCATCGTTTCGAGCTTCACGAACGACGCCGGAAGCATCGAGGTGACCGCCGCGATCGAGCCCGATGCCGGGCGGCCGCTGAGCCTCTTCGAACTGGAATCCTCGCTCGAAACGAGCCTCCGCGAGCGGCTTCGCACAAGCCCTCACGAAAGCCACCACCCCGAAACCGATCCTGCCCCCGTTCCCCATTCCGGCATCGCCTTCGACGAGACGCTTCTTGCCAGCGCACTCGACGCGCAAGGCACGCCCGCCGGTCTGCGCGATGCGCTGGTGGCGGCGGCCGCGGCACTCGACAATGACGACGCGCTGGCCGCCCTCGCCATAGCGCTCCACACCCGCTTCGCCTTCGATCCTCTGCCTGCCTGCCCGCCCGCGCCCGTCATGCTGGTCGGCCTGCCCGGCTCCGGCAAAACCGTCACCATGGCAAAACTCGCGGCCGGGGCTGTGATAGAAGGCGTGAGCGCCGATCTCATCACCACCGATACGGCCCGCGCCGGCGCCGCGCAGCAAGGCGAAGCCTATGGCCGGCTGCTCGACCTCGATATTCGTTCGGCCGGTGACATCGACGGCCTCGCGTTGCTGCTCAACGAGCATGAAGGCAGGGCGGCGCCAGCCGATCGCTCCACCCGTCCCTGCTTCATCGACACGGCGAGCGTCAATCCTTTCGATGGGCAGGAATTCGCCGCGCTGAAGCGCCTTGCCGAAGGCGCGCGCTTCGCCGCCGACACCGAGCCCGTGCTCGTTCTTTCCGCAGCCGGAGACGCGCGGCTTCTCTGCGAAACCGCATCGCATTTCTCCAGCCTCGGCGCGCGCCGCCTCATCGCGACGCAGGTCGATATTTCGCGCCGCATCGGCGCGGTGCTCGCCGCCGCCGATCACGCAAGCCTCGCTCTCTCCCATATCAGCGTCACGCCCTATCTCGCGCGCGGCCTTGCGGCGATGAACCCGCTCGTCTGCGCCCGCCTCATCCTCGGCACGCATGAGGCGCGCGCCGACGGCTCGGGCGCCATGGCCGCATCATGAAGCCGGCAGGACCCTCTTCCATTCGGGATTGCACATGTCTCACCCGCGCATGATCCAGATCGCTTCCGGCAAGGGCGGAGTCGGCAAGACTTGGTTCGCGATCACGCTTGCCGAAGCGCTCGCCGGTATGAACCGGGATGTTCTCCTTTTCGACGGCGATCTCGGCCTTGCCAATGTCGATGTCCAACTCGGCCTTTCGCCGAAGCACGATCTCGGCTCCGTGATCGCCGGACGCGTCCGCATAGAGGACGCGATCACGACCTATGAAATTCCCTCCGTGAGCGGAGCGGCGGGCGGCCTCAAATTCGACGTGCTCGCCGGCAAGTCGGGCTCCGGCGTGCTGAGCGCGCTGACCAGACCCGAGATCGCCGCCATCGCGCGCAATCTCGTCGCGCTATCGGCGCGCTATGCCCATGTCGTCATCGACCTCGCCGCGGGGCTCGATCAATCCGTGCTGGCGCTCTGCACGCCGGGCAGCACCACGCTCGTCATCGTGACCGACGAGCCGACCTCGCTCACCGATGCCTATGCCTTCATCAAGCTGCTCACCCTTCAGGAGCCGCAGGCCGACATCAGGATCGTGGTTAATTTCGCCAATGATCGCGAACATGCCTGGCGCACGCATGCGGCGCTCAGCAATGCCTGCCGCAACTTTCTCGGCTTCAATCCGCCACTCGCGGGCTTCGTGCCGCGCGACGATCTGGTGCGCGACGCCATCCGCCGCCAGACGCCCCTTCTCTTCCGCCATCCGCAGGCAAAGGCAAGCGAGGCGGTGCGCAGGATCGCTCGCGATCTCCTGCTTCCCCTGCCCGCTCAGGAGCCCGTGAAGACGGCGCGCGGACATGACTGAGGTATATTGCGCCGCACACGAATGATTTGCTGCATTGCGATCAGGGTGGACGCTGTCCCAAATTGAGCTAGTCTGTACTCCACCTCGAGGCGGGTGACGGCATTCGCGTCGGGCAAGGGGGAATGTTTGCGTCGGGAAGTTGGGGGACAGAATGCTTATGGACTATCTGAATCAGGGCCTCGCCCTGGCCCGTCAGGGCTTCGATACCGTGAATTCTGTGCAGGGAATTGTGATCGCGGTGATCGCGGCCGGGCTCATGCGGAACTATGGGCGCGTCATCGGCTGGGCGATCGGCGCAACTGTCGTGCATGAGGCGGTCAACATCGTCCGCCATATTCTCGCGCACGACGCCAATCCCGTTCCGAACTTCGCCGACATGGAAGTTCTGAAGCTCATCGCGGTTCGCTTCGTCGGCTATTTCGTCGCGATCAGCATCATCTATTTCGTCAGGCGTCTTTTCTTCCGCAGCTGACGCGCCCCGCCGGACGTCAATCGCGGAAGTTTTCGTACTGTAGCGGCTGCTCGATATCGAGCCCGCGCACGAACTGGATCGCGGCCTGCAGGTCGTCGCGCTTCTTGCCGGAGACGCGCAGCTCGTCGCCCTGAATGGCGACCTGCACCTTCAGGCCCGATCCCTTGATCTCCTTGACGATGCGCTTGCCGAGATCCTTGTCGATGCCCTGGCGGATGGCGACCTTCTGGCGGACGCTCTGGCCCGCGGCCTTTTCGGGCTCCTTGTAGTCGAGCACGCCCGGATCGACCTTGCGGCGGGCGAGATGGCCCTGCAGCAGCTCGTGCATCTGCTTGAGCTTCAACTCGTCATCCGCGTTGATGGTGATTTCCTGTTCCTTGCGCTCGATCGTGCAGCGCGACCCCTTGAAATCGTAACGCTGCGCGATCTCCCGCTCCACGTTCTGGAGCGCGTTGTCGATTTCGCCGAAATCGGTCTTGGATACGATGTCGAAGGAAGGCATGGGGGAATTCCGCCTGAACTTAGGAAACACGGCCGGCATTGTAGAGCATCGCCGTCCGGATTTGAACGGCTGGCGCCCACCCATGCGAGCGTGTTGCAAACTCCAGTACAGGAAGGATGAAAGGCGCGTCAGCCGCGCCTGTGAATGCCGAGCGCGACCTCGTCGAGTTCCGCCTGCTCGATCCGTATCGCTTCCTTGCGATGCCTGCGCTTCCGGTTGTCCTCGATCAGCTCGTATTTCTTGAGTTCGCGGAAGGCGCTCGCCAGTTCCTCTTTCGCCACGCCGAGCTGATGCTCGATGTCCTCGATCGAATTGAGGATGTTCTGGCGCCGCCGGATCACCGATTTGGCGAACATCGGATAGGCGAAATGCGCCACATCCGAAATGCCGGCCTTTTCCTGCTCCGCCAGCACCTGCGCCTCAAGCTCGCGCTCGCGGGCACGGAACTCCTGAAGCATGAGTTCGAGTTCGGCGAGCTTGCGGCGCTTCTCGTCCACCTGAAAGCGGTGAAGCCTGATGAGAGAATCCCGGTTACGCATCAGTCATCCTCCCGCGCCGGAGGCGTCTGCGAAAGAATATCGGCGAGCATGGCATAGCCCGACGCCATGTCCGTCGCCTCGTTTTTACGCTGCCCGAGAAAACGCTCGAGCGAAGGCTGATAGAAGATCGCCTCGTCGACGAGCTTGTCCGAACCGGGACGGTACGCGCCGAGGCGAATGAGTTCTTCCATGTCGTCATAGGTCGAAAGCAACGTCCGCGCCTTGCGGATGAGCGTGTTCTCTTCCTCGCTGTTGCAGCCCGGCATGGTGCGCGACACGGATTTGAGAATATTGATCGCCGGATAGCGGCCGCGCTCCGCGATCGCGCGCTCCATGACGATGTGTCCGTCGAGAATGCCGCGCACCGCGTCCGCGACCGGCTCGTTGTGATCGTCGCCATCGACGAGAACGGTGAAGAGCCCGGTGATGCTGCCGCTTCCCGTGCCGGGGCCTGCGCGCTCGAGCAGCTTGGGCAGCTCGGCGAAGACGGTGGGCGTATAGCCCTTGCTCGTGGGCGGCTCGCCGGCGGAAAGGCCGATCTCGCGCTGCGCCATCGCAAAGCGCGTCACGCTGTCCATGAGGCAGAGCACATCCTTGCCGTGATCACGGAAATATTCCGCGAGGCTTAGCGTCAGATAGGCCGCCTGACGGCGCATCAGCGCCGCCTCGTCGGAGGTCGCGACCACGACGACGGAGCGCGCAAGACCCTCCGGCCCCAGATCGTCTTCAAGGAATTCCTGAACCTCGCGGCCGCGCTCGCCGATGAGGCCGATGACCGAAATATCGCAGGCCGTGTTGCGGGCGAGCATCGAGAGCAGCACCGACTTGCCGACGCCGGAGCCCGCGAAAATGCCCATGCGCTGGCCGCGGCAGCAGCTCAGAAACGTGTTGATGGCGCGGACGCCGAGATCGATCTTGCCGCGCACGCGCTGCCTGGTATGCGCGGGAGGCGGCATGTTGCGCAGCGGATAGGGCTCGGCGCCCTGCGCGATCGGACCCTTGCCGTCGATGGGCTCGCCCATCGCATTGACCACGCGGCCGAGCCATGCGCTTGAAGGATAGACATGCGGCTCCTCGGCGATGACTTCCGCCTTGCAGCCGACGCCGATGCCGGAAAGCTGCCCGAACGGCAGGCAGAGCGCTCGCCCCTCGCGGAAGCCGACCACTTCGCATGGGATGTCGCCGCCCGTGCGGCTCGTCACCGTCAGCCTGCTGCCGACGCCCATGGCGTGAAGCGGACCCGCCACTTCCACCATCAGCCCCTGAACGCTGACGACACGTCCGTAATGCCTGATCTCGGAGAGCGCGCCGATCTCCGCCAACAAAGCTCGCACTTCTCAAGGCTCCCGCGTCTTGCTTGCCTCGCCCCGCCAGGGGCTTGCTATATGGGAGGAATCACCCCTGCTCCCACATCGTGCGTTCATCATGGCGGCAAGACTTTAAGGGCGCGTAAACCCTGGAACCGGGAAAATATCACCGAAATCGGAGGCAGCGGCGCGGTGGCAGGGTCGTGGATCCGGGCGGAATTCACGCCCCGGTCAACAGGGTGAACGGCCTGTGAACCGCTTACATAAATTTTTCTCAAAATTTTCGTCCACGGTTAACCTTTATTAACCAAATCGCGATAATGTGGCTTATGTGGATTTAACTTTTTGGGCCGCAGTGGCGGGGGGCAGGCCTCCCGCTGCGAAGAGGGGGACGATGCGAGTTCTGCTCATCGAAGACGACAGTGCAACCGCCCAGAGCATTGAGCTGATGCTCAAGTCTGACGGTTTTAACGTGTACACGACCGATCTTGGCGAAGAAGGGGTCGATCTCGGTAAGCTCTATGACTACGACATCATCCTTCTGGACCTGAATCTGCCGGACATGAGCGGATACGAGGTTCTGAAGTCGTTGCGCATGGGCAAGGTGACGACGCCGATCCTGATCCTCTCCGGCCTCGCCGGCATCGAGAACAAGGTTCGCGGCCTCGGCTTCGGCGCCGACGACTACATGACCAAGCCCTTCCACAAGGATGAGCTGGTCGCCCGCATTCATGCGGTCGTGCGCCGCTCCAAGGGCCATTCGCAGTCGGTCATCAACACCGGCAAGCTCACGGTCAATCTCGACACCAAGACGGTCGAGGTCGACGGCCAGCGCGTTCATCTCACCGGCAAGGAATACCAGATGCTGGAGCTTCTCTCGCTCCGCAAGGGTACGACGCTCACCAAGGAGATGTTCCTCAACCATCTCTATGGCGGCATGGACGAGCCGGAACTCAAGATCATCGACGTGTTCATCTGCAAGCTCCGCAAGAAGCTCGCAGCGTCCACGGGCGGCGAACATTATATCGAGACCGTGTGGGGACGGGGCTATGTGCTGCGCGATCCGGTCGAAGGGGCGATGCCTGTTCAGGCGACAGCCTGAGACGACCGGGCGCATGAAAAGACGAAGGGCGTCTCCCGCGAGACGCCCTTTGCGTTTGGCTCGGCTGCCGGAAAATCCCTAGGCCCTGGCCTCGATCGTGAATTCCTCGCCTTCCATGCGCGCTTCGATCGCAAGGCCGAGCGAACGGGCGATGAGCCCGGTGAAATAAGGCTGGGCCGCGCGCGCATCGAGGGGCTCATCCGGCGCCCTCCCGCCCAGAAACCTCGCCGTCTCTTCCGGAATGCGCGCCGCCTGCCCGCGCGAGCGCACATGAAGATGCGGCTTTGCGAGATCGCCCTCGATGCCGACAGCGACCTCGCCGCCGCGCGGAACAGCGGCAATGCCGATGAGCAGCATGTTGAGCAGCAGCTTCACATAGTCCTTGCCCATGGTGGCGTGTGGCGCGTGCCAGGAAAGCGTCGCCTTCTCGCTCCGCATGAGCCCTTCGGCGACGGCGCGCGCATCGGCGAGATCGAGTTCGGCCCCGGCCGAGCCTGCCGAGCCGAAGGCGAGCCGCGCGAATTGCAGCTTCGCTGAAGCCTGCGCGGCGCTCTTCGTGATGAGATCCATCGCGTGAACGCGCATCTCGGGGTCGTCATCGTCCGCGAGCACTTCGAGGCCGTTGGTGATCGCGCCCACCGGGCTGATGACATCGTGGCAGACGCGGCTGCACAAAAGCGCCGCCAGCTCCAGCGCCGAAATATCCTCGTTCATCGTTCCGCCGCCCCCGCTTTTCGATCTTCGCCTGAACGCAAATGCCCCAAACGCTGATAGCATCGCGCCGCCCGCTATGCCAGCCCCGACCCGGCTCGATCCGGCCCAACTCGATCCGGCCCAGCCCGATCCCGCCATGCTTGACCCTGCCAGCTCCGGGTGCTGTTCTCGCGCCGCCGATGCCAGGAGAAACGCATGAGCCCCACCCCGGACCGCAAGACACTCCTCGACGGGCTCTGCCGCCTCTCGCTCATGGCGGGCGCCACGATCATGGCCCATTACGACAGCGGGCTCGAAGCGATCCGCAAGGAAGACGACAGCCCCGTCACCGCCGCAGATCATGATGCCGAACGCATCATTCTCGACGGGCTGCATCATCTTGCGCCAGGCATTCCCATCGTCTCCGAGGAACAGGCGGCCGCCGGACATATCCCCGATATCGGCCGGCGCTTCTTTCTTGTCGATCCGCTCGACGGCACGAAGGAGTTCCTTCGCAAGAACGGCGAATTCACGGTCAACATCGCGCTCATCGAGGATCGCGTGCCCGTTGCGGGCGTGGTTTACGCACCGGCCAGCGGACGCCTCTTCTACGCCGCAGGTTCCGGTGAAGCCTATGAGCGGAAAGTCGCGCCTTCCACAAATGGGGCGCTCGACGGCGCCGAGCCCGCCCGCCGCATCGGTGTGCGAAAACCGGATCCCTCCGGCCTCGTTGTCGTCGTGAGCCGCACTCACCGCGATCACAAGACCGACGAATATCTCAACCTCTACAATGTGAAGGAGTTTCTGGTCTCGGGCTCCTCGCTCAAATTCTGCCTGATCGCGGCGGGCGAAGCCGATCTCTATCCCCGGCACGGCCGCACGATGGAGTGGGACACGGCGGCAGGCCATGCGGTGCTCGCCGCCGCCGGAGGCAGCGTGACCCAGCTCGACGGCGCGCCGCTTCTCTATGGCAAGACCGAACGCGGGCTCGACAACCCGTTCTTCGTCGCGCGCGGCGGCGCCTAGCGCGGCGCGCATGCGAAAACGGCGCCTCCGATGAGAGAGGCGCCGTACCCGTCATGCTTGTCGAGGCCGCGAACGAAATGGAATGCGGCCGACGCGAACCCGAACCCCCCGGCCCTGCGGGTTCGCGCCGGCCTCGCCTGCCGGATACGCATACTGGCGGCGGCGCTGCCGGAAGCGGAGCAAGCCTCATGCCGGAGATTTAGGGACGTCAGCGTACCGGAACGGAACGCTTCAGGGCTTTTTGACCCATTTTCCCGATGCATCCTGGACAAACTGTCCCGAAGGCGTCTTCGCGATGAGCTTTTCGGCGGCGAGCTTCTCCACCGCGTTGAGCGTCGCCCCGGGCGTCTGCGTCACGATGTTCTGATAGGCCCCGCGGCGGCGCAGATTGATGTCGTCCACCAGACGCTTGAGGTCGGGCGACGGGCTCGCGGTGACGACGCCGACATAGCCGTCCTGCCGCTCGCCCACGAGCCCCTGCGCCTTCGCGCCGTCGAGATCGAGCGCGAAAGCGGGCGCCGCGAGAGCGAGCGCGCAGACGACGGAGAGAATGGCGAGTGCTGATTTGAAGAGGCGCATGATCTTCCTCTCAGAAAAGATCGGGGTTCTTGGCGAGCACATTGTCCAGTTCGCGATCGACCTTGACGCGAACCTCCTGCTCGATCTTGACGTTGAGATTGATTTCGATGGGCTTGTCGGGCGCCTCGATCTTCACGGTCGGATTGCATGCCGCCGCGACGAGGAGAAGCCCCGCCGCGATCAACCCGTTCGCCGCGCGCCGTCTTGTCATTCCCGATTTGTCTCTTGCATTCATGGTGTGGCCTTCTTCGTCGGCGCGACCTCGCTGCGGATCAGTTCCATCGGCCGGAAGCCGACCGTACCACGCCGGATCAGCTCCGCAAGCGAGCCTTGCAGATTGACATTGAGGACAATCGGATAGCCGCCATAGAGCGACGGATTCGAGCCCTTGAAGTGGAGGCGGAACTGAAGTTCGCCATTGGCGTTTCCGCTGAGCGTCGCCTTAAGCTCCGTGTAATGAAAATCTTTCAGAGCCTCTGTCAGAAGCTTCGTCTGTTCGTTGCCTGCTGCCGCGTCAGCGGCGGCACTTTTGTAGACGATGACGCCACCACCCGCCGCGGCGGCGAGCGCCCCGTCCCTGATGATCGGATTGCCGTTCTCGATCGCGACGGGAATGGTGCCGCTCAGCTTCCCGCTCCCGGAAAGGCCCGGCACATCGACGAGCATCAGAAGGGATGCCACATCGACATTCTCGACCGTAAGCTCGAATGCGTCGGCGCCGGCCGAGGTCGAGGCGAGGGAGAGGCGGCCATCGGCGAAGGGCCAGGCCGCGCTGACGAGGTGCGGAAGGCCCGACCTGCCGATCTCGAACGCGACGCGGCCATCCTTCAGCGGAACGCCAGCCTCGACGAGCCCGACCGAGAGCGTCTGTATGCCCCTGCTGCGCGGCGGCGCGAGGCTGTCGAGGATCACCGTCCCGTCGAGCCCGCCGAACTTCGCCGAATAGGCCTCGAAGCCGATGCCGGAAAGCACGACCCGCCCCGAACTCCTCAAGCCCCCGGACGCGAAGGAAAGCTCCGCCTCATAATTCGCCTTGCCCTGAACATTGGCGACGAGACCCTTCAGCACCGGCAACAGGGTTTGCGGCTCGAGCCCCGCAGGCGCGAAACTGAGCGCTCCCTGCGCGCGCACGGCGCCCTTCAGCCCCGCGAGATCATAGCTGCCCGCGAGCTTCGCGAGCTCTGCGCCGCCCGCGCCGGGCGCGGCGCTCCGCGCCACGGCGCTGAAACCGAGCTTGCTGCCATCGAGCGTGCCCCCTCCGACAAATTCGACCGGCTCGAAGCGAAGAGGTGCGGCAAGATCGGAAAGGCGCAACGAGGGAAATGAAATGGCGACCGGCGCCGCCGCATCGGGCTTCGACAGATCGAGGCTGCCATCGAGCGCGAAGCGCCCTTGCGGCGTCGCAAGCTCGATCCGCGCGCCATCGACATGAATGGCGGGAAGCGGGCCCGCCGCGCCGCCGCCTCCCCCCTCCAGAAGCCTGCTCGCCGCGCCGAGCGACAGGCCGTGCTCATCCACCAGCGCATGAGCAGTCAGATTGGAAATCTCGATCGATTGAACGCGCCCTGAAATAAGCTCGCCCAGCCGGTACATCACCGTAATCTGCCCGGCCTCGACATCCGGAGACTGACGGGCACTTCCTTCACCGGGGCCGATCGCCAGATCCGCGATCTCGATACTCCTGAGGCCGAGCATCGAAACCCGGAAGGAGACGGGGGCCACGCCACGCGCCGCCAGCGCATCGGCGATCGCCCGCTCGGCCAGCGCCACCCTCGACTGCCACAGCGCGGCCAATCCGAGGACGAGCAGCAACACCGCGGCGGCGCCCAGATAAATAAGACGCCTCAGCGCCGGTTTTTTATTGCCCATAACCTGAAGCGAAATATCCTTGTGGAGAGAAATCCAGGGCCTCATCTCTGCCTTATTATGCCGCCACAAAGTGTCGGGCATAAGCGCGGTAGAATACGGGCATCGGATTCGGGCCAATTTTGGGCCCGACTGAAAGCAAAGGCCAAAGAGGAGCGAACGCAAATGGCAACCAGACCGAAAATGCTCCACGGGCTCCACGCGACGGTCGCGGCGGGCCTGCTCATCCTCCTCGCCGGAGCCGGCTCCACGGCAGCCCACGCCGCCGAATACAACCAGCAGGCCCCGGCCGTCCGCAGCCATGCGAGCGATACCTATAGCGAGAAGGAGATCGTGAACGAGGCCGGCCAGTTCTTCGGAAGCGCCGCCCAGGGCATGGCGGATGCCGTCCACAGCGTCTTCAAGAAATACGGAGAGCCGAACGCCTATATCAAGGGCGAGGAAACGAGCGGCGCCATCGTCCTCGGGCTTCGTTACGGGTCCGGTACGCTCGTCATGAAGAATGGCGGCCAGCAAAAGGTCTATTGGCAGGGCCCGAGCGCCGGCTGGGACTTTGGCGGCAACGCGGTCAAGGTTTTCACGCTCGTCTATAACCTCCCCGACGGGCAGACGATCTTCCAGCGCTTTCCCGGCGTCGAGGGCAGCGCCTATCTCGTCGGCGGCATCGGCATCAATTATCAGCAGCGCGGCAAGATCATTCTGGCTCCCATGCGCTCGGGCGTGGGCCTGCGGCTCGGCGCCTCGGTCGGCTATCTCAAATACACCAAGGACCGCGAATGGTTGCCCTTCTGACATGAGGCGCAGCACCGAGACGAGGGGCCCGCGTGTTTCAGCGGTAGAAGCTCCGATTTATTTCTGGCAGGCTGATCGGAGCCGCCTTCCGCCAGATGTCCACAACGCCAGCCCGACGGGGTTCCCATGGCCGAAAGCCTGATGCTGATCGCACTCGGCTTCCTCACAGCGACGCTCTTCGCGATCGTGGCGGTTCAGCTTGCCTGGCGGCGCGCTGTCACCGTGACCACGGAAAAGATGAGGGGCGAACTCAACCTCGACGAGGTGGAGCAGACGGCCGCGCGCCTTGTCGAGGCCGAAGCCGCGCTCGAGGACAAGCGCGGCGAAGCGAGCGAACTCGCCGCCCGCAATGCCGAGCTCGAGGAACGGCTTGCTACCGCCAGCGCCGAAGCGCAGACGATGCAAAGCGAGATCGCCGACCTGCATGGCCACTACGAAACTGCTCAGGGCGAGGCTCGCCGTCAGGCCGAAGAACTGGCCGCGCTCCACTCCCATGCGGCGGCGCTGCAAACCGAGATCGGCGGATTGCGGCAGCGCGTCGCGGAGCTTGAAACCGCCGCCACTGCGGAAATCAATCGTCAGCTACAGGTCGAAGCGCAACTCAGGCAGCTTGGCGAGCGCGCGACGCGGCTCATCTCCGAAATGAACGAGGCTTTCGCGCATGCCGCGAAGGCGACGGGGCTTCATTCCGCCATGGCCGCATCCGAGGCGAGCAGCACAACGCACCCCGCCGAAGAGCCCGCCACGCTATCGCCCTATCCAGTCGAGGTTGAAGACGGCACCGATATGCGCCAGCTCGACGCGATCAAGGCATCGCTTGCGAGTTTCAGCGAGAGCGTGAAGCCGGATGCGGCATCCTATGAGGATGCGGATGAGCAGGACGAGGACGCGCCCCTGCCGAATGAGAGCTTCCTTGCCGAGCGCATCCGCGCGCTTGAGGCGGGCGTCGCGCCCCATCGCTGACGGGCGGAAAAACCGTCTCTATACGGATGAATTGCGCGCGAAGATGCCCTGACCGCCAAAGCGTCCGGGCAGCAGCGCAAACTGAAATGTTCGGATTTCAGCGAATGGCGTCCCCTAGGGGACTCGAACCCCTGTTTTCGCCGTGAGAGGGCGACGTCCTGGACCGCTAGACGAAGGGGACGGGACCAGTTCGGGGGCTCCGTATAGGACGGTTGTGCGCCGCGATCAAGCATAAAGACGGTAAACCGGAAACCTCCGCGCGTACCCGGCGCCTGCTCGCCTGCGGCCGCGCCCTGGCGGGAGGGCAATCCCCTCCCCGCTATAGGGTAACCGCCCTAAATTTTTGCCCTGCGCTGCGGCAAACCGGCGCAGCGAAAGAGTGTGCCTATTCATGAATTTCAAAAATAAGGCATTTATCCCTTTAAGTACAATGACTTACAAAACATTACGCCACTGGTGCGCGATATATAAAATTATTGCGACGCAGCATTTCGGATTTGACATTTTGTCACGAAAGGCGGATACAGGTCTCACGAAAGGCTGATCGATCTCCTCCCCGATCGAAGACTTTCAGTAGTTGCCGCCCGCGCCCTCCTCCCTCCTCCCCCCGGCGCGGGCGGCACCCTCCCCCTCCCCAGAATTGAAATGATCGCCTGGCTCGTGGCGCTTGCCGCGCGTCAGCCTTCGATATGAAGCCGCAATGGCCGGAAGCGGCGTGCCGCCCCATCCCCGAGCCGCAGGAAAGCCCGCATCGTTACCCGCCCCGTGCGCTGCTCCGGCGCCGCGATGAGCGTTACGAGCCCGACCTCATGCGCGCCGGCGAGATCCGCGCCCGAAGGGCTCGCGACCCCGAGCGGATGGGAGTGGAAATAGCCCACGACCCTCTCGCGCAGTCTCTTGTGCCGCGCTTCCCTCAGCGCGCGCTGGAGCGTGAAGAGAACGGCCGGATCGATTTCGAAATGCCGCATGCGCAGCCGCTTAGGCAGCACATTCGCCGCCGTCACGGCATGCGCGACATGCACGCGCCCGGCGCGTCTGGTGCCGACCAGCACGCCGCAGCATTCTTCCGGAAAGCATTTGAGCGCGTGCGCCACGATTCGGTTGTAAGAGGCCCGGCCGATCGTCAGCGCGGCGAGCCCCGCCGTCATCGGCCCTGATTCTCCGCGAAGTCGCTGAGGGGCCGCAGGCGAATCCGCCCAAGCTCGACACCGGTCCGGGTGCTGACGATGATGATCTCTTCCTGCGCGGCCGCGCCCTGCTTCGTCGTCACCGTGTGAATGGCGATCCTGTCGTCCGCCATGACGAGGCTCTTCACGCTCTCGCCGGGCGCAACATGAATGTCGCTGACGCCGAAGCGCCCGCCGATCCCCACCCTCGGCTCCGTGGCCGCGGGCTGGGAGGCACGCTTCATCACCACCACGGCCACAAAGATAATCCCCGCCACCAGAATGAGCCCCATGGTGACGAGCAGCATGATGGCCGCCTTGACGCCATTGGAAAGAGGCGGCTTTGGCCGTTCCACGGAAGCGGGCGTGGCGGTATTCTCAGACATTTAGTCCTCACTCGACAGAATGGGCGAAAGTTTTGGCCAGCCAACGCCATGCCGTGACCGTGCCGCCGGAAGCAGGCGGCGCGCGTCTCGACAAGTATCTCACGGAAGCGCTCGCCGACAAGGCTGAAGCCCTCTCTCGCGCGCGGCTGAAGGCGCTGATCGATGGCGGCCATGTGGCGATCGACACGGCTGCGGGCGCGCGCCCCTTGGCCGATGCGTCCTATCGCGTGAAGCCGGGCGAGCGCTTCATCGTCACCGTGCCGGCCGCCGTCGCGGCCGCGCCCGAGGCCCAGGCCATTCCGCTCGACATCGTTTACGAGGACGACGATCTCATCGTCGTCATGAAGCCCGCGGGCCTCGTCGTCCACCCGGCCGCCGGCAATCCCGACATGACGCTCGTGAACGCGCTCATCGCTCATTGCGGCGACAGCCTTTCAGGCATTGGCGGCGAGAAGCGGCCCGGCATCGTCCACCGCCTCGACAAGGACACGTCGGGCCTCATGGTCGTGGCGAAGAACGACCGCGCCCATCAGGCGCTCGCCGCGCAATTCGCCGCGCATGGGCGGGACGGGAAGCTCACCCGCGCCTATACCGCGCTCGTCTGGGGCGTGCCCCAGCCAAGGCGGGGAACCATCGAGGCCAATATCGCCCGCTCCCCGCGCAACCGCGCCAAGATGGCGACGGCGCACAAGGCGGGACGCGAGGCGATCACGCATTATCAGGTGAAGGAGGTTTACGGCGACGGCCTCGTGTCCCTCGTCGAGTGCCGCCTCGAAACCGGCCGGACGCACCAGATCCGCGTTCACATGACCTCGATCGGCCACCCCCTGCTCGGCGATCCGACCTATGGCGGCGCCCAGAAGACGCGAAAATCGAAGCTCCCGCCCGAGGCCAGGGCCGCGCTCGAAAAGCTCGGCCGTCAGGCGCTTCACGCCCATCACCTCGGATTCGAACATCCGACGACCGGAAAAAGACTCAGATTCGACGCATCTTTACCTAGCGACATTAATGACTTGATACATAGTTTGGAATTGGTATAATGTCTATCCATGGCGGTCCTTTTTTGGCCTGAATCCGCGCCTATATAGGACGCAGATATCCGACCGGCCCGCTCTGGAATTCGCGGACCGGGCACCGGCCTCAGGGGGCCGCCTGGAAGCAACGGCGAACCGACGGATCTGAATTCTTCCGCCGTACGTATCCATTCCGTTATCGAGGGGTATGCACATGTCCAAGCTCATGCCAGCGCCAAGCCCGGAAGCGTCTCTCTCCCGCTATCTGCAGGAGATCCGCAAGTTTCCGATGCTCGAGCCGCAGGAGGAGTACATGCTCGCCAAACGCTGGCGCGAGCATGAGGACGCCGAAGCGGCCCACAAGATGGTGACGAGCCATTTGCGTCTCGTGGCGAAGATCGCCATGGGCTATCGCGGCTATGGCCTTCCCATCGGCGAAGTGATTTCCGAAGGCAATGTCGGCCTCATGCAGGCGGTCAAGCGCTTCGATCCGGAGAAGGGCTTCCGTCTCGCGACCTATGCCATGTGGTGGATCCGCGCCTCGATCCAGGAATACATCCTGCGCTCCTGGTCGCTGGTGAAGATGGGCACGACCGCGGCGCAGAAGAAGCTCTTCTTCAACCTGCGCAAGGTGAAGGGCCAGATTCAGGCGATCGAGGATGGCGATCTGCACCCGGATCAGGTGACCCAGATCGCCGATCGTCTGGGCGTCACGGAAGCCGAGGTCATCTCCATGAACCGGCGCCTCTCGGGCCCGGACAACTCGCTCAATGCGCCGCTGCGCCAGGATTCGGAAGGCGGCGAATGGCAGGACTGGCTGGTCGACGAAACGGCCGATCAGGAAACCTCGCTCGGCGAGCGGCAGGAGCTGAGCGTGCGTCAGGAAATGCTGGCCGAGGCCATGCAGACGCTGAACGAGCGCGAAATGCACATCCTGACCGAGCGTCGCCTGAAGGACGAGCCCGCGACGCTCGAGGATCTGAGCCAGGAATATGGCATCAGCCGCGAGCGCGTGCGCCAGATCGAGGTGCGCGCCTTCGAGAAGCTGCAAAAGGCCATGCGCGCCGCGATGCGCGACCAGGCGGACGCGCGCAAGGAAGCGATGGCCAACGTCTGATCGCTCGGCACACGAACGAAACTGGAAAGGCCGCCCGTCCGGGCGGCCTTTTCTGCATTACCCGCTGAAAATCTAGTCCGCCGCGATGCCCGTTCCGATGGGGCACGAAACGCCCGTGCCGCCAAGGCCGCAATAGCCATTGGGGTTCTTGGCGAGATATTGCTGGTGATAATCCTCGGCGAAATAGAATTCCGGCGCGTCGAGAATTTCGGTGGTGATGGCGCCATAGCCCTGCGCGGCAAGGGCGCGCTCGAAGGCCGCCTTCGAGGCTTCGGCCGCCTTGCGCTGCGCCTCGCCGAAGACATAGATGCCGGATCGATATTGCGTGCCGATATCGTTGCCCTGACGCATGCCTTGCGTCGGGTCGTGGCTCTCCCAGAAGGTCTTGAGCAACGCCTCGTAGGAGACTTTCTTCGGATCGTAAACGACGAGGACGACCTCGTTGTGGCCCGTCCGCCCCGTGCAGACTTCCTCATAGGTCGGGTTCGGCGTGTAGCCCGCCGCATAGCCCGACGCGGTCACGAGAACGCCGGGCACCTGCCAGAATTTCCGCTCCGCGCCCCAGAAGCAGCCGAGGCCGAACATCGCCTTCTCGCTGCCTTCAGGATAAGGCCCTTTGAGCGGCGCACCGTTGACGAAGTGCCGTTCCGCCGTCCTCAGCGGCGCATCGCGGCCCGGAAGCGCCTCTTCAGGCGCGGGCATCTCGATCTTCTTGCGCAGACTGAACATGCTGTCCTCCTTGGAGGTGAGTTTCCCTGTGGGGCGATCCTACGCCGCCGCGCGCGTCCTGTCAGGCATCGCAACGGGTCACAAAGGCGCGATCCGCCCGGCGAAACCGTCGAAGGCCGCCCAGAACTGCGCCCGCAAATCGTCGCGCTCGATCAGGATTTCGTGCCGCGCGCCAGCAATCTCGGCGAGCCGGGCATCGGGCAGGCCGGATGCGGCGGCACGAAGCGACCGGCTGTCGATCAGTGCGTCTTCCGCCGCCAGCGCGATCAGGACCGGCGTTTCGATCTCGCCGAGATAGGCGGGCGCCGCCGTCACATCCATGCTGCGAAAGGCGGCGGCGAGCCAGCCGAGCGTCGCCGAGCCGAGGCCGAGCCGCCCGTCGGCGCGGATCATGGCCTGATAAGCCGCATAGCGCCGCTCGTCATGGGTGAGAATGTTGCGCGCGAAAGCGACCTCGTCGGCCGCCTTCGCGTTACCGCCGGGAACGTAACGCGCGCCAAGCCCTGCGGCCGCGCCGCAAATAGCGATCGCCCGCGTCAGCGCGCCCGCCGCCGCGCCCGAAAATCGCAAGCCCAGCATGGGCGCCGAAAGCGCGAGCCCCGAAAACCAGTCCGGTCGATCATGCGCGGCGCGCAGCAGAATGTTTCCGCCCATCGAATGGGCAAGCGCGATCCATGGTTTCGGAAATGCGGGCGCGACCTCGGCCATGAAGACCGCGAGATCGTGGCCGAAACTCATGAAATCGTCGACATGCCCCTTGCGCGGATCGGCAAGCAGCCGGTCGGAAAGCCCCTGTCCCCGCCAGTCGAGCGTGGCGACGGCAAAGCCCCGGCCGATGAGCTCGCCGGCCACCTCGAAATATTTCTCGGCAAACTCCGTGCGCCCACCGAAAAGGAACACCGTGCCCCGGCAGGCGCCAAGGCCCGCCGCGCGCGGCTCCCAGAGGATGGCGCGCAGCCGCACGCCATCGCTCGCCTCGAGCCAGCGCGCATGGCCGCCAGGGGGCATCGGATTGTGCGTGGTGAAAACGATGGGCGCGCTCAATTCGTCCGGCCGCTCTTTCTGAGCACGATGGGCCCGAGCCGCACCGCGATGCCGACATCGCCGGAAATGCGCATCTTTCCCTGCCGGAAGGCCGTGACCTGATCGACCTCCTGGCGCAGCATGCGCAGATGAAGAAAGGGATCGAGCTTCACCGTGCAATCGGCCGGCTCGTCGCGCGTGTGCACCTTGTTGGGCATCCGCCGCCCGTCGATGAAGACGACGCCCGCCTCGCCATAGTCGAATTTGAGCTTCGCGCCCAGATTTTCGCCCTCCAGATACGAGCGCAGAAGCGCCGCGATCTCGCCGACGATTTCGGGCGCTCTGGAGGGTGTGGAAACGATCTTCATGGGGCGGATGTCCGGCGCGGCATGGCGTTGCGCCATATCACCACCTTGGCCGCCCGCGCTCAACAGCGATGATCGCGAAGAAGATGGATGCCGGGACTAGCCCGGCATCACGGCGTCAGACCGCCTCTCAGAAGCCAA
>NZ_DAOKYX010000008.1:30793-32480 GCF_035325945.1 Parvibaculum sp.
ATGGATGCCGGGACTAGCCCGGCATCACGGCGTCAGACCGCCTCTCAGAAGCCAACCGAAATGATGGCGCCCGTATAGGCGTTGACGGTCAGCATCACCAGGCGGCCGCGATAATCGCGGCAGGGCACGCGGTAATAGTGATCGTAGAAGATCGGCCGGCCGAAATGATGGTAGCGCGCCCGCTCAAGCTGCGGCCTCCAGTAGCCGAAATCGCGGCGCTTCATATGGCGGTAATCATGCCTGCGATCGTAGCTGCCGCGGCCCCAGTCGCGCTTGCCATGGTCGCGATAGACGCGGCGATCGTCATGCCGGTAATTGTCGGCCTGCGCGGTCATGGGAACCGTTGCAAAGAGCGCCGTCGCAAGGCCGGCAAGGACGAGAAACTTCTTCATGGGCTGCCTCCTTGGCAAATCGAACCGGGTATCGATCCGTTGAGGCAGAGAATGCGCGATTGCGGCTGAACCCATACTGGCCCGGTCGTTCATCGCACGTTCAGCTTTCAGCGGCGCCGTCTCTCAACCACCAAGGAAGAGCCGGCCGACTTCCGGATTTTCCAGAAGCTCGGCCCCCTTGCCCGCCAGCGCGACGCGGCCCGAAACCATCACATAGCCGAGATCGGCGAATTCGAGCCCTCTGCGCGCATTCTGCTCGACCATGACGATGGTCTTGCCCTGCTCGTCGCGCAGCTCGCTGAGAATTTCGAACACCATGTCGATCATGCGCGGCTCGAGCCCGATGGAGGGTTCGTCGACGAGCAGGACCTCCGGGTCCATGATGAGCGCGCGACTGATCTCGAGAAGCCGACGCTCGCCGCCCGAGAGCACGCCCGCCCGCTCCCCCCTCCGCTTCGCAAGCCGCTCGTAGCGCGCGAAGACCCGCTCCGCCGCTTCATGCGCCGCCCGCCCGTCGGCGAGAAGATAGCCGCCCATCAGGAGATTTTCTTCCACCGTCATGTCCGGAAAGATCGAATTGTCCTGAAGGATATAGGCGATGCCTGCATCCTTCAGCCTCGCGCTCGATGTGAGGCGCGTGACATCGCGGCCCTGCGCGATGACCGCGCCCGCCGTGATCCTCGTGAAGCCGAAGATCGAATGGAGCACGGTCGACTTGCCGGCGCCGTTCGGTCCCACGAGGCAAAGCCCCTGCCCTCGCGCCACGGCGAGGTCGATCCCGTGCAGGATCTCCATCGCGCCATACCCTGCGTGAAGACTGCGAAGCTCGAGCACCGGCTCGCCGCCCGCAAGCTCAAGAAGCTCCTCGCGCGCGACCGCCTGCCCCAGCGCTTCAGCCTCGCGCGCTATGTCGGCGACCGACAGCGCGGGCGCGATGCCGCCCTCGCCATAGCCGCCCGCGCGTTTGCGATCGTCCGCCATCATTGCGCTCCGAGATAGGCATCGAGCACGCGCGCATCGCCGCGTATCTCGTCCGGCGTGCCGTCCGCCAGCACGCGCCCATGCGCGAGACAGGTGATGCGCGAAGCAAGATTCATGATCACACGCATATTATGCTCGATGACGAGCAGCGTGATGCCGAATTCCTCATTGGCCTTCCTCAGCCGGTCGATGAGCCCGTTGATGAGCGTGGGATTGATGCCCGCGGTCGGCTCGTCGAGAAGCAGGATCTTCGGCTCGCTCATCAGCGCCATGGCGAATTCGAGAAGTTTCTGCTGGCCGAAGCTCAGGCTCCC
>NZ_DAOKYX010000008.1:32580-60911 GCF_035325945.1 Parvibaculum sp.
TCATCAGCGCCATGGCGAATTCGAGAAGTTTCTGCTGGCCGAAGCTCAGGCTCCCCGCCTTGTGGTGCCGCTTTTCGTGGAGGCCGACAAAGGCGAGCAGCTCCTCCGCGCGCGCATCGAGGCCGCGCGGGCGCGGACGCAAGAGCGCCAGCACGCCCCCATGCGCGTCGCGCGAGCTGATCTGCATGTTCTCCATGGCGCTCATCTCGCCATAGACATGCGTCTGCTGATAGGTCCTGACGAGGCCCGCCCGCGCAATCGGGCCGACGCGGAGGCGCGAGATCGGCCTGCCCTCGAACAGGATCTCGCCGCCATCGACCGGAAAGGCGCCGGTGATGCAGCCGAAAAGTGTCGTCTTGCCGGAGCCGTTGGGGCCGATGAGCCCGGCGATCTCGCCCGCCTTCACGGCGAGCGACACGTCGTCATTGGCGATCACGCCGCCGAAGCGCTTCGTCACATTGCGGACTTCGAGGAGCGGGCTCATGCGCGCGCTCCCGATCTGCGCGCGGCGAGGAAGCCCATGATGCCTTGCGGGAAGAAGAGCACGATGACGACGATGAGCAGGCCGAGCGCGACGCGCTGCCAGCCGAGCAGATAGGCCCAGAACAATTCCTTGGTGAAATGGAAGATCGCCGCGCCGATGACCGGTCCCCAGAGCGTGCCCTTGCCGCCGAGGATCGCCATCAACACCATCCAGACGCCGAAAGTCGCGCCCGAGAAGGCCACGTCGCGCGGATCGATGAAGCCGAGCATGTTGCCGGTGACGGCGCCCGCAAGCCCGAGAAAGAAGGCCGAGATCGCCCAGGCCGCCGTCTTGATGCGGGTCGTCTGGAGGCCCATCGCCTCCGCCTTGTCCTCATCGTCGCGGATCGCATTGAGCGCAAGGCCGAAGCGCGTCCTGTAGATTGCTCGCAGCGTCAGAAAACAGAGCGCCGCGATGGCGAACAGAAGGAAATAGAAGAAGAGTTCGCGCCCGCCAAGTGCGCCCGGATAAAGCGGCATCGCCATGCCCGAGCCCGCGCCGACATAATCCCAGCCCGCCGCGATCTCGCCCGCCGCGATGCCGAGACCGAGCGTGGCGATGGCGAAGTAGTGTCCGCGAATGCCAAGAAGGACGGCGCCGGAGAGGAAGGCGAAGAGAAGCGCGGCAATGCCGGCCACGCCGATGCCGAGCGCCAGCGCCTCGAAATAGGGAAGGCCGGAATCGCGCTGCACGACCGCGCAGGCATAACAACCGATACCGAAAAAGACGATGCTGCCGAATGAATTGTAGCCCATCTGGCCGCCGAGCATGTCCCAGCTCTGCGCCAGAACCACCATCAGCCAGAAAAAGGCAAGCTGGGTGACGAGCCCCGGCATGAGGAAGGGCGCCGCAAGCGCGGCGAGCGCGATGCCCGCGAGCAATGCAGGCTCGGGCAGCCGCCACCCCTTGTCGGTGAGTGCCTCCGTCATGACAGATAGCTTCTGCTGCGAGCGGCGCGCAGATTGCGCCAGACGAGGATCGCGACCATCAGCGCGAAGACGAAGGCGATCTGATATTCGGCGCCAAGGACGAAGCCCGCCACATTCTCGACCGCGCCGAGCCCGAGCCCGGCCGCGACCACGCCCGCGACATTGCCGAGCCCGGCGACGACGACGATGAGGAACGAGCGCACCGTATAGGGCAGGCCGATATAGGGATGGATGGTCCAGGCCATGACGGCGAGGCTGCCGGCCGCGCCGCAAAGAGCCGCATTGATGCCATAGGTGACGACATAGACGCGATCGGTATCGATGCCGAGCACATGCGCGGCGCGCGCGTTCTGCGCCGTCGCACGGATCGCCTGCCCCATCCGCGCATGGCGCAGGAAGAGCCAGAGCGCCGCGCCCGCCGCGAGCGCCAGCACGAAGGCGATGATCTTGATCCAGGCGAGCGTTACCGCGCCGTCGAGCATGTGGATCGAGCCGAGCCCGGTGTCGATGCTGCGCACATCGGAGCCGAAGACCATGTTCATGAGCTGCTGGATGAGGATGGAAAGGCCGAAGGTGGCGAGAATGGAAATGAATAGGTCCTTGTCCACCACGCGGAACACGACGACACGATAAAGGAACCAGCCGACGCAGAACATCAGGGCGGCCGAGAGCGGCAGCGCTGCGAGCGGCGGCACGCCATGGCTCGCCAGCGCGAAGGCGATGAACCCGCCAAGGACGACGAGTTCGCCCTGCACGATGTTGACGATGTTGAGCACGCCCCAGACGAGCGACATGCCATAGGCGGCCAGCGCGAAGATCGCGCCGACGAGAAGGCCGTTCAGCACGACATCGAGCGCGAAGGAAGGGTTCTGGACGAGGAGGAGAAGATTGTCGATCACCTGGCGTTCACCTCTCGTCCCAGCCGGGCGTCGGCGCGCGCAGCTTCGCCTCGGCCCATTTCTCCGGCCAGACGACGACATATTTCCCGTCCTGCACCTGGAAGAGCACCATGGGCTTTCCGGCATTCTTGCCCGTCTCGTCGAACTTGATCGGCCCATAGAAGGTCTGCAAATCCGTCGCAGCGAGCGCCTCGCGCACCGCCTTGGGGTCGAGGCTGCCCGCGCGCTCGAAGGCATCGGCATAGACCTGCACCGCGGCGCTCGATTCCGCCGCCTGATAGGGCGCGGGCTCGCCATAGGTCTTCTGATAGAGCGCGGCATAGTCGCTCGCCTTGCCGAAAAGCGCGTCCGAATAGGTGAGCGACGGCGCCCATTGCGCGCCGCAGAGCGTGTATTCGGCGATCTTGCCGAACTTCTCCGCGATCTGCGCCGAGTCGCAATGGGTCATGGCGAGAAGCGGCACATAGACCCGCTGATCGGCAAGCTGGCGGATGGCGGTCGCCGCGCCCTTCTCATGGCCGGAGACGATGAGGAGATCGGGCTTCAGGACCTTGACCTTGGTCAGCGTCGCCGACATGTCGTTGAGTTCGGGCGGCAGCTTGTCGTCGATGACGATCTTCATGCCATAGCGCTTGGCATCGGCGGTCACGCCCTCGCGCACGTCCTGTGAGAAGGGATCGTTCTCGAAGGCCATAGCGACCTTGAGCTTCGTCGGGTCGGCGGCGCGGGAAGCGGCGAGCTGCACCGCAGGCTGAAGATATTGATCCGTGGTCGAGAGGACGGCGAAGAGATATTTGTACCCCTTGCGGAAGAGCGAGATGGCCGCGCCATTCGCCTCGACCATGGGCACGCCATATTTCTCGTTCACCGGCGCCATCGCCTCGGCGAGCCCGGAGGAATAGGGCCCGAGCAGATACTGCACCTTGTCCTGCTGGATGAGCCGCTCGGCAAGCTGCGCGCCGCGCGCCGGGGTCGACTCGTCGTCGTAATAGAGGATCTCGAGCTTGTAGCTCTTGCCGCCGACCTTCACGCCGCCGCGCTCGTTGATCGCTTTGACGGCGAGGTCGTAGCCATTGCGCGTATAGACGCCATTGGTCGAGTACTTGCCGCTCAGCGAGACTGCCGCCCCGAGCCTGATCGTGCCGGCTTCCTCCGCCTGCGCCGCTTGCGCGAGAGCCGCGAAGCCCGCCGCAGCCATCAGAACCGCCCGCGCCCATGATCGCAATTTCATCATCGTCCCCTCTGGTGCCCGCCTCTGTCAGGCCAATCCGGCAGGCGGCGCGGAAGATATCCCCATCTTGAACTGGCGGACCGCAATTCCTACTTCCAGATCGCCGGACGCCGCATGTGCGGGTCCGGGGTGAAGGGCTCCGGCCGGCCTCGCCGAGGCGGCATTAAAGCCTTTCGTCCGCTGGTTTTCCATCGCTTTAAAAGGATGTAACGCCCATGAGAACCTTCGATTTTTCCCCGCTTTACCGTTCGACGGTCGGCTTCGACCAGCTCCAGTCGCTGCTCGACTCGGTGACCCGGGACGCAAGCCCGACCTATCCCCCCTACAACATCGAACGTCTGGGCGAGGCCGAATACCGCATCACCATGGCCGTTGCGGGCTTTTCCGAGAACGATCTTTCGATCGAGGTGAAGCAGAACGTGCTCACCATTTCCGGCAAGCGCAGCGAGCCCGAAAACACCAATTACCTTTACCAGGGCATTGCCGGCCGAAGCTTCGAGCGCCGCTTCCAGCTTGCCGACCATGTCGAGGTGAAGGGCGCGCAGCTTGAGAACGGGCTGCTCCATGTCGATCTCGTACGCCGCATCCCCGAGGAGCTGAAACCGCGCCAGATCGCGATCAAGTCCTCGGTGTCGAATGCGCGGACAATCGAGGGCAACCTCGCCGCTGCCGAATAACGCCACACCAGGCGGATGAATGAGAGCGCCTCCGGGACCGCCCGGGGGCGCTCTTTTTCACGCCGTCCGACGCAGGGGAAGCTGCATCTCGACGACGCCCGGCTCGCCCTCGATATGCTCGCGCACGAAGCCGAGCGCCCCGCAGAGATCGAGCATGTGATGGTTCTCGCGCAGCACATGGCCGAAGACGATGCCAACCCCTCGCATGCGAGCATAGTCGATGAGGTGCTGCATCAGCGTGTAGCCGAGCCCGATCCCCTGATGATCCGTCCGCACAAGGATGGCATATTCGGAGCGCTCCCGATCCGGGTCTTCGGACAGGCGCCCCACAGCCGCGATCTCGCGCATGGAAGCGTCGGTGAAGACGACGAAAGCCATCTCCCGATCATAGTCGATCTGCGTCAGGCGCGCGGCGAGCTGGCGTGGCAACTGACGCAGCGGCGACAGGAAGCGCATGCGGAGATCTTCCGGGTCCGTATGAGCGAGAAGATCGTCGATGAGCGTCACATCTTCCGGCTTGATCGGCCGCATGGGATAGGTCCTGCCCTTGCGGTCGCGGAGCACGCCTTCGAGATCTGATGGATAGGGGCGCACGGCGAGCCGCTCGGTGCCGACCGAAACGGCCGGCCGCACGCGGATGCGCGCATCGACCGCGATGACGCCGCGATGGTCCGCCCATAGCGGATTGATGTCGAGTTCGAGCACTTCCGGCAGATCGGCGACAAGATCGCCAAGCGCCATCAGCGTGCCGGCGATGGCGTCGAAATCGGCGGGCGGCCGGTCGCGATAGCCTTCGAGAAGCCGCGAAATGCGCGTCCGCCGTATCAGGTCTTCGGCGAGCACGCGATTGAGCGGCGGCAGCGCCATCGCCTTGTCGCGGATGACCTCAACGGCCGTGCCGCCCTGTCCGAAGAGAATGACCGGACCGAAGGTCGCGTCGTCCACCACGCCGAGAATGAGTTCGAATGCACTCGGACGGCTGACCATGCGCTGAACCGTGAAGCCCTCGATACGCGCGCCCGGTGCCGCCGCGCTCACCATGGCGAGCATGCGGCTCGCCGCCTCGCGCACAGCGTCGGTGCTTTCAAGGCCGAGCGCGACGCCGCCGACATCGGTCTTGTGGGTGATGTCGGGCGAGAAAATCTTGAGCGCCACCGGAAAGCCGATTTCGGCGGCGATCCGCGCCGCCTCCTCTCCGTCATGCGCGACGCGGGTATCGACCGCGGGAATGCCGTAAGCCGAAAGCAGCGACTTCGCTTCGGGCTCGTTGAGCCATTCACGCTTCTCCGCAAGCACGCGGCCGACGATTTCACGCGCGCGCGTCACATCGCGATTGGGCCATGCCGGGCCCGCCGGCGGGATTTCCATCAGAAGCCGCTGGTTCTGGCGATAGCGCACCTGGTGCATGAAGGCGGTGATCGCCTGGCTCGGCGTGTCATAGGTCGGCACGAGGCGCGACAGGAAAACCTCGCGCCCCGCCCGCGCGGTCAGATCGCCGAGCCAGCTCGTGAAGACGGGCTTCCCGCTCTTCTCCGCCGCATCGGCCACCGCGCGCGCCGCCGCCACATTGTCCACCACCGCCGTCGGGCAGTTGATGGCGAGCAGCGCATCCATATTCGGGTCCTTCAGCATGATGCCGATCGCCGCCGCGTAACGCTCCGCCGGGGCGTCGCCTACGATGTCGACGGGATTGCCCCGGCTCCATGTGCGCGGCAGCACGGCATCGAGCGCGGCGAGCGTCTCGGGCGCAAGCTCCGCCATCTGCCCGCCTTCCTCGATGAGGAAATCCGTCGCCAGCACGCCGAGCCCGCCGCCATTGGTGAGAATGCCGAGACGTTCGCCGCCAAGCGGCTTGCGCTCGGGCCGAGTGGAGAGCGTTTCCATCGCCTCGAAGAGATCGTCGAGGCCCCTCACGCGCAGCATGCCCGCGCGCTGGAAGGCGGCCTCATAAACCGCGTCGGAGCCTGCGAGCGCACCCGTATGCGAGGCGGCCGCCCTGGCCGCCGCCGCATGCCGCCCGGCCTTTATCACCATGACGGGCTTCAACCGCGCGGCCTGCCTGCCCGCCGACATGAATTTGCGGGCATGCTCGATCGATTCGACATAGAGAAGGATGCTCCGCGTCTGCGGGTCCTGGGCGAGATGGTCGAGCATGTCCCCGAAATCGACATCCGCCATGCCGCCGAGCGAAACGATGTGGGAAAAGCCGATGCCGCGCGTCGTCGCCCAGTCGAGCATCGTCGTGATGACCGCGCCCGATTGCGACACGAAGGCGATATTGCCCTTGAGCGGCGCGATATGCGCGAAGGAGGCATTGAGCCCCGCGCCCGGCACCATGACACCGAGGCAATTCGGGCCGACGATACGCATGAGCGAAGGCCGCGCGGCCATGAGCATGCGCGCCTGAAGCGCCCTGCCTTCCTCGCCGAGTTCGCCGAAGCCCGCGGTGATGACCACCGCCGCGCGCGTGCCCCGCGAACCAAGCTCCGCAACGAGATCGGGTATGCCCTGGGGCGGCGTCGCGATGACGGCAAGATCGGGCGCGGCGGGAAGATCGCTCACACTCGCGACGGCCTCGACATCGCACATGCGACCGCCGAACTCGGCGGCACGGCGATTGACCGCCCAGATCTTCCCGCCATAGCCGCCGCCGGTCAGGTTCTTCAGCACGACATTGCCGACGCTGCCTGCCCTCATGCTTGCCCCGATCAATGCAATGGAACGCGGAGCAAACATCTTGTCGAGATTGCGGATGGTCATAGGCGGAGAGTTCCCCCTGGCAGTCTTGCAATATGGCGAAAGACCGGCATCGCCATTAAGCTACCCCAACAATATGAAGGAACGGGGCGAACGCATCCACCATTTCGCCGCACAGGCAGCGGGGGCTTCATGTCGAGCACGAGAGCCAAGCTTTTCAACCACCTGCTCCGCATCCTGACGGCGCGCAGGCTCGACCCCAACGCAGATCCGCGCCTCCTGCGCCAGAGGCTCGACCGCCTGATCGAGCGCTTCAACCGCCCGCTGCGGCACGCCCGCGCCGAACCGCTCGACGTGGAGGGCATCGCCGCCGAATGGGTTGTTCCCGATACGGAGATTCCGGGACGCTTTCTGCTCTATCTTCATGGCGGCGGCTACATCTTCTGCAACCCGCGAACTCATCGCAACATCGTCTCGAACATGGCGCGTGCCGCAAGAACGCGCGCGCTCGTCATCGACTATCGCCTGGCGCCGGAGCATCCCTTCCCCGCCGCGGTCGAGGATGCGCTCAAGGCGTATCGCTGGCTCCTCTCGCAAGGCGCGGACCCCGCCAGCATCGCCATTGCGGGCGATTCCGCCGGTGGCGGCCTCTCGCTCGCCCTGCTTCTCGCCCTGCGGGACAAGGGCGAGCCCCTACCGGCCGGCGCTGCGCTCCTCTCGCCCTGGACCGACCTTGCCGCTTCCGGCTGGACACATGTCACCCATGCCCGCCTCGACCCGATGCTCGGGCTGGACGGGCTGCTGCTCGCCGCCCGCCATTACCTGCAGGGCACGGTGCCGACGGACCCGCTCGCCTCGCCGCTTTTCGGCCGCCTCGAAGGGCTGCCGCCGCTCGCCATCCATGTCGGCGACCGGGAAATCCTGCTCGACGATTCGCTGCGTCTGGCCGAAAAGGCGCGCGCCGCCGGGGTCGCTGTCGATCTGAAGGTCTGGCACGACCTGCCCCATGTCTTTCAGGCCGCGACCTTCCTGCCGGAAGCAAGATTGTCGCTGGGGCAGTTGGGAGAATTCCTCGACGCGCGCATGAAGGCGGCGCCCTGAAACCGCTTCAATTCCGATGAAACGCGAATTTCGCCTTAGGAGGGATTTAACTCTCGGAAGGCTAGAAAATCATGTTGAAGCGCGTATGAAGGCGAAGAAGGCGGATGGAGTTCGTCGATCGGACATCGGGATGGAGACCCATCTGCGCCGCGTCGTGTAAACGAGGCGCGGTAAGATGCTGACGGGTAACGAGGGCCAGAGCAGAAGCCTTGCGCGTCAGTTCGGACTGAAGTTTGTCGCCTTGGCCCTGCTTCTGGCGCTCTGCCAGCTTTCTCTCGAATATCTTCATGCGAAGCGGGAGCTTCTGGATCATCTGGCCGACCGCGCAGCGATCCTTTCCGGCAATTTGCTCATGCACGCCGAGCGGGAGCCTTCCTTCTCGCTTCCGGACGCGATCCGCCATGTGAACTGGCAGACCCGGTACTTCTCCGATCTCGTTGGCGTCTATTTCGTCGATCGGCAAGGGCATCTCGTCGACAAGGCCGCGCGCCCCGGGGAAATGGACGATGCCGCCATTCTGAAGGATGCGGCCGTCCGGGACGGACTGACGAAGAGCATCGAGAGCGGGACGGGCCGCGACATCGGCCTTTCGGGCGGAAGCCCTTCCTTCTGGCTGCATGTCACGCCGGTCGCGCCTCTCGGCCTCAACGCGCTCATCGTGATCGATCAAGGCGCGTCGCGAGAGAGAGTGGCCGGCCCGCTGATCTCGGCACTCGCGGCGCGCAGCGCGCTCTTTCTTGTGCTTCTCGCGGCTTTCTATTGGCTCGCCCAATCGTCCATGCTGCGGCCGATCTCGCGTCTTGGAAACGCGCTCGCACGAAGCAGCGCGGGCGACACACTCGACCTTTCCTCCGAACTGCCGCCGAACGAAATCGGCACACTCGCAAAGCGGATCGATGAATTGCTGCTGAGCCTCGACGGCTGCATCGAGCGGAACGAAGTGCTGCTTGAGGCCATCGACAAGCTCGACGCCGGCGTGCTGATCGCGACGGATGAAGGCCGGATCGTCTGGGCGAGCGCGGGCTTCGAGCGCATGACGGGCTTCTCCCGCGCCGAGATTGAAGGCCGCAACCTCGACAATATCTATTCGCGACACTGCAAGCCCATTGGAGCGCTGTCGGCCTTGAGGCAGGCGGTGCGCTTCAACCATGGCTACAAGGTCGAGACCGTCGATCACGCGAGCAACGGGCGCGAATACTGGGCCTCGATCGAGGTTCACCCGATTGCCGAGGCCGCCGGGAAACGCGGCAAATTCATCGTCATCGAAAACGACCTCTCGCGGACGAAGAAACTGAAAGCCGAGCTGGACGAGACCCGGAGCCTTCTGCGCGCGCGCACAGACGACTTGCAGCAGGTGAACGGCGAACTTGCGGCCAGACGCGCCAGCGACACGCGAACAGCCGGAGAACCGGCCGCCGCGGAGCAAGGGGGCGTGGCGGCCACGCAGACCGACGGAACCACGAGCCTCGAAGTGCTGCTCGCCGAGGACCAGCCGGTCAATCAGAAACTGATGATCGCAGTCATGGAGCGGCTCGGCCACCATCTGACGATCGCGAATAACGGTATCGAGGCTCTGCGCCTTCTCGAGCGCCAGACCTTCGACGTCGTGCTCATGGACATCCAGATGCCGGAACTCGACGGCATCAACGCGACGAAGCTCATCAGGTGCGCGGACGAGGCCTGGCGGAATATTCCGATCGTCGCCCTGACGGCGCATGCGGCCGAAAGCCAGCGCGAGACTTATCTCTCGGCCGGCATGGACGGCTTTGTCGCCAAACCTTTCAAGATCGACCTGCTGATCGCCGAAATGACCCGCGTGGTCGCCGCAGGCCGCACGGAAAACCCGCAAGCGCCGCAGAATGCGCTCTCCGCGATGCTGGACGAGATCGACAGCCTGATCGGCTGACGGAACCGGGTGATGAGGGGATGGTTCAGGCCGTCAGCGTGGCGAGCTTCTCGACGATGCGCGCACCCGTGTCGCCGCCCGTGCCGAAAAGATCGTTGTCGCTCACAAGCCTGAGCAGCTTGATATGCGCATTCACGATATCGAGCGAGCGCTTCGACGTCCTGTCGCCCGTGCGCAGATAGTCGCAAAGCGACGCGCCGATCGACGTGATGAGGTGATAGCCGAAGGAACCGCCCTGCCCCTTGATATTGTGCGCGATGGAGTGGATGTCCCTGAGCACATCCGCAGGGGGAACGCCCTTGTCCAGACGCGAGTAGATTTCCTCGAGGCTCGCAATATCCTCGGCAAGCGTCTCGCGGAAACTGTCGCGCAGGGCCGCCACGGCGGCTTCCGCATGCGCGATCATCGCTTCATAGTCGGGCGTCGATTTCGCACCAGCCATGCGATCCCCTATATCCGGCTCCGAACGGGGAACCTCGGGCAAGTTTAGGCGATCACATTTAACGAAGGCTGAAGCTCGCTCCGTATTGAACTCAACCCCGCGCAACCGCAAGGAAGCGATCGACATCGCTCTCATGCGTCGCGAACGAGGCGACGAGCCGGATGGTCATGGCCTCCCCGTCATCCCCCGCCATCGGCCAGGGGTGAAACCGCGCTCCCGCCGCCCGCAGGCGCCGCAACACGCCCCGCGGAAGCCGAACGAAAACCTCATTGGCCTCGACCGGAAAGCGGAGGGCCGCGCCGTCAAGCTGGCGGAGGCCGCTCGCGAGCCGAACCGCCATCGCATTGGCATGGGCGGCGTTGCGAAGCCACAGACCGTCGGCGAGATAGGCCTCGAGCTGCGCGGAGAGAAATCGCATCTTTGAAAAGAGGTGCCCGGAACGCTTGCGGCGAAAGGCGAAGTCGGCGGCGCGCCCGGGATCGAAAAAGACCACTGCCTCGGCGGCGAGCGCCCCGTTCTTCGTCGCGCCGAAGGAAAGGACGTCGATGCCTGCCTTCCAGGTCATTTCGGCGGGCGTGAGGCCCGTTGCGGCGAGCGCATTGGCGAACCGCGCCCCGTCCATATGGACCGCGAGGTTCCGCGTATGCGCGAGCGCGACGAGGCGGGCAAGCTCGTCCGCCTTATAAAGAGTGCCGGCCTCCGTCGATTGCGTGACCGTCAGGGTCGCGGGCTGAACGTGGTGAACGACGCCCGCCGGAAGGGAGTTCAGAACGGCCTCGAGCGCCTCGGGGTCGATCTTGCCCTCGCCGCCCGGAACGCCGATGAGCTTCGCTCCTGCCGTGAACATCTCCGGCGCGCCGCACTCATCGGCATGCGCATGGGACTGTTCATGGCAAAGAATCGCGCCATGGGAAGGCGTCAGCGCCGCCAGCGCCAGCGCATTGGCGGCCGTGCCCGTCGCCACCGGAAAGACGGCAACCTCGCGCTCGAATAGCTCCGCGAAGCGCCGCTGAAGCCGCGCCGTGATCTCATCCTCGCCATAAGACGGAACGGCGCCCTCATTCGCGCGCCCGATCGCCTCGAGAATTTCCGCCGCCACGCCGAACGCATTGTCGCTTGTGAAAATCATGCTGATTGCCATCCGCCTCCCGATAGGGCCGACAATATAGGAAAGATGCCGAAAGCCTGCGCGAGATCCTTTCCGCGCGCGTCTAACCCTCTGATTTCCGGCCCAAATTTTTTAGGTCAGCATACCTGTCGTATTTGCTTGATTCAGGCCCGGACTTTCGGCATGATCTTCAGGCTAAGATGGGCATCGGGTTCCGATGAGAGAAAATGCCCGTGGAAAGCAAAGGCCCCGTTTGCGGTGCGCCTCATCGGGCGGGCCGGGACGGGCCGGCGACCTTGTACGGCGATGCAACCCATTGCCCTGCGGGACTTTATTTAACAACCAGACGTGCGATCCGTTGAGCGAAACGTGGCTTTCTGGCGCCCTGAAGGACGCCCGGTGCGCGATCCAGTCGCCGACGGCAACAGGAACGGTCCGTCTCCGGCGCATGGGGAGCGGATAGGCGAGGAACGATGGACAAGATGGAGAAGGCTCGAGGCCGGACGCCCAAGAGCGGGGAGCGCCCCGCGGTCGTCGCCAGGTCGTTTGAGGACATGGCGGCAGTACCGGCGGGGCTTCCAGATGCGCAGGGTCTTTATGATCCGCGCAATGAACGCGATGCCTGCGGCATCGGCTTCGTAGCGAACATCCACAACCGGAAATCCCACAAGATCATCGAGGACGGCCTCAGGATCCTCGAGAACCTCGAACATCGAGGCGCGGTAGGCGCGGACCCCAAGGCGGGCGACGGCGCCGGCATCCTCATCCAGATCCCCGACACTTTCTTCCGCGAGGAATGCGCCGCTCTCGGTATCGCGCTTCCCGCTCCCGGCGAATACGCCATCGGCCATTTCTTCCTGCCTCGCGACGAGGCGGAACGGGCAAAGATCGTCGAACTCGTCGAGAAGACAGTCATCGAGGAAGGTCAGGTTTTCCTCGGCTGGCGCGACGTGCCCGTCGACAATTCCGATCTCGGCTATTCGGTGAAGCCGACCGAACCCTTCCATCGTCAGCTTATCGTGGCGCGCGGGCCCGGCATCGGCGATCAGGTTCACTTCGAGCGCAAGCTGTTCGTGATCCGCAAGCGCATCTTCAACACGATCTTCCGCGAAACGGGCAGGATGCCCCGGGATCTCTACATCCCCTCCCTCTCCTCGCGCACCATCGTCTACAAGGGCATGCTGCTCGCCGCCCAGGTCGGCTCCTACTACAAGGACCTGCGCGACCCGCGCATGGTGACGGCGCTCGCCCTCGTGCATCAGCGCTTCTCGACCAACACCTTCCCGACATGGCGCCTGGCTCATCCCTTCCGGATGATCTGCCACAATGGCGAGATCAACACGCTGCGCGGCAATGTGAACTGGATTCAGGCGCGCTACTCCTCCATGCAGTCGGAGATACTGGGCGACGATCTGAAGAAGCTCTGGCCGATCGCGGTTGAAGGCCAGTCGGACAGCGCCTGCTTCGACAATGCGCTCGAACTCCTCGTCATGGGCGGCTATTCGCTCGCCCATGCGATGATGATGCTCATTCCGGAAGCATGGGCGGGCAATCCGCTCATGGATGAGGATCGCCGCGCCTTCTACGAATATCACGCCGCGCTCATGGAGCCGTGGGACGGCCCGGCCGCGGTGGCCTTCACCGATGGCCGCCAGATCGGCGCGACGCTCGACCGCAACGGATTGCGGCCCGCGCGCTATTTCGTCACCGACGAGGGCAATGTCGTCATGGCGTCCGAAATGGGCGTGCTGCCCGTGCCGGAGGAAACCATCGTCGAGAAGTGGCGCCTTCAGCCCGGCAAGATGCTGCTCATCGATCTCGAGGAAGGCCGCATCATCGCCGATGACGAGATCAAGGCGAAACTCTCGAAGCTCAACCCCTACAAGAAGTGGGTCGAGCGCACGCAGATCGTGCTCGAGGACATGCCACCCGCCACGAAGGCGGCGAAGCCTCCGCATGACGCCGCGCTTCTCGATCTCCAGCAGGCCTTCGGCTACACGCAGGAAGACATCAAGTTCCTCCTGTCGCCGATGGCGATCGAGGGCCAGGAAGCGATCGGCTCCATGGGCACGGATACGCCCGTCTCCGTTCTCTCGGAAAAGCCGAAGCTGCTCTACACCTACTTCAAGCAGAACTTCGCCCAGGTGACGAACCCGCCGATCGATCCGATCCGCGAAGAACTCGTCATGTCGCTCGTCTCCTTCATCGGCCCGCGCCCGAACCTGCTCGATCTCAAGGGCATGTCGAGCGTGAAGCGGCTCGAGGTGCGTCAGCCGATCCTCACCAATGAGGATCTGGAAAAGATCCGCATGATCGGCGAGGTCCCCGACAATCACTTCAGGTCGGAGACGCTCGACATCACCTACAAGGCCGAGCGCGGCGCGGACGAAATGGAAACCATGCTCGGCCGCCTCTGCGAGCGTGCCGAGGAAGCGGTGGCCAGCGGCTTCAACATCATCATCCTGTCCGACCGCAAGGTATCGGCGGAACGGATGGCGATCCCGGCGCTCCTTGCGACATCGGCCGTGCACCACCACCTCATCGCGAAGGGGCTTCGCACCTCGGTCGGCCTCGTCGTCGAGACGGGCGAGGCGCGCGAGGTTCATCACTTCGCCTGTCTTGCGGGCTATGGCGCCGAAGCGATCAACCCCTATCTCGCCTTCGAGACGCTGGAAGCGATGCTTCCCTCGCTCGACGAGAAGCTCACCGCCTATGAGGTCACCAAGCGTTACATCAAGGCGATCGACAAGGGACTGCTCAAGGTCATGTCCAAGATGGGCATCTCGACCTATCAGTCCTATTGCGGCGCGCAGATCTTCGACGCGATCGGCCTCAACTCCGATTTCGTGACCAGATATTTCACCGGCACGGCCTCGGTGATCGAGGGCGCGGGCTGCCATGAAATCGCCGAGGAGACGTTCCGCCGCCACCAGCTCGCCTTCGGCGATGCGCCGGTGCTACGGAACGCGCTCGATGTTGGCGGCGAATATGCGTTCCGCTTCCGCGGCGAGGAACATGCCTGGGATCCGGACTCGGTGCGCGATCTTCAGCATGCGGTGCGCGGCAACAGCCAGGACAAGTATCGCGAGTTCGCCCGGCGCATCAACGACCAGAGCAGGCGGCTTCTGGCCATTCGCGGCCTCTTCGAGATCAAGACCGCAGAAGCCGACGGCCGCAGGCCGGTGCCGCTGGAGGAGGTCGAGCCCGCCAAGGAGATCGTCAGGCGTTTCGCCACCGGCGCCATGTCCTTCGGCTCGATCAGCCGCGAGGCGCATACGACGCTGGCAATCGCCATGAACCGCATCGGCGGCCGCTCCAACACGGGCGAAGGCGGCGAGGAAGCCGACCGCTTCAAGCCGCTGCCGAACGGCGATTCCATGCGCTCTTCCATCAAGCAGGTCGCCTCGGGACGCTTCGGTGTGACGGCCGAGTATCTCGTCAACTCCGACATGATGCAGATCAAGATGGCGCAGGGCGCAAAGCCCGGCGAAGGCGGACAGTTGCCCGGTCACAAGGTCGATGCCGTCATCGCCAAGGTGCGCCACTCGACGCCGGGCGTCGGCCTCATTTCGCCGCCCCCGCATCACGACATCTATTCGATCGAGGACCTCGCCCAGCTCATCTTCGACCTGAAGAACGTGAACCCTGACGGCCTCGTCTCGGTGAAGCTCGTCTCCGAAGTCGGCGTCGGCACCGTTGCCGCCGGCGTCTCCAAGGCGCGCGCCGATCACGTCACGATCTCGGGCTTCGAGGGCGGCACGGGCGCCTCGCCCCTCACCTCGATCAAGCATGCGGGCAGCCCCTGGGAGATCGGCCTCGCCGAAACGCATCAGACGCTGGTGCTGAACCGCCTGCGCGGCCGCATCACGGTGCAGGTCGATGGCGGTCTCAGGACCGGCCGCGACGTCATCATCGGCGCTCTGCTCGGCGCCGACGAGTTCGGCTTCGCCACCGCGCCGCTCATCGCGGCGGGCTGCATCATGATGCGCAAGTGCCATCTGAACACCTGCCCCGTCGGCGTGGCGACGCAGGACCCGGAACTGCGCAAGCGCTTCGTCGGCATGCCGGAGCATGTGATCAACTACTTCTTCTTCGTCGCGGAAGAAGTGCGCGAATACATGGCCTCGCTCGGCTATCGCAGCTTCAACGAGATGATCGGCCAGCTCCAGATGCTCGACAAGCGCAAGGTCGTCGATCACTGGAAGGCGCATGGCCTCGACTTCTCGCGGCTCTTCCACAAGCCGGAAGCCGGCAAGGGTGTCGCCATCTACCGGACCGAGACGCAGGATCACCAGATCGCCAGCGTGCTCGACCGCAAGCTCATCGCCGAAGCGCGCGACGCCATCGAGCGGAAGAAGCACGTCCGGATCGAGACCTCGGTCGGGAATACGGACCGCACCGTCGGCGCCATGCTTTCTGGCGCCATCGCAAGGCGTCATGGCCATGCCGGACTTCCCGACGACACGGTCCATGTGAAGCTCGACGGCACTGCCGGCCAGAGCTTCGGCGCCTGGGCCGCGCATGGCGTCACGCTCGAACTGGAAGGCCAGGCCAACGACTATGTCGGCAAGGGCCTTTCCGGCGGGCGCCTCATCGTCTACCCGCCGGCCAATACGAGGATCGTGCCCGAAAAGAGCATCATCGTCGGCAACACCGTTCTTTACGGTGCGATTTCCGGCGAGTGCTACTTCCGCGGCGTCGCCGGCGAACGCTTCGCCGTCCGCAACTCCGGCGCCATCGCCGTTGTCGAAGGCACGGGCGATCACGGCTGCGAATACATGACAGGCGGCATCGTCGTCGTTCTCGGAGAGACAGGCCGCAACTTCGCGGCCGGCATGTCCGGCGGCATCGCCTATGTCCTCGACGAGGACGGCATGTTCGAAAAGCGCTGCAACATGGCGATGGTCGATCTGGAGCCCGTGGAATCCGAACTCGCGCTGATGGAGAAGCTCCACCACCAGCGCAGCGATCTGGAAAGCCACGGCCTCGTCGACATCATGTCGGACATGACGCGCTTCGACGCCGAGCGGCTCCGCCAGCTCATCGAAAACCACGCCCGCTACACCAATTCGTCGCGGGCGAAGGAAATACTCGGCAACTGGTCCGCAATGCTCCCCAAATTCCGCAAGGTCATGCCGGTCGAATACCGGCGCGCCCTGAAGGAAATGGAACGCGCGCAGCAAAGCGCCCCTGAAGCCATCGCCGTGGCAGGAGAGTAACGTGGGAAAGATTACCGGATTTCTGGAGATCGACCGGCAGGACCGCAAGTACCAGCCGGCTTCCGACCGCATTCGTCACTTCAAGGAGTTCGTGATTCCGCTCGGCGAAAAGGCCGTGCGCGATCAGGCCTCCCGCTGCATGGATTGCGGCATTCCCTACTGCCACAATGGCTGCCCCGTGAACAACCAGATCCCCGACTGGAATGATCTGGTCTATCGCGACAATTGGGAAGAAGCCTGCCGCAACCTCCACTCGACGAACAATTTTCCCGAGTTCACCGGCCGCATCTGCCCCGCGCCCTGCGAGGCGGCCTGCACGCTCAACCTCATCGAGCAGCCGGTCACGATCAAGACGATCGAATGCGCGATCGTCGATCGCGGCTGGGCGGAGGGCTGGCTTCCGCCGCAGCCTGCCGCCAGGCGGTCGGGCAAGAAGGTCGCCATCGTCGGCTCGGGGCCTGCCGGGCTTGCCTGCGCGCAGCAGCTTTCCCGTGCGGGCCATGAGGTCCATGTCTTCGAGAAGAACGCGAAGGCCGGCGGCCTGCTCCGCTACGGCATCCCCGATTTCAAGATGGAAAAGCACCTGATCGACAGGCGCCTTTCACAGATCGAAGCCGAGGGAGCGACCTTCCATTATGGCGCCCATATCGGCGTGACGATGAAGGCGAAGACGCTGCTGGACGAGTTCGACGCCGTCGTCCTCGCAGGCGGCTCCGAGCATCCGCGCGATCTCCCCATCGAGGGGCGCGATCTTCGCGGCGTTCACTTCGCCATGGATTTTCTGCCGCAGCAGAACCGGCGCAATTCCGGCGAGCCGCTTCTGAACATCGAGCCGATCCTTGCAGGCGGAAAGCATGTCGTCGTCATTGGCGGCGGCGACACGGGCTCCGACTGCATCGGCACCTCGTTCCGTCAGGGCGCGATCTCGGTGACGCAGCTCGAGATCATGCCCGCGCCGCCCGAGAAGGAGAACAAGCTCCTGACATGGCCCGACTGGCCGCTCAAGATGCGGACATCGTCGAGCCAGGCCGAAGGCGCGGCGCGCGACTTCTCCGTCATGACGCGCCGCCTCATCGGCGAGGGCGGCCAGGTGACGGCGATCGAATGCGTCCGCCTCGACGACAAGATGCAGGCGATCGCCGGCAGCGAGTTCGACCTCAAGGCCGATCTCGTTCTGCTCGCCATGGGCTTCGTCCATCCCGTCCATGAAGGCATGCTCGCGGAACTGGGTATCGCACTCGACAAGCGCGGCAATGTGGCTGCCGACACCGCGACCTACAGGACGACGCTCGACAAGGTCTTCTCGGCGGGCGACATGCGCCGCGGCCAGTCGCTCGTCGTCTGGGCGATCCGCGAGGGCCGCCAGGCGGCGCGCGAGGTCGATCTCTTTCTGATGGGCGAGACGACGCTTCCGCGCTGATCTCGGGCCGTCCGTACAAGGCCGAAGCCCCGCCGGAAACGGCGGGGCTTTTTTCCACCCGGCCCCATTTACCCAGACGGCACTGGACAGATTCTCCCGGAGCGCCTTCACTAATGAGGGGAAGACAGCATTCGGGGGGCAAGGTGCTGGCATATTTCAGGGCAGGCGTGACTGCGAGGGTTCTCGGCTTTCTCGGGCTTTGCCTCGCGCTCGGCGGGCTTGTCGGCATCTGGACCATCGAGCAGTACCAGCAGGTGGCGGAGAAGCTGGCCTTCGAGTCCGCGAAACGCCTTGGCGACTTCACCGGCTCGATCGGCACGCAGATCGTGCGCAACGGCTTCTCGACGCTGCAGGCCATGTCAGGCTTTCAGCGCGTGCAGGGCATGAACCCGAAGGATTGCAGCGATGTCGCCCGCTTCTTCCTGAACAGCTCGCTTGGCTATTCCAATATCGGCGCCGTCACCCCCGCGGGCGATCTCTATTGCAGCGCGCTCAAGGCCCCACACCCGGTCAATCACAGGGATGCCGTCTGGTTCAAGCGCACGATGCAGACCGGCGCGCCCGCCGTCGGCAATTTCCAGATCAACCCCGTCAACGGCAAGCAGATCATCACCTTCAGCATGCCGCTGAAAAAGCCGGATGGCTCGATCGCCCAGATCATCTTCGCATCGCTCGAAACGGCCTATATCGAGAGCGTGATCCGCCTGCCGAGCCTTCCGGCGGGCTCCACCGTTACCGTCATCGATCAGGATGGAAACCTGCTCGTCGATCACCCGGCCGGTTCCGCGACGCCGGGCGAGAACATGACCCATTGGCCGATCGCGGCGCGCGGCGCTTCCGCCGCGACGCGGTTCGTCATGGAAGGCACAGGGCTCGACGGCTCTCGCCGGTTCTACGCCTCGACAGGCATCTATGCGCGCGGCGCGCTCATCCCCGGCATCGCAACCCAGCCGACGAAGTCCATATCCATCATCATCGGCGTGCCGGCGAAGCGCGACATCGCCACGCTCCTGACGCCGCTCAAGGCATCAGGAGCCGCCATCGGCCTCGTCTTCCTTCTCATACTGACGGGCACCTATATCTTTCTCTCGCGCACCATGCTGCGCCCCATTCGGCAGATACATGCGGCCGCACGTCAGTTGCGGCGGGGCGATTTCTCCGTCCGCCTTCCGGCCACCAGCCGGAGAGACGAGATCGGCATGCTCTCGAACAGCTTCAACGAGATGGCCAGCGCCCTTGCCGAGCGCGACAGCGATCTGCGCCAGACGAGCGAGCGCCTAAGGCGGATACTCGATACCGAACCCGGCTGTGTGAAGATTCTCGACCGCGACCTGCGCTTCGTCGACATCAACCGCGCGGGCGCCGAACTCATGTGCGCACCCGATATCGAAAGCGTGCGAGGCGCCGACGTCCTCGATTTCGTCGCCGAGGAGGATCACGAACGCTTCAGGGCGCATATTCTTTCCGTCATCGACGGCAGAAGGGAATCGATCACCTATCAGCTCGTCGATTGCAATGGCGACCGCCACTGGATCGAGTCCCATGCCGCCGCCATTCGCCTCGCCGACGATGCGCAGCACGCCTATATCGCGATCAGCCGCGACAAGACCGAAGAACTGAAGACGGCGGCCCAGCTCGTTCAGGCGCAGAAGATGGAATCGATCGGCCGGCTCACGGGCGGCGTCGCGCATGACTTCAACAACCTGCTGACCGTCATGCTCGGAAATGCCGAAGTGCTGGTCGAGCGGCTGGCGGACCGGCCGGAACTGCGCCATCTCGCCGGGATGATCGAACAGGCCGCCCAGCGCGGCTCCGAACTCACGCACCGCATGCTCGCCTTCGCGCGCCGCCAGGTGCTGCGGCCGACCGAGCTTGACGTCAACACGCTCGTCACCCAGTTGACCGATCTCATCGGCCGAACGCTCGGCGAGGATGTGCGCGTGCGCCTCGATACGGCGCCCGGCCTCTGGCATGTGTCCGCCGATCCCGCCCAGATGGAATCGGCCCTCCTCAATCTGGCGCTCAACGCGCGCGACGCCATGCCGGATGGCGGCATGCTGACGATCGAGACGAGCAATGTTCATCTCGACGCCGATTACGCGGCCCTCAATCCCGCCGCCACGCCGGGGGACTATGTGCTCGTCGCCGTCTCGGATTCAGGTACGGGCATGACGCCCGCTGTCATGGAGAAGGCATTCGACCCCTTCTTCACCACAAAGCCGACGGGCAAGGGCTCGGGCCTCGGCCTCAGCATGGTCTATGGCTTCGTCAAGCAGTCACAGGGGCACATCAAGATATACAGCGAGGCCGGACAGGGCACCACCATCCGCATCTATCTGCCGAAAAGCGCCGAAGGAACGGCGGTTCGCGAAATTCCCGAGGCGGTTCACGAGACGGACGTCAACGGCCAGGAAACGATCCTCGTCGTGGAGGACGAGGAGGCCGTGCGCGCCTATGTGTGCGCGCAGCTTCGCGACCTCGGCTACCGGGTGCTCGAGGCGCCCCATGCCGAAGCGGCCCTCGCCATCTTCGAGGGTGAAGACGGGGCTTCGATCGACCTTCTCTTCACCGACGTCGTGCTTCCCGGCGGGCTCAACGGGCGCCAGCTCGCAGAGCGGGCTGCCCTGCTCCATCCGCGTCTCAAGGTGCTCTATACGACGGGCTATACGGAGAATGCCGTCGTCCATAACGGCAAGCTCGATGCGGGGGTGCAGCTTCTGACGAAGCCCTATCGCCGCGCCGACCTTGCCCGCCAGATCCGTCAGGCGCTTTTCGCCTGACATAAAAATAGACCGAGGTCTATGTTCGGACTAGCATCGCTCCGAAAAGAAGCGGGGCGGCACTGGATATGACGACAAGACAGCACGAATTTGAAAGGCTGGTCGCGGATTTCGACGCGGCCGCCGCCTTGAGAGAGCCGCTGGCGGAGGTGGCCCGTCTGGCAAAATCGGGCGATGAAGGGGCAGCAACGCGCCTTGCCGCCGCCATGGCGCGCGTCGCCTTCGTCACCCCCGGCGCGGCCATGCATGTTCTCGACGCCATTGCCGAGGCATGGCTGGAGCACGCGCCCGGCAGCCTGCCCAGCACGCCCGCGACGGAGGAAGCGCTTGCGGAGCTTTCGGCGCCGGGCTTTCCGGGCCCCGATTTCTGGGCGGCCTTCTGGGCCTTTGTCGGCGATCCGAACCCCGGCAGCGGCGAGGAAGTGACCGCGCGCATTGCATCCCTAGGCGGACTTCTCCATGAGAGCTTCCGCGCCCGCGCGCTGAAGGTCGCCGAAACGCATCCCGGCGCGGCGGGCGCCGCCTCGCGCCAGCTCCCGCCGCCATTGACGCTCGACATACTCGGCGCGCAGCCGGAAGGCTCGCTCGGCCACGACTTCTACCGGCTCATTCTCGACAATGGCTTCAATCTCGAAGTGCTCGACCGCGAGGCGATCGGTCTTGCCGCCCTGCCCCCGGCGCTGCGCTACCTCAATACGCGCATCCTGCAAATGCACGATGTCTGGCACCTCGTGGCCGGCTATCGCACGACGGTGCTGCAGGAGGTCGGCATTTCGGCCTTTCAACTCGCCCAGTTCGGGCACAATTATTCGGCCATGGTCGTGGCGACGGCGGCGGCCTCCGCCGCTCTCAATTCGCGCGAGGCATTCGGCCTCATCATGCAGGTCACGGCCGAGGCATGGATGCATGGCCGCACCGCGCCCTCTTTCATGGCGATCGAATGGGAGAAGGAGTGGCACCTGCCCATCGCCGAGATCCGCGCACGCCACGGCATCCGCCCCTTCGAGAGCATTTTTCCGGCCGATCTGATCGAGCAGTTGCGAGTGGCCGCCTAGCCTCGCGGCTCCCGCCGCAGCATGAGCGCGTTCTGTTGCGGCTCTGCTCCATCGAGCGCGGCGTGAAGCTCGGCCCAGCCGACATTCCGCCAGCGCTCGACGGCCTCGCGGATGACGATGCCGGGCCTCGACAAGCCGTTCTTCTCCATCTGCTCGTTCCAGGTTGCCGAAAGCGCGACGACCGCATCCTGCACCGGCCCGACGCCGAAGCCGTTGACCACGGTGACAAGGGCGGCGCTGTTGAGAAGGAGCAGCATCAGAACGGCGATCCACATGGCGCGGGTGAAAAGCGCGACATTGGCGCGCGTCACCGTCTCGGCCTCGAGATCGGCGGCGCGCACCGCCGCCACCCTTTCATCCGCCCTGTTCCGGTCATCGAGGAGATCGAGCATCCGAACCTCAGAACTGGAAATAGATGAACGGCGCGACGCCTTCGGGCGCCACCATCCAGATGAGCGCGATCCCCGCCCCGAGGAGAAGCCCGAGCAATGGCGACGGAAGACGCCTGATCCCGAGCGCGAGTTCGCGCCCGAGATCGCGTGGCGTGAACTGGAAGACGAGCCCCAGAAGCACGAGGCCGGCGAGGAAGGGCGTCGCATGCGCGCTCTGCGCGGCGGAGCCCGCAAGCCCGGCGAGATAGGCGCCCGCCGTCTCGAAACTGTCGGCGCGGAAGAATATCCACGCGAAACAGACGAGGTGGAACGTCCATACGATGCCGATCCCATGTTGAAGCCGGTTGCCGAGCTTCGTCATCAGGCCCGGATAGTCCGCCTGCGGCGGTACCAGCTCGTCGAGCCTGCCGCGTACCCAGCGCTCGACGCCGAGCATGGCGCCATGAAAGGCACCCCAGAACACGAAGTTCCATGCCGCCCCATGCCACACGCCGCCGAGAAACATGGTGAGAAAGAGATTGCGATAGGTCTTCGCTTCGCCGAAACGGCTGCCCCCGAGCGGAATGTAGAGATAGTCCCTGAGCCAGGTCGAAAGAGAGATGTGCCAGCGCCGCCAGAATTCCTGGAGGCTCGAGGCGCGATAGGGCTGGTTGAAATTCTCGCGGAAGCGGTAGCCGAGAAGCGCCGCGATGCCGATGGCGATGTCGCTATAGCCGGAAAAATCGCAATAGATCTGGATCGCATAGCCATAGACGGCAATCAGCAGATCGAACGAGCCTGCCGCCGTCGGATCGAAGAAGACCGGATCGACGAGATCGGTCGCAAGATAGTTCGCGATCACCATCTTCTTGGCGAGCCCGGTCAGCACGAGCACGGTGCCGACGGCCACATGCTCGCGCGTGAGCCGAGCCGGCGCGTGAAGCTGGGGGATGAAATCGGCCGCGCGCACGATGGGGCCCGCGACGAGCTGGGGAAAGAACGACTTGAAGAGCATCACGTCGAGCAGCGAACGCTCGGCCGCCACATGGCCCCTGTAGACATCGACGACATAGGAAATGCCCTGAAAGGTGAAGAAGGAAATCCCGATCGGCAGGATGATTTCCATGAAGGGCAGATCGCGCTGAAGCCCCAGCGCCGTCAGCAATTCGTCGAGCGATGTGAGGAAGAAGCCGTAATATTTGAAGAAGGCGAGAACGCCGAGATCGACCGCCACGGTGAGCCCGACGACGAGTTTTCTCAACCCCGGCCGCCGGAGCGAACCCAGCGCAAGCCCGCCCAGATAGTTGATGAGCGTCGTTGCGAAGAGAAGCGCCGTGAAGCGCCAGTCCCACCAGCCATAGAAGAAATAGCTGGCCCCGACGAGAAAGTATTTCCGGGGATCGGGTGTCCAGCGCAGCCCCCAGCTGATCGTGAAGACGATCAGAAAGAAAATTCCGAACTCGAGAGTCGGAAACAGCATGCCGCCATTGCCCCATTTGCCCCGCCCGGCCTCGCCCGCCGGGCAGGCTCAACGGCATGTGCCAATATCGGACAGTGACCCGGAAAGCTCAATCGCAGCCTTGATTTTTGGTTAACGCGACCGCCGCCCCGGCGCTCCGCCTGGGCCGCTTGAGCGAAATCAATGCGGCGAGCGCCGTCCTGGCGCGTCATTGCTTCCCCTTTCTCTCCACCGGAACCGCGGCGAGATGGGCACCGCCATGACCGACCATCGCGACACATCCGAGACACACGAGCTGGTGCGGATACCGCCCCTCGGCCTGCCTGGAACGCTCGACATACCGCGCGCGGCGCGCGGCATCGTCATCTTCGCCCATGGCAGCGGCAGCAGCAGGCTCAGCCCGCGCAACATCCATGTCGCGAGCGCGCTGCGAAAGGCGGGCTTCGGCACCCTGCTCTTCGATCTTCTGAGCGAGGAGGAGGCGGACATTCGCGCCCATGTGTTCGATATCGACCTCCTCTCCGGGCGGCTGGCGGCGGCCGCTGAATGGCTCGCGGCAAAGACGGCCGCGCAGCGGCTGCCGCTCGGCCTCTTCGGCGCGAGCACGGGCGCGGCGGCGGCGCTCGTCGCGGCGGCCAGAGAGCCCAAGATGATCAAGGCGGTCGTCTCGCGGGGCGGGCGGCCGGACCTCGCAGGCGAGAGTCTCTCCGGCGTCAAGGCCCCGACGCTCCTCATCGTCGGCGGGCATGATCCCGACGTCCTGGCGCTCAATCGCGCGGCCCTCGAAGAACTCGATTGCACCAGGCGTCTCGAGATCGTGCCCGGCGCGACCCATCTCTTCGAGGAGCGCGGCACGCTCGATCAGGTCATCGAACTGGCGCAGGACTGGTTCCTCACTCATTTGCACTAGAGGAGAGGCCCCATGTTCGCCAATCGCGAGGAAGCGGGCCGGAAGCTGGGCGAGAAGCTCGCGCGCTTCAAGACCCAAAACCCTTGCGTGCTCGCCCTGCCGCGCGGCGGGCTGCCGGTCGCGCTCGAAATCGCCATCCGGCTCCATGCGCCGCTCGATCTCGTCATCGTGCGCAAGCTCGGCGCGCCCTGGCAGCCCGAACTCGCCATCGGCGCGGTCGTCGATGGCGATCCGCCGCAACTCGTCCTCAATCGCAAAATCGTCGCACAGCTCGGCATTTCGCAGGCCCGGATCGAGGAAGAGAAGCAGCGCCAGATCGAGGAGATCAAGCGCCGCAGGGCAACCTATCTCGCCGGCCGGCCGCGCGTCGATGTCGCCGGACGCACCGCGATCATCGTCGATGACGGCATTGCGACCGGCGCGACCATCAAGGCGGCGATCCTCGCCATTCGCGCATTGAAGCCGAAGAGGATCGTGCTCGCCGTACCGGTGGCGCCGACCGAGACGGTCGCGGCGCTGAAGCACGAGGCCGACGAGGTCGTCTGCCTCGAGGCCCATGACGATTTCACGGCGATCAGCCCCTACTATCGCGATTTCCGCCAGCTCGAAGACGATGAGATGCACACGCTACTCGCCCGCGCTCCCGCCCCGCCCCGAACGGGCGGCGCGTCGGGATCGCAATGAGCGCTCGGCCGGATGACGATGGTTCGCTCCGGCTTTTCCTTGCCGGGGATGTCATGCTCGGTCGCGGCATCGACCGGATTCTGCCGCATCCCGGCGATCCGCGGATCTATGAAAGTCACATGCGTTCGGCCGAAGACTATGTGCGGATCGCAGAGACCGCCCATGGCGCGATCCCTCGCGCTGCGGGCTATGCCTATGTCTGGGGAGACGCGGCGGCGGCGCTCGACCGGCTGGCCCCCGACCTCAGGATCGTCAATCTCGAAACCGCGGTGACTGTCTCGCGCAGCGCGCTCCCCAAGGGCATCAACTACAGAATGCACCCGCGAAACGCCGAGGCGCTCCGCGCCTTCAGGGTCGATGCCTGCTCGCTTGCCAATAATCACACGCTGGATTGGGGCGAGGATGGCCTCATCGAGACGCTGGAAACGCTCCACAGGCTCGGCATCGCAACCGCCGGCGCGGGACGCGGCGCGGCGGAGGCCGCTGCCCCCGCCATCCTCACGCCGGCGCGCGGCGGGCGTGTCCTTCTCTTCGCCGCCGCCATGGCGTCGAGCGGCACGCCGGATAGCTGGGCGGCGCACGAGACGCGCCCCGGCCTCTTCCTCCTCGACGATCTTTCTCACGCGAGCGCCGACGGCCTCGCCCGGCACATCGCCTCCGTCCGCGCGCCGGGCGATGTCGTCGCGCTCTCGCTCCATTGGGGCGGGAATTGGGGCTACGATCTCTCGCCCGAGGAAATCGCCTTCGCGCATGCCCTCATCGACCGTGCCGGTGTCGATATTCTGCACGGCCACTCATCGCACCACCCGAAGGCGATCGAAGTTCATCGCGGCAAGCTCATCCTCTATGGCTGCGGCGATTTCGTGAACGACTATGAAGGCATCGGCGGCTACGAGGCATTTCGCGGCGATCTCGTGCTCGGCTATGTCGCGCGGATCGACCCGGCGGACGGAACGCTCAAGTCGCTCTCTCTCCTTCCCTTCCGGCTGCGGAAGTTCCGCCTCGAACGGGCATCGGCCGAAGAGCGCCTCTGGCTTCAAAACATGCTGTCGCGCGAATGCGCGCGCTTCGGCGCCGATGTCGAACCGGATGGCGAGGCGGCATTGCGTCTCGTCTGGCCGGAGGGGCACGCAAAGGAGCGCTGAAATTGATCGAGATCATGCCGCGCCGCCGGTCCACGGCCTAGACTGCCTGCATGAAGCTCTTCGCTCTCAATGCCAGCCGGGCTTTCGGCGAGAAGGTCGCGGCCGCTCTCGGCGTCCGGCTCGACGCGCATGAGGAACGCGAATTCGAGGATGGCGAGCACAAGACGCGGCCTCTCGTCAGCGTGCGCGGCGAGGATGTCTATATCGTCCAGAGCCTTCATGGGGGCCCCGATCAGTCGCCGCATGACAAACTCTGCCGCCTCCTCTTCGCCATAGCGACGATGAAGGAGAACGGGGCGGCCCGCGTCACGGCTGCCATTCCCTATCTCGCCTATGCACGCAAGGACCGGCAGACGAAGCCGCGCGATCCCGTCACGAGCCGCTACATGGCCGAACTTTTCGAGGCGGTGGGCACGGACCGGGTGATGACGCTCGAGGTGCACAATGTCGTCGCCTTCCAGAATGCGTTCCGCTGTGAGACCGTCCATCTCGACACGCGAAGGCTCTTTGCCGCGCGGGCGGCGAAACTCGCAGGCGCAGGCCCCGTCGTCGTCGCATCGCCCGATCCCGGCGGGGTCAAGCGCGCGCAAATCTTCCGCGAATATCTGGAGGAGGCGCTCGGCCGCCCGGTCGGCAGCGCCTTCATGGAAAAGCGCCGCAGCGCGGGCGTGGTGAGCGGAAATCTTCTCGTCGGCGATGTCGCGGACGCGCATGTGCTCGTCATCGACGATCTCATCAGCAGTGGCGGCACGATGGTGCGCGCCGCCGAAGCCTGCCGGGAAGCGGGCGCGCGCGCGGCCCATGCCTTTGCCGCCCACGGGCTTTTCACGGGCGATGCATCCACGGCCATGCGCAATCCGGCGCTTGCGAGCGTCTGCATCTCCGACACGGTGCCGCCCTTTCGTCTTGTTAAATCCGTCATGGAGGAAGGGCGCATCGAAATCGTGAGCGCGGCGCCGCTCTTTGCCAGAGCCATTCGCAGGCTCCATGAAGGCGGCTCGATCAATGCCCTCAAGGAAGGGCAGGACTGAGTTCCGGCGCCTCGGCGAGCGCGAGATATTGCTTCGCCAGCGGCAGCCACTTCTCCGGCTTGCGCCGGTCATGCTCGAGAATATGGACGAGCGAGAGGCGCGCGCGCAGACAGGCCCGATAGCGCCAGTAAAAGGCGATGAGTTCCTGCGGCGGCGGATCGCTTCTGCTCTCGGCATAGCGCGCGAGAATGAGGGGGCCGATCCAGCCGGCGCCGAGCCGCTTGCACTCCAGGCCGAGAAAAGTGAGTTCGTCGAGCGGATCGACGAGTCTCAGCGAGCGGTTGAATTCGAGGCAATCTATCACCACGGGCGGCGGACCGAGGCAGACATGCTCGGGCCGCAAATCCCCATGCCCCTCGACGACGCGCCCCTGCTCGACGCGCGACGCGAGGAGATGGGCCCGGTTGCGCAGCACATCCTCGATGCGCCCGAGCATGTCGGCAACGCGCATGTGGTCGAGCCCGAAAGCAGGATCGGTCAGCACCGCTCTCGTCGTCGCCTGCTCATGGATGAATTGCCGCACGAAGGCTTCGGCCGTGAGCGCGGCGGGCTCGGCATCGCGGTAGAACGCCGCCAGCCGGTCGGCGACCGCAACGATCTCGTCGCGGCGGACCGTGCCCTCCCCGATCGCCCGGTCGAGCATCCGCTCGCGGGGCAGACGGCGCATGAGAACGAGCCAGTCGACCGTCGCGCCCTCGCCGTCGATGGCAAGCTCGCCCGAGGGCGTCGCGGTCAGCGGCACGA
>NZ_DAOKYX010000008.1:61011-92586 GCF_035325945.1 Parvibaculum sp.
CGACATGTTCCGCTGGTTGTCCGATCCCATGAGCATCGCCGATCTGGCACCGGGATCGTTGACACAGATCAAGGAAAGGGACGCGCCGCGCGCCCATCCTCATCGAAGCCCGTATGCGGAAGGCCGTCCCCGGAGGCACGAGATGACCACATTCGCCGTCCTGCCGCCCCAGCTGACGCGCCTTTTCTCCCGGATCGACGCGGCGGATACGAGCAGCGAGCGGCTGCGCCTTCTTCTCGACTTCTGGACCGCGCGGCGAAACGCCCGCATCCTGCCCATGGCCGCCGATCTCGGGCCGCCGCCTCCGCCTCACGCCGCGCATGCCTTTCTCTTCCGCCGTCTGCCGGGCCCCGAGCGGAATTGGGAAGCCGCGCAGGCTGGCGCGGACGCGGCCGATCTCATCGGCCTCACGGCACGTGGCCGCTCACTGTCCGATCTTGCGGAGCCGCGCATCGCCGTGCGGCTCAGGCGTCTCTTTGAATTCGTGGCCCGGACCGGGGAACCCGCCGCCGCCATGTTCGAGACGCGGAGCGGCGCGCGCCGCGAATGGATCGAGGTGCTGGCCGCGCCGCTTTCGAGCAACGCCATCGATGTCGACGGCATTTTCGGCGGCATAGCCGCCCGGCGCGAAGCGACAAAACCGCGGCAGAACCGATGAACCTATCCCTTGATGCAGATGACGGGATCGAGACGGGCGACGCGGCGCGCGAGCCCCGCGTGCTCCGCCGCTTCGACCACCGCCCCGGATTCCTTGTAGGCGCCCGGCGCCTCCTCCGCGACGCCCCGGAGCGACGGACTGCGAATGATGATGCCCCGCGCGGCCAGCTCGTCGACAAGCGCGCGCCCGCGCCAGCGCCGCAGCGCCTGATGGCGGCTCATGCTGCGGCCCGCGCCATGACACGCCGAGCTGAAGGACGCCGCCTCGCCCGCCGCGGTGCCGGCGAGCACATAGGAGCTCGTGCCCATGCTGCCGCCGATGAGCACCGGCTGACCCGTCGCCCGGAATGCCTCGGGCAGATCCGCATGGCCGGGGCCGAAGGCCCGCGTCGCCCCCTTGCGATGCACATAAAGTTCGCGCATTCGTCCATCGACGGGATGGATCTCGGTCTTGCAGGTGTTGTGCGAAACATCGAAGAGAAGATCGAGCGGCGCATCAGGGAAATAGTGTCCGAAGACGCGACGTACGAGGTGGGTGAGAATCTGCCTGTTGGCGAAGGCACAATTCGTCGCTGCGCGCATCGCGCCGAGATAGGTTTCGCCGATCGGCGAGCGGATGGGCGCGCAGGCAAGCTCGCGGTCGGGGAGCTCAAAGCCCCGCGCCGCGGCATCGGCGGCCATGTCGCGCAGGAATTCCGTTCCGATCTGGTGGCCGAGGCCGCGCGAACCGCAATGGATGGAGATGACGACCTCCCCGAGACGCAGGCCGAATGTGGCGGCGACGTTCGCATCGTATATCTCGCTCACCTCCTGAATTTCGAGATAGTGATTGCCGGAGCCGAGCGTGCCCATTTCGCGGCGCTGCCGCTCCCGCGCATGTTCCGAAACGCAGTCCGCCCGCGCGCCGCGCATGGTGCCCCCCTCCTCGATCCGCTCGAGATCGCTCGCGCGCCCATATCCCTCGCTGACGGCCCAGCCCGCGCCGCCTTCGAGCATCGCCACCATGGCGGCGCTGTCGAGCGAGATCGCGCCGGTGCTGCCGAGCCCGACCGGAATATTCGTGTAAAGATCATTGGCAAGCGACTTCTGCACCAGCCGGATCCGCGCCACGTCGACGCCGGTGATGAGCGCGCGGACGCCGCAGGAAATATCGAACCCCACCCCGCCCGCAGAAACCACGCCGCCTTCCTCGGGATCGAAGGCCGCGACGCCGCCTATGGGAAAGCCATAGCCCCAATGCGCATCCGGCATGGCATAGGCCGCGCGCACGATGCCGGGCAGCCGCGCCACATTGGCAAGCTGTTCACCCACCTTGTCGTCCATTTCGTTGAGCAGCGTCTCGTCGGCATAGATGACGCCCGGCACGTGCATGCCGGCCTCGGGTTCGAGCCGCCATGCCGTCTCCGCCACGCGCGTGAAACGTGCCGGGTCCATCGGCACCTCCTGCTGTGGATCGCCCGCCTAGACGTCAACAATACACTGGGCAAGCCACTCGCCATCGGCTTTTCGTTCGACGCGAAGCGCCGTGTAGGTCGCGCCCTTGACCTCCGCCGCCGGTTCGTGCCGGAGACGATCGACGTGTTCTCCCCATGCCGAGCCGGTGAGCTTGCCGCCTGCGATTGCGACCTCGAAACGGCCGAACACCATACGCCGAACGGCCATTTCATAGACGATCGCGTTAAGCCATTCGACGAGCAGCAAATCGGGCGCGGGCGCTTCGCAGACGATGGCGACACGCTCCTGAGGCCGGATGCGCGCGGGCTCGATCATGGCGGCGGTGAGCGCCAGCGCGCATTGCTCGAAGGCTTGAGGCAGCGTCGGCGCAATGCCGCGCACGCCGACATCGGCCCCGTGCTCGAAATGCTCCCATCGCGCCATGGGCGGCCCTCTCCTCGATTGCAGGCAGGCGGCTGACATGTTGGCGGCAGGCATGAACGACGGCAAGGGCGCGCTTCTCACCGACCTCTATCAGTTGACGATGATCCAGGCCTATCTGGCGCGAGGGAAGACCGGCACGGCCGTCTTCGAGTTCTTCATGCGCCATTTTCCGCCGCAGCGTGGTTTCCTCATCGCAGCGGGGCTCGAACAGGCGCTCGATTTTCTGGAAACGCTGCGCTTCACCAGGGCCGAGATCGAGTGGCTGAAGGCGAGCGGCCGCTTCAGCAACGACCTCATCTCCTATCTCGAGGACTTCCGCTTCACCGGCGATGTCGATGCGATGCAAGAGGGCACGGCCTTCTTTGCCGACGAGCCGATCCTGCGCGTCACGGCGTCGCTCCCCGAAGCGCAGCTCGTCGAATCGCGGCTCATCAATCTTCTTCACTATCAGACCCTCATCGCGAGCAAGGCCGCGCGCATGGTTCTGATCGCGCCTGACAAGACGCTCGTCGATTTCGGCTTTCGCCGCGCGCATGGCGCGGAAGCAGGCGTGCTCGCGGCGCGCGCAAGCTACATTGCCGGCTTTTCAGGCACCGCAACCGTGCTTGCAGGCACGCTCTTCGGCATCCCGCTCAGCGGAACGATGGCCCATTCCTTCATCGAGGTGTTCGACAGCGAGGTCGAGGCGTTCGAAAGCTTCGCCCGCGAGCGGCCGGAGCATCTGACATTGCTCATCGACACCTATGATGTCGAGGCGGCGGCGCGCAAGATCGTCACGCTCGCAAGGCGGCTCGCCGATGCGGGCATCGCCATTTCCGGCGTGCGCATCGATAGCGGCGATCTCATCGCGCTTTCGCGGCGCGTGCGGCAGATCTTCGATGCGGGCGGGCTTCGCGACGTAACGATCTTCGCAAGCGGCGGCATAGACGAGAAGGAACTCCGCGCCATGATCGAGGCGCAAGCGCCGATCGACGGCTTCGGGATCGGCACAAGCCTGACGACTTCCTTCGACCTGCCGGCGCTCGACTGCGCCTACAAGCTGCAGGAATATGCGGGCCTTGCGCGCCGCAAGCGCTCTGCGGGCAAGGCGACCTGGCCCGGTCGCAAGCAGGTCTGGCGGCGCCATGACGCGGATGGGCGCATGGCGGAAGACCTGATCGCGCTGGAAGGACAGCCGCGCGAGGGCGAGCGACTCATCGAGCCCGTCATGCGAGGCGGACGGCGCGTCGTCGCAGCACCGAAGCTCGCCGCCATCCGGGCCCGTGCCGCGGCAGAACTCCAGCGCCTTCCCGAGCCGTTGCGCGCGCTCGCGCCCGGCCTGTCCTTGCCGGTGCGGATCGACGGCGCGCTCGAGGCGCTCGCCGCCGAAGTCGACCGCAGGCTCGAACAGCGGGAGAAGAACCGATGAACGGCGAATTTCATATCGCATCGCGCGACGTGCTCATCGTCACCGATGTGCAGAACGATTTCTGCTCGGGCGGCAGGCTCGCCGTTCCTCATGGCGAGGAGATCGTCCCGCTCGTCAATCGCCTCGCGCGGCACTTCGAACATGCGATCCTGACGCAGGACTGGCACCCGCCGGGGCATCTGTCCTTCGCCTCGTCGCATCCCGGCCGCGTGGCTTACGACATGATCGAGGCTGCATATGGCCCGCAGCAATTATGGCCGGACCACTGCGTGCAGGGCACGGCGGGCGCCGAATTTCATCCCGAACTCGACATTCCCCATGCCGAACTCGTGTTGCGAAAGGGCTATCACCGCACCATCGATTCCTACTCCGCCTTTCGCGAGAACGACCGCAAGACCATGACCGGCCTTGCGAGCTATCTGCGCGAGCGCGGCCTTTCGCGCGTCTTTATCGTCGGTCTCGCATTCGATTTTTGCGTCCGCTATTCGGCGGAGGATGCGGCGCTGGAAGGCTTCGATGTCGTCGTCATCGAGGACGGCTGCCGCAGCATCGATGTCGGCGGCTCGGCCGAAGCGACGCGCGCCCGGCTGAAGGCGCTTCGTATCCCCTGCCTCCCCGCCTCGCGCATCATCGCGCCTTGAGGGCGAGGCGGCATCACGCTTCTATTTCGGGCAGACGCGGGTTGCACTCGCCCCCGTCAATGCCTGCCGGATCGCCTCGCCCATGCGCCGTGCGCCTTCGGGTTTCAGATGCACGCGGTCCGGCCAGGCGAGCGGCGGCGTGGCCTTCGCCCATTGGTCGATGCCGCAGGGCCTGCCCATGACGCGCGAGGTATCGAAATAGAATGCGCCCGTCCTCGCCGCGACTTCCCTTTGCGTCTCGCGCAGTCGGTCGAGCTTCGGCGGCACGGTCCAGCCGTCGCCGCATGTGGTGGCGGCGCCCGTCCCGGCGCGCCGAGCCCCGTCGAAAGCGCCGAGCACCGCTATCGAAGCGCTGGGCACATCTCTCCTTATACGGATAATGAGTTTCTCGAAGCGGCGCGAATAGGCGTCGAGGTCGAGCGCATCGTTGAAGCCTTCATTGGTGCCATAGCCGAGAATGACGAGATCGGGCGCGAGGCTCGCCATCTGACGGCTGAAAATCGCTTCGTCCCAGCGCTCCGTCACGTCGATCGTCGCGCCGCTGATGCCATGGCTGTCGTAGCGGATGCCGGGCCCGTTCCGCAGCAGCGCCCAACCGAGAAGGTTCACCGGCCCGTCGCCAGCGGGTCTGAGCGTCAGGCGATGGGCCGCCGCGGCGGGCACGCGCAGTTGCACGAGCTCCGGCCGGTCGGAGCGGGTGACGAGGCGCAAGGGCGCGGCGCCGTCGATTTGCAGGAGAAGCGAGCCTGTCTCCGGGCCGCCGATCGCGTCGATCTCGACCATGGAAAAGTCACGTTCCGCCTCGATGGTCGTTTCCGCGCGCGAGTCACCGCTCGAAACCCTGTAGCCCTGAAGGCCAAAGAGGCCGTGCGCGGCTCGCCCGAGGCTCGAGGCGACCTCCCAATCCCCCCGCATCGAAACCTCGTAGCCCTGCGGCGCGTAATAGCGATAGGGAATGCCGGGCGGCAAGCCCCGGCCCGCATCGCCGAATTCCGCCGTCCAATGCGCGCGCATCGCGCCCGTCAGATGATCGAGGGCGATGTGGCTGTCGCCGAGATGAAGGATGGCGACGGGCGCAGCCCGCCTGCCCGCGGCGAGATCGGCGAGCGCGGCGCGGAAATGTTCAAGCCCTTTGGGCGTTTCGGGCGGCGCTTCCGGTGCCGCGCATTTCGGCTCGGCCGCGCAGGCGCCGATAAGGCCGACGAGAGCAAGAATGGCGGCTCGCAATCCGCGACGACCGCCCGCCCTCATTTGACGTCCGCTCCCTTCCAGCGCCAGTCGTCGCTGCGGCCGGCGCGGATGTCCGCAACATCATAGACCTGGCGCTTGAGCCCGATGGCGGCCACCGAGGGGCCGGCAGCCGCTCCGTCCTTCACGGCCGCAGGCTGAGCCGCAAGCGCCCTGTCCGCGCCCGCTCCTGCCGCCACCGCTCCCGCATCGACATCGGCGAGGATGACGCCGCCGATCTTCCGCGCGAGAAGCTCGTAGCCCGCCATGGTGAAGTGGATGCCGTCTTCCGAGCGCAGAAGCCGCTTCTTGCCCGCACCATCGAGACCATAGGCCTGATACTTGCCGTCCTCATCCGCCGCCACCTCATGCGTCGGAATGAAGGTGATGCCGTTCGCTTCCGCGCGTGCCTCGAAAATCCCGGAGAAGGTTTCCATGTCGCGCTCGAAGCCTGCGCTGCGCATGACCGGCAGGCCGACCCAATAGATGCGCGCCCCCGCCTCCTTCAGCGTCTGCGTGAAATCATCAACGCGGGTATCGTAGATCTCGCGCCATTTCGGCTCGAAGAGCGCATGGCGCGCGCCCTCCTGCACGATGGTCTGCCTGTCGTTCGTTCCCATGACGATGACGGCGATGTCGATGGACGTGTCGGCCGCCGCCTCGCGCACGGCCTCGTTCCAGTCGAAATAGTCGCGCCTCACAAGGCCCGTCGCCACGCGCGACTTGCGAATGACCGTGAAGCGCTTGTCCTTGTGCAGAACGTGATAGAGCCCCGCCCAGACGCCATCGCCGAGCGAGTCGCCGAATACGACGACATTGTAGTGAGCCTGCTGCCTTGGTCCCGATGCCGTGGCCGCAGGCAGGGCGGGATTTGCGAGCGCCACATTCGTCACCGGCTCCTGCCGCGTGACAGGCGGCGTGATCGCAAGCGGCTCGGCCAGCACCGGGAGGCCGAAGCCGAGCAGAGCACCAAGCGCCAGCGCGCCCGGCAGCCGCGCCCACCACGCTCGGTATCGTCCGGCAGCTCGCCCCACCCCAAAACCCCGTAAATTCAGCCATCGCCCCAAATTGGCACAAGGCGAACTTAGCCGAGGCGCGGGCGCCCATGAAGGGGAAAAATCCGCTCAGGCGGCGTGGCGCAGAAGCTCGGACACGACCCGCTCCAGATCCTTCAGCGAGGCGCAGGTCTTGGCCGTGTCGCAATAGGGCTGCAGGCGGCGCATCTCGCTGTCGCCGGAATTCCACATGCTTCTGGGCTCGGGATTGAGCCAGATGACGCGCCGCGCCCGGGCATGGATTTTCTTCAGAATGTCGCCGCGCGGATTGCCGTAGTTCGAGCGCGCATCGCCCAGAATGAGCACGGTCGTCCTGTGATCGACATCGTCGAGCGCCAGCCGCTCGAAATCGACGAAAGCCTGCCCGTAATCGGTCGAGCCGCCGCCATGCTCCCTCAGAACCCTGACGATCGCGTCCTCGATCTTGCGTTCATTGTCGAAGAGTTCGGTCGTCTCGCCCAGTTGCCCTGAGAAAGCGAAGGAGCGCACACGCGGAAGAACCTCCTGAAGGCTGTAGAGAAACATGAGCAGGAACCGCGCGACCTGCGCCACCGAGCCCGACACGTCGCAGATCGCCATGACCTTCGGCCGATCCACCTTCTTCTGCTTCCAGACAGTCTGGAACAGCAGCCCGTCAAACTCGACATTGGCGCGGATCGTGCGGCGGACATCGAGCTGGCCGCGCTGCTCGACCTTCTTGCGGCGCGAATGCAGCGCGATCAGCCGCTTCGCCATCTTTCGCACCAGCTCGCGCATGATCTTCATGTCGCGCCCGTCGATATTGCCGAGCCGCACCTGGCTCAGCACTTCCTCGCGAAGCTGCCTTCCCGCATTGGCGGTGAAGATTTCGAGCTGCTTCTCGGCATAGTCGCGCACCTGCTCGCGCAACTCGTCGCGGAGCTGCCGCAGCCGCTCGGCGCTCGCCGGGTCCGCGCTCTCGCGCCGCTCGATCTCGTCATTGAGCCCGTCGAGCCCCATGATCTCCATCATCCGCCGCACATACATGCCGCGCTGCGTGAAGAGCCGGATACGATTGAGCTGCGCCTGCCGCGCGGCCTCGGCCAGCGCCATCTGCAACGCCGCCTGGTCGCCGCTTTCGAGCATCTCGACAAGGTTCTGCGGCATCTGGCCGCCGGAGGGCTCGCCCTCGCTGCCCCCGCCGCCCGCGCCTGGCATACCGCCCGACTGGCTCTGCGCTTCGCCCTCCGAAGGCTCGCCATCACCGCCCTCGCCGTCGCTTTCCTCCACCTCGCCGCCATCCGCGCGGCGCGACTTGAACTGATCGAAGGCGAAGAAGCGGTCGAAGGTTTCGCGGAAGGCGTCCTTCTCGTCCTCGCTCTTGGCGAGCACCTGCGAGAGCGCGTCGCGCAGCACTTCGCGCTCGTCGAGCCCGACCATGTCGACGACATTGCCCGCGTCGATCGACTCCGAGGTCGAGACGCGTACATCGGCCGCACGCAGCGCGCGGATGAAATCGCCGAGAACCTCAGTCATGGCGGCGCCCGCTCATGCTACCTCACGGCCTCCAGCGCCTTCGTCGTCAGCGCATTGATCTCGGCATCGACATTGTCGATGTCGTCCTGGAACTTCAGCAGCACGTTGAGCGTGTTGCGGACAAGCTCGGCGTCGAGTTCGCGCGCGTGAAGCAGAACCAGCGTGCGCGCCCAGTCGATCGTCTCGCTCACCGCCGGCAGCTTCTTGAGGTCGAGCGTGCGCAGCCCCTGCACGAAGGCGACGAGCTGCGTGCGCAGCCTTTCCTCCAGCTCCGGCACGCGCGCGCGGATGATCCGCTGCTCGAGCGCCGTGTCCGGGAACGGAATGTAGAGATGCAGACAGCGGCGCTTCAGCGCATCGCCGATCTCGCGCGTATTGTTCGAGGTGAGGAAGACGATCGGTGTCGCCTTCGCCTTCACCGTTCCGAGTTCCGGGATCGAGATCTGGTAGTCGGAGAGAAGCTCCAGAAGGAACGCCTCGAACTCGTCATCCGACTTGTCGAGTTCGTCGATGAGGAGCACCGCGCCCTCCGGCTGCCACAGCGCCTTGAGGAGCGGACGCGGCTCGAGGAATTCCTCGTTGAAGAATGTGTCGTCGAACTCGTGCAGCCGCGCGATGGATTCCTTGAGGCCCTTCGCACCTTCCATCACATCGCCGAGCTTCTCCTTCAGCACCTGCGTGTAGAGAAGCTGCTTGCCGTATTTCCACTCGTAAAGCGCCTTGGCTTCGTCGAGGCCTTCATAACACTGAAGCCGGATGAGCGGCTTGCCGAGAAGCTCCGCTGTCGCCTTGGCAAGCTCGGTCTTGCCGACGCCGGGAGGGCCCTCGACGAGAAGCGGTTTCTGCAGCCGCCCGGCGAGGAAGATCGACGTTGCGATATGCTGGTTGCAGATATAGCCGCTTCGCTCGAAGCCCTGCTGAATGGCTGAAATGGCGCTGGGCGCATCCGCCCCGTTCAACGCTGGATTTACCTTGTTCAATTCTGTTCGAGAGGCGCGGGATGCGCCCCCCTCCCTGCTTTATCTGGTTCCGTTTGGGCTATAGGGTAACACGCCCCGAAATTTGGCAAGCAGAAACAACCATCGGAAACGACCAAGGGAGATCAAGACCATGGCTGCCATCAACGAAGTCGGCGACCTGACCATCGAAGGAGATGTCGGTGTTCTGACGCTGAACTCGCCGCCGGTGAACGCGCTTTCGGCGCCCGTGCGCGCAGCCATCAATGACGGCATCAGGCAGGCGATCGACAACCCCGCCGTCAAGGCGATCGTGCTCATCTGCGACGGCAAGACCTTCATCGCCGGCGCCGATATCACCGAGTTCGGCAAGGCGCCCTCGGGTCCGAGCCTCTTCGATGCCCAGGCCATGATCGAGAACGCGCCCAAGCCCGTCATCGCCGCGATCCACGGCACCGCGCTCGGCGGCGGCCTCGAGGTTGCGCTCACCTGCCATTACCGCGTCGCGGTCCCTTCCGCGAAATGCGGTCTCCCCGAAGTCAATCTCGGCCTCCTGCCCGGCGCGGGCGGCACGCAGCGCCTGCCGCGCATCGTCGGCCCTGAAAAGGCGCTCGAAATGGTGACCGCCGGCACCCATGTCGGCGCCAAGGCGTGCAAGGAAATGGGCCTCGTCGACGAGCTTGCCGAGGAAGGCAAGCTGCGCGAAGGAGCCATCGCCTTCGCCCGCAAGATCGTCACGGAGAACCGTCCGCTGAAGAAGGTGCGCGACCTCAACGAGAAGGTCGAGGCGGCGCGCGGCCATCCGGAAATCTTCGCCAATTTCCGTAAGGCCAATGCCCGCAAGTTCCGCGGCTTCCTCGCGCCGGAATACAACATCCAGTGCATCGAGGCGGCCGTGAACCTTCCCTTCGACGAGGGCATCAAGGTCGAGCAGAAGCTCTTCCGCGAACTCGTCACCGGCACCCAGTCGGCCGCGCAGCGCCATGTCTTCTTCGCCGAGCGTCAGGTCTGGAAGCTGCCGGACGTGCCCGCCGACACGCCCATCATCCCCGTCAACAAGGTCGGCATCATCGGCGCCGGCACGATGGGCGGCGGCATCGCCATGAACTTCCTCAATGCAGGCATGCCCGTCACCATCGTGGAGACGAAGCAGGATGCCCTCGACCGCGGCCTCGCGACCATTCGCAAGAACTATGAGAACACCGCGAAGAAGGGCCGCATGACCATGGAGGACGTCGAGAAGCGCATGTCCCTCCTCAAGGGCACGCTCGCGCTCGAAGACCTCGCCGACATGGACCTCGTCATCGAAGCCGTGTTCGAGAACATGGACATCAAGAAGGACGTGTTCGGCAAGCTCGACAAGATCGTCAAGCAGGGCGCGATCCTCGCCACCAACACCTCGGCGCTCAACATCGACGAGATCGCGACGGCGGTGAAGCGCCCCGAAGCTGTGATCGGCCTGCACTTCTTCTCGCCGGCCAACGTCATGCGCCTCCTCGAAGTCGTGCGCGCCGACAAGACCTCCAAGTCCGTCATCGCCACCTCGATGCAGATCGCGAAGAAGATCGGCAAGATCGCCGCGCTTGTCGGCGTCTGCCCCGGCTTCGTCGGCAACCGCATCCTCGCCCAGCGCCAGCGCGAGGCGAACAAGCTCATCCTCGAAGGCGCGATGCCGTGGGATGTCGATCGCGTCCTCTACGATTTCGGCCTGCCCATGGGCCCCTTCGCCATGTCCGACCTCGCCGGCCTCGATATCGGCTGGTCGAAGGAGAAGTCGAAGGGCGAGACGATCCGCGACGTGCTCTGCGAGATGGATCGCCGCGGCCAGAAGACGGGCGCGGGCTTCTACGACTATGACGAGAACCGCAACGCGAAGCCCTCGCCCATCGTCGAGAAGATCATCCTCGACTTCGCCGCGAAGAAGGGCATCAACCGCCGCCAGATTTCCGATCAGGAAATTCTGGAGCGCTGCGTCTATCCGATGATCAATGAGGGCGCGAAGATCCTCGAGGAAGGCAAGGCCATCCGCGCCTCCGACATCGACATCGTCTGGATCAACGGCTACGGCTTCCCCGTCTATCGCGGCGGCCCGATGTTCTATGGCGACACGGTCGGCCTCGACAAGGTGCTGGCCAAGATGAAGGAGTTCCAGGCGCAGATGGGCGACGACTTCAAGCCCTCAGCGCTTCTGGAAAAACTTGTCGCCGAAGGCAAGAAATTCCAGAGCCTTTGAGCGAAATGAAAATGACGGGGCGGCGAAAGCCGCCCCGCCCGCTTTGGGAGGAAGCGATGAAGAGCAATGAAGATCTCGTCCGCGCCTTTGTGGACACCTGGCCGAGCCTCGATGTGGAGAAGATCGTCGGCTATTTCGCCGAGGATGGCATCTATCACAACATGATGATCGACCCTGTCGCGGGCCACGCGGCGCTTCGCGGCTTCATCGGCGCTTTCCTCAAGGGCTGGAGCGATGTCGAGTGGGATCTGCTCAACGTCGCCTCGGCCGGCAATCTCGTCTTCGCCGAACGCCTCGATCGCTTCAAGGTCGGCGGCAAGCCGGTCGCGCTTCCCTGCTGCGGCGTCTTCGAGATCGAGAACGGAAAGATCAAGGCGTGGCGCGACTATTTCGACATGGGCACCTATATGAAGGCTCTGGCCTGAACGGCAAGGAGAGGCATCGCCATGACCATCCGTCTCCATGAACTTGTCACCGGCGACAATCGCGCGCTGAGCCCCTTCGTCTGGCGCATCAAATATGCGCTGGCGCATAAGGGCCTCGCCTATGAAACGGCGCCTGTGGGCTTCCTCGACATTCCGAAGCTCTGCGGCGGCAAGTTCAGGACCGTTCCTATCATCGAGGATGGCGACGCCAGCGTTTGCGACAGCTGGGCGATCGCCGACTATCTCGACAAGACCTATCCCGAGCGGCCGCTTTTCTCCTCGCCGCAGGAACGCGCCATGGTGAAGTTCTTCGACGGCTGGTTCGGCCTTGAAGTGATGAACCGCATGTTCGGCATTTGCGTCCTCGACATTCACAATCATGCGCGCGCCGAGGATCGCCCCTATTTCCGCGAGAGCCGCGAGAAGCGCCTTGGCGGAAAGACGCTCGAAGAATTCGTCGATGGCCGCGAGCAGCGCCTGCCAGAGCTTCGTCATGCGCTGCGCCCGATGCGGGCGGCGCTCGCCACCGCGCCTTTCCTTGGCGGCGAGCAACCCAACTATGCCGATTATATCGCGCTTGGCGGCTTCCTCTGGGCGGGCGCGATCTGCACCCTGCCCATGCTGGAAAAAAGCGACCCGCTGAACGACTGGATCAAGCGCGGCTTCGATCTTTATGGCGGCATCGGCCATGTGCCGCTCTACCCGCTCGCGGCCTGATCGCCCGATGTGACGCTTTGCGCGAGAGCCACGAGCGTCGCGTCCGTTTCCCCGATCAGCGCCACATCGCAGAGCCACGCACCCGTCGGCTCCTCGTCCAGCATCTCTGGATAGGGAAGCCTGACCCGCGCCTCGTCGAAGCGCATGCCCTCCTCATCCGTCCAGGCATAGGCGCGTGCCTTGCCCGCGCTCGCCTCCGCGAGCATCGCGTGCAGCTCCCCGGCCGAGGCGGCGCGAAGTGTGTATGTCGTGATCGTCATGCCGCCACCCATGCGTCCATTTCGCCATCCGTCAGCGGACGGCATATCTCCATGCGTTCGATGAGATCGTTGAGATAGCCGGTCGCAAGCTGGCTGCCGATCGAGAGCGTGGTCGGGCCGTTGGGGAGCGGCAGGGTCGCGCTCAATGCCGCGCCCGCCTTCGATTTCATCACGCCGCCCGCGCCATCGAGGCGGAATGCGATCTTCTGCCGCCCAAGAGCCGCCGGCAGGGTCTGGCCGGCAAATTCGGCCGCCCCGTCCCGCGACGAGGCCATCTGAAGCGTATCGCCCGCGTTGATATAAACCCGCGTGGCGTTGCCGGTCGTTCCATTGTTGAGGGAAAAGACGACACGGCTGACGCCGTCGCCCAGATGGCTCAGATTGATCGCGGAGAGAACGCTGAACCCTGCCTGCAATCCGGCAGCGGCGAACCAGTCGAGCGAGGCGGCGCGCACATCGCTCGCAAGGCGTGTCGCGGCAGTGGCGCCGGAGAGGATCGGCGGCGCGAGGAAGCTCTGCTGGTGGTAGCCGAGCCCCCATGCGTAAACGCCGGACGCCCCGTCACCCTGATAGGCAGGCTGATAATCGTTGCCCGGATCGCCATTTGCCAGACACCAAATAAGCCCCTGCGCCGCGCGGACCTCCAGGACGACAGCCCAGCACAGGTAGTAGCCATAGGCGGCGGGCAACACTCCGCACGCAATTGGCGGGTTTGTCGCCATTGGCGATGCGGCGCCCGCGCCGGAAAGCCGGAACTTGCAGCGGCCGACGCCGTTGGATGAGAAGGTGATCCATTCGCGCCCGGCGGGCCTGAAGAAGCCGTAATGAAGGCCCGGCAAGGCGGTGTCATAAGCCGGGATCGAATAGAAGCGATGGTGGTTCAAGGAGCCGTCCTCTTTCAGAAGATCGGCCGTAAGCGTTCCGTCAGGTGCGAGGGCGACGTCCGTCGTGCAGCCCGCATTCTGATAGACATGGTTCGACTTCGAGAGATCGGCGCTGTTGAGCCATGTGTTCGTCGCCTGCCCGCCGATATAGGCACCGACACCCTTGGTGGCGGCAAGCTCGTTAGGCCCGAACAAACGATAGAGACCTGCCGCGTCGGCGAGGAGATGCGGCGATGAGCGCACGGTGGCGAAGAGCGCCGCCGGTTCCTTCTCCGCCCCGCTCAGCGCATAGCGCGCATTGTAGAAATCCGCCGCGAGCACGGCCTTCGGATGGCACCAGCCGAGGCCGCGCCTTTCCGCTCCCCGCCAGAAAGGGCCTGTTCCCAGTCCGAAACTCGTCTCCCCCTGTCGGGGAATATCGCTCCACCTCGATGGTGCCGGCATCGTCGCCTCCTCTCACTGCCATCCGGGCGGAGTGTGCGGCAACCGGAGCGGGGCGGGGATAGTTTGCTCTGCTACTTCACCATGGGGCCGGCCTGGTTGGTGAGCCTGTAGGCGAGCAGCACAGGGAGGAATGTGAGCGCCATCACGAAGAGCACGACGACGTTCACCTCCGGCAGCTTCTGCCCGAGCCGGATCGCGCCGAAGATCCAGAGCGGCAGCGTGTTCTGCGCTCCCGCCGTGAAGGTCGTCACGATCACTTCGTCGAAGGAGAGCGCGAAGGCCAGAAGCGCGCCCGCGACCAGCGAAGTCGAGATCATCGGCAGGGTGACGCGCCGGAAGGTCTGCCACTGGTTCGCGCCGAGATCCATCGACGCTTCCTCGAGCGATCGCGGCACGCGCCGCAGCCGCGCGATCACGTTGTTGTAGACGATGACGATGCAGAAGGTCGCGTGGCCGATGACGATGGTCCAGAAGGAAAGCCCGAGGCCCCAGAAGACGAAGAAGGAATTGAGCGCCATGCCGGTGATGATGCCGGGCAGCGCGATCGGCAGCACGACGACGAAGGAGACGGCCTCCTTGCCGAAGAATTCGAAGCGATGAACGGCGAAGGCCGCCGCCGAGCCGAGCAGAACGGCGACGGCGGTCGCAAGAAGACCCGCCTTGAGCGAGAGCCCTAGCGCCATGCGGATTTCGGGATTTGTCCATGCCGATCCGAACCAGCGCAGCGAATAACCCGCGATCGGCCAGCTCTGAATGTTCGATGCGTTGAACGCATAGACGAGGATGATCAGGATCGGGATGAAGAGGAACAGCAGGACGAACACCACCCAGGCGGTCAGCGCGATCCTTGCGAGTTTCGTTTCCATGCGCCCTCCCTCACATCACCTCAAACGCGCCGGTCCGCCGCGCACCGATGAGATAGAGCGCCATGACGACGAGCGGAATGGAGGCATAGGCCGCCGCGAAGGGAATGTTGTTGGCGATGCCGACATTCGCATAGACGACATTGCCGATGAAGTCCGAGCCCGGCCCGCCGACGAGCACCGGCGTGATGTAGTCGCCAAGCGTCAGCGAGAATGTGAAGATCGACCCCGCGACGACGCCCGGCATGGCAAGCGGCAGGATGACCTTGAAGAAGGTCCGCCACGCCTTCGCGCCGAGATCCTGCGAGGCTTCAAAGAGCGAATAGGGAATCCGCTCGATGGCCGCATAGATCGGCATGATCATGAAGGGCAGCCAGATATAGGAGAAGACGACCCACATCGCCCAGTTGGTATAGCCGATCTGCACGCTCGCGAAACCGAAGCTGTGCAAGAGCCAGTTGAGCGCGCCGTCATTGGCGAAGATGAGCCGCCAGGCATAGACGCGCGCAAGATAGCTCGACCAGAGTGGCACGAGCACGAGCGTGAAGAGCGCCACTCGTTGCGCCGGCGTTGCGAGCCGCACCATGTAATAGGCAAACGGGAAGGCGAGGATCACATCGGTAACCGTCACCGCCGCCGCCATGAGGATCGTCCGGATCGCGATCTTGCGGTAGACGTCGCTCTCGAAGATCGTCTGGAAATTCGCGATGGTGAAGGTCCGGTCGAGCTCGCCGGTGAAGGAGTCGATGCTCCAGAAGGCCGAAATGAAAAGCGCGGCGAGCGCGGCGAGATAGATGAGAATGAACCAGCCGAGCGGCGGCGCGAGCAGAAGCCCCGCGCCAACCGCCGGTTTGCGCCACAGAAATGCCGACATCCGGCGGATCGCTTCATGCAGGCGATCCGCCGTCATGCCGTAAGCCGTCTGGGGACGGTCGATCAACCCTTGATCTCCTGCCACTTCTGCTGCCAGGTCGTGTAGCTCGTGCACTCCTTCTTGCCGTTACTGCACATTTCCTGCGGCGTCTTCCAGAACCTGATCTGCTTGAGATAGGTCGCGGCTTCGTTCAGATGGTAGCGCTCGCAGGAGCCCTTATCGAGCTTGTCCATCTCGGCGCAGGCTTTCATGTTGGCTGGCGTCTCGCCGAAATAGATCGCCTGTTGCGCCTGCACCGACGGCGTCGAGACATAGGCCATCCACTTATAGGCGCAGTTGACGTGCTTCGATTTCGCCGAAAGCATCCAGCTATCGGCCCAGCCCGTCGCCCCTTCGCTCGGTACCGTATCGGCCACCTTCGCGCCCGCCGCCTTCAGCGTGATGGTCTGATAGGGCCATGCGGCGCCGATGATGGCGTCGCCATTCTTGAAGAGTTCGATCTCGTCGGAAGCGAGCGCCCAGTATTTCTTGATGAGTGGACGCTGCTTCTTCAGAAGCGCGACGGCGGCATCGAGCTGCTTTTCGGTGAGTTCATAAGGGTCAGTGATGCCGAGGCTCGGATCTTTCTTGGCGAGATAGAGCGCGGCGTCGGCAATCTGGATCGGATTGTCCGGCACCGTGATCTTGCCCTTGTAGGCTTCGTCATAGATCGCCGCCCAGCTCGTCGGCGCGGTCTTGAACTTGTCCGTATTGTAGAGGAGCACGTTCGGTCCCCATTCATAGGAGAGACCATAGTGAACGCCCTTGAGCGTGTTGTGCGGCGGCGCCTGAAGGTCCGGCACGAAGTTCTCGAAATCCGGGATGAGCTTCACGTCGATCGGCTGCACATTGCCGCCAAGGATGAGACGCAGGCTCGCATCGCCCGACGCCGAAACGAGATCGTATTCCGAGCCGCCGCCCTGGCGCATCAGCGCCACCATTTCATCGGAAGAACCCGCATATTTGCGGTTGACGATGCAGCCCGTCTCCTTCTCGAAGGGCTTTACCCAGGAATCCTCCGCATATCCCTCCCACGCCACAATATTGAGCGCGCCCTCGCCCGCGCCAATCGTCTTGGGATAGTTCGGCGCCACCGGCTCGGCAAATGCCGAAACGGAAAATGCGATTGCCGTGCCCAGGGTCAATCCCAAAGCGACGGTAACTTTCATGCTGGTCATCTCAGAACCCTCCTTTCCTGGATGGTTTCACCGAAGCTCGAACAGGTTGTCCGGACGCCACGCAACTTGCACTCTGCTGCCCTGCTCCTCCCGGAAGCAGGCCGTCGTACGGTCGAAATTCTGGCGGATGGCGACGATCCTCGTGCCGTCGGCAAGCCCCACCGCATAGCGGGTGAACGTGCCGACATAGACAGCCTCGATGACGATGCCTTCCTCGGTGTGAAGTCCTGCCTCGTCGAAGAGCTGGCCGAGCGGCGCGACGCGCACCTTTTCCGGCCGCAGCACGAAGCGTCTGCCGTCGCGTTTCAGTATGTTCGACGTGCCGACGAAGCCGGCGACGAACTCGTCCGCCGGTTCCTCATAGACCTCCGTCGGCGAACCGATCTGCACGATGCGGCCCTGATTGAAGATGGCGATGCGATCGCTCATCGTCAGCGCCTCTTCCTGATCGTGCGTCACATAGAGGAAGGTGATCTTCACCTCCTCCTGAATACGCTTGAGTTCGGATTGCATTTCCTGGCGCAGCTTCAGATCGAGTGCGCCGAGCGGCTCGTCGAGCAACAGAACCTTCGGCCGGTTCACGATGGCGCGCGCAAGCCCGACACGCTGGCGCTGGCCGCCCGACAGTTGCGCCGGCTGGCGCTCGCCGAAGTTTTCGAGCCGGACCATGCGCAGCGCTTCTTCCACACGCACCGTGCATTCGTGCTTGGGCACGCCCTTCGCGTGAAGCCCATAGGCGATATTCTCCGCAACCGTCATATGCGGAAAGAGCGCGTAGTCCTGAAACACCGTATTGATGTCGCGCTCATAGGGCGGCTTGCCGGTCACATCGGCGCCGCTTAGCTCGATCACGCCGCGATCCGGCTTCTCGAAACCGGCGATGAGCCTCAGCGTCGTCGTCTTGCCGGAACCGGAGGGGCCGAGCAGCGTGTAGAACTCGCCACGGCGGACTTCGAGATCGACATGCTCGACCGCCACCGTCTCCTTATACGCCTTGCGCACGCCTTCGAGACGAACGATCACGGGCTCGACATCGCCATCCGGCATCGGGCCGCTCTCCGCCTGATCTTCGTTCCGCGCGAAGCTGCTCAACGTCACCTCTTCCCCAAGCTCAAACCCGGATCAGTGTTTCACCATCACATGCCGCACGACCGAATAGTCCTCCAGCGCATAGGCCGACAGGTCTTTTCCGTAGCCGGATGATTTCATACCGCCATGTGGCATCTCGTTCGCCAGCATGAAATGCGTGTTGACCCATGTGCAGCCATATTGAAGCCGCGCCGCGGTCTGCATCGCCTTGGAAATATCGCGGGTCCACACCGATGAGGCGAGGCCGTATTGGGAATCGTTCGCCCAGCCGATCGCCTGCTCCACATCGTCGAAGCGCGTGATCGAAACGACCGGGCCGAAGACCTCCCGCTGCACGATCTCGTCTTCCTGCCGCGCGCCAGCTATCACTGTGGGCTCATAGAAGAAACCGTTGCCCGCGCCCGGCTTGCCACCCGTCAGCACCTCGACATGCTTCTGCGCCCGCGCCCGCTCCACGAAGCTCGACACGCGGCTGCGCTGCCTCTCGCTGATGAGCGGGCCGAGTTCGACGCCTTCATCCTCCGGCCCGCCGAACTTGATGCCCGAGACGGCGCTGGCGAGATCGGCCGCCACCTTGTCGTAAACCTTCGCGCCCGCATAGATGCGGCAGGCCGCCGTGCAGTCCTGCCCGGCATTGTAATAGCCGAAGGTACGGACGCCCTCGACCACGGCGTCGATATCGGCGTCGTCGAAGACGATGACGGGCGCCTTGCCGCCAAGCTCGAGATGCGTGCGCTTGAGCGTGCCGGTCGCGGCTTCGAGCACCTTGCGGCCGGTGGCGATGTCGCCGGTGAGCGAGGTCATGTGCACGCCCGGATGCGAGACGAGCGGCGCGCCGACCGTTTCGCCCCGGCCGAGGACGAGGTTCCACACACCGGCAGGGAAAAGCTCGGCCATGATCTCGGCCAGTTTCAGCGTCGTCAGCGGCGTCTGTTCGGACGGCTTCAGCACGACCGCATTGCCCGCCGCGAGCGCGGGCGCGATCTTCCAGGCAGCCATCATCAGCGGATAGTTCCAGGGCGCGATCGAGGCGACGACGCCGACGGGGTCGCGGCGGATCATGCTGGTGAGGCCGGGCAGATATTCACCTGCCGCGCTACCGTTCATGCAACGCGCGGCGCCCGCGAAGAAGCGGAAGCAATCGACGATGGCGGGGATTTCATCCTCGAGCACGCGCGGATAGGGCTTTCCGCAGTTGAGGCTTTCGAGCTTCGCGAATGCTTCCGCATCCGCCTCGATCCGGTCGGCGAGCTTCAGCAGAAGGCCCGACCGCTCGGCGGGCGTCGTCCGCCCCCAGCTCGCGAAGGCGCGGCTCGCCGCAGCGACGGCCTGGTTGATCTGATCTTTCGATGCCGAGGGTATCCTGGCGATCAGGGCGCCCGTCGCCGGGTTGAGGATGTCCTCCTCCGGCCCCGCGCCCTGCACGAACTTGCCGTCGATAAAGAGCCTGGTTTGCATCACGCCTCTCCCCTGGGCTTGCCGCGAAACCTCATGGCCGCGCGCCCCTTCAGACAGGCGGGCCTCGACCGGCAAAAGGCGCCGGGCGGCCCGCGAAGGCTCGGGGCGGCAGTCTGTCAAGAAATGCTAGGGCAGGTTTTTTCCGATTGAAAATCGGAAAATCCGCGCTATCCGTTCGGAAAATCAGATAGCTAGAGCGTTTCCAGCAAAAGCGGAAACCGCTTTTGTGGTTCGGAAATGCGACAAATCAGATAACCGGCGCATCCGTTTCCATCCCGTCGAAACGGGTACTCAGGCGTCAGATTCCCGGCGAGCGGCGCCTTGCGGCGGGGGGCGTGTACTCCCGGCACATATCGAGAAACTGGCTCGCCGTGGGCCTGAGCGGCGCGCCCCGCCGCCAGACGAGCCCCACATCCACGGTCGGGATGGGATTGGCGAGTTCCCGCGCCTCCAGCCTGTCGCCTTCGAGCGACCAGGGGCGATAGGCCATGTCCGGCAGCGTCGCGAGCCCGACCCCCATGCCGACAAGGCTCCTGACCGCCTCAACCGAGGAGGTGCGCAGCACGATGTTGGGCGTGAGCCCCTCCTCCTGCCAATAGGAAGTCGTCGTCTCGATGAGTTCGTCGACGGCCAGCATGATGAGCGGCTCGGCGGCAAGATCGCTCAGCGTAAGGACGTTATGCGAAAGGAGCCCGTGGCCTGCCGGGAGCCAGATGCGCCAGGGCGAGCGAATGAGAATTTCCGATTCGAGCGCCTGCCGATCCTGGAGGTTGGAAACGAGCAGCAGACCCACATCGAGCTCGCCATTGACGAGCAGATGTTCGAGATAGGTGCGCTCGTCCTCGACCACGCGCACATCGACCTGCGGGAAGACCCGGCGGAAGCGCGCAAGGAGATCGGCGAGATAATAACCCGACACCATGGGCGTCACGCCCACATTGAGATCGCCGGACATCGCCTCCGGCCGCGCGCTGACCGCGCGGCGCGCATCCGCCACCGCCGCCGTGATGCGCCGGGCATGGAGGAGAAGCTGGTGCCCCTCATGCGTGAGGCGGACGCCCTTCGCGTGGCGCACGAAGAGCTCCGCCCCCATTTCATATTCGAGCGCCTGGATCGCGGAGGTGATGGCCGATTGCGAGATGCTGAGTTCCTGCGCCGCGCGCGAAACGGATTCCGTTTCCGCGGCGGCGATGAAATATCGGATCTGGCGCAGGTTCATGGGCGTTCACATCAGCGAAGCGGCCGGCTGTCCCCTCAATTCGTCCGCATCTTCTCCAGCAGCGAAGCGGTCGGATAGCCGTCCGGCGGCCAGCCGATTGTCCTTTGATAGTCGCGGATAGCCTTGCGTGTGTTGTAGCCGATGATCCCGTCGACCTTGCCGTGATCATAGCCCTTGGCAGTCAGAAGCGATTGCAGCTCCTCGCGTTCGCTCCTCGTCAGCGGGCGCTCGTCGAGCGGCCAGCTTCCCCTGATCTCACCCTCGCCACGGAACCTGTCGCCGAGCAGACAGACCGCCAGCGCGTAAGAAGTCGAGGCGTTATAGGCGAGCACCGTGCGGAAATTCTGCAGCACGAGGAAGGCCGGCCCCTTGTGCCCCGCGGGAAGCAGGAGCGAGGCTTTCTCGTTCACGTCGGTGGCGGGGAAGGCCCGTCCGTCGGCCCGCTTCAGGCCGAGCTTTTGCCACTCCGCGACGGTCTTGGTCAGCGCCATGTCCGCAAGCGCATAGTCGAAGTCCACTGGCATGACGACCTCGAAGCCCCAATGGCTGCCCGTCTGCCAGCCCGAGACATTCAGATATTGCGCGGTCGAGGCGAGCGTGTCGGCCGTCGAGTGCCATATGTCGCGCCGTCCGTCGCCATCGAAATCGACGGCATGGGCGAGATAGGTCGTCGGGATGAACTGCGTCTGCCCCATGGCCCCCGCCCAGGAGCCGAGCATTTCCTCGGGCTGGATGTCGCCATTCTGGATGATCTTGAGCGCGGCGATGAGCTGCGAGCGGCCGAAATCCGGCCGCCGCCCCTCGAAGCCGAGCGTCGCCAGCGAGCGGACGACGCTCTTCGTGCCCATGAAGTCTCCGTAATTGGACTCAAGGCCCCAGATCGCCACCACGACCTGCCGGTCGACGCCATAAGCCTTCTCGATCCGGTCGAGGAGCGCCCTGTTCTCGGCGAGGAGCGCCTTGCCGCGCTCCACCCGCTTGTCGGAAAGCGCGCCGCCGAGATAGTCCCAGACCGGCTTCACGAATTCAGGCTGGCTCTGATCGGCCTCGACCACCGTCTCGTCGGGCCTCACGCCGCTCATGGCACGATTGAAGGTCGCCGCATTGATTCCGGCCTTCATGGCGTCAAGGCGGAAGGCCGTCAGCCAGTCGGCGAAGCGCTGGTCGTTCTCACTGATGGGAGGAGCCATGGGCAGGCGCGTTTCGGGAACGTGGCGCGCGCGCGCATCCGCGCATCCCCCAAGGCCCAGCCCGGCAACGAGAAACACGACACCCGACATCAGCCGAAAAAGGCCGCGCGGACAGACGATCGACATGAAGCGACTCCAGCGGGAATATGAAGCACAAGGCTAAGGCGTAGCACGGAAAAGTGTAAGCGCAATTCCGGTCGCACCCGGCGCCCGCGCCCCTCCGGGCGGCGATACGATGAGAATGCCGCAATCGGACGAACGCCCTTCAATACCCCTCCTTCAGAACGGCGACGCCGCCGACCCCGAGCAGCCGTTCACCCAGCACGAGCTCCCCCGCCGCCAGCGATGAAATATCCTGCTCGCCCGGTCCGTAATTGAAGATGAAGCGATAGGGCCCGCGCCGCCGCGTCCTGACGCCCTGCGGCAGGCGCTCGATGGCGAGCCCCGCCTCGCGCGCCAGCCTTTCGAGGAGCCCTTCGAGCAGGCCCGCGTCGGGCGAGCCTGCGAGATAATAGGCGCCGCCCCGCCTTGTGAGCGCTGGATGGCCATCGCCCGTCCTCGCGACGATTTCCGCATCCTCGGCCACGACGAATTCGCGCCAGCGGTCGAATTTTCGCGCCTCGTTGCCGTAATTGACCGGCACCGCCGCATAGGACCTGAAGCTTTCGGCCCGCGTGACCTTGATGCCGAGAAGGGCGGCGAGCGGCCCCGGCGCGAGATTGGCCGGGATCTGATGCGAGGCCGTGCGGCTTCCCGAGCGCGGCAGAACGAGAAGCCGCCCGTCGAAACTTTCGAGCGAGGCGGCAAGGCGCGGCGGCACATAGGGCGTCGAGGGCAGGATCGCCAGCGCATAGGCCGAGAGATTGGCGTCGGGCCCCACAATGTCGATATCGAGGCCGAAACTTCGCAGCGTACGGTAGATGAGGAAGACCTGTTCGATATAGGAGAAGTTCTGGCCCTGCGGCTGCGTGCGCAGGAACCACTGCGCCTCATAGGAATAGATGAGGGCCACGCGCGCGGGCGCCGCCCTGCCAAGCTCGCCGAGCCGGGCGAGATCGCGGGCAAGCTCCTTCACCTCGAAATAGGCCCGGTCGGGCTCGTTGTTCGGCAGGTTGAGCCCGGCATGGAACTGCTCCTGCGCGAAGGGCGCCTGCCGCCAGCGGAAATAGGACACCATCTCCGCCCCATGGGCGAAGCCTTCGAGGCCCCAGAGGCGCACAAGGCCCGGCATCGCATCGGTGTTGTAGGCCGCCCAGTTCACGGGCCCCGGCTGCTGTTCCATGATCGCGAAGCGCCCCCGCCCTGCGCCGCGATAGAGATCGTGATGGAAGCCCTGAAGGTCGGGGTCGCCCGTCCGGGCATAGGCCGCCTTGTGCGCCGGATCGGCCGGAAAGACATCGAGACTGCCGAGCGGATAGGAATCCCATGTCGCCACGTCGAGGTCCTTCATCACCTCGTAATGGTCGAAGTCGACATGGAAGGTCATGAAGTTGTGAACGATGTCGCGCCCCGGCGAGAGCGCGCGGATGATGTCGGCCTGCACGCGGTTGAACTCGCGCACCTGGTCCGACGAGTAGCGCTCAAAATCGGCCCGGTGCGAGGGGTTCGTTTCCGTCACCGCGCCCGATGGCAGGTCGATCTCGTCGAAGTCGCGATATTCCATGCTCCAGAAGACATTGCCCCAGGCCGCGTTGAGCGCCGCGATGGAGCCGTAGCGCGCCTTGAGCCAGCGGCGGAAGCCGAGCCGCGCGGCGGAGGAATAGGAGCGCACGGTATTGTGGCAGCCATATTCATTGTCGGTCTGCCAGGCGACGACGCCCGGATGATCGCCGAAGCGCTCGGCAAGCGCGCGCACGATGCGGGCGCATTCATGCCGGTAGCCCGCATGGGAGAAACAATAATGCCGCCGCGAGCCGAAGGCGCGCACGCGGCCGCGATGATCGACGGCCAGCATGTCGGGCATCTTGTCGACGAGCCATTTCGGCGGCGTCGCCGTCGGCGTGCCGAGAATGACGCCGAGCCCATGGGCATGGAGCACGTCAATCGCGCGGGCGAGCCAGTCGAATTCGAGGCGGCCGGGATCAGGCTCGAGCCGCGACCAGGCGAATTCGCCGATGCGGACGCGTGAGATGCCTGCCTCGCGCATGCGCCGCGCATCGTCTGCCCACATCGTCTCCGGCCAGTGCTCCGGATAGTAGCAGACACCGATCGCCGCGCCGCCCGCCTTCGCCATATTCCGCTCCCTCCCGATTCCTCTCCACGAGCTTGCCGGAATTTGCGGCCGCCGCAAGCCCGCTCGCGCCGTCCGCCGAATTGTTCTAGGAAGATGGTGCGGAAGGGAGGCGCAAATGCTCTATCTCGACATTCTGAAATATGTGCGGCCGGTGGCAGAGGTCGATGCCCATCTCGAGGCCCATCGCGAATGGCTCCGGCGAGGCTTCGACGAGGGGCTCGTGCTGATGGCCGGCCGGCGCGACCCGCGTATGGGCGGCGTCATCCTCATCAAGGCGTCCACCCTCGATGAAGCGCGTCGCTACGCGGAGGCGGACCCCTACATCACCGCGGGCGTCGCCGAATACGACCTCATCGCCTTTGAACCGACGCTGCGCAGCGCCGATACACCCGAACACTGGGCTCCCGCCGCCCGCATCATGGGCGATTGACGGGAAAGCCGCGCTCGCCGATCCTCGGCGGCGGATATTCCGGGGAGGGACGCGCGTGACCAAAGTCTGCATGATCGGTGCCGGCAGCACCGTCTTCATGAAAAATCTCGTCGGCGACATTCTGCTGAACGACATCTTCGCCGATATCGAGATCGCGCTTCACGACATCGATGAGGCGCGGCTCAGAACCTCGCAGATCGTCGCGGGCAAGATCGCGGAATCGCTCTCCGTCTCCCCACGGATCACCGCCACGACCGACCGGCGCGCGGCGCTCAAGGGCGCGGATTTCGTCATCGTCATGATCCAGGTCGCAGGCTACAAGCCCGGCACCGTCATCGACTTCGAGATCCCGAAGAAATACGGGCTCCGCCAGACCATCGCCGACACGCTCGGCATTGGCGGCATCATGCGCGGCCTTCGCACCGTGCCCGTGCTCCTCGATATCGCCAACGACATGCGCGAACTCTGCCCACGGGCGCTCATGCTCCAATATGTGAACCCGATGGCGATCAATTGCTGGGCGCTGGCGAAGCTCGCGCCCGACATCGCCCATGTCGGGCTTTGCCACTCCGTGCAGGGAACGGCCTTCGAACTCGCCAACGATCTCGGCGAGAACTACAAGGACATCCGCTATCAATGCGCCGGCATCAACCACATGGCCTTCTATTCGCGCTTCGAGAAGCTCCATGCGGACGGAACGCGCGAAGACCTCTATCCACGCCTGCGCCAGATCGCGGCGGAGGGCCGCGAGCCCCATTGGAACAGGGTCCGCTACGAGGTGCTGCGGCGCACGGGCTATTTTGTCACCGAGTCGAGCGAGCATTTCGCCGAATACGTGCCCTGGTTCATCAAGCGCGACAGGGCCGATCTCATTTCGGAATTCAACATTCCGCTCGATGAATATATCCGCCGCTGTGAGGAGCAGATCGCGGCCTGGGAGGCGCAGGAGCGCGAACTTGTCGGCGCGAACAGGATCGACGTCCGCTTCTCCGGCGAATATGGCGCGAAGATCATGCGCGCGGTCGTGACCGGCAAGCCGACCGTCATCAACGGAAATGTCGCCAATCGCGGCCTCATCGACAATCTGCCGGAGGGTGCTTGCGTCGAGGTGCCATGCCTCGTCGATGCGAACGGCATCACGCCGACGCGGCAGGGCGCGCTGCCGCCCCACCTAGCCGCGCTCATGCAGACGAACATCAACGTGCAGGCGCTGACGGTCGAGGCGATCGCGACGGGCAAGCGCGAGCATATCTATCATGCGGCCATGCTCGATCCGCACACGGCGGCGGAGCTTTCGCTCGATCAGATATGGTCGCTCGTCGACGATCTCATCGAGGCGCATGGCGACTGGCTGCCGAAATTCCACTGAAGGAATATCAGAGCGAGACGGCCCACGCCTTCGGGTGACGCGCGCCGACGCGCCGCCACCAATCCTCCGCCTCGTCCGGCGCGATGAGCGCGACAACGCATCCGCCGAACCCTGCACCAGTGAGCCGCGCGCCACGTGCGCCCTCGCCAAGCGCCGTTTCCACGAGCCTGTCGAGCGCCTCCGTCGAAACCTCGTAATCCTCGGCGAGCGAGCGATGGCTCTCCGTCATCAGCGCGCCGAACGCGTCGGCATCCGCGGCCTCGAGCGCATCGAAGGCGGCGAGGACGCGCGCATTCTCGCCGACCACATGCCGCACGCGGGCGCGAAGCTCGCCCTCGGGCAAGGATGAAAGCATCGCGGGCGCCGCATCCCGGAGCGCGCGAAGGCCGAGACGCCGCGCCGCCTCCTCCACTGCCGCGCGCCGCGCATTATAGGCGCCATCGACAAGCCGCCGCTCGACGCCGCAATGAATGACGGCGAAGCGGAAACTCTCCGGCACGGCGGCAAGTCGCGCCTCGTTCGTCCGGCAATCGAGAAGCAGCGCATGGCCCTCGCGCCCGACGGAGGACGCCATCTGATCGAGAATGCCGCATTGAAGCCCGCAATAAAGGTTCTCTGCCGCCTGCCCCGCCCTCGCAATCTCGATATCGTCGAGCACAGCACCGGTGAGCGCAAGGCTCGCGCGGATGACGGCGATTTCGAGCGCGGCGGAGGACGACACGCCCGCCCCCTGCGGTACGTCGGAGCGGATGAGCACCTCGACAGGCGGCACCTCGATGCCGCGCTTCAGAAGTTCGGCGATCGGACCTGCCACATAATCGGTCCAGTCGCGGCGCGGCGGAGCCTTGGGGTCGAAGTCGCGCGTCTCGCCATTGTCGAGGCTCGTCGCGCGAAAGCGCGCCGACCGCGCCATCGCGACATGCGTGCGCCGAGCGAGCGGCATGGGAAGGCAGAAGCCGTCCGCATAATCCGTGTGATCGCCGATGAGATTGACGCGGCCGGGCGCGGACGCCGCCGCCTCGGGCGCACATCCATATGTTTTCTCAAATGCCGCCTTCATCGCGCGCCACCGACCGCGCGGAGCCGTGCGGCGGCTTCCTCCGGCGGTACATCGACGAGAAAAACCCCCGAGCCCTGCTCGACGCCCGCGAGATATTTGAGCTTCGCCCGGTCGCGGCGAAAGGGCTTGATCTCGATCGTCATGTGGAAGGTCGCGTCATGGCCTGCGGGCGCCGACTGCACGGTGAGAATATAGGGCATGGGCATGCCGAAGAGCCGGTCGAGCCGCCGCAGCGCATCGCCGAGCGCGGACGCAAGCTCTGCGCGTTCCTCCGCATCGAGATGCTGCGGGCCGGGCACGCGCCGCCGCGGAGCGAGCCAGACCTCGAAGGGATACATCGCGAAGGGCGGCACGAGCGCAACGGCGCGCGCTCCCCGATGAAGAAAGAGAGCCGGATCGGCTTCCTCGATCATCCGTGCCACGACCGGCGCCGCCGCCTGCGCTTCGGCCGCGCGGGCGATCTGCCCCGGCACAAAGCCGAAGGCATAGATCTGGCCATGCGGATGATGGAGCGTCACGCCGATTTCCTCGCCGCGATTCTCGAACGGCATGACGGCGGCGAAACCCATCTCGCGAAGCGCTGCGATGCGCGCGCCCCAGACCTCGATCAGAAGGTCGATGCGCTCGTCGGGCAGCGTTGCGAGTGAGCCGCGATGATCCGCCGAGAAAACGACGACCTCGCAGCGGCCGCGCGCCGGCGCGCTTCTGACGCCGGCAATTCCGGGCGCGTCGCCCGCCTCCGCGAAAGCGGGAAATCGGTTTTCGAAAACGGCGATCTCGAAATCCGTGAACGGAATTTCACCTGTGGCTCCGTCACGCGCGGGACAGAGCGGACAATCGCTTTCCTCGGGGAGAAAAGTGCGGGCCTGCCGAGCGCCCGCATATCCGACCCATTCCTGACGGAGCGGATGCCAGCGCAGATGCGGCGGCACGCCGCCTGCGGGCGGAAACTCGGCGCCCGCTGCCCCTTCATGCGCCGCGCGGCCATAGAGCAGGAGTTCGCGCCCGTCCGCCTTTCTGTGCCGGTGGAGGTGGAACACCATCGCCGCGTCAGCCGCCCATCCTCTCGACCGTCTTCGTCGTGCTGAAGCCCGGCACGAGATCGATCACCTCGACGCGCCCGCCATAGCTCTGCACGAAGGAGGCGCCGACGATCGTTTCGACCGTGTAGTCGCCGCCCTTGATGAGCACGTCCGGCCGCAAGCCCTCGATGAGTTTTTCGGGCGTGTCCTCCTCGAAGATGACGACGAGATCGACGCTTGCAAGCGATGCAAGCACGGTCGCGCGGGCGATGTCGCGCTGGATCGGCCGCGTCGGCCCCTTGAGCCGCGTCACCGAGGCATCGCTGTTGAGCCCGACGACGAGCCGGTCGCAAAGCGCGCGCGACTGCGCGAGCAGCGAGACATGGCCCGGGTGCAGAAGATCGAAGCAGCCATTGGTGAAGCCGACGCGGAGCCCCTTGCGGCGCCAGCCGGCCACGATGTCCTGCGCCGCATGCAACGTCACGACCTTGTGCTCGATGGAGGAAAGTTCGTGCTCGCGAAGCTTGGCCGCAAGCTCGTCCGCATAGACGACCGCCGTGCCGACCTTGCCGACGACGATGCCCGCCGCCGCGTTGGCGAGCGCCGCCGCCTCGACAAGCGGAAGCCCCGCCGCGAGCGCCGCGGCGAGAGTCGAGACGACCGTGTCGCCCGCGCCGGAAACGTCGAAGACCTCGCGCGCCTCGGCGGGCAGATGCGCCACCTCGCCCGAGTCGCGGATGACACTCATCCCCTCCTGGCTGCGGGTCACGATCATGGCGCCGATGCCCGCGCTGGCGACGATCCTGCGCGCCGCCTCCACAATGGCCTCGCTGCCCTCGAGAGCGCCGCCCGCCGCTTCGGCAAGCTCCTTGCGATTGGGCGTGACCACGCTCGCGCCGCGATAGAGGCCGAAGTCGCGCCCCTTCGGATCGACAATGACCGGAATGCCCGCCTTGCGCGCCGCCGCGATCGCGGCCGCGAGAACCGAAGGCGTGAGCACGCCCTTGCCATAGTCGGAGAGCACCATCACCGCCGCGCCGGCGACGAGCGCGCCGATCCGCCCGACAAGCTCCTGCTCCAGTGCCGGGGCAAGCGGCGTTCCCGTCTCGCGATCGGCGCGGAGAATCTGCTGGCCCATCGACACATAGCGCGCCTTCACGGTGGAGCGACGCGCCGGATCGACGACGAGGCTCGCCTCGAGGTCAGGCACGGCGGCAAGCATGCGGCCGATCTCCTCGCCCGCCTCGTCGCGGCCCACGACCGACGCGAAACTCACGCGCGCGCCCAGCGCCGCGAGATTACGCGCGACATTGCCCGCGCCGCCGAGCATCGCCTTTTCCTCGCGCACCCTCAGCACCGGGATCGGACCTTCGGGCGAGATGCGCTCGACATCTCCATAGACATAGCGGTCGAGCATGACATCGCCGATACAGAGAACTCTCGCTCCCTTCAGCGTCTCGACCTTCATGGCCAGATGTTGCTTATCGCTCATTCTTTCCCGGTCCTCCGGCCGCTCATTCGGCAGCCGAGGCATCTGTATTGCGCCCATAGACATCATCGAAGCGAACGATGTCGTCCTCGCCGAGATAGTCGCCCGACTGCACCTCGATGATGCTGAGGGGCTCGGGACCCGGATTTTCGAGCCGGTGCCTGGTGCCGACCGGAATGTAGGTCGACTGGTTCTCGGCCAGCATCCGCGTCTCCTCGCCGACCGTCACCCGCGCCGTGCCGCTCACCACGACCCAATGCTCCGCCCGGCGATGATGAAGTTGCAGCGAAAGCGAGGCGCCCGGATAAACCATCAGATGTTTGACCTGATGCCGCTCGCCATTGTTGAGGCCTTCATAATAGCCCCATGGCCGGTAGACGCGGTTGTGCGCCTCATGCTCCGTCCGACCGGCGGCCGCAAGCTGTTCGACGACCTTCTTCACGTCCTGCACGCGGTCGCGCGCGGCGACCAGCAGCACGTCGCCCGTCTCGACGATGACGAGATTTTCAACCCCGAGCGTCGCGACAAGCCCTGTCTCAGCGCGCACGAAGCAATCCTGCGTCTCATGCGCGATGACATCGCCCGTGACCACGTTGCCTTTCGCGTCCTTCTCGCCGATCTCCCAGAGCGCCGACCAGCTTCCGATGTCGCTCCAGCCCATATCGACCGGCACCACCGCCGCATCCTTCGTGTGCTCCATCACCGCATAGTCGATGGAAAGCGACGGGCACGCGCCGAAGGAGGCCGCCTCGAGCCGCAGGAAATCGAGATCGCGAACGCCCTTCCTGACCGCCATGGCGGCTTCCGCGGCAATGGCCGGGCAATGCACGCGCATTTCCTCGAGGATGCGATCGGCGCGGAACAGGAAGATGCCCGCATTCCAGTCATAGCCGCCCGAGGCGAGATAGGCTTCGGCGGTGGCGAGATCCGGCTTCTCGACGAAGCGATCGACGGCGAAGGCGCCGTCATCGAGCGGCTGCCCGCGGCGGATATAGCCATAGCCGGTTTCAGGGCCCGTGGGGACGATACCGAAAGTGACGAGCTTTCCCGCGCGCGCAAGCGCAGCGCCCCTGGCGATCGCCTTGTGAAAGGCGGCGACATCGCGAATGTGATGGTCGGCCGGCAGCAGGAGCACGAGCCCTTCGGGATCGCGAGCCTGCACATAGGCGGCGGCGACCGCCGTCGCCGGAGCGGTGTTCCGTCCCACCGGCTCGAGCAGATGGGCGAGCGGAACGAGGCCCGTGTCCCGCATCTGCTGGGCGATGATGAAGCGGTGCTCCTCGTTCGACACCACGATGGGGGCGGCGAAGGCCCCGTCGCCGCTCACACGAAGCGCCGTCTCGACCAGCATCGCCCGATCGGAGACGAGCGGCAGAAGCTGCTTTGGATAAAGCGACCGGGAAACGGGCCACAGTCTCGACCCCACACCGCCCGACAGGATCACCGGATAGATCGTCACAAGTTTCTTCCCCAGTCCGCTTGTTACCAAGTCCGCCTTTTACCAAATCCGCTTCGCCTCAGCTCGGCGTAAACCACATCGAGCATGTGTCATGCATCTGTGGCCGCGGCTTCCGCACCATAGCATTATCGACGCAAAACGGCACAGAGAGCCCGCCTGAGGGGCCCCGCCCCTCTTTATCCGCCCATTCGCCGCCCGACGAAAGCGTCTACCGCCGCGCCGCCCGGTTTTCCGGCATTTCCGAGGCCCCCGGCGCGCCCGATAGGGCCCTAGGTCATGTTGACAAACTTCTGACCCAGAGGCGAGCAGCAACTATTTGAATGA
>NZ_DAOKYX010000009.1:0-91294 GCF_035325945.1 Parvibaculum sp.
CGGGCGATTGCGGCACGAAAACAATGTCAGGGCACAGGTTTCGTGCTTCGTCGAGCGGCATGACATTCTTGACGCCACGAAGCTTCGCTTCGCGTGAACAGGCTATGACGCAGGTGTGCTCGGCATTGGCAAACGGCACGACCCCTATGGGGCGACCGCGCAGACCGGGCCGTGCCTGTTGTTCAACGGATGCGAAAAATCCGTCGAAATCCAGATAAAGGCGTTCGGGTTCCGTGGGTTGACGCATCACTGCACGCTCGTTTTGAAGTCGGATGGAATGAGAACATATAGAGAACACTTGAGTCAACCGCGCGAGACGCGAGCCGCCATTTGAGGTATAGTTTTTACCTCGGAAGGTCGCGGGTCTCTCGTGACTGGCGGCGCGATCGGCGCCCGGGCATGAGCGGTCCCCCGGCCCTTGAACCATCGGTTCGGGAGGTGCGGACATGGCCATCAGGAACCCCATCGAATGGAGCTGGGCCCAGCTCAACAATATGGCGCTCGCCCTGGGCGCGGCGGGCCCCTCGCTGCATCACATTCAGGAGACCATGCATTCGCCCGCCCCGGCGATCCGCCGGATCGGCGTTCGGGACATCGGCGATGCGCTGGCGAAGGGTCTCGACGATTTCGGCGCCTACCGGACCGACGTCATCTTCCTCTGCGTGTTCTATCCCGTGGTCGGCCTCGTTCTGGCGCGGTTCATGTTCGGCAGCGATATGCTGCCGTTGCTCTTTCCGCTCGCGTCGGGCTTCGCGCTGATCGGGCCCTTCGCCGCGATCGGCCTTTACGAGATGAGCAGGCGGCGCGAGCAGGGGCTTTCCGTATCGTGGACGAATGCGTTCGATGTCGTGCGCCTGCCCGCATTCGCGGGGATCGTCGTTCTCGGCCTCGCGCTGGTGGTGACCTTCCTGCTCTGGCTCGTTGCGGCCTGGCTCATCTATCACTGGACGCTCGGGCCTGAATCGCCCGGCTCGGTTTCCACCTTCATCCGCGACATCTTCGCAACGAGACCCGGCTGGACGATGATCGTTGTGGGCTGCGGCGTCGGCTTTCTCTTCGCGCTCTTTGCCATGGCCATCAGCATCGTGTCGTTTCCGCTGCTGATCGACCGCGATGTCGGCCTCGATACGGCGATCCGTACCTCGATCCGCGCCGTCGCCATGAACCCCGGCCCGATGGCCGTGTGGGGCCTCGTCGTCGCGGGCGGGCTGGCGATCGGATCGATCCCGCTCTTTCTGGGGCTGGCGGTGGTCATCCCGGTGCTCGGGCATGCCACCTGGCATCTCTATCGCAAGGTGGTGGAGCGCTGACCCGCCGCGTGTCGATAGCATCGGCGACAACGGGCGCCGGGCTCGGGCTTCAGGCGCGCGGGGGCTGGCGTCGCATCCGGCCGCACCTCATGCCTCACATCAACCACAATCGCCGCATAGCTTCTTGAGCGGAACCCAGGCAACGATCTCACGCCTATGAGCCAGGACGAAGACGCCGTCGATCCATCTGCGGAACGGAGAGGGAGCGTCTTCTCCATCCTCGGCCCGGGGCTGACGGCGGGGGCTTCCGACGACGACCCGAGCGGCATCGCCACCTATTCGCAGGTCGGGGCGCAATTCGGCTATGCGCTCGGATGGACGCTGGTGTTGAGCATTCCGCTCATGGCCGCGATCCAGGAAATCAGCGCGCGGATCGGACGCGTCTCCGGCCACGGCATTGCGGGCAATCTCGCGCGGCATTATCCGCGGCCGGTCCTCTATGCCATTGTCAGCCTGCTATTCGCGGCAAACGCCATCAATATCGGCGCGGATCTCGGCGCCATGGGCGCGGCGCTCAAGCTGCTGATCGGCGGTCCGGCATTTCTCTATGTCGTGCTCTTCGGCACGGTGAGCGTGCTCGCGGAAGTCTTCATCCAGTATGCGCGCTACGAACCCATTCTGAAGTGGCTGACGCTCTCGCTCTTTGCCTATGTCGCGACGGTTTTCATCGTCGATGTGCCCTGGGCGCAAATGCCCTATCACGTGCTGGTGCCGACAGTCTCGCTCGACCCCGCCTTCATCACATGCGTCGTCGCCGTGCTGGGCACGACGATCAGCCCCTATCTTTTCTTCTGGCAGGCGGAGGAGGAGGTCGAGGGCGCGGAAGCGAAACCGTCATACAATCCGCTGCGGGACGATCTCGCGGCCGCGCCGCGCGAGTTCAGCCGCATCCGCCTCGATACGGTCATCGGCATGGTATTCTCGAATGTCGTCTCGCTCGCGATCGTCATCACCACGGCGGCGACGCTGCACGCGCACGGCATCACCGACATCAACACATCCGCCGAGGCGGCGGAGGCGCTGAGGCCCATCGCCGGGCCTTATGCGTTCGCGATCTTCGCGGCTGGCATCATCGGCACTGGCGCTCTCGCCGTGCCTGTGCTTGCGGGCTCGGCGGCCTATGCGGTGGGCGAGGCGATGCAGTGGCCCTCTGGTCTTGCGCGCCGGCCCGGCGAGGCGAAGGCGTTTTACGGGGTCGTGGCCTTCGCGACACTCATCGGCGTCGCCATGAATTTTTCGGATGTCGATCCGGTCAAGGCGCTCTTCTGGAGCGCCGTCATCAACGGCATCGTCGCCGTGCCGGTCATGTTCATGATGATGCTGATGACGCGGCGGCGCGAGATCATGGGCCCGCTCATGCTGCCATCGGGCCTGCGCATGCTGGGCTGGCTCGCAACCGCCATCATGTTCGCGACGGCCGTCGGCCTCTTCCTCACCTGGTGAGAAAGATCAGGCGTGTGCCCTCAGAAGGGAGATCGCGTCGGCGGGGACGGATTCGTTCGCCTTGAGCGAGGCGTCGAATTTGTAGAGCGTCGAGCAATAGGGGCAGAGGATTTCTGTGTCGCGGCCCATGTCGAGGAAGACATGCGGATGGTCGTTGGGCGGCAGGGCGCCCATGCACTCGAATTCGCGCACGCCGATGCGGATTTCAGACACGCCAGCGTCATTGGAGAATTTCGGTGTGCCTTGGCCGTGCATCGCTCTTCGCCTTTCGCTGCCGGATTTCGTTTCTTGTCGGGGTGTCCCGCCGAACCGGCGCTAAATTAGTCCGGCGGCCTGTGAATTCCTAGCCGGAAGTTGAGGGCTTGGCCGGGCCATGCCGCTTGTTCATACTACCTGTCCGCGAAACTTTCCCACAGCCCATAGACGGAGTTAGCGACCGAATGGCCGAAGCCCGCCTCTCTGCCTGGAAATTGTCCGCATTTTCCGGGCCCGCGATCCCCATTGCCGCGCTCGGCCTGCCCATCGGCGTCTATCTTCCGCATTTCTATGCGGGCCCCATGGAACTCGGACTCGCCACGGTCGGCACGATCTTCATGCTGGCGCGCTTCTGGGACGTGATCACCGATCCGGCGATGGGCGTGCTGTCGGACAAGTTTCCCTCGCGCTGGGGAAGGCGGCGGCACTGGATCGTGCTTTCCGTGCCGATCACCGCGCTCGCGGCCTATTACGTCTTCATTCCCACGGCGCCGGTGACGCCGGCCTATCTCTTTTTCTGGATGTTCGTCCTTTATGTCGGCTGGACGATGCTCACCATTTCGCACATGGCCTGGGCTGCCGAGCTGAGCGACGACTACAATGAGCGCTCGCGGGTGCAGGCGTTCCGCGAAGCCTTCCAGATTCTCGGCGTGCCGCTCGTGCTGATGCTGCCCGCGATCATCGAGACGATGGGCGCGGAAAACATGGAATCAGTCCGCGTCGAGGCGATGGGCTGGTTCATCATCGTCCTGCTGCCGCTGACTGTGTTCCTCAATCTGCGCTTTGTTGGCGAGCGCCCCTCGCGACCCCAGCCGCATGTCTCGCTCAGGGACGCCTTCTTGCCGCTGCTGAAAAACAAGGCGCTGCGTCTCATCGTGGTGGCTGATTTCGCCAGCGGATTTTCCGCCGCCTCGCTCGCCTCCCTGTTCATCTACGAGGTCACGCATGTCTGGCAGCTCAAGAGCTTCGCCAGCCTGCTGATGCTGCTCTATTTCTTTGCCGGGCTCGGCTTCATCCCGCTCGTGCTGAAGCTGAGCTATCGTTTCGGCAAACATCACACGCTCGTCGGCACATCGCTTTTCAACGCCTGCTTCGCGCCGGTGCTCTTCCTCATTCCGCCCGGCAACATCTATGTGGCGGCCGCGGTTCTGGTCTTCCTCGGCGTCAATGTCGGCAGCGCGACGATCCTTTATCGCTCCATCATGGCGGACGTCGCCGATATCGACGAGCTGGAGACGGGCCAGCGCCGCACGGGCCTCTTCTATTCGATGCTCACGCTGACCCAGAAGGTCGGCGGCGCGGTGGCGGTCGGCATCGTGTTCTGGACGCTGGCGCTGATCGGATTCAATCCGAGGGGCGACAATTCTGCACATGCGATCAACGGTCTCTCCATCGTTTTCGTCGCCGTGCCCGTCATCTGCAACTTTCTCGTTGCAGCGATCATGTGGAAATTTCCGATCGGTTTGAAGGAGCAGCAGGCGCTGCGCGAGAAGCTCGAGGAGCGCTATGTCGAGGAACTCGAAATGACGGAGCGCGGATAATTCCGCTGCCAGGCGATAGATGCCGCAAGGTAATGCTTGGCCGTTGTCGCGCGCTTCGGCATACTCCGGCCCGGCGGTAAAACGGGGGCAGCAAAGAACCCCCGTAATCCGCCTTTCCCAGGGAGGGGCCATGCCTGCTGCGGCAGGGGGCGACGCGCGATTGAGGCTTCTATTTTCCCCGTTATGCGTGTCCACGGTTTGCGCCGGCTTCAGGCGCATGCCTCGTCCTCTCATTCCGTAATACATGACTTCAGACCGGAGCGTACCTGGCATGGCCGAGGAGAGACATTCAACCTTTCGATTGCTCGCATATGCGATGCCCTCGATCACCATCGCCGCCCTCGGTCTTCCGCTGGCCGTGCATCTGCCGGAGTTCTATGCGACCACGATGGGGCTTGGCCTGATCGCGGTCGGTGCCGCCTTCACTCTTGCCCGTGGCTGGGACGTGATCGTCGATCCGCTTCTCGGCTATGTCTCGGACAAGTTCGAAACCCGGTGGGGCCGCCGCCGGGTATGGGTGGTGATCTCCGCGCCGCTCATCATGCTGGCGAGCTTTTTCGTCTTCATTCCGAAGCGGGGCTTGCCGGTGCTCAACTCGGCCATCGGCGCTCTGGGCTTCGCGCCGATCGAGGCCGTGACAGAGGCGTATCTCGTCGGCGGCTTGCTGGTCCTCTATCTCGGCTTCACTATGCTGCTGCTCGCCCATATGTCATGGGGCGCGGAACTGAGCGACGACTATAACGAGCGCTCCCGGATTCAGGGCTGGCGCGAGGGCCTCTCCGTGCTGGGCGTGCCGCTGGTGCTGATGCTGCCGGTGGTGATCCAGTCTCTCGGTGGTGTGGATGCCGCGCATAACAGCGTGGAAGTGATCGGCTGGTTCATCATCATCGTGACGCCGCTGGCGACGCTTCTGGCCGTGACCATGATGGGCGAGCGCGATGCCAAGCCGCAGCCGCATCTGCACTGGCGCGAAGCCTTCAAGGCGCTGATGACCAATGATGGCCTTCGCCGCCTTGTGATCGCGGATCTCTTCAGCGGCATTTCCGGCTCGGCGCTTGGCGCCATGTTCATCTTCGAGGCGAAATACGTCTGGGAAGTGGGCGGTTACACGAACCAGCTTCTGCTTCTCTATTTCTTCGCCGGTGTCGGCTTCGTGCCGCTGGTGCTGAAGCTCTCCTACAGGTTCGGCAAGCACTACACGATGATCGGCGCGTCGCTCTTCAACGTGTGCTTCGTGCCGACGCTGTTCCTCATCCCGCCGGGCAATATCTGGGTCGCGTCGCTCATTCTCGTCTTCCTCGGCGTCAATGTCGGCACGCCGTCGGTGCTCTATCGCTCGATGATGGCGGATGTGGGCGATTTTGACGAGGTGAAGACAGGCCAGCGCCGCACGGGGCTCTTCTACGCTCTGCTGACGCTGACGGCCAAGGTCGGCAGCGCCATCGCCATCGGCGCCGTCTATTTCATTCTCGATCGCATCGGCTTCAAGGCCGAGGGCAACAACACGCCTGAAGCGCTGTTCAACCTCAATGTGATCTATGTGGCGGTGCCGTTCCTCTGCAACCTTTGCGTGACGATCATCATGTGGGGGTTCCCCATCGGCCTGAAGGAGCAGCAGGAGCTGCGCCGGATTCTCGACGAGCGTGTGGTTGAGGAAGTCGAGGCCGTCGAGGCGCCGGTGATCTGACAGCCCTTAGTGGGCGCCGCAGCCGCAGCCGCCGATCTCGGCCTTGCCGTTGGGGTCATAGGCGGCTGCGATCGAGCGGGCGGAGCCTTCCGCCGTCGCGGCGAATTCGGCCTCTGCCTTTTCGCGCAGGCTTGCATCCGTCATGTAGTCGATGGCCGTCAAGGCGAGCGCCTTGGCGCCATCGATACAGGCCTTGTCACCAAGATCCGATCCGGCCCAGCGCGCGAATTCGGGATTGTGGATGACGACATTGGGCGGCGCGCAGGAAATCATCGGGTGGATCGAGGGCACGCGATGGCTGACATTGCCCATGTCGGTGCTGCCCGCACTGCCGCCCGGCATTTTTTCGAGCGGGAAGAAATCGCGGCCGAGGCCGCGCATATTGGCCTCATAGGAGCGGGCGAGGGGCATGTTCGTCTTGAGATCGAGATAGTCGGCCATCGCCCATTTGACCTCGACGGTGCATCCGGTGGCGAGGGCGCCCGCCTCGAAGCAGGCCTGAACGCGCTTCTTCAGCGGGGCAAGCTCTTCGGCATTGGCGGCACGGACGTAGAAGAAGCCTTCCGTCTCGTCGGGCACGATGTTCGGCGCATTGCCGCCCCTGGTGATGATGCCGTGAATGCGCTCCGAATGCTTGATGTGCTGGCGAAGCTGCGCGATGGCCTGATAGGCGGTCACCAGCGCGTCGAGCGCATTGAGGCCCGCATGCGGCATGGCCGAAGCGTGCGAGCTTTTCCCGCGATAGGTGACGACGACTTCCGAGATCGCGATGCAGGGCATGGTGATGAGGTCGATGCCGGCGGGATGCACCATCATCGCTGCGTCCACGCCTTCAAAGGCGCCCTGCCGGGCCATCAGTTCCTTGCCGCCGCCGCGTTCCTCCGCCGGCGTGCCGAGATAGCGCACGCGGCCGGGAAGCGTATCGCCGAGCGCGCCGAGAGCCAGAGCGGCGCCGAGGCCCGTCGTCGCGATGATGTTGTGCCCGCAGGCATGACCGATGCCGGGAAGCGCGTCATATTCCGAAAGGATCGCCACTTCCGGCGCGCCCGCCGGGCCGAAGGCGGAGGCATAGGCCGTGGGCAGGCCGAAGGCGCCGCGCGTGACCGGCAGGCCCGCGCTCTCCAGACGCGCTGTCAGCAGCCGCGCCGCTTCCACCTCGTGGAAGGCAAGCTCGGGCTTTGCATGGATCGCATGGCTCACATCGATGAGCATCGACGCCATGGCGTCGATCGCATCGCAGACCTGGCGCTTGAGAACTGAAGCCGTCATTTCCTTCCTCCCGCTATTTCCGAAATCCTAGCCGGATGCGCCTGTCCTTGCCACCCTGCGAAAGATGTTAGACTGGCCGCCAACCCGGAGGAGGACGATCCGTGCAGTATTTCGAATCCGATGGTCTGACGCTTGCCTATCGCATCGAGGGGGAGGGCACGCCGATCCTTCTCGTGCACGGCTTCGCCTCGACGCACAAGGTCAACTGGATCGCGACGAGCTGGTCGCGGACGCTGATCGACGCAGGCCATCGCGTCATCATGTTCGACGGGCGCGGCCATGGCGCGAGCGACAAGCCGCATGACCGGGCAGCCTATTCGCTTGATGCGATGGCTGACGATGTCGTCGCGCTGCTCGATCATCTGGGCGAGCCGGGCGTCGATCTCATGGGCTATTCGATGGGCGGGATGGTGTCGCTCGTCGCGGCGGCGACATATCCCGACCGCTTCGACCGTGTGATCGCGGCGGGAGTCGGCGAGCGCCTGCTCGACAAGGGCAAGGGCTCGCGGGATGTCGTCGAGGCGCTGCTTGCCGAAGACCCGTCCTCCATCGCCGATCCCGCCGCCAGGCTCTTTCGCGATTTCGCCGACCAGAACGGGCAGGACCGGGCCGCGCTCGCCGCGTGCTTTGCGGCGGTGCGCGAGGACTTCCCGGAGGAGATACTGGCCGACATCGTCAGCCCGGTGCTGATCGTGGCGGGCGAGACGGACGAGGCGGCGGGCGCGCCGGGACCGCTGGCCGCGCGCATCCGCAATGCGCGGGCCGTCGTGGTACCGAAGCGCGACCATATGAAGACCGTCGGCGACCGCGCCTACAAGGACGCGGTGCTGAGGTTCCTCACGGAGTGATCAGCGCGCCACGAGCGGCGCGAAGCCGAGATGCATCCCCGCATCGGTGATCAGCGTTTCGCCGGTGATGTGATCGGAGCCTTCGCCCGCAAAGAACACGACCGATGCGGCAATGTCCTCGGGCGTGCCGGCGCGGGCAAGCGGCGTCGATGCTTCCTGCTGTTTCCTGATCTTCTGGAACTGCTCCTCGCCGAAGCGGTCCGAGAACCAGCGCGTGCCGATGAAGCCGGGGCAGACCGCGTTGACGCGGATTTCCGGCGCGAGCGAACGGGCGAGCGAAAGCGTCATCGTGTTGAGCGCGCCCTTGGAGGCGGCATAGGCGACGGATGAGCCGATGCCGGTGACGCCCGCGATCGAGGAGATGTTGACGACCGATCCCTTGCCCGCGGCCTTCATGTGCGGCGCGCAGGCGCGGATCATCTGATAGGCGCCGACGACATTGACGCGGTAGATCGCGAGGAAGTCGTCCGCGCTCAGCGCGTCGAGATCGGCGTGGTTAGCGAATTGCGTCGTGCCCGCATTGTTGACGAGCACGTCGATCCGCCCCCACTGATCGACGGCGGCCTTGGCGATGCGGCGGCAATCCTCGTCATTGCTCACATCGCCCTGGGCGAGAATGGCATCGACGCCTTTCGCCTTGACGGCGGCGAGCGTCTCCTTCGCTTCCTTCTCGCTCTTGGTGTAGTTGACGACGACGCGGCTGCCGCGCTCGGCGAGCTTGACCGCGACGGCGGCGCCGAGGCCCGTTGCCGAGCCGGTGACGATCGATACCTTGTCCTTGAGTGCCATGATGTCTCCCCGTGTAGCTTTGCGGGGGAGTTTAACCGCTCCGGCGCATTACGCCATGGCTCGCGCGCGACTATTCGTCGGGCGGGTTGTGAAAGGCGGCGAGGATGAGCTTGTCGGTGAGGCGGTTCCGCTTCTCCAGGCTCGTCGCAAGCTCGATGCAGACGAGATCGCCATCATAGCGGACCGCGGCACCGCGGGCGAAACCGACCTCGGGTACGTCGAGCGCCACATCGGCGCCGAGGGCGGGGAGCGGCAGACACTCGATCAGCGCGCCCGTCGCCGACATTTCGTGCACGATGCATTCCGTGTCGACGCCGGCGAAGACGATACGCCCCTCGATCCGCGTTCCGATGCGGCGAAAGAGACGCCGGTCGCGGCTCCCTCCTGCCAGTGCGGGTTTTTCGGGCGTGTTGGACATGGGCTCTTCCCGGAGCGTCATGCTCCGGGAAGAAGCCTAGGCAGTGATGGTTTCCAAATCCTTGCTGGGCGCGATCAGGCGGGCTTCTGGTCGGCCGGAAGGGCGGCCATGAAGTCGCCGATCACCTTCTCGAAGTCGATGCGCTTGCCGAGCGAGGCCATTTGCCCCGCGGTGAGGCCGCCATCGACGGCGATCGCCTGCCCGGTGACGAAGGAGGACGCATCGCTCGCAAGGAAAAGCGCCGTCTCGGCAATGTCGTTCGGGACGCCCGCGCGCGGTGTCGGCTGGATCTTGGCCAGATGCGGCTTCATATATTCCGCGAACTGGTCGGCCACCTGCGTGCCGAGGCCGAGCCCGGCGCCGAAGATCGAGGTGGCGATGCCGCCGGGGCAGATCGCGTTCGATCGGACGAAATAGGGCGCAAGCTCCATCGCCGCGCAGCGCGAGAAGTGATGCACCGCGGCCTTGCAGGCGGAGTAGACGAGGGGGCCGAAGCCTGCCTGAAGACCGGCGACCGAGGCGGTCGAAATGATGCTGCCCGAATTCTGCGCCTTCATGTGGGGCACGGCATATTTGTAGCCGAGCACGACGCCCTTCAGCAGCACGCCGACGGTTTCGTCGAAACCGTTCATGTCGATCTCCTGAAGCTCGCCGCCGACGCCGCCATAGCCGGCATTGTTGAACATGACATCGAGCTTGCCGAATTTCGCGATGGTGTGCTCGACGAGGTTCTTCACCTCCGCTTCCTGCGACACATTGGTGCGGCAATAGGAAAAATTCTTTCCAAGCTCGCGTTCCATCGCCTCGCCCTTGTGATCCTGAAGGTCCGCCGCGACGACCTTCGCGCCCTCCTTCAGAAACAGATCGACCGTGCCACGGCCGATGCCGCTTGTGCCGCCGGTGATGATCGCAACCTTGCCTTCAAGCCTTCCGGCCATGTCGTTTCTCCCTGTCGGTTCTGATTGCTCCCGTTCCGCCCTGGCCTCGATTGCGCCCGGCCCGGCGGCGCGGAGATTATTTTCCCTTGAAGCGGGGTTTGCGCTTTTCCATGAAGGCGGCGCGGCCTTCGGCGTAGTCCTCGCTCGCGAAGCAGCGGGCGATGAGCTGGTCGCAATAGCGCGTGTCGAAATTCTCGGGCGCCTTGGAGACTTCATCCACGATGCGCTTCGCGGTCAAGACGGTGAGCGGAGCGTTCTCGGTGATGATGGCGCAGGTGTCGCGCGTCTGGGCTTCAAGCTCCTCGCGCGCGAAGACGCGATTGATGAGGCCCATGGCGAGCGCCTCGCCGCAAGTGAAGCGGCGGGCGGTATAGAAGATTTCCTTTGCGAAGGCGGGGCCCACCACATCGACGAGGCGTCGCGTGCCGGAAGCGCCATAGGCGAGGCCGAGCTTCGCCGCCGGGATGCCGAAGGTCGAACCGTCCGCCGCGAAACGCAGATCGCAGGAAAGCGCGATGCCGAGCCCGCCGCCGATGCAATAGCCGTCGATCATGGCGATGGTCGGACGATCCGCACGGGCGATCGTCTCGAAGGCAACGGTGGTCGCATCCTCATAGGTCTGCACGCCAGCGGCGCTCGATCGCGTTTCGCCGAATTGCGAAATATCGGCCCCGGCGACAAAAGCCTTGTCGCCTGCACCCTTGAGCACGATGACGCGGATCTCGGGATCGGCCTCGAAGCCGGCGATGATCGAAGGCACGGCCTCCCACATGTCGAGGCTGACGGCGTTCAGCCGCTCTGGATTGTTGAAGATCATCCAGCCGATCGCGCCGTCCTTCTTCGCGATCATGCGGGGCGTGGGGGAGGACATGGGGCACCTGCTCGTTCATTGCGTTTCCGCCATGCGTCGCCTTACGGCGGAACATGGCGGAACATGAATAGCAGAAGCCCTATACGGGCGCGACGCATTCCAGACGCGGATTGCGCGCCGGCGGAAGATTGTCCCTCAGATCGGCGAGGAGGTCGGAACGGAGCGCGGCATAGGCGGGGTCGTCCCAGAGGTTGTGCCACTGCTGCGGGTCGTTCTTGTGGTCGTAAAGCTCGCCCTCCGTGCCGTCATAGATCGTGCCCGGCAGATAGGCGGTGATGGTGTAGCCGTCGCGATAGATGGTGCGCAGCCCCACCGTCGTGCCGTCGACATGGGTGCAGTCCCATTCGGTGAAAACGCGCTCGCGTTTCTGGCGCTCCGCTTCCGCATCGCTTTGGGGCAGGGGCTTGCCCTGCATCCATTCGGCGGCGGGGAGCCCGGCGATCTCGCAGAAGGTCGGCGCGAGATCGACCTGGCCCACGGGCGCGGCGACGCTTGCCTGCGCCACGCCCGCCGACTTCGCCGGGCGCCAGATCATCGGCAGGCGCATCAGCGCGTCCACATGATAGGGGCCCTTGAAGAGCAGGCCGAACTCGCCCTGAAATTCGCCGTGGTCGGTGGTGAAGATCACATCGACATCGTCGCCCCAGCCGCGCTTTTCGATCGCGGCCATGATCTTCGCGATGGCCTCGTCGATCAACTCGTTCTCGACATGGGTGAAGGCGTTGATCTCGCGCACCTGATCGGCGGTCATGTCCTTGGCGCGGAAGGCGGGCGGCGCCTCGAAATTGGTCACGCGCTCGCCCGTGTACCACTCCATCCAGTGGCGCGGCTTGCCGCGCAGGATTGCTTCGATCTTCTCCTTCGAGCCCGGATAGAAGTCCGGCATCGGCGTCGAGCGCCACGGGTGGCGGCCGAGTTCCGATTTGGGCGGGTCCCAGGGGTGGTGCGGATCGGGAAAGGAAACCCAGCAGAACCAGTCATCCCCGGCGCCGAGCCCGTCGAGCCAGGCGATGGTGCGGTCCGCGACCCAGTCGGTGTGGTAATGCTCGCGGGCGATGTCGTTATAGTGGAGCTGGCAGCCGCCGCTTTCTCCGCCGCCTGCGGCGTTCACCTGAAACTTGTCGTCGAGATTGCGGTAGAACTTGCCGATGGCATCGGGAGCGACCTTCCTCAACCATTCGTTGTAGTGAAGGATGAGCGGCGAGTGGGAGGCAAGCTCCATATGCTCGAAGCCGCGATGGGGGCCATATTCACCGACGCGCGCCATGCGGTTTTCATAGAACTGGAGATTGAGATCGAGCATGGGCTCGAAATGAGCCTTGCCGAAAAGCGCCGTGCGGTATCCGGCTTTTTCGTGCAGATATTGAGCGACGCTTGGTGCGTCCGCGGGCAGCGGCACGCCATTCATCCAGACGCCATGGGTCGAGACATATTGCCCGGTGATCATGGTCGAGCGCGCCGGCATGCAGACGACGTTCTGATTATGCGCGCGGGTATAGTTGATGCCCTTCGCGGCCAGCGCGTCGATCGTCGGCGTTCGGGCGACCTTCTGCCCGTTCGCGCCGATGGCGTCGAAACGCATCTGATCGGTGGTGATGAATAGAATTTTCCGGCCCATCGGCTCTTCTCCCACGCTCGCTCAAGGTTTAATGTAGCACATTAATCAAGTCCTGGCGGCGGCGCCAGCGCGTTCTCCGCGCTTCATTCCTCGCCCTTGAGGAAGCGGATCATGGCAGGGAATGCCTCGCGGTCCTGAAGCATGAAGAGATGGCCGCCCTCGAAGAGGCGCAGTTCCGCGCCGCGGATGCGGTTCGCCATGGCGCCGACGATTTCGGGCGGAGCGATACCGTCATAGCGCCCGGCGCAGACAAGGGTGGGGCAGCGGATCTGGTCGAGGCGGTCCCATGTATCGTGCCTGGCCCGCGCCTCGATCTGGCGATGGCGCCCAGCCGCCATGCCGGGTTCATCCGCATGCGGATCGGCGGCGGCAAGCTCGACCATCTTTGCATATTGTTCGGGATGCGCGGCGGCCCAGGCCGCGTCGTGGCGGCGATCCGAGATCGGGATCATGTGGCGCGCGCGCTCCTCGCCCTTCAGATGCTCGATGGTGTGGAAGGGGTAGGACGAGCCGCCCGCGCCGCCCGGCGTTGTGCAGGCAAGCACGAGCCCCTCGACCATATGGGGATGGTTGATGGCGAGTTCCTGCGCGACCATGCCGCCGAATGAAACGCCGATGACGAGGGCCGAACCCCAGCCGATTTCTTCCATCAATCGCGCCGCGTCCTCGGCATATTCGGCCATGGAGTAGGGGCGATCGGGCTTCGAGGACTGGCCGAGGCCGCGCTGGTCGTAGGCGAGCGTGTCGAAATGCCTGGGCAGGGGGCCGTCGAAGACATTGGGCTTGAGCCGCAGATCGCCGCCCGTGCCGGAGATGAAGAGCAGCCTTGGCCCTTGCCCCATTCGCTCGTAGTAGAGTTCCAGGTCGCCGATTTTCGCAAAAGGCATGAACGAATTTCCCTTACATTCCGGCGGTGCGGGGCCATATCATCGGCATGCGCTGCGGGGATCGAGTCGCATCGCCTGCGCGAAACCGGGCCGGAGCAGTGACAGTGGCCCGTCCCGCGTCGCAGTTGAAACTATACCTTACCGGAATCCGTGTGCTAATTTACCGGACTGTCGCGTAGGAAAGGGGCCCGCCCGAACCGGGTGAGGCCAGTAAGGAACGCCGCATGTCACAGCCCGTCGAGCGGAATGCCGCGGATGCACTCACCGTTTACGATCCCGTATGGGACCGGATGCGGACGGAAGCGCAGGAAATGGCGCAGAGCGAGTCGGCTCTTGCGAGCTTTCTCCATGTGACGGTGCTCAATCATCGGCATTTCAATTCCTCGCTCGCTTATCATCTGGCGCAGAAGCTCGGAAACGTCGAGGTTCGCGCCATGCAGCTTCGCGAGATTTTCGACGATGTGCTGAAGTCGGCGCCGGAGATCGGCGAGGCGGCGCGGGTCGACATCGTCGCTTATTACGAACGCGACCCGGCATGCCATTCCTATGTGCAGCCATTGCTCTTCTTCAAGGGCTATCACGCGCTGCAAGCCTATCGCATCGCGCATTGGCTATGGACGAACGGTCGGCGCGCGATGGCGCTCTATCTGCAGAACCGGATTTCCGATCTCTTCGCGGTTGATATTCATCCCGCGGCGAAGATCGGGCGCGGCGTCTTCATCGATCATGCGACCGGCATCGTTATCGGCGAGACGGCCGTGGTGGGCGACGATGTGTCGATGCTTCACGCCGTGACGCTGGGCGGCACCGGCAAGGAATCCGGCGACCGCCACCCCAAGGTCCATCGCGGCGTGCTCATCAGCGTGGGCGCGAAGGTGCTGGGCAACATCCAGATCGGCGAATACAGCCGCATCGGCGCTGGCAGCGTGGTGCTGCATGACGTGCCGCCGCATTGCACGGCTGTCGGCGTGCCCGCCAAGATCGTCGGCTGCGCAGGCTGCGACAAGCCGAGCCACGAGATGGATCATATCATCGACGAAGGCGAGGGCGGCGCGGGGATCTGAGGCTCATCGCCTCCCGCGCCGATGGAGTGGACCCCGGATCAAGTCCGGGGTGACGGCCCGTGAACGGGTCGCGCGCCGTCTTTCATTCGATCATGTCAGGGCAGGCGGTCCTTCAGCGTGTACCAGAGCACGCCCGCGATGAGCCCCGGATAGCGCAGCAGCGTTCCGCCGGGGAAGTTCGGCACCCTGACATCGGCCATCCAGTCGAAGCGTTCGGCCTGCCCGGCGATTGCTTCCGCCATGAGCTTGCCCGCCAGTGTCGCGATGTTGAGGCCCTGGCCTGAAAATCCCTGCGCATAAAGAATATTCGGCGCGAGGCGGCCGAAATCCGGAATGCGCGACATGGTGATGGCGAGAGTGCCGCTCCAGGCATAGTCGATGCGGACATCGGCCAGTTGCGGGAAGACGCGGAGCATTGGCTTCCGCACGAAGGCGGCAATGTTGGATGGGAGGCGCCCGGAATAATTCTCGCCGCCGCCGAAAAGCATTCGCCCGTCCGCTGAGAGCCGGTAGTAGTCGATGACGAATTTCGTGTCCTGCACGCCGACATCGTCGCGGATGAGGGAGCGCGCCCGCGCTTCGCCCAGCGGCTCCGTTGCAACGATGAAATTGTTGACCGGCATGATGCGCCCGGCAATGTCCGGTGCGAGCGAGCCGAGATAGGCGTTGCAGGCGAGAATGACATGCCGGGCCATCACCGTGCCGTTCGGGGTTCGCACACGGGCAGGATCGGCGCGCGAAATGTCGAGCGCAGGGGTGTGCTCGTAGATCCGCACGCCTTTCGCCAGCGCGCCGCGCGCAAGTCCCAGACAGAAATTCAGCGGATGAAGATGGGCCCCGCCCATGTCGAGCATGCCGGCGTGATAGCGCTCGGTGTCGACCATCTCGCGCATTTCCTCGCGCGGGACGAAGCGAAGCATATGGTAGCCATATTCGCGGGCCATATGGTCGACTTCGTCCTGGAACCAGGCGGCTTCGCCGTGTTTCCAGGCGGCATGAAGCACGCCCGGCTTGAGGTCGCAGTCGATCTCGTAGCGGGCGATGAGATCCTTCACCGTGGCGAGGCCGTCGGCGGCGAGCGACCAGAGGCGGTGGGCCCATTCGAGCCCGAGCTTTTCCTCGAGTGTCCGCTGGTCCTTGCGATGGCCCGAGCCGAGCTGTCCGCCATTGCGGCCCGACGCGCCCCAGCCGACGCGCTCCGCCTCGATCACGGTGACGGAATATCCCCGTTCGGCAAGGTGGAGCGCGGCGGAAAGGCCCGTGAAGCCCGCACCTATGACGCAGACATCCGCCGTTTCGTCGCCGTTCAGCGGACCGAGTGCCGGAACGCCCTTGGCGGTCGCGACATAGTAGGAGGACGGATAGTCTTGCGCGGGCATGAAATCTCGCGGGTTGTTGCGTCAGTCGATCTCGAACACCGTCTCTTCACTTGCGTCGGCGTGAATGTCGACAAGGTCGATGCACGCCTCCCACGGAACGGAGTCGCGCATATCCTCGAGCGCGTCCGCATCGTCCCACTCACTATAGAAGGCGACGCTCTTGCCGTCAGCGGCCGTGAGCAGGCGCGCCAGACGGAAGCCCTGGCGGGGGGAGCGGTCGAGCTCGCGTTCCTTGTAGGCGCGCAGCTGCGTCAGAATGTCCGAGGGTTGCGAAGTCTTGTAGCGAAGCAGATAGGCGACGGCCATTGGCTTTCCCTGAAGGTTGGAATGGTCGCAGGCTCTATAGCATGGCCGGGCGCCGCTTTCCTTCTTTGCGGAACTGGCGAGTACGGTCAGAATGCCCGCAAAACGATAAGCACGATAAGCGGAGGCTTCTATGGGACGGGTTCAGGGAAAGGTCGCAATCGTCACGGGCGCGGCCAAGGGGATAGGTGCCGCGAGCGCGAAGGCGCTGGCGCGCGAGGGTGCCAAGGTCGTTTGCAGCGATCTCGACGAAGCGGGCGGCGAGGCTGTCGCGGCCGAGATCCAGCGCCTCGGCGGCGAGGCGATCTTCATGCGGCACGATGTCGTCGATGAGAGCCAGTGGGAGCAGGTGACGAAGCTTGCCGAGGACCGTTTCGGCGGGCTCAACATTCTCGTCAACAATGCCGGCATCGCGCCCGAAGGCGGGCCGATCGAGGACAAGACGCTCGAACAATGGCGTCATACGCTCGCCGTCGATCTCGACAGTGTCTTTCTCGGCTGCAAGCACGGCATCCGCACGATCAAGAAAACCACGGCGAAGGGCGGATCGGGCTCCATCATCAACATTTCCTCGATCCTCGGCCTTGTCGGCTCCGCCAATGCCAGCGACTACAATGCGGCGAAGGGCGGCGTGAGGCTTCTCAGCAAGGCGGCCGCTCTCGAATGCGCGGAGGCGGGCTATCGCATCCGCGTCAATTCGGTGCATCCCGGCTATATCGACACGCCGATGGTGCGCGGCGTCGTCGACAGAGGCATGTCGGGCATGCCCGTCAGCGGCAATGAGATGATCCAGTTCCTGACCATGCTGCACCCCATCGGCAGGCTCGGCGTCGCGGACGAGATCGCCAATACGGTGCTGTTTCTCGCGTCGGACGAGTCGTCCTTCATCACCGGCGCCGAACTCGTCGTCGATGGCGGTTATACGACGCGCTAGGTCGCGCTTATCGGGGGTGGGTGAACGCCGCCGTGATGGCGGGGGCGTTCGCTCCCTTGCCGTGTGCCGTCGAGCCATGGAGAAGCGCGAAGATCGCGCTCGCCGTGAGCAGGATCGTAAAAAGCGTCAGCCATTTGAACGAGCGACGCGGCATCCGCGTTTCCTCGAAATGTTCCTGCGTGCCTGAAACATGGCATGGGCGCGCGCCTTCTCCAATCGGACGAAGCGACGCAGAAGCCGGACGACGCCGCTTGCGTTCGCTTCCGCGTCCCGGCAGGCCCGATCATGGTTTGCGCGCGAACGCGCGAGCGGCTAAAACCTCGCTATGCGGGGCGCGTCCGTACGGGCTCGCCGGCGCAGGAAACGAGGATTGGAGACGGACTTGGACAAGAACGAAATCAAGCGCATCGAAGCCTATCTGCGTGAGAAGTTCCGTCTTCCTTCGATCACGGTCACGAAGCGGCCGCAAAAGGACGACTCCGCCGAGGTGAATATCGGCGATGAATTCATCGGCGTCATTTTCCGCGACGAAGAAGACGGCGAGGTTTCCTACGCCTTCCAGATGGCGATCCTCGACATCGACCTGCCCGATTGATCGTCAATCGGTAATCGTGCCTTCGAGGTCGCTGGGCAGGCCCGGCGCCTCGAACGAGGCCACGAGGCGGATCATGAGCTCATCGGTCCGCTGCCACTGGGCCAGATGCGCGCGCTTGTAGCGATAGGTGAGCGCGAGGTTCTGCGAAAGCAGAAGAGTGCGTGTGCAGTTCGGGCTGGCATTGAGTGCCGTCTGCCGCTCGCAGATGAGAAGCACAAGGCGCCCGTCGCTATTTTCGCCGACCAGCAAATCCTGATCCCGATAGCCGGAATCCTGCCTGAAGCTGAACTTCTCGAGCCCCGTCGCATCCTTCTCGGGTTTCTCCGAGACGAGATATTTTGAATAGATTTCCTTCAGGCGGCGTTCGGCGGGCAGCAGGTTCTTCGCGCCGTGGAGCGTGAAATAGAGCGTCGCCGATTCCGCTGAATTGTCGGCAAATTCCTGATCGCGTTCCGGCGTATAGGGCGCGAAATCCGGCAGGAGCGTGTGCATCGAGATTTCGGATTGCGCCCCGCCGGTCCGCTGCGCGGGATAGCGCGTGTAATTTTCCGGAATGAGGAAGCGCGTGCCGCCGACCACCGCCTCGATGCGCCGGGTGAGAGCGCTTGCGCGCGGATCGCGGCCGAGGATCTCGGCGGGTGTGGGGCCGAAATAGTAATAGAGGAAGACCGAGGACAGGGTCAGGACCGCAAGCGCGACCAGGACCGGAAGAATCCAGGCCGGACGTTCATGGACGAGTTCGCCGCCGGATTGCTTCTGCCGTGCCAATCGCTCTCACTCCCCCGTTTCGGATGCATCTTAGCGGCGCGCTCGGACACCGCAATCGGGGCGCCGCGATCAGGCCCCCGCCGATGTTTCGCGCTGGCACAGAAGGGCGGCGCAATCCGGCACGAGCGGCGCGGGGCGCGCCTGTGGCGGCCTGCCGGATACCTGGCTAATAGCTTGAAATATATAAAAAATTCCTTGCCCGGAACTTGCCCCCGCGCCGGTGGTACGGGCCTTGCGAAATTGGTGGCATGGCGTTCGGAGGGAACGCATTGCGACATTCGGCGCGCATTCATCTGTGCAGATTCGAGTGGCGTGGCGCGACAAGGTTTGCATGGGGCTATCGATGTCAGATTGGTTGGCGTTCTTCTTTTCTGTGGCTACGGGCTTCGTCGCGGCGGGCCTGACGGGTAGCTTCTACCGTCTGGTCACGCGCAAGCCGCCGAGCTTTCAGGTCTGGTCCGACAGCCTGTTCGGTCAGATCGGGGGGGTAGTGACGCTCGTATTCGCCGGTCCCAACGTCATTCTGCGCAATGCGCTGCGCGCCCAGGTTTTCGAACATCGCCCTCCGGCCTGGCTTCTGCTTTCCGCCCTGATCGCGATGATGTGGAGCTTCCTGTCCGGTGTCTTTCTGCTCAGCATCATCCTCGCGAGCTGACGCTTCGCGCCCGGAACCGGCGGCGAAGCGAGCCAAGGAACGCGGCTCCCACGGCCGCGGCCAGCGCCCAGCCCCAGCCAAGTGCCCAGAGGATCAGGTTTGCGACCGTCTTGAAGGCGCGCAGGCTGGTCTTGCCGGTAAGTTCCGCGATGCCGCGTGTCTTCGTACCGAGCTTGCCGCTCATCTTCGTCACATTGGCGAGATCGTCGGTCGTCTCCACGAATTTCATGAGACGCACGGTCTCGGCCGGACCGATCGTCTTTTCGAGCGCGGCGACATTGCCCAGCACCGGAGAAAGTTTGGCCATGGAAACGCCGTTCGCATAGTCGGCGATGGCGTGGCGCGTCGCGGCGCTGTCTGCGAGATCGACGCTTCTCAGCGTGCCGCGCAGCTTTTCAAAATTCACCGCTTCAGAGACGAGACGCCCCAGGTCGCGTGTGAAGCGCGCCGTCAGCGTTCCGGCTTTCCGGGCGACCTTGAGCAGCGAAACGCCGATGCGGGCCGGGATGGCGCTGCCGCCGGTCGCCACCGTCGCGGCGGTCGCGGTGAGGCCGACGACGGAAAGCCCGAGCACGAGCCGGGAATATTCCTCGCCATTGCCGAGCTTCGTACCCTCGACCCCGATGTCGCGCAGATCGCCGACGACGGTGAGATCGGAGGTGATCGCGCCCATGAAGGAAGCCGTGTCGCCGCCCTCGCCGGTGATGAAGCCTTCAAAGAAGCTGCCAGTGTTGCGAAGCGCCGTGCGGCCGGGCGCCTTTTCGCGGGCGAGCCGCGCCGCCGTGCCCGCTTCGATGGCCGAGCCCATGTAATCCGCGATGTCGGCATACATGACCGCATCGTCGAAGGCGCCCTCGTCGAGCGCCTTGTCGATACGCCGGCTCAGGTCCGATCCGCTCGTCGTCTGAGCCAGTTCCGCCTTGATAAAGGGGTCGGCCGGGATGAGGTCGTCGGAGACATAGCCGTCGAGAACGCCATTCTGATAGGCCAGCATGAAGAGAACCGGCACCAGCAGAATGAAGATCAGGACGTCGAGAAAAAGCCTCATGCGATTGCGCTCCCAGCCTTCGGATCGGCGCCAAGCTTCGGATATAGCGGGGCCGCGCGCAACCTTCCGCTGCGTCCGCCGTGCGCAGTCTCGTCTCCCGGCCCGGCGCGTGGCATAGTCCGCGGCAAGATGAACCAACAGGATCGAGGTAAAAACGCATGGCGATTTATGCTCTGGGCGGCGTCAGGCCCCAACTGCCGGCGGAGGGCGACTACTGGGTCGCGCCCAATGCGCAGGTCATGGGCAATGTCAGGCTCGAACGCAATGCGAGCGTCTGGTTCGGCGCGGTGCTTCGCGGCGACAACGAGCTGATTACCGTTGGCGAGAACTCGAACGTGCAGGACGGCTCCGTTCTCCACACCGATCCGGGCTCGCCCCTGACGATCGGCGCCAATGTCACGATCGGCCACATGGTCATGCTTCATGGCTGCACCATCGGCGATGGCAGCCTCGTCGGCATCGGCAGTATCATCCTCAACAATACGAGGATCGGGAAGAACTGCCTGATCGGCGCCAACACGCTGATCGCCGAGGGCAAGGAGATCCCGGACAATTCGATGGTTCTGGGGGCGCCCGGCAGGGTCATCAGGACACTGACGGATGAGCAGGCGGCGGCGCTCAGGCTTTCGGCGGATCACTATGTCCAGAACTGGAAGCGCTATGCGCGCGAAATGACGCCGATCGGCTGAACGAAAAACAAAGAACAGGGATGAATGCCATGAGCAACGCAGAGAAGGCCGCGGCGCGGCCGCAGGAAGTGCTCTATGAGGTATCGGAGCATATCGCGACCATCACGCTCAATGCGCCGGAACGCATGAACACGATTTCCGGCCCCATGCTCGACCAGTTGACCGCGCGCCTCATCGAGGCCAATGCGGACAAGGATGTACGGGTCGTGATCCTTACCGGCGCCGGCCGCGCCTTCTGCGCCGGGCTCGATCTGCGCGCGCAGGCGCAGGGCTCGGGCCTGCTGAGCGGCGGTATCACCTCGACGACGCTCGATCTCAGAAACACGCCGCCGACCGTGCTCCATGAAATGGAAAAGCCGACCATCTGCGCGCTCAATGGCGGCGCGGCCGGCTATGGCATGGACACGGCGCTTGGCTGCGATATCCGCATCATGGCGAAATCGGCCAAGCTTGCGGCGGCCTTCTGCAAGCGCGGGCTCGTGCCGGAATCGGGCGGCACATGGTTTCTGCCGCGCCTGATAGGCTGGGAGAAGGCGGCGAAGCTCATCTTCACCGGGCGCACGCTCAATGCGGAGGAGAGCGTCGAATGGGGGCTCGCCTCTGAAGTCGTGGCCGATGAGGAGCTGATGCCGCGCGCCCGCGCGCTTGCCCGCGAGATCGCGGCGAACGCGCCGCTCGCCATCCAGGCTGCGAAGCGCATGATGCGCATGGGTCTTAACGAACCTTTCCCGGAACATGTGCATCATGTCTTCCTTCAGCTTCTGCCGCTGATGCGGACGGAGGACGTGAAGGAAGGCATGAAGGCGTTCGTGGAGAAGCGCGAGCCCAATTTCGTGGGCAGGTGAGCGCGGGCGTTCGAGCCTTTCCGGTGAAGGCGGGGGTGGGGTGACCTAGGGCGATGAGGTTCGTTGCGCTGCTGCCGTTCAAGGCGGGTCGTGTTGACCGGCGCGTGGCCATGCGCGGCGAGCCGGCTGCAGCCTTGCGGCTTGCACTCTTTCTGGTGGGTCTCATCGCCGCCTTCATCCTGCTTGCGGGCGCGCGTGGCGCCATGGCCGCGAGCTTCAGCGGCAATTTCAACGGCATTGCGACGGCTGCAGGCATGACGCTCAGCCTTCAGGAGACGGGCGCGCGCGTCGTCGGGCGGCTGAGCGTGCCTGGCGGCAGGAACTATGCCCTCAATGGCGAGCGGACGGAGAAGGGCGTTCAGGGCACGCTCCGGCTCGGTGGTTCGGCGGCGGGGGTCGCGTTTTTCCGCATGGAGGAGCGACCGCTCGGCGTACAGTTCCTGTTCATGCCGGCGCGCGCCGATGGCAGGGCGAGCCTCGATGAGGCGCGCGAATATTCCTTCATGAAGCAGGGCGTGGCCGCGCCTCCGCCGAGCCGCTACCTCGCAGCGCCCGGCCCGGAGGAGAAGGTCGGCATAGTGCGTTTTGTCGATGAGTACAGGCTCTGGTCGCCGCGCGACGTGGCGCGCATCTATGCCTCGCTCGATGAGCGCAGCCAGGGCCTCGTTCAGCTCTACGATCATGCCTCGGCCGATATTCTGTGGCGGGTCTGCGCCGCGTCACTGGAAGGCGAAGCCGTGCCTGATGAAGTGATGCACGAGCTACTAGACCGTCAGCAGACGGATTGCGCCTCACTCATGCCGCTCGCGGAAGCGGCGCGGAAGGGCGGGCTCTTTCACGAGTTCGAGCGCCGGGCGCGATTTCAGTTCGAGATCGTCCGGGAGACGGTTCTGTGCAATCGCGGCGAGTCGACGCCCGAGAAATGCGCCGATGTGAGCGCGCTCGGCGCGCCGATGATCGTTCACTGGCGCGATGCCTCGTCGATCATGCGCGAGCTTGCGGGGCTTTCCCGCCGCGCGCCGGACGATATGCCGGACGCGGAGCGGATGGCGGCGGAGCGGCCTTCCTTGCGCGCCACGATCGTCGATGTGCAGGAGGCAGGCACGAAGACCCTGGCGCTGAAGGCCTTCTTGGCGGCGAAGCGGCGCGGGGTCCGGCTTCCGCTGCCGAACCCTCGCGGCTAGGCGCTGGGAACGCCGGTCAGTTGATGCCGACCAGCTCGATCGCGAAGGTCAGATCCTCGCCCGCAAGCGGGTGATTTGCATCGAGCCGGGCCATCTCGTCCGTGAGGCTCGTCACCACCAGCGCGATTTCACGGCCATCGCCATTGCTCGCCGTCAGCCGCATGCCGAGAAAAAGTTCAAGCTCCGGGGGAAGCTGCGAGCGGGGAACGTCCTGCGCAAGGCGCGGATCGCGCTCGCCATAGGCTTCGGCGCTCGGGATCGTGAAGGTCTTGGACTGGCCGATCTCCATTCCGACGACCGCATGCTCGAAACCGGGAATGACCGCCGCGCCGCCGATGACGAATTCGATCGGGCCGCCGTCCGCGCTCGAGTCGAAAACCGAGCCATCGCTCAGCGTGCCGGTGTAATGCACCCGAACGGTATCTCCGTTGCCTGCTGCCACGGGACAATGCCTTTCTGCGCCTGGAGCCGGACTTGCTGCGCATTGCAAGAGGCAGCACCGCGCGCGGTTCGTTTGAAACAAAAAAGGCCTTCAGAAGTATCTCCGAAGACCCGTAGCTCATGGCGCGAAGCCTATCACCCTTTTCGGGATGCCGTCACCCTCGCAGCAGTGCTCGCCTGCGATGTCAGAAAGGACGGCGCCACACGCGGCGAATCTTCGCGTCGGTCTCTGGGCCGAAATTGCACCAGGCTGTGCGGTCGCGCGTCGCATCGACGATGAACATGCTGTCGGTCTTGCCGATATGCTGGCTGAGATCGTTCAGCAGGCCGGCCGCCGTGCCGTTGGTGTTCACGCACCAGACATTCGGCGCGAGCTTGTAGGCAGGTCCGAGCGACATGATCGCCTGCTCGAGCGCGCCCGCATAGCGCGCCTTGATGTCCATGACGACGATGAAATTCGATGTTTCCGGCTGGCGGCGGCGGTCGATCTGTCCCTTGGAGGAGCCGTAGGCGGGGCGGCTCTGCGGCCGCGTGGCGTCGTTGGTCTCGTTGGCGGCGGGCTGCTCGCTGGCGGGCGCGGCGGCGGAGGCGTCGGCGGCGTCGGAAACAGGGGCGGGAGACTGCATCTCCGCGAAGATATCCGCGAAGGCGGGGATGGAAGCGGCATGTTGCCAGTCTTCGGCGCCGGGAGCAGAGCCCTCGGGCGCGATCACGCTTTGTGCGATGACGCGGCCCTCGGCGATATAGCTCTTCATCGCCTCGAAGGTGTAGGGGCCATATATGCGGTCTGCATATTTCAGGAGCCAGCGTTCGCCGCCGGGCGTGGTCCTTGCTGCTCCAGCACTGGAATACTTTTCAGGTCCAGCCATTGCCATCCATGAACTTGCTTCATCGTCCGGCTCTATACGCCGACGCGAATCGGCACAGCCCAGTGTGGGACACTTTTTCAGCTTGACCAATAAGACGTTCTCGTTAACGCGACGTCAACAGCGCGATGCTTGCCGCCTCCTGTCCGAGCGGGCAAAGTCGCCCGCGAATGGTGGCCCGCGCCTGCGATGCGTGGGCCGGCGACAGAATGGGGAAGCGTATGACCACTGAACATTGCAAGGCAGAGCGGGACGGGCACCTGCTCGTCGTTACCATAAACCGTCCGGAGCGCATGAACGCGCTGCATCCGCCGGCGAATTTCGAACTGGCGAAGATTTTCGACGATTTCGCGGCCGATCCCGATCTTTGGGTGGCGATCATCACGGGCGCGGGCGACAGGGCCTTCAGCGCCGGAAACGACCTCAGATATCAGGCCGAAGGCAACAAGATCGAGGTTCCGCCCTCGGGCTTTGCCGGGCTGACGGCGCGTTACGATCTCAACAAGCCGGTCATCGCGGCGGTGAACGGCGTCGCCATGGGCGGCGGCTTCGAGATCGCGCTTGCCTGCGACCTCATCATCGCCTCGGAGAACGCCGTTTTTGCGCTGCCCGAGCCGAAGGTCGGTCTGGCGGCGCTGGCGGGCGGGCTTCACCGACTGCCGCGCCAGATCCCGCTCAAGCAGGCCATGGGCATGATCCTCACCGGACGGCAGGTGCCGGCGAAGGAAGGCAAGGAACTCGGCTTCGTGAACGAGGTTGTTCCGCAGACGGAACTTATGGCGGCGGCGAAGCGCTGGGCCGGGCTCATCATGGAGTGCTCGCCCATGTCGATCCGCGCGTCGAAGGAGTCCGTCTATCAGGGCCTCGACGAGGCGAACCTTCAGGCCGCCGTCACGGGCAAGTATCCCTCCGTTGCGGCGCTCTTCCGCAGTGAAGACCTGATCGAGGGCCCGCGCGCCTTCGCCGAGAAGCGCAAGCCGCAGTGGAAGGGCCGCTGAGGGCAGAAAGTCGAATACCGGTCCTGCCGTGTGGGGAGCGACAGGACCGGCCTCGACAGGACCGGGCTCGGGGGGAGAACCCGGTCGGGGGTAATGGGCGGCGCGAACCGCCTTCTAAGCACTCGGCGGCGGCGCCGTTTTCTTTCCGCCATGCGGCGAGGCGGGGGCGCCGTTTTCGTCGGCGAGGCTCGGCCGCAGCGGGTTTGCGGTTTTCAGCGCCCGATTGCCGCCAGCGGGTTTTGCGGCGGCATAGGGCAGCGGCGAGCCGAGCGGCGGCACGCTTTCCCACGCCGCGACCTCGAAGCGCGAGGGATCGAGAGTGACCCAGATATAGGGGCGGCGCGTTGACTGGCGCTTCACCCATTTGTAGGGGGCCTCGTTCCAGGCGAGGATCGTCCGGATCTTGTTGTCGAGAATGTAATCGCCCTTGTCGGTGGCGATCGTCAGAACGGCGTGGCCGTCACCGTTGCGTTCGCGCACGACGGTCAGCAAGAGGCTCTCGGCCGGCCAGCCGCGCTCGATGAGCGTTCTGCGCTTGAGAAGGGCGAAATCCTCGCAGTCGCCACCGCGCGAATTGGGATAGGCCCAGTATTCGACGGCGCCGTAATTCTCGCTGTCTTCGATCTGCCTGACCTTGCGGTTCACATCGTCATTGATGTCGTTCAGCTCCGCCCAGCGCGCGGGCGTAAGCCTGGCTTCGCGGGGGGCGTCCGTGCCCCCTTCGCATTCGGCCCTGTTGCGCAGGCAGAAGGCGACATAGCCATAGGGCGGGCTGACCTGCTGGCCCGTGGGCATATGGGAGGCAGCCGTCTTCGCTGCGCCGCCAGGGCGCGTGCTTCCCGTATGTCCGATGCTGCCCGTCGATTGGCATCCCGCCAGCCAGAAGGCCGCGCCTGCCGCCGCCGCGAGCAAGAAAAGCCGTCTCACGTCCACCGCCCACAATCCTGTCGCAGCAATGCTTCCGTGCTGCGGGGGAAAGATTGGCAGGGAGGAATTTTTTCGCGCTTAAGCCGGTCGGCCGGATTTTATGAAAATACGATGACCTTTTGATTCAAATTTTGATTGAAGTTTATCGAAGGCCGCGCTGCTCCGTCGGCTTCGAAATTCCTCAATTCGAATCAATGAATTGCGGACATGCGTCCGCGCATATCCATCCTTGAGCGGACGAAATGCGGCAGGGAGGCGAAAACCGCGACGCCGGAAAATTTTTCAGGCGTCGCGGGGTCGCGAGCGGGATGGTAGGCGCAAAGGCGTCAGCCGACGACCTTCCAGCTTCCGTCGGGCTGCCGGCAGGCCGTCCCATAGCCGCGTTCCTGCTTTCCGCCGACATAGATCGTCTGCTGGAATTCGCGGCAGTACTGGCCGTTGTTCGAGTTGTAGCTGCGAACCGGCGTCACGTCGCCATAGGTGCCCGAATCGGGATTGCGCCAGCTCACGGGCTGGCCGGAATCGAGGCTGCGAACGGTGCTGTTGCCCAGATAGTTCTGGTCCTGGCAGGAGAGCTGGGTGGCGAGGTTGTTGCCGATGAGGCCGCCCGCCAGCGCGCCGCCAATGGTCGCCAGCGTCTTGCCCGAGCCGCCGCCGATCGTGGAGCCGAGAAGGCCGCCCACCACGGCGCCGCCGAGCCCGCCGAGTATGCCGTTTGTGCTCGTCTGGCTGCAATCGGCCCTGGCCGTGCCGGGCATTGCCGCGACACCCATGGCCAGAAGCAGGGCGAGGGGGAGAGCCTTCATCCGTGTGAGTCTCGGAAACCGCATGTCAAACCTCCGGATATCCATCTGTCGCCCCCCAGCGCCTCGTGAACTCCAAGGTCCGCGATGAACCAGAAAATTCGGCCCCTCGTCAACTGGCAGCGCCGTCGAAGGTGCGCGAATCGTCGTCGAGCGTGTCCCGGATGAGCTTCACCGTGGCCGCGCGCTCCTTGAGCTTGGTGTTACGGAAAGCCGGCTGGGGGAGGCCGGCGAGTTCGCTGGCGCGGGCGAAGGCAACCTCGGCCAGAGTGCCGGAAGGGGCCGTCTGGTCGAGATAGCCGACCTGCACCGCTTCGACGGGATTGTAGACCCGCGCCTGCGTCACCGCCGTCGTGAAGTGATTGCGAGCAAGGCGGTCGCGCGCAAGCTCGATGCCGAAGATCGGCAAGGTCATGTGGATGGCGACTTCCGGCAGGCCGATCTTGAAATCGCCCTCGGCGCCGATGCGAAGATCCGCCGACAGAAGCAGAAGGCCGCCCGCGGCCAGGGCGTGGCCCGTGCAGCCGATGACGATGGGCAGGGGGTGCGTGTAGAGCTTGAGGAGCAGGTTCGCGCCCGCCGTCACCAGCGGTGTCACATGCTCCCGGCCGGATGCCATGACCTTGAGGTCGAAACCCGCGCAGAAGCGGTTTTCGCGCCCGAGCAGGAGAACGGCGCGGGCTTCCCTTTCCGCGCGGTCGAGCGCGGCGCCGATCGCGTCGATCATCGGATGGCCGAGCGCATTGGCGCGGCCGTCATCCATGGTGAGGACGGCAACATTCTCGCGCAGTTCGTACTTCAGTATCTGGTCGCCCATGGCCCCGCTCCGGTCTGACTCGCGTTTGGAATCGCAGTCTAGACGGTGCGGAATTCGGTGTCAGCCGAAGGGGCGGGAGATGGCGCTCACACGCTCGGGCATGTCGGTGAATTCGATCGCGATGCCCTCGACCGTGTGCCGGACGATACGGCCGTTCATGCGCCCGATCGAGACGCTCATGCCGATAGGGGCGCGCAGCTCGGTCGCGACATTGGCGCCGCCGAGCGACATGTCGACGATACGGCAGGGGGCCGACCGCCCGTCGCTCAGGGTGAGGACGGAACCTTCCTCGATCCCGGCGTCCTGCGGCGCATAGCGCGGGAAAATGCGGCGGCGTTCGGCGGCGGCCTGTTCTCCGCCCTTGGCATAGAGGGCGAGGCGCTCGGCCACGCGGTCGCGGCGCGGGCCGGTCAGGGCCGTCTCGATGGCGAAGCCATCGTCGAAGTGACGGACGACCGGGCCCTCGAAGCGGCCGAAATCGTCGAGATAGATGATGAGGTGCGAGCCCAGCGGTACCTCGACCTCGGAAATGAGCGCGATACCCGCAAGCGACATGTCGCGGATCGAGCAGGCATGCTCGGCCCCATCGGGCGCCAGGAAACGCCCTTTCACACTCACCGGAACGCGCGGATAGCGCCGACGTTCGTGTTGGTCGCTCATGTCTTCTTCGCTCAGCCTTCCGCGCCAATGGTGAAATAGGGCGCTTGCGATTATGAAGAATAGGGGGGCAGGGTTAACGAAAATTTATCGCAGACGCCCGATTGGGGGCAGATTTTCTTGCAATTGCTGCGATTTGGCGGCTTCGAGCAAAATTGACGCTTGCGTCAGCTTTCATGATTGCTGACTATTCACCGAAAATCAGACCATCGAGGGCAAGGCGGGCGCCAGGCGGATGTCTTGGAACGGATGGGCGCCAGCACACGCCTCCTCGACGGCTCGAACAATCAGGAAGCAGCCGGGAAACATCATGAGTGATTTCGACTATATCATCATCGGAGCGGGCAGCGCGGGCTGCGTCCTTGCGAATCGCCTTTCCGAGGATCCGCAGAACAAGGTTCTGCTGCTCGAAGCGGGCGCGAAGGACTCGAACTTCCTCATTCATATGCCCGCCGGCGTCGGCAAGCTCATCGGTACCGAACTGGTCAACTGGTACTATTATACTGAAGGCCAGCCGCATCTGAACAACCGCAAGCTCTTCTGGCCGCGCGGCAAGGTGCTGGGCGGCTCATCCTCCATCAATGGCATGATCTACATTCGCGGCCATGCGCGCGATTACGATCTCTGGCGCCAGCTCGGCCTCGAAGGCTGGGGTTTCGCCGACGTTCTTCCCTATTTCCGCCGCTCCGAGGGCAACGAGAACGGCGACAGCGCCTTCCATGGCGGCGACGGCCCGCTCGGCGTCAGCAATGCGCGCAAGACCAATGTGCTCTTCGATGCCTTCGTCGAGGCAGGAAAGCAGGCTGGACATCCTTATACGGATGACTTCAACGGCCCGCAGCAGGAGGGCGTCGGCCCCTATCAGCTCACGATCAAGGACGGCAAGCGTTGCAGCGCGGCTGTCGGCTATCTCGTGCCCGCGCTCAAGCGGCCGAACCTCAAGGTCGAGGTCAAGGCGCTCACCTCGCGCATCCTGTTCGATGGCAAGAAAGCCGTCGGCGTCGAATATGTTCAGGACGGGCAGCGCAAGACGGTGAAGGCCGCCCGCGAGGTCATTCTGTCGGGCGGCGCGGTCAACACGCCGCAGGTGCTGATGCTCTCCGGCATCGGCGCGGCCGACACGCTGCAGAAGTTCGGCATCGATGTCGTGGCCAATCTGCCGGGCGTCGGCCAGAACCTTCAGGACCATCTCGACTGCACGGTCATCGCGGAGTGCAAGCAGCCCATCACGCTGCACAGCCAGATGAACCCGTTCCGCCAGATCCTGACGGGCATGCAGTACACTTTCTTCAAGAGCGGCCTTGCGACATCGAACGGTCTGGAATCGGGCGCCTTCCTCAAGACGCGGCCGGAACTCGAAATCCCGGACATCCAGCTCCACTTCGTGGCGGCGATGATGCGCGATCATGCGCGCCTCAAGTCCGATCGTCACGGCTTCACCGTCCATGTCTGCCAGCTTCGTCCGGAGAGCCGCGGCTATGTGTCGATCAAATCGACCGATCCGGCCGATCATGCGCTCATTCAGCCGAACTACCTCGCCGCCGAGACCGACCGCCGCGTGATGCGCGACGGCGTGCGCATGGTGCGCAATATTCTCGCGCAGCGGGCGATGGACCCCTATCGCGGGCCGGAGTTCTGGCCGGGCGCGGACAAGCAGAGCGATGAGGAAATCGACGCCTGGGTCCGCGAGACGGCGGAGACGATCTATCACCCGGTCGGCACGGCCAAGATGGGCAACGATCCGATGGCGGTTGTCGATGCCAAGTGCCGCGTCCACGGCATCGAAGGCCTGCGCGTCGTCGATGCGTCGGTAATGCCGACCCTTGTCGGCGGCAACACCAACGCGCCGACCATCATGATCGCCGAGAAGATTTCGGACGACATTCTCGGCCGCGCGATGCTTGCGCCCGAAAATGTGACGATTGCGGAAGATCGTCGGGGCGCGGCCGCCTGAGCCGCCTCGACCCATACGAATGAAGAAGGCCGGCGAGGGGGAAACCCGTCGCCGGCCTTTTCGTTTCGGACTTGCCCGGTTCTATTTGCGCTCGTCGCCCGTCTGGACCACCTTGACGAGGCGCAGATAGGTCCGCTCGCCCCGCAGCGGCGGGCGCTGATGCGCGAAATTCCCGATGGGGTTCGAAATCACCGGCGGCTTTTCGCGCACGATGCGGCGGGCTGTTTCGATGGCGCGCTCGCGGCGGGGCATGCGTTCCGGATCGACGATCTGCATGCGGTCGATCCACTGCCGGGCGAAGAGGCGCTCGCCGATCCACGCGAACTGATCGACCGGCACGGCGGCGCCTAGGACGCGCGTGATGGCGCCATTGTCCTGCGCGAGCGGCAGCAGGATCATCTCGAAGGTCGCCTCGCGGTGGTCGTTGGTGGTGGCGGTATATTCGACGATGGCGGCGCTCGCATTGCGCGTGACGGCGTGGAGCGCGTCTCTCAGGCTTTCATGGCATTCGTCCTGCCACATGGAGAGGATGTTGTGGCCGCGAAACTCCATGCCATAGACGCTGCAAAGGCCGGTGCCCGCGAGGCGGAAGGAGAAGGCATCGCCGCTCTGCCGCTCGAGGATGAAGACATAGGGCAACACGCGCCTGATCGCGCCCGGCTCGATCTCGCTGCGCAAGGGAGCGGGACGGCCCGCGCGAATGGTGTTCCAGTAGTCGAACAGTGCCTGAATGGTCTTGTGTTTCATTCTCTTCGTCCCCTGCCGCGCGGTTTCTCGCCCGGCGGGGTCTCCCCCTCATCCCTGGCGGCGCGAGCCGCAGGGATTGCCCCCTTGCGAGAATGCTAACTCAATCGAAGCCTGCCGTCCCGTTTTGGGTCGGCCTTGTGATCTGTCCCTCTGAGGGCCTTGCGTTCCGCCGCGATACAGCTTCCGCGTGGCAATCAGCCGACATGGGGCAGCACAGCAGAAAGCGTGCCATGCATCGGCGGCCTCCGGTCGAGGGCATCGGAGGGAGCGGCGAGGGATTTTGGCAAATGATGCCTGCTTCAAGGGGTTAGTGCGTTCCCGCGCTTGCGGTTTCGTCCGTGTGCGGTTCCGGCCCGTCGATGCGGTGTCGTTGCGGCATGGCTTTCGCATTCATGGGGCATGCGCGCCCTAGCGGCGCATGAGAACGTGCCCTTGCGGGCCAGGAGTGCAAGGATGAAACAATCGACCCCCTTCTTCGCGACGGTCGCCCTGGCGTTCGTCATGAGCGTCGGCTTCTACGGGCTCACGGGAGCCGCGCCGGCGCAGGCTTGCGGCGGGGGCTGCGAGACGCCGCCTCCGCCTCCGCCGCCCGAGGATTGCGGCTGCGATGATGGTGGCGGCGGGCATCATGGCGGTGGGCACGGTGGCGGCACCGTCATCAACAAGAACCACAACGAGAATTACAACAAGAACTACAACAAGAACACGAACACCAATACGAACACGAATACCAACATCAATACGAACACCAATAACGTGAACGTGACGGTGAATACGGGCGTCAATCTCAGCGCCTCCGCCATCGCCAATGCGAACGCCAATTCCAATGCCAACCTTGCCGCCGGTGTCGCGGCGCGGGCTTCGGGCGCCGGGCGCGGCGGGTCGGGCGGCAGCGGCTTCGGCATCGGCAATGGCAACGGTTCGGGTGGTGGCGGCGGCAGCTACTATGTGGCCGCGCCGCAGGCGACGCCGATGGGAAGCCTCGATGTGGTCGTTCGCGGCGCGCTCGCGATGAAGCCGGTGAAGGGCGTCTGCGTGAGCGCGAAGGGCCTCGAGGAAGCGGCGCGCTTCAGCACGCCGATGCGCGAGATCGGCGCGACGGACGATGTCGAGGTGTTCCACTGCGTTGCGGGCGACATGCTCGTCACGACCATCGGCCGGATGGCCGGCGCCGAGGGCCAGAAGGTTCTGGATTACACGGGCGGCTATGTCATCGAATGCCGCGAGGGCGAGGCGCTGCGGCATGGATCGAACGGCATGCTCGCCTGCGCACCGCGTCAGGGCGGGGCGAGCGTCGCCGATATGGCAGGCAATGGCAGGCAGGGCGTCGCGGAAGTCATGATCCGCAAGGCCGACCGGGGCGAGCAGGTCGTCAGCACCAATGGCGGCGCCTGGTTCAGCGGTGGCGTCGGCTACTGATCGCATCCGCATTGCATGCGTTACATGGCGGGGAGAGCAATGCTCTCCCCGTTTTCATGTCACAGGGATGGCAAGGGCGTGGTGTGTCGGCCGGGTCACAGGCGCGCGGCCGATCGCGCCCCTTCGGACATAATCCCTCTCCATCTATTGACGGGCTTCGGAGCGGGGCGTAACCATCGCGATCCTTGCAGGCACGGGCCTGCGCTGACGCGAGCGGCACCATGGATCAGTCGATGACCACAGCACGGAGAGAGCGTTTCGGCGTTGCCGATAGCTCGTGTGCGCCGACGACTCGCGAGGAGCGCGCGGACTAGCCGTCCGCTGATCCAAGGATCCCACCCCTCCCGAGCCTGGTGAATGCTTCGGAGGGGTTTTTTGTATCGGCCTCACCGTTTAGCCGTTCCCGGGCTCACAGACCAAAGCCCGTTCCATGACCAATTCATTGCTGAAGACTTCCGCCGAAATCCCGGCATCGCCGCAGGCCTCGCCCGTCTGGCTCGTCGAAGCGCGTGCGCTGATGCGCCTTGCCGGGCCCATCGTCGTGACGCAGCTCGCGCAGATGGGCGTCGGCACCATCGACATCCTCATGCTCGGCGCCTACAGCAAGGAGGCGCTCGCCGCGTCCGCGCTCGGCCTCAGCCTTTTCTATGCGATGTGGCTGCTCGGCATGGGGCCGGCCGTCGCGGTTTCGCCCATGATCGCCCATACGCTCGGCGAGCGGCGCGTCGCCGCGCCTGCAGTGCGCGCGAGTGTGCGGATGGCGTTCTGGGCGATCCTTCTCATGTCGCCGCCCATGATGCTCTTTCTTGCCTTCACCGAGCAGATGCTGCTCGCCGTCGGCGAACCGGCGGCGCTCAGCGCCGATGCCGGAGCTTTCGTGCGTCTGCTTCTGCTGGGTCTTCCATTCACGCTGGGCTTTCAGGTGCTGCGCGCCTATGCGAATGCGCTGAGCCGCCCGCGCGCGCCGCTCGTCGTCATGGGGCTCACCGTCGCCTTCAATGCGGCGCTCGGCTATGCGCTGATCTTCGGCCATTTCGGCGCGCCCAGGCTCGGCCTTCTCGGCGCGGGCATTGCCAGCGCGGTTTCCTTCGCCTTCAGCTTCTTCGCGCTGCTTGCGGCCGTCTTCATCTCGCCGGAACTTTCGCGCTACCGGATCTTCCATCGCTTCGGGCGCGCGTCATGGTCGAAATTCACCGAGGTCTTCAGGCTCGGAATGCCGATCGGCATGTCGATGATTTTCGAGGCGATGTTCTTCAACGCCGGCACGCTGATGATGGGATATTTCGGCACGGCATCGGTGGCGGCGCATCAGGTCGCGCTCAATGCCTGCGCGCTCGCCTTCATGGTGCCGCTCGGCGTTGCAACGGCGGCGACCGTTCGCGTGGGGCTGGCGGCGGGCGCGAAGGACATGCCGCGCGTTCGCATCGCGGGCGTCACGGCATCCGTGATGGGGATCGCCTTCATGACGGTGACGGGGCTTGCCTTCGCGATCTTTCCGCGCGAACTCGTCGGGCTCTATGTCGATGCGAGCGATCCGGCCAATGCCGATGTGATCGAGCATGCGGTCATCTTTCTTCGCATGGGCGCGGCGTTCCAGCTCTTCGATTCCCTGCAGGTGACGTTCGGTCTGTCGCTGCGCGGGCTGAAGGACGCGCAGGCCCCGATGTGGATCAATGGCGCGAGTTACTGGCTCATCGGGTTCCCGTCGGCGCTGTTCCTCGCCTTCGGTCTTGGCCTCGAAGGGCTCGGTGTGTGGATCGCTTTCGTGCTCGGGCTCATCGCCTGCGCGGCCGCGATGGCCCTGCGTTTCTCGTGGATGTCGGGGATGATCGGCCCGCGGCGCGCAAAAGCGCTCGCGCAAGGTTGATTGCCGCCATCTTATGACCTATGTGAGCTTGCATACCGGGACGACCCGGCGGCGTGGCTTCCGCATGGCAACCGCGCCGAAACGATCGGCGGAGACGGCTTCGCCATATTGCAACATGGAGTATGCGATATGGCCTGGACCATTCTCATGGCCGCCTCGGTGAGCGAAATCATCTGGACCTATACGCTGAAGGCGAGCGAGGGCTTCACACGGCCCGGCATCGCCGTTCTCAATGTCGCCGTCATGGTGCTGACGACGTGGCTTCTTTCGCTTGCCACGAAGTCGCTGCCGCTCGGCACCGCCTATCCGGTCTGGACCGGCGTCGGCATTGTCGGCACGGTCATTGTCGGCATCGTCGTTTTCGGTGAGGAGATGAACGCGGTCAAGGCCGCGGCGGTCGCGCTCATCGTCGCCGGAGCGTTGCTGCTCATGTTTGCCGAGGGGTAGGGCAAGACGCAAAACGCGAAAAGTGAGGGGAGGGCGAACCCTCCCCCCGAAGTCAACTCGTTGCCGAAGCCGCGGACGGTGCCCCCGTTTGCGGCTTCGGTTGCGGCCGATACAAAGCCCGGCCGCGGGCTCTCAAGGTGCGGCCGAAAGGTTCGGCCGCCGGCAACCTGAGCTTCTCATCTCCGACGATCTGGTTGCGACGCCGCCGGAGAAATTTCAGGACACTTGCCCGTGCGTCAGTTCACCTGACCGCGAAGACCGGAATTGTCGATCTCGCTGTAATAGGCGTAAGGATCGCTCGCAGCGCGCTGCACGCTCCTCTGCTCGGTCGCGGCCGGGCCTGTGCGTTCCGCTTCGCGCTCGCGCACGGGGGAGGGGCGCTCGGCGGCGCCGGGGTTCGTCTGGCGATAGTCGATCGCGCCCATCGGGTCGCCCTTGTCGCCGAAGCGCGCGCAGTCCGACGGATTGACCTGATAGAGCGGCACCAGCATCTTCAGCACCGCGCGTTCGATGACGGAGCGCACGGCGAGCTGGATCGGCTCCATTGCGCTTTCGCCCGCGCCGATCTGGAAGAGCTTGCCGCCGAGGAAGTCGAAGACGCCCGCGCTCACTTCATGGCCGACGATCTGCTTCTGGTAGGAGACGAAGTCCACCACCTCCAGCGTGCGGCTGTTCACGAGCCGGAGATCGAGCCCGATATTCATCACATAGATCTTGCCGCCGGCATCCGCGCCCCAGCCCGTGTCCGAGGTGCTCGCGACCGAGCCCGACACGCCGCCCGAGCGGATGTTGAAGTTGAGTTCGGTGATGCCGCCGACGAGGTAGTAATTGCTGCCTCGGATTTCGCCCGCGAATATCTTGCGATAGTCGTTCTCGTCGGCATCTCCGATGAGCTTGTTGTTCGTGTATTTGAGTTCGAGTTCCGTCACCGAGGTGTCATAGCGCTCCACGAGCGGCACGCCGGCCTTGCCGAGTGCCGACATGGCCATGAGCGAAGCTCCTTGCGTGAGCTTGCGGCCGGAACCGTCCGCTTCTTCCTTGCCCGTATAGTCGCGGATATTGCCGACGGCGATGCGGATCGCCTGCTGGTTCGCCGGGATGTGCGTGGCGAGGCAGCGCAGCGCGGTCGAATAGGGCGTCTCGTTGTTGATGACCGGCGCATCGCCGATGGGAGAGGTGTACTGGCCGTTCGAACCTGCACTGGGGCTGATGCAACCCGTGAGCGCGAAGGCGATCGAAAGGGCGCCAAGCGTCCGCTTGGGCAGTCCCTGTTCAGCCAATTTCGACAGTCCGGTTGCAAGCACGATCGGTCTCCTGGTTGCCGGTTCCGGTCGCGCCCGACGGTCGTTTCTTGTGGATGCCGTTTTCGGGGCGCGGCCGAAGTCGAGCCATGGATTGCAACCGCTGTGCCACCATGGTCATGCGTCGTGTGTGGCGGACTTCCGCCATTTCTGCCCGCTGCCCGGCGGCAGTCTTGCGGCGTCGCGTCCTCGCCCAAGCCATTCGGCCGTCCCGCGACTGTCCTCTTTCGACACGCGCGGCAGGAAAATGTTAAGGCTGTGCGCCGCTGGCACGCGGTCGCGCAAGCGTCGCGCCGCCGGGTTGCGGAGTTCCATGGCGCGAGCGACACTCGCCACAACTGCCAAAGGCAATCGACCCCGACTGGAAAGGCACACTCTTGGCTGCGATCAGACCCACACTCGAATTCTTCTTCGATTGCTCGAGCCCCTGGACCTATCTCGCCTTCAGCCGCATCGAGGCGCTGGCCGAGCGGACGGGCGCCGTGATCGACTGGCGGCCGATCCTGGTCGGCGGCGTGTTCAATGCCGTCAATGAAAGCGTCTATGAGCAGCGCGCGAACCCGCATCCGGTGAAGAGCCGCTATTACGTCAAGGATCTGCGCGACTGGGCGCGCTATTGCGGTGTCGAGATCGGGCAGCCGCCCGTCTTTCCCGTTCGCGCGGTCGATGCGATGCGGGCCGCGATCGTCGCGCTCGACGAGGGCAAGCTCGTGCCCTTCGCCTGGGCGACGTTCCGTGCCTATTGGGGCGAACTCAGGGACATCTCGCAGCCGGAGGTGCTTGCCGAAATCTGCGGCGTGGCCGGGCTCGACTGGAAAATGGTCGCCGAGCGCATGAAGTCGGACGATGTGAAGGCGCGTCTGCGCGCCAACACGGAGGAAGTGGTCGCGCGGGGTGGCTTCGGTTCTCCGACCATGTTCGTCAACAAGACCGACATGTATTTCGGCAATGACAGGTTGCCGCTCGTCGAGGCGGCGCTCATGGCGGCCGCGCATGGTTGACATCGACGAGACGAGGCCGCGCCGCAGGGAGCCGCGCGCCTTCAACGTGCCTGGGGTGGTGCTTGCGCTCGTCGTTGCCATGCTCGGCGCATATGCCGTCTTCAGCCATCTGACGGACGATCAGCAGTCGGAGATACTCGTCCTCTTCGCGCTTTTTCCCGGCCGCTTCACCGGCGTCCCGGCCCATCCCGATCTCATCTTTCCGGGCGGCGCAGCGGGCGATCTATGGTCGCTCTTCAGCTACACCTTCCTGCATGGAAGCTGGACCCATGTGATCGTCAACAGTGTCTGGCTTCTCGCCTTCGGCAGTCCGGTCGCAAGGCGCATCGGCACGGTCCGGTTTCTGCTCTTCTATTTCTTCTGCGGCATCGCGGGCGCGCTGTTGCAGGTCTATCTCAATCCCGGCTCGCTTGTGCCTGTGGTCGGCGCCTCGGCCGCGATCTCGGGCCTCATGGGCGGCGCGGCGCGCTTCGTCTTTCTGGCCGACGGGGCGCTGGGCGGGCTTGGCGGCATGGGAGGCCAGGGAGCAGCGCCCCGCGCCAAGGCGAGCATTCTTCATGCGCTCACCGACCGCCGCGTGCTCATTTTCGTCGGCGTCTGGATCGGCCTCAATTTCCTCTTCGGGCCAACGGGGCTCACCGTCACCGGCGAGCAGATGAACATCGCCTGGGAAGCGCATCTCGGCGGCTTCCTCGCCGGGCTTCTGTTTTTCGGCTTTTTCGATCCCTACCGCATGTCGCCGTCCGGCGGCCCCGGCAATGTCGGCTATGGCGAATGGAGCGGGCGCAATCGGCTCTGACTTGCCTTATTGAATCTCGTCCGGGCAGGGCCACATGATCCGAAGCCCCTTTGTCGGGCTTCATCCGTGGAGGAAATGAGCGATGAGCGATACATCCGCCTCTTCGAGCGTAACCGAGCAGGAGCCGATCTGGCTGCGTTTCGTCTACATGATCGTGTTCGGCTTCCTCGCCAATGTCGCGTTCTCCCTGGCCATTTTCCTCGGGCTCGTTCAGCTCGTGGTGCTCCTCGTGACCAAGGAGAAGAACGAGGATTTGCGCCTCTTCAGCCGCAACCTCGTTCAGTACATCTGGGAATGCCTTGCCTTCGTCGTCTTCGCGCGCGAGGAAAAGCCGTTTCCGCTGGGCAAGTTCCCGTCGGTCAATTCTCCGGCTTGAGCGACCGGGCGGCCAGTGCTTCGAGTTTCGCCAGCCCCTTCGGCGTCAGCAGTCCCTTGAGGACGGCCCCGCAGGTAAGCGAGAAGCGCGTCTCGGCCGCTTCTGCGCTGGCGTGAAAGCCGGCAAGCTCGAGGCTGCACAGGCCATGAACGGTCGCCCACAAGGCATCGGCCATGATGGCGGGCGCGACATCGGAGGGCAGGCTTCCCTCCGCGACGCAAGCCTTCACCGCGTCGAAGAGCATCTGATAGCCGCGCTGCTGCGCGATGCCGCGCGCGGGCGGCGTCGTGCAGGAGGGCTCCTCGTGGCGCAGGCTCTCGCTCACCGGCATGGTGACGCTGATCATCAGCGCGTAATAGGACGGGTTTTCAAGGGCGAAGCTGCGATAGGCGCGCGCGAGCCCCTGGAGCCAGATGAGCGGCTCGGGCGCCTTCGGCACGGCGCGCTGCGCCTCGGCGAGCCGGTCGAAGGCTTCGTCGAACAGGGCGTTGATGAGCCCCTCCTTGCCGCCGAAGGCCGTATAGACCGCCATGGTCGAGGTGCCGACCTTCGCCGCGAGCTTGCGCAGCGAAATCGCGTCCGGCCCGCCGCGCATCAGCATTTCGCTCGCGGCATCGAGCAATGCCGCCCTCTGCGCGAGGCGGCGCCTGTCGGCCGCAATGTCAGCCCGCTCGTCCATGCTCATCGTCTCAAGATCTCCGTCCTCTCTGATAGCCGGGCTTGACCTGTAGCTCAATGGTTACCTATAACAATGTTATATCATCGTTATGAAGGGAGTCACCCATGTCGAAGCCCTTTCCGGACAATCCGCTTCTACGCGGCAATTTTGCCCCCGTCATGGCGGAGTGCGAGGCGCCGGACCTGGTGGTCGTCGAAGGCGAGCTTCCGGCGGGGCTCAACGGCACGCTCTACCGAAACGGTCCGAACCCCATGTTTCCGCCGCTCGGCAGCCAGCATCACTGGTTTCTGGGCGAGGGCATGGTCCATGCGATCCATGTCGAGGACGGCAGGGCGAGCTATCGCAATCGCTGGGTGCGGACGGAGCAGTATGTCGCCCAGCGGAAAGCGGGCCGCAGGCTTCTCGGCACCGGCTTCGGCGAGGGGGCGGCGCCGGGCGGAGAGGGCATCCGCAACAATGTCGCCAACACCAACATCGTCTGGCATGGCGGCAAGCTTCTGGCGCTGGACGAGGGCAACTCGCCCGTCGCCATGGATGGCGACACGCTCGAAACCCGGGGCACATGGACCTTCGAGGGCAAGTATCAGGGCCCGATGACGGCGCATCCGAAGATCGACCCCAGGACGGGCGAGATGCTGTTCTTCGGCTATATGGCGGCGGGGCCCGGCTCGCCCGACATTTCCTATCAGGTGGTCGATGCTTCGGGCCGTCTTGCGCGCTCCGAAATGTTCAAGGCGCCTTATGCCTCGATGGTGCATGACTTCATCACCACGGACGAGCATGTGATCTTCCCGATCTTTCCGGCGACGATCGATGTCGAGCGGATCATGAAGGGCGGCCCCGTGATTGCCTGGGATCCTTCCGCCGGCACGCGCATCGGCATCATGGCGCGCGATGCGAGCGTCGATACGATCCGCTGGTTCGAGGGCGATCCCTGCTATGTCTATCACCCGATGAACGCCTATACGCAGCGCGAAGGCGGCAAGACGCGCGTCATCGCCGATGTTATGAAATATATCCGTGTACCGCTCTTTCCGGATGCCGATGGCAGCAAGGCCGATCTCACGCTTGCCGATGCGCCATCCATGCTCGTGCGCTGGACCTTCGATCTCGACGGCAACTCCAACAGCTACAGGGAGGAGCCGCTGACCGATATGGGCGGCGAGTTTCCCCGGCTCGACGAGCGCTTCGCCGGGCTTTCCTATCGCCATGGATTCTATGCTGGCAATCGCCGTCCGCCCGCGCCGGGCAAGCCCTTCGACACGCTCGTCCATATCGACCTCGCCATCGGGCGGCGGCGCGAATGGGAGCCCGGTGCCGGAAAATATGTGATGGAGCCCGTTTTCGTGCCGCGCTCCGCCGCCGCGCCGGAGGGCGATGGATGGCTCGTCACGCTCGTCTATGACGAGGCGCGCAATCTCAGCGATTTCGTCGTGCTCGACACGGGCGACATCGCGAAGGGGCCGCTTGCCCGCGTGGAATTGCCGGCGCGCGTGCCTTTCGGTTTTCACGGCAACTGGCGCAACGCAGCCTGAGGCACACCATGTCCGTCTCCGAAACACTGAAGCGGCAGTGGTCCGTCTATGCGAAGGGCCATGCGGCGCGCCGCAATCTATTCATCCATATCGTCGCGGTGCCCGTCTTCATGGCCGGCTCGCTGGTGGCGATCGGCGGGGCGGCTTCCGCATCGCTGCCGCTTGCGGGTCTCGGCATCGCCGCCATGGTTCTGTCGCTGGCGTTGCAGGGGCGAGGGCACAGGCTCGAAGCGGTGCCGCCAGATCCCTTCCGGGGCCCTGCCGACATACTGCTCCGCATCCTGCTGGAGCAGTGGGTCACTTTCCCCCGCTATGTGCTCACGGGCGGCTGGTATCGCGCCTTCCGCGCGGCTTCCTGACTTCAGAGCAGCGGCTCTTCATAAAGGAGTTCGCCGTCGAGCCGCAGGCCCTTGATCGCCGCCTCGCCATTGCGGGCGAGGGCGACATCGACCGAAAGCGCCTGCGCGTTGCGGGCGTTTTCGAGTTTGCGGCCTTGCCCCTCCGGCACGAAATAGCTTTCGATGCCATAGGTGACGGTCAGCATGACGCATTCTTCGCAGGGGACTTCCTCGACGTTTTTCGAGCGTGGAAGGGCGCGCACGCGCGGCACGTTTCGCGCGACGCTGGTGATCCGGCCACGGATGATCTTGCTGTCGCCCGCATTCTTCGGATAGTCGCGCCAGACGCCGGCCGCCCGCCAGTCCGCGCCTTCCGGCACCAGCGCCACATAAACCCTGTCGCCGTCGCTGAACGATTTGTCGCCGGTCAGGCTTTCAAGCGAGAGTCGCGAAAGGCCATAGGCGAGCGTCACATAGTCGCCCCGGAAGAGGTCGCGCGGATCGACCGGCTCCGTCTTGAGCGTCACCGTATCCGGCGAGCGCAGAAGCGCCATGCGGTCGGCGACGATCCAGCCGATGATGATCGTTTGGAGCAGGACGAGGATGATGAGGGCCGCGCCGAAGCGGCCGAACCGTGCGATCATTTCTGCGCTCCTTCTCCGGCGGCTCCGACGAGCTTCCTTCGTACCCGCGCGAGGAGGAGGCTGCCTGCGATCAGGATGATGCCGCCAAGCGCGAAGAAGGCGGCCGTGCCGAGCAGCGAGCCCAGCGTCTCGAAATAGAGATAAAGGACCTCGACGGCGAAGGCCGCGAAACCGGCATTGAGCGCGAGCCTGTTCCTTCGGTTCGAGCCATAGGCGAGGAGCCAGGCCGAGAGCGCGAGGAAGAGCGCGGCATAGGCCCAGGGCACCAGCCCCGGCACGAAATGGGCGAGCGGCGGATAGAGCAGCGCGCCGAGCGCGATGAGGCTTATGCCGCCTGCATCCCGCTGGGCGAGACGCCCGCTTCGGATGTCGCCCCGGCCGAGCGTTGCGGCGCCAGCCATTGCGAGCGCTGCGGGCAGGAGCCACAGAGCGCCGCCCTTGCTTTCGGGCGGCATCGCCTGCAGCACCCAGAGGAGCGCGAAGGAGGCGGCGATGCCATAGGCTTCCATGGCGCCGCCGAAACGCGACGAGGTTTGCGATATGCGAAGGCCCGCGAGCCAGAGCACGATGCTGATGAGGATGTAGATCGCAGCGATTTCTCCCCGCCCGCAGTCGAGCGCCGTTGCCAGCGCCTCGGCATTGAGGATCGCCCAGACATAGGCGGTCAGGATGGCGAGGTGAAAGCCGGAGAGCCAGCTCAGCCGGATGGTGAGCGCGAGCGCGGCCGCCCAGGGCAGGAAGAAGCCCCAATGCGCGGCGCCCGGCTGCGGCGCGATCCATGCGGACCAGAAGATCGCGAGCAACAACGAAAGCGCCAGCGCTGGCCGCGATGGCAGCGCCCAGGCGCTGGCGAGCGCGACGAGGCACCAGACGAGCAGCCAGCCGGGATCGTCCGAGCTGACATGGTAGATCTGCGCGATGAGGGCGATGTTCGCGCCGAAAAGCGCGAGCCCGCCGAGGACCGCGGCTTGCGCAAAGGCCGGGTGGTCGCGCCGCGCCAGCACGAAGGCCGCGCCATAGGCTGCCCACATCGCGCCGACGAGAATGACGAGCTTGGCGAGCTTGGACATCTCGCTCCAGTTCGCGGCGACGAAGCTCATGGCGGCAAAGCCGATCAGCACCGCGCCGAGAAGGGCGAGCAACTGGGGAATGCGGCGCGTGGCCGCTTCTCCGCCCGCCGACGCCAGAATGGCCTCGGCGTTCTGGGGCGTCACCCAGCCGCGCTCGATCCAGTGTTCGAGATCATGTTTCAGCCGCTGGAGATAGGCGCGTTGCCACATTTGCCTGCCGTCGAATCGTTGATGCCGTTTCGGTCCGTTGCAGAGCTTATCGCCTGTTTGATGCCGGGGATCAGGTGCTTCCCGGTGGGGAAGCGTCGAAAATCGTTCTCGCGGCGCAAGCAGTCTTGCGAATCGTGATGCTTGCTCCGTGCGACTGAATGCCGCATCATGGTCTCAAGCCCGGTAACGGAGGAGAAGCCATGAATGTTGCCTCTATCCTGAAGGCCAAGGGTTCCGATGTCGTGACGGCCACGCCGGTCATGACGCTTGGCGAAACCGCGCGATTGCTGACCAGCCGCCGTATCGGCGCCGTCGTGGTGCTCCATGGACAGCAGGTGCTCGGCATTCTGTCGGAGCGCGATATCGTCAAGGCGGTCGCGGCTTCCGGCGCCGAGGCGCTCGACCGTCCGGTGCGCGATTTCATGACGTCGCGCGTCACCACCTGCGATCTCAACGATTCAGCCGATGAGCTGATGGACATCATGACGAATGGCCGGTTTCGCCATCTGCCGGTCGTTCACAAGGGCGAACTGGTCGGGATCGTTTCGATCGGCGACGTGGTGAAGCACCGCATCGCGGAAACCGTGATGGAAACGGAGGCGATGCGCCTCTACATCGCGAGCAGCTAGGCTCCAAACGATGAGCGGACCGGTGTGATCTTCACGCCGGTCCGCGCCGTTCGTCGATTTACCCTGTCACTGCGCCTTCGCTTGCGGGCCTTGCAAGCTGGGCGAACTTGCCGAGCACTCCACGCGTATAGCGGGGCGGTGGCTGGCGCCATGCCTTGCGCCGCGCTTCGATCTCGGCCTCGTCGACATCGAGTTGCAGAAGCAGCCGGTGGGCGTCGATGGTGATGAGATCGCCTTCCTTCACAAGAGCGATGGTGCCGCCCTCATAGGCTTCGGGTGTCACATGGCCGACGACCATGCCCCATGTTCCACCGGAGAAGCGCCCGTCGGTGATGAAGCCGACGCTCTCGCCGAGGCCGCGGCCGACAATGGCGGAGGTGGGCGCGAGCATTTCCGGCATGCCGGGGCCGCCGCGCGGGCCGAGATAGCGCAACACCAGAACATCGCCCGGCTTGATCTTGTCCGACAGGATCGCGTCCATCGCCGACGCCTCGTCGTCGAAAACGCGGGCCGGTCCCTGAATGACCGGGTTTTTCAGCCCGCTGATCTTCGCGACGGCACCATCGGGCGCGAGATTGCCCTTCAGAATGGCGAGATGGCCTTCGTCATAGAGCGCCTTTTCGAGCGGGCGGATGACCGTCTGCCCGGCTGCGGGGCTGTCCGGTATGTCGGCCAGTTCCTCGCCCAGCGTCCGGCCGGTGATGGTGAGGCAATCGCCATGGATGAGCCCGGCATTGAGCAGGAGCTTGAGAACCTGCGGCACGCCGCCGACCCTGTGAAGATCAACGGCCATATAATGGCCCGAAGGCTTCAGATCGCAGATGACGGGCACCTTGCGGCGGATGCGCTCGAAGTCGTCGAGCGTCCATTCGACCTCGGCCGCATGGGCAATGGCGAGATAATGCAGGACGCCATTGGTGGAGCCGCCCGTCGCCATCATCAGCGCGACGGCATTCTCGATCGAACGGCGCGTGATGATGTCGCGCGGCCGGATGTTCTTGCGGACGGCTTCGACGAGGACGCGCGCGGATTCCGCCGTGCTGTCGATCTTTTCCCCATCGGGGTTCGCCATGGTCGATGAGTAGAGGAGCGACATGCCGAGCGCCTCGAAGGAGGAACTCATCGTGTTCGCCGTGTACATGCCGCCGCAGGAACCCGTGGTCGGGCAGGCATTGCACTCGATGCCCTCGAAATCCTCCTCGCTCATCTTGCCGGCCATGTAGGAGCCGACCGCCTCGAAGGCCGAAACGATGGAGAGGTCTTCACCTTTCCATTTTCCCGGCTTGATCGTGCCGCCATAGACATAGATGCCGGGGACGTTGGTGCGTGCGAGCGCGATCATGCCGCCCGGCATGTTCTTGTCGCAGCCGCCAATGACGAGGACGCCGTCCATCCATTGGCCCTGCACGCATGTCTCGATGCAGTCGGCGATGACCTCGCGGGAGATGAGGGAGTATTTCATGCCCTCGGTGCCCATCGCCATGCCGTCGGAAATCGTCGGCGTACCGAACATCTGCGGGTTTCCGCCCGCTGCCTTGATGGCGGCGGCCGCCGCATCGGCCAGCGGCTGAAGCCCGGCATTGCAGGGGGTGATGGTCGAGTGGCCGTTCGCAATGCCGATCATCGGCTTGTCGAAATCGGCCTTTTCGTAGCCCAGGGCGTAGAACATCGCCCGGTTGGGCGAGCGGGCGATGCCTTGCGTGATGTGCTTCGATCTTTCATTGGCGGACATGGGCGTTTCCTCCCGGTCAGACGTGGCGGCGTCGGTCAGTCATGCTTAGATCGTTTTCAAACAAGAAAGAAATATATTATTCTCCTGATATTAAGACGTTTTTCGTATCACGGGGCCTGTGATGGATCTCCGGCAGCTTCGCTATTTCGTGACGGTCGCGGAGGAGCTGCATTTCGGCCGCGCCGCCGAGCGGCTCGGCATGACGCAGCCGCCGCTCAGCCAGTCCATTCTCGCACTTGAACGTGAGCTTGGCGTCAGCCTGTTTGTGCGGACGAAGCGGATGGTCGCGCTGACGCCTGCCGGCGCCCAATGGCTGCCGCATGTGCGAAAGCTGCTCGATGACGCGGCCGCGCTGCCCGAGGTCGCGCGTCAGCTCGCGCGCGGAGAGGCGGGGCTCCTCAAGCTCGCCTTTGTGAGCACCGCCGATTACAGCGTTCTGCCGCCGCTCGTCAGCGGCTTCACCGCCGCTTATCCCGCCGTTCAGGTGACGCTTCTCGAGGCGACGAGCGATCTTCAGATCGAAGCGCTGCTCGATGGCGAGATCGACGCTGGCTTCATCATTCCGCCTCCACAGGCAACGCTTCATCCTTCGCTCGATTATTTCGCATTGCTGCGCGAGCCCCTCGTCGCGGCGATGCCGGAAGCCTGGGCGAGGGAAGGGCGGGTCGAATGCGCGAAGGGAAAGGTGAGGCTCGCCGATCTCGAAGCCGAGCCGCTCATCATCTTCCCGCGCCGCACGGCGCCCGCCTTTCACGACCTCATCACCGGCTATTATGCGGTGAGTGGCGCGGAGCCGCGCATCGGCCAGGAGGCGATCCAGATGCAGACCATCATCAGCCTCGTCTCGGCGGGCATGGGCATCGCGCTCGTTCCACGTTCGCTCGAAAATCTCGGCCGCGCTGGAGTGCGCTATGTCGCGCTTGAAGGCGAGCCGCCCAGCATCGAAACGGGCCTCGTCTGGCGCCGCGACAACCCCTCGCCGACATTGAGCCGCTTTGTCGGCATCGCGCGGACGCTGGCAAGCGAAGTCCGCTAGCGCAGCAGCTCGCACATTTCCCTGATCTGCGGAAGGGCTTCCTCCGCCGCTTCCTCGCCGAGACGGATGAGTTCGTCCGCGCGATCGAACTCGAGCAGGGTCAGGTGGCCGATCTTCGGCGCAATGACGATGTCGGGCGGATCGCTGGCGAGGCGCGCGCGGGCGAGGCGGTCCTGCACGATATTGAGCGAGGCGAGGAGAACGCTCGCAAAGCCCGGCCCGCGCTGCCGCGTGCCCATGGCGCGTTTGACGATTTCGCGCTCCGCGCTTCTGCCCTTGCCGCGCAGGCGGCTCAGAGTGGTGCGGATCCCGAGCATGAGCGGGCTGTCGGCGCCCGGTTCGCCCGGCGCCATCGCCGCCTCGACCTCGGCTTCCTCGGCAACGAGTTCGTCGATCTCTTCGGTGAGGTCGTATTCCTCCGGCAATGGCGGCATGGGGCTCACATAAAGCGGGGTATGGCCGCCTTCCCAGTGCCGCCGCGTCGCGGGATCGAAGGGATCGGTGTTGAGGTTCACCGCGATGACGAGACGGGCGCCGAGCGCGCGAGCGACGGAAACCGGCACCGGGTTCACGATGGCGCCGTCGATGAGCCAGCGCTTGTCGACCGGCACGGGTGTGAAGACGCCGGGCAGCGCGTAGGAGGCGCGGATCGCCTGTACGAGACTGCCCTCGCGCAGCCACAGCTCATGGCCGGTCGCAAGTTCGGTCGCCACGGCCACGAAGATGCGGTCGAGGTGCTCGATCCTGAGCCCTCCCAGATGTTTGAGCATGATCGCTTCGAGCTTCGCATCGCCTATGAGGCCGGAGGAGCGGAAGCGGAAGTCGATGAGGCCGATGAGCCTGCGCCGCGTCAGCGAGCGGGCGAAGTCTTCGAGCGGATCGAGCTTGCCGGCGATATGGCAGCCGCCGACGAGCGAGCCGATCGAGGTGCCGGAAATGATGTCGGGTTCGATGCCGGCGCGGGAGAGCGTCTTCAGTACGCCGATATGCGCCCAGCCCCGGGCGACGCCGCTTCCAAGTGCAATGCCGATTTTCGGACGGGTCATTCCAGATGCTTCGTCAGTAGAACCCCCCGTTGGGGCATCATGCGCCTTTGCCGCGCCGCTTGAAAAGGGGCGACTTCGGCGTGGCCGGAGGATGTCGATGCCGTTCGGGCGGAAAAGAGGCGGGGCGAGGCAGGGTCAGCCGGGCTTCCGGTCGGCGATCTTGCTCTCGATCGTGCGGAGCCGGACCTCGGCGCCGCCGGGCGCCAGTTCGACCGAGCGGTAGAAGCAGGAGCGGTAGCCGACATGGCAGGCGCCGCCATCGCCGCCCACCTCGACGCCGATGAGCAGCGCGTCCTGATCGCAATCGACCCGCATGGCGACGACCTTCTGCGTCTGGCCGCTCGTTTCGCCCTTGCGCCACAGAGATTTGCGTGAACGGCTCCAGTACCAGGCCTCGCCGGTGCGCAGCGTGCGCTCCAGCGCATCCGCGTTCATCCAGGCGAACATCAGCACTTCGTTCGTGGCGGCGTCGCTCGTGATGACCGGGATGAGGCCGTCCGCATCGAATTTCGGCGTGAAGACGGTTCCGTTCTCGATCTCGTTTTCGCTGCCGCGCGGGCCGAAAAGGGAAGAGCTCATGATGCGCCAAACCTCGAATGCCTCACGGCCCGGTTCGTCCGGGCCATCCACGTGCTTCATGCATTGTATAGCAAAGATGCAAATGGCCCGCATGAAGCGGGCCATCAACTTGCAGTCGGGGAACGGGACGCGGGCGAAGCGCGATCAATAGCCGCGAATCATCTGCATGAAGCGGGCTTCGAGGCGCGGATCGTCGCGGAAGACGCCGGTGAACTGGCTCGTGATGGTCGCCACGTCGGGCTTCTTCACGCCGCGCGTGGTCATACACTGGTGCTTGGCCTCGATGAGGATGGCGACGCCGGCCGGCTCGAGCGCGCGGTTGATGGTGTCGACGATCTGCGCCGTCATCGTCTCCTGCGTCTGAAGGCGCTTGGAGAAAATCTCGATCACACGCGCGAGCTTGGAGATGCCGACGACTTTGGAGGTCGGGACATAGGCGATATGCGCCTTGCCGAGAATGGCGACCATGTGGTGCTCGCAATGGGACTCGATGGCGATGTCCCGGAGCATGACCATGTCGTTATAGCCTTCGACTTCCTCGAAGGTGCGCGTCAGTTCCTTGTAGGGGTCTTCCTTGTAGCCCTCGAAGAATTCCTCATAGGCGCGGACGACGCGGCCGGGCGTGTCCAGCAGGCCCTCGCGGCTCGGATCGTCGCCCGCCCAGGCGATCAGCGTGCGCACGGCGGCTTCCGCTTCCTCGCGGCTGGGCTTCTTCAGGGGCGAGGGGCGGGTGGTGCCGTCCAAGGTTGAGCGCAAGCCGTCAACTGCAGCATTCATGTCCATTTGACCATCTCTGGAGCGCGATCCGCCAAGCATGGGCTACTTTGCGGCAGGGGCGCACTCTGGCTGTTGAATCGAGAGCATGATGTCCCGGTCGGTCACGGGCCTTCCGGTCATGCTCCCCGGGGTTTCCCGCCGGCACGTCCTCGCCGATGTGGAGGGCGGATGCCGCCGGTTCAAGTCAACGAAGCCGGTACCATTCGGCGCCGGCCCGTTTTGCCCATCAAGCACGGGGGGTTTATGCCATGCTCATTTTGATGTGACATCGTCTGAAGCATGCATATAGCCTTGCGAAAACCCGCTATCAAGGCCGGTCGATCCAATAGAAATCGCAAACTATTCAGGGTTAAAGTGGCCTGCGGACAGCCGCGCCGGGCGCGGAATGGCTGGATTTCCAGGCCTTGCCGCTCCCGATCGGGTTGATTAACAATGGCTGGGCGTCCCAGCGGCCATATTCGCCATTCCGGCGCCCGGGAGATCGGTTTATGACCTGTCGAAGCACACGAGATTCGACTTTCACGGCCTGAAGACCTCCGGCGACCGGGGTCCGGGCCAGGACTCCACGCAAGCTCTTGAGATCAGGCCACCGATGACGACGTCCCCGCGACTGACGCTCCATAATTCGCTCACCCGCCGCAAGGAGGTGTTCGAGCCCGCCGATCCGGCGCGGGTGACGATGTATGTCTGCGGTCCGACGGTCTACAGCTACGCCCATATCGGCAATGCGCGCCCGGCGGTTGTCTTCGACGTGCTGGCGCGGCTTCTTCGCCGCCTCTACCCGAATGTCGTCTACGCGCGCAACATCACCGACATCGAGGACAAGATCATCGCCGCCGCGAAGGAGCAGGGCGTCGAGATCGCCGCGATCACGGAGAAATATGCGCGGATCTATCGCGAGGACATGGGCACGCTCGGCGTGCTGCCGCCCGACATCGAGCCCAAGGCGACCGAAACCATCGCCGGCATGATCGCGATGATGGAGCGGCTCATCGCCAGCGGCCACGCCTATGAGGCGGATGGCCATGTGCTCTTCAACGTGCCGAGCTATGCCGAGTACGGCCGCCTGTCGGGCCGCAACCGCGACGACATGATCGCAGGCGCGCGGGTCGAGGTCGCGCCCTACAAGAAGGACCCGGCCGACTTCGTGCTCTGGAAGCCCTCGACGCCGGACCAGCCCGGCTGGGACAGTCCCTGGGGCCGCGGCCGCCCCGGCTGGCATATCGAATGCTCGGCCATGATCGAAAAGCATCTCGGGCGGACGATCGACATTCACGGCGGCGGCATCGACCTTCAGTTCCCGCATCACGAGAACGAGATCGCCCAGTCGAACTGCGCGCATGACCATGCGCCGCTGGCGCGCTTCTGGCTGCATAACGGCTTCGTCAACATCGAAAAGGAAAAGATGTCGAAGTCGCTCGGCAATGTGCTGCTGGTGCACGATCTCATCGCCCAGGCGCCGGGCGAGGCGATCCGGCTTGCGCTCCTCAATGGCCATTACCGTCAGCCGCTCGACTGGACGGCGGACGGGCTCGCCCAGGCGCGGCGCATGCTCGACCGGCTCTATGGCGCCTTGCGTGCGCTTTCCGATGTGGAGGCGGACGCAAACGACACCGTGCCCGACGCCTTCATGGAGGCGCTGACCGACGATCTCAACACGCCCAAGGCGCTCGCCGTTCTCTTCGATCTCGCCCGGCAGGCGCATGTGGCGACCGAGCCGGCGGAGCGGGCGCGGCTCAAGGCGGCGCTCCAGAATGCGGGCTATCTCGTCGGCCTTCTGCAAGCCGACCCGGAAAGCTGGTTTGCAGGAGCCGGGGTCACACCCCATATCGATGCGGAAGAGATCGAGGCCCTGATCGCGGCCCGGGCGGCGGCGCGCAAGGGGCGGGATTTCAAGGAAGCCGACCGTATCCGCGACGAGCTTGCCGGGCGCGGTATTCTGATCGAGGACGGCCCGCAGGGAACGCTCTGGCGGGTCGCCGGTTGAAACGAAGATGCTGAACGAGATTTACAACACGCGCATTCTGAAGCTCGCGGCGGACATTCCGCTGTCGGAGCGGCTTGCCGATCCGGATGCGAGCGTGACGGCCGTCTCCAAGCTCTGCGGCTCCAAGGTCACCGTCGATGTGAAGGTCGAAGGTGACCGGGTGGTCGCCTATGGAGCGGATGTGAAGGCATGCGCGCTCGGTCAGGCGTCGTCCTCGATCATGGCGCGCCATGTCATCGGCGCGACAGCGGCGGAACTCCACGAGGTCGGCGCCGCCATGCGCCGCATGCTCAAGGAGGGTGGCGAGCCGCCGCGCGAGATCTATGGCGGCAAGTGGCGCGACCTCGAGGTGCTGGAGCCGGTGCGCGACTACAAGGCGCGCCACGCTTCCACGCTGCTCGTCTTCGACGCGGTGGAAGAGGCTGTCGACAAGGCGATGGCAGACGCGCAGGAAAAGGCGTGATGGCCGTCTCTGGCATTCGCCGCCGCGGAATGTAATATTCTGTCAACCATACCGGCATAGCCTGCCGGCAGGGACCGGAAGGAGCGGCGCTCCCTCCGCATTGGATGCCAAACATACGGAACGCCAAACAAGGACGAGAGCGTGTCTTTGCAACCGGCACAGATCAAGGGCCTGAGGAGTGGGACTGCGGCGCGGCCCGGCACCCCCACTAGCAGCGGCCCGGCCTGAGAAGCCGGGCCCTGAGGCGCGCGTCTGCGTGCCGGCCTTCGCTTCAATTTGCAAACTTCCCGCTATGGCCGGTCCATTGGACCCCGGCTCATTCGTCGGCCCCTGAATGCGATTTGCCCCTTTCTCGCTCGCGATGCGTGGCCTGATCCAGCTCTATCGCTGGTTCATCTCGCCATTGCTCGGTCCGCGCTGCCGGCACCTGCCGAGTTGCTCCGACTATGCGATGGAGGCAATCGAGCGTCATGGCGCCTGGAAGGGCGGGTGGCTCGCGCTCTCGAGGTTGAGCCGGTGCCATCCATACGGTACGCATGGGTTCGACCCTGTGCCGCAGACCCTCCCCGAGTTGCCGTGGTACAGGCCCTGGGCGTTTGGGCGCTGGTCCTGGTCGGCCGAATTGCGCGGGACGGAAGAGAGAAAAACAAGATGATCAAGGTAACGCTGCCCGACGGATCGGTGCGTGAACTGGCGGAGCCGATGGACGGCCGCGCCTTTGCGGAGAGCATTGCGAAATCGCTGGCCAAGAAGGCGATCGCCGTCAAGATCGACGGCAAGGTGAAAGACCTTGTCACGATGATCGACCGGGATGCGATCGTCGAGGTGGTGACGCCGACGACGCCGGACGGGCTCGAAATCCTGCGCCATGACTGCGCCCATGTGATGGCCGAAGCCGTGCAGGAGCTTTTCCCCGGCACGCAGGTCACAATCGGGCCGGTGATCGAGAACGGTTTCTTCTACGATTTCGCGCGGGCCGAGCCCTTCCGCGCCGAAGACCTCGAGAAGATCGAGGAGCGGATGCGCGAGATCGTCGACCGCGACGAGAAGATCACGCGCGAGGTCTGGCCGCGCGACGAGGCCATCGCCTATTTCAAGAAGATCGGCGAAGCCTACAAGGCCGAGATCATCGAGGGCATTCCGGCGGGCGAGGACGTCTCCGTCTACCGCCAGGGCAACTGGCTCGATCTCTGCCGCGGGCCGCATCTGCCTTCGACGGGCAAGCTCGGCAAGGCCTTCAGGCTGACGAAGCTCGCCGGCGCCTATTGGCGCGGCGACAGCCGCAACGAGATGCTTCAGCGCATCTATGGCACGGCCTGGGCGACGGAAGCCGACCTCAAGGCCTACCTTACCATGGTGGAGGAGGCCGAGCGGCGCGATCATCGCAAGATCGGCCGCGAGATGGATCTCTTCCATCTGCAGGAGGAGGCGCAGGGCTCCGTCTTCTGGCACCCGAAGGGCTGGCGCGTCTGGCAGGCGCTGGAGCAGTATGTGCGCCGGCGCATCGACGCCTCGGGCTATGTCGAGGTTCGCACGCCGCAGCTTCTCGATGCAAAATTCTGGGAGCAGTCCGGCCATTGGGGCAAGTACCGGGAAAACATGTTCGTTGTTCCCGACGAAGTTCCCTCGACGGACGATGATGCGCCGATCGTTTCGGGCAAGGCCAAGCTCATGGCGATCAAGCCCATGAACTGCCCCGCGCATATCCAGATCTTCAAGCAGGGCGTGAAATCCTATCGCGACCTGCCGCTGCGCATGGCCGAGTTCGGCTGCTGCCACCGCAACGAGGCGCATGGCGCGCTGCACGGGCTCATGCGCGTGCGCCAGATGACGCAGGACGACGCGCACATCTTCTGTCGCGAGGACCAGATTCAGAGCGAGACGGAGGCGTTCGTCGCGCTTCTCGAAAGCGTCTATGACGATATGGGGTTCACGGATCTCAACGTACGTCTGGCGCTCAGGCCCGAGCAGCGCGTCGGTTCCGACGAGACGTGGGACAGGGCGGAGCGCGCGCTTGCCGATGCGCTCGACGCGCTCGGCCGCAAATATACGCTGGCGCCGGGCGAGGGCGCCTTCTACGGCCCCAAGCTCGAATTCCATCTGAAGGATGCGATCGGCCGCTCCTGGCAGCTCGGCACGCTGCAGCTCGACTTCAACCTGCCCGAACGGCTCGACGCTTCCTATATCGGCGAGGACAGCGCCAAGCACCGCCCGGTGATGCTGCATCGCGCGATCCTCGGCTCGCTCGAGCGCTTCATCGGCATTCTGATCGAGCATTACGAGGGCAAGTTTCCGCTCTGGCTCGCGCCGGTGCAGGTCGTGGTCGCCACCATCACCTCGGAAGCCGACGGCTACGCGCAGGATGTCGCGCAGGCGCTTCGCGATGCGGGGCTCAGGGTCGAACTCGATCTCCGGAACGAGAAGATCAATTACAAGGTCCGCGAACATTCCGTCGGCAAGGTTCCGGTGATCCTCGTCGCGGGCAAGCGCGAGGCGGAGGAGCGCACGGTGTCTGTCCGCCGTCTCGGCTCGACCGACCAGAAGGTGCAGGCGCTGGACGAGGCGATCCGGGCGCTCGCCGCCGAGGCAACGCCGCCGGATCAGAGGCCCGCGGCGCTCAAGGCCGCGGCCGAATGATGAGAATGCCGAGTGATGCAAATGAAGGGGGAAGCGCGGAGCTTCCCCCTTGTGCTTTCGAGCGGAGTGTTTGAGCGTGATGTCGTTTCCCAATCCCGTCGAGGCCGTCATCTTCGATATGGACGGGTTGCTGCTCGATACCGAGCGCATCTACAGGGTCGTGCTGCAAAGGGCGTGCTCCGCGCTCGGCTATGAGATGACCGATGCGCTTTTCCATTCGCTCATCGGCGTTCCGGGACCGGCGGGCTACGCGATCATCCGCGCGCATTTCGGCGAGGGATTTCCGCTCGACGGCTACAAGTCGCGCATCGCCGAAATCGCCGAGGAATTGCTGGCGGCGGGCATCCCGCTGAAGGCGGGCGCCGGTGAATTGCTCCTTGATCTCGGCGCGCGAGGTGTTCCCATAGCGCTTGCGACCTCATCGTCGCGTGCGGTCGCCGAGAGGCACCTGAGCCGCGCGGGCATTCGCGATCATTTCGAAATCGTCTTCACCGGCGACGATGTGACGAACGGCAAGCCGGATCCCGAAATCTTCATGAAGGCGGCGGGCGCGCTGGCGATGAAGCCGGGTCGATGCCTCGTGCTCGAGGATTCGCACAACGGCATCCGTGCGGCACATGCCGCTGGCACGATGCCCGTCATGGTGCCGGATATCGTCGCGCCGACGGCGGACATCCGCGCGAAATGCGTCGCCGTCGTCACCGATCTGCATGAGGCGCGTCGCCTGCTCGAAGGGCGCTGATCAGGCGGGACGCCGCTTCCCATAGCGTTTGCGGTATTCGTCCTCGACGCCGTCGAAGGCTGTCCAGAAAGGCGTTGTCGGATTTCCTTCGAGCTGCTCGGCCAGCAGCGCGAGATGCGTGTGCCAGCCGCCGGACACGTTGATGGCATCGTCGATATTGGCAAGGCGGCGGTGAGTGAGGACGAGGCGCACCTTGTCGCCCTCCTCGCTGAGTTCGATGATGACTTCGGAGCCGGCCGGGTCGAGATCGTCGTCCCAGGTGAAGCACAGCCGACGCGGCGGCTCGTAACCGGTGACGATGTGCCTGCTTTCGAAAATGCCGCCATATTGCTTGAAGCGTTCGGGCGGCGGGGCGGGGTGCGGTCCGAGATTGGAATTGTCGAAGGTGATGTCCATCCTGCCGCCGATGCGTGGCTCCATGGGGCCGCTCGCAAACCAGGTGCCGCGCTTCTCGGCATCGGTCAGATAGGACCAGACGCGCTCGATGGGGCCAGGCAGGAGGCGCTCGAACCGGACGGTGTCGTTGCCAATGAGTACGCCGTATTCGTTCATCGCTTCACCTTTCCAGAATGTGGGGCTTTGCGCCACGGGCGGACGCCATTTCCGTTCACGAGCCTTTCTTGTCCGTGTCGGAGGCCTTTTGCAGCTCGCGCTCCAGCGCGTCGAGCTTCGGATTCCAGAAGCGGCGAACGCGCTGCAGCCAGGCATCAACCTCCGCCAGCCCCTCCGGGTCGAGCGCGTAGATGCGCCGCTGCGCATCGATGCGCACACGGACGAGACGCGCCGCCTTCAGCGTCTTCAGATGCTGGGAGACGGCGGGCGGCGTCATGGCGAAGCGGCGCGATATTTCCCCGGCCGAAAGTTCGCCTTCGCTCAGCATCTCGACGATCTGGCGGCGGGTGGGGTCGGAAAGGGCGGCAAAGGCTTGCATGGCGATGATATTGTAGAAACCACTTAATTAAGTAAATAGAAAAATTAGACGCCTCCGCGTTCGTGCCGGACTTGCCACAGGCGGTTATGGTTAAGTTTCGGTAACCGATCAGGATTCTGGGGGGCGCGAGGGGACATGAAGGGAAGGGGGCTTGCCGCCATTTTACTGGCGCTGCTGGCGGGTCTGTGCGCAGCGCGAGCGGAGGGCGATCTGCCGCCCGGTCAGACGGCGCCCGCCACCATGTCACCCGCCACCATGTCACCTGTGGTGAGCGCTGGCGAGGCGCTGAGCACGGCTGCCATGCCCGCGCCGCCCGCGCTCCAGTGGCGGATCACCAAGCCCGAATGGAGCGCGAGCGACGAGCGCGCCTTCGGCGATTTCGTGAGGGCCATCGGCAGGAGCGATTGCCGCACGGTGGCGGAATGTCTTTCGGGGCCGGCCAATATCTACCGCAACAGCGATCCGGCGGGCCTGAGCTTCTATGCCGATTGCGCGGACCTGCCCTATGTGCTGCGCGCCTATTTCGCCTGGAAGAACGGCTTGCCCTTCTCCTATGCGAGCGCGGTCGCGGCGAATGGCAACTCGACGGACCTTCGCTATTCGGCGCGAGGCAATCATGTCGTCCTGCGCACCGATGTGACGACGGCCGCGCCAGGTGCCTTTCCCAATGCGCGGATCGTCTTCCTCAATCTCATCAATTCGATTTCGACGGCCATGTACCGTGTGCCGCCGGGAGAGAGGCAAGGCGCGCTCGCGGATTTCTACCCGGTGCGGATCGCGCCCGGCTCAATTCGTCCCGGTACGGTCATTTATGATCCTAACGGTCATGCGGCGACCGTTTACGATGTGGACGATGAAGGCCGCATCCGCTTCATCGACAGCCATCCCGACAATTCCGTTTCGCGCGGTGACTATGGACATCGCTTCGTCCGCGCGTCGCCTCCGATGGGGGCGGGCTTCAAGAACTGGCGCCCGCTCGTGCTCGCCGGAGCAACGCAGGCGCCCGATGGCAGCTATGTCGGCGGCGTCATCAAGCCGCGTGCCGACAGCGAACTGGCGGATTGGTCCGACGAACAGTTCTTCGGCAATGCGGAGCCGAAGCCTGCCGAGTGGCGCAAGGCGCGGTTCGTCCACAAGGGCGAGGCGCTCGATTATTACGATTATGTGCGCCGCGCCGTTGCGGGCCACGACATCGTCTACGATCCCATCGTCGAGACGCGGAGCCTGCTGAAGGGCCTTTGCGACGATCTGCATTATCGCGTCATGGCTGTCGATATCGCCGTGAAGGCGGGCATCGACAGGCAGCCGCAGCCCGGCCGCCTGCCGGACAATATCTATGGCACATCGGGCGACTGGGAGACTTACTCGACGCCGTCTCGCGATGCGCGCCTCAAGACCTCGTTTCTGGAATTGAAGGATCAGGTCGCGAAGTTTCTGGAGATGGCGCGGCAAGGCTCGAAAAGCATTTCCTATTCGGGCAGCGACCTTGCGGGCGATCTCGCTGCGACCTATCGCGAGGCGGCGGCATCCTGCCCGGTGAGCTATCAGGCAAGCGACGGCTCGATGCGGACCCTGAGTTTCGAGGAAGCGCGCCAGCGCCTCTTCGACTTTTCCTTCGATCCCTATCATTGCCCCGAGCGGCGCTGGGGCGCGCAGCCGGGCGCCGAACTTGCGACGTGCCGCGACGATGAAACGAAGACGGCCTGGTATGCGGCGCAGCAGCGGCTCCGCAATCAGATCGAGCGCACCTATGATGCGAGGATGGGTTTCAGCCTTGCGGAGCTTGAGGCGGGAGCGCCGGGAAGCGGGCGGGACGCGCCGCCCGATATCGACACGCTGGCGCTGATCGGCAGAAGCATGAACGCGAAGGCGGCCGAGGCAGCGCCCTTGCGCTGAGATCAGAAGCGGTGCCAGAGGCCGAATTTCAAGGCGCGCTCGCGCACGATGTTGCGGCCGGCCACCGTCTGCATGACGCCGACTTCCACGGCGAGCGGTTTCGCCACGTCCTGAACGATCGACGCGCCGAGCTTCGCGGCGCTCGGGCTGGCGATCGCGGAATTGCCGCGCCCGACTGAGGCGAAGTTCTCGCTCTTCACAAGCAGCATCGTGCCGTCGCGCGGCTTGAGGCCGAGGGTGACATCCGACTTGAACTGAGCCGGGCGTCCGGCGGGGCGGTGGCGATAGCCGATCAGGGTGTCGGTGAAGCCATCGACGCCGAAGATGTTGAAGCTCCGCCCCGCTATCACATCGAGTTCATGATCCATGTCGCCGCGCCGCGAGGCGAAGGGATCATCGCCCGCGCTCGTGCCGTGAACCGCGATCACCGGCTGCACGGCAAAGCGCGTGCCGCGCCATTCGCCAAGCGAGACGCGAAGACCAACCTCGGCCCGCGAAAAGCCCTGCTGGCGAAAGGTGATGCCGTAATAATTGGTTTCGTCGCGAAGCCAGGCGAAAGTGCCGACAAGGGTGAGGCTCTCTGTGGCGCCGTATTCGACATAAGGCGCGACTTCGTTTTTGCTGTACGAACTACGCGGCGCGACCTTCCCCGATGAGTTGAAACCGTCCGTCGCTTTCGAGACGATGACGGGAAGGATGACGAGCGTTTCGCCCTTCGGAAGCGGCCAGGCGCCTGCGCGGGCCGGATCCGATGACGCCGTTCCGGCCAAAGCCAGCGATGTTGCCGCGAAAAGAATCCGCCCCGTCCGTGAAATATCCACGGAAGCCCCCCCTCGATTGCCCCATGGCGATGGTGAGGGGCGGCCTTGCTTCTGTAAAGAGCAATGGCCTAGTTTGCGATGCCTTTCATCTCGTGAGGTTCAGTGCATTGTCTCGTTCTCAGGAAACCATCGATCTTCTTCTCACGCGCCGCTCGGTGAAGCCCATGAACATGGCCGAGCCGGGGCCGACGCCGGATGAGGTCGAGATCATTCTCCGCGCCGGCGCGCGCGTGCCCGATCACGGCAAGCTCGCGCCGTGGCGTTTCATCCTGTTCAGGGGCGATGCGCGGCGCGCTTTTGGCGAGGTGCTGAAAGAGAGATATCGCGCCATCGAGCCGCGTGCCGGCGACGACCTGCTGGCGATCGAAGCGGGGCGGTTCCTTCGCGCGCCGCTCGTTGTCGCTGTCGTTTCGCGCCTCGTGCCGAGCCGCAAGGCGCCCGAATGGGAGCAGCGCCTTTCGGCTGGCGCCTCGTGCCAGAACATGCTGGTGGCAGCGACGGCGCTCGGCTATGCCTGCACCTGGATCACGGAATGGTACGCTTATGACGAGGAGATCGCCCGTGCTCTCGGACTTGGCGAGAGCGAGCGCGTGGCGGGGTTTCTCTATTTCGGCAGCACCAGCTTGCCGAGGGATGAGCGCGAGAGGCCCGTGCTTGCCGACATCACCACGGAGTGGAAGGGCTGACGCCCGTTCAGCGGGCGCGGATATCGCCGTCCTGGCGCATGGCGGTCAGGCGGCCCTGATGGAGCGCAATCATTTGCGCGTGGTCGCGCTTCGCACCGCCCGGCTGCCGGGTGCCGAATATGTGATGCCGGTGGTCATAGACATAGGCGACAATGACCAGAAGCAGAAGCACGCCGGTCGAGACGCCCGCGCCGTGACTCTGGAGGTAGGTGAGCGCGGTGATCGCCGCACTCGCCAGAACAAGTATCAGCGCCAGGCCGATCTTGAATGCGCGCATTTCCGGAGTCCCCCGCTTCGAGCTTTCATGTTTGAATCGGCCGCATCCGACGAGAGTATATCCCGCAATCGCCGCAAAGCGGAAATGTGAGTTTCATGGGCAGTCAGGGTTCGGAGCATCGGGCGCGGCAACGCATCAGGGGCGTCCTTTTCGACAAGGACGGCACGCTTTTCGAGTATCACGGGACCTGGGTGCCGATCATTTTCGAGGCGGCGTCGATGGTCGCGGAGGGGGATGCGGCGCTCATCTCGCGCCTCGTCGTTGCGGCGGGCTATGACGAGGCGCGGCGGCAGATCAGGGCCGGGAGCCTCTTTGCCGGCGGCGACACGATCGAACTTGCGGATACGTGGCGGCAGCTCGGGGTTCGCCGCGAGCAGACCGACCTCGTGACCTCGCTCGATGCGCTTTTCGCGCGGCTTGCGCCCGCCATGTCGGTTCCGGTGACCGACCTTCCCGCGCTGTTCTCGACGCTGACGGGTCGCGGCCTCAAGCTCGGGCTCGCCACCAACGATGTCGAGGCTTCGGCGCGGGCGCTCATGGCGCGTTTCGCGCTCGATCCGTTCCTCTCGTTTCAGGCGGGCTATGACAGCGGGCATGGAGCGAAACCCGGACCGGGCATGACGCTCGCCTTCTGCGAACGGGTGGGCCTTGCCCCCGGGAGCGTGGCAGTCGTCGGCGACAACAGGCACGATCTCGACATGGGCCGCGCGGCCGGGGCGGGGCTTCTCGTCGGTGTCCTCACGGGCACGAGCGCGCATGCCGATCTCGCGCCGCTCGCCGATGCGGTGATCGAGAGCGTGGCGGATCTGCCGTCGCTGCTCGATGTCTATGTCTAGGTCCGTGACTAGGCGAGATCCCAGATCGACTTGAAGTCGCGCGTCTCGTCGAGAAGGCGCTGCGCGGGCGTCTTCTTGTCGATATGCCCGATGAGATTGCGATAGGTGCCGAAGCCGCAAAGCTCCTGCAGGCGCGGCTCGAAACGGCGGACGATTTCGAGCGGGATGCCGAGCTGCTGGTTTTCCTGCTGGCGGATGTAGCCCGCACAGTAATTCATGGCGATGCCGACGCGGCGCGCGCCGGAATTGTTGGCGCCGCCGCCATGCCAGAGGCTTCCATGCCAGATGAGAACCGAGCCTTTCGGCATTTCGGCCGGAATGCTGTCATAGTGCTGGCCGTAATTGGGCGAGGCATCCGCTTTGTGCGTACCCGGAATGATCCGCGTCGCGCCGTTCTTCTCGGTGAAGTCGGTGAGCGCCCACATCGAATTGCAGACGAAGGGCGCATGGGGTTTTGCGACCGGCATCACCTGATCGTCGGCATGGATGGGTTGCGCGATCTCGCCCGGGTCGATGGAGATCGAGGAAAGTGACGAGACGAGGCAGCCGGGGTCGAGCACGCCCTCGACGATGGGCAGCACGTTCGGATGCACGGGGATGCGCTGGAATATCTCGCCAAGCGCGAGGAGATTGTAGATGCGGACCGTGTGGTGGCCTTCGAAGCCGTTGCGCGCGGGCACGATGCCGAGATCCTTCTCGAGCCGCAGCAGTGTCTCGTTCAGCGCATCGACGAGATCGGGCTCGATCGCGTTTTCGACGATGGTGAAGCCGTGCTCTTCGACTTCCGCCAGATGGGTTTCGAGGCTTTTCTTGTTCATTGGGTATTCTCCCCGTAACGGCCGTACTAGCGCCAGCTTGTCGGCTTGACGTCGAAGGCGAGGCTGATGCGTTGCACATTGCCCGAGAAGGGCAGCGTGCGGTGAAAGACATAAGAAGGAAAGAAGAAGGCGTCACCCTCGCGCGGCTCATAGGTGAGCGTCTGCGGCTCGAAGGTAGCGTCGAAATCGGGCGGCGGATGGCCGAACTCGATCCAGCCATCGCGCGAGGCGGCGCCATCGCCCATGGTCGGCGGCAGCGCCACGTAATAGACGCCGCTCATCCAGCCGCCGACATGGATATGCGAGTGCTGATGGCCGCCTTCCGAAAGAAGCGTGCCCCACAGATCGAGCTGATATGTCTTCGGCACGAAGCCGAGGAAGGGGTGGTTCTTCTCGCGCTTGATCGCGTCGAAATGCGCGTCGATGGCGTGGCGCAAGGTCTGCTCGAATGCGAGGAAGGGCTCGCGCGGATTGTCGAGGAGAAGCCCCGTCTGCCCGCCCTTGCGCGTCGCCTTGCCGAGCGGCTCCCACACCGTCGTCGTGTCGGCGCGCAGCGCTTCGGCAAGCGCCTTGTTGAATTCGGCAATGGACGAATAGCCGGAAGGCGGTGTCAGGCTCACGCGGCTGATGAGACGCGCGAGTTCCGCGCGGAATCCGGCCGGCATCTGTCCCATTTCCTGCGCGCGCGCATAGGGAAACCACGCGGCGGCGCGCCGTTCCGGCCCGAAGCGCGTGAGCGCGCGATCGAAGATCTCGGCCGCCTCGCGCGCATCGCCGCGCCTGAGCTTGGCGAGGCCGAGGCTCACATAGCTGAGCGCGTCCTTGGGATCGAGGATCGAAGCGCGCTCATAGGCGGCTTCGGCGGCGGCGAGGTCGCCGCGCTTCTGCTCGGCATTGCCGAGATTGCCATAGGCGGCGGCGAGCTTCGGGTCGATTTCGATGGCGCGCCGGAAGAGATCGGCCGCCTCGTCGGCGCGCTCCTGACGCAGCACGACCATGCCGAGCAGCATGACGGCCGTGGCGTTCCGCGGCTCGAGTTCCACAGCGCGGCGGAACGCCGTCTCGGCCTGCGCAAAGTGTCCGGCGCGCTGGGCGACCTGGCCGAGCGTCAGATGGAAGAGTGGAATTTGCGGAAAGGATGCGGCAGCGGCCGCATAATGCGTCTCGGCCTCTGCCCAGCGGTTCTGCTGCTGGAGGATGCGGCCGTAATTCGTCCAGGGGATCGGCGAGTGAGGAGCGAGTTCGAGCGCGCGGCGCAGCGCGGATTCCGCCTCGCCGAAGCCGCCCCGCTCGATGAGCACAGCCGCGAGCATCGACAGCGTTTCGGCATCGTCGGGCGAAATGGCGAGGAGCGCGCGGCACTCGGCCTCGGCCTCACCCTTTTTTCCCGATTGGATCAGGCCGAGGATTTTCTGGCGCCGTTCGATGATTTCGGCCGGCAATGACGTCTGGTCGCTCACTTTCACACCCATGCTTGTGCGGGGCCCAAGCTGCACGGGGGAGGGCGTTGCGTCAATAAGCGCCGGACAGGAGGATGCGGGCCGGAACCCGCATCCTCGATCTTGCCCCGAGGCCGGTTACTCGGCGGCCGAGCGGGCGGCAGGGGCGCGCTGGAGCCCGCGAACGAGCTTGCCGGGGAGCGCGCCGGTTGCCTCGCCATTCTCGAAGGTGACGGTGCCGCTGACGATGGTGGCCCGGTAGCCTTCCGAGCGTTGGATCATGCGCCGTCCTTCCGCCGGAAGATCGAAGACCATTTCCGGTGCGAGGATGCGAAGCCGCTCGAAGTCGATCACATTGACGTCGGCCTTCATGCCTGGCGCGATGACGCCGCGATCGTTGAGGCCATAGAGGTGCGCCGTGTCATGCGTCTGCATGCGCACCACCTGCTCGAGCGGCAGGCGGGGTCCGCGCGCGCGGTCGCGCACCCAATGCGTCAGCATATAGGTCGGGAAGCTCGCATCGCAGATGACGCCGCAATGCGCGCCGCCATCCGAAAGGCTGAGGACCGTCGCCGGATGCTGAAGCATCTCGTGGATGTGGTCGAAGTTGAAGCGCGCATAGTTGAGAAGCGGCAGGTAGATGTAGCCGCGCCCGTCCTTCTCCATCAGCATGTCATAGACGATCTCGGCCGGATCGCGGCCGGTGCGCGCGGCGAGCGCGGCGACGCTCGCATCGGCGGCGGGTTCGTAGTCGAGATTGCCGTCATTCTCGAGGCGGAACATGCGGTCGAAGCCCTGCGTCATGATCATGCCGAGTGTGCCCATGGGCTTCGGCTTGTCGGCGAGGATGCGCGCGCGGACCTCCGGATCCCTGAGCTTCGCCAGCCGCTCCGCGAAGGGCAGGCGCGCGATCTCGTCATAGGTGGCGCGGCCGACAAAGGGATGGATCGTGCTCTGCCAGCCGAGCACCATGCCGGTCGGGCGGCAGGCGATCTGCGCGGTGATGTTCGCGCCCTGGCGGCGCGCTTCTTCGGTCAGGTGGAGCATGGAGCGCCACTTGTCGGCGTCGACCGGCGATTGCAGCAGCGCATAGGTGACGGGAAGGCCCGTCTCGGCGGAGAGCGCCTTCATCCAGTGGAATTCCTCTTCCGCCGGGGTCATGTCGGAAGCGATCTCGAAGACCCCATGACCGGCATCTCCCAGCGCGCGGCCGATGCCGATCAGCTCCGCCTCGTTGGCAAAGGTGCCGGGCACGGGTTCGCCGTCCTTCGAGAGATGGAGCATGGTGCGCGAGGTCGAGAAGCCGAGCGCGCCGGCCTCTATGCCTTCGCGCACGATCCGCGCCATCTCCTCGATGTCCTCGCGCGTCGCCGGTTCGTTGCGCGCGCCGCGCTCGCCCATCACATAGGCACGGACGGAGCCGTGCGGTACCTGCGTGGCGACGTCGAGCACGCGCGACTGCCTTTCCAGACTGTCGAGATATTCGGGAAAGGTTTCCCAGTTCCACTTGATGCCTTCGGCAAGCGCCGAGCCCGGAATGTCCTCGACGCCTTCCATAAGCGTGATGAGCCAGTCGTGGCGGTCGGGGCGGGCGGGAGCGAAGCCCACGCCGCAATTGCCCATGACGACCGTCGTCACGCCATGCCAGCAGGAAGGCGAGAGATACTCGTCCCAGGTGACCTGGCCGTCATAATGGGTGTGGATGTCGACGAAGCCGGGGGTGACGAGGAGCCCCTTCGCGTCGATCTCGCGCCGGGCCTCTCCCTTGACCTCGCCCACCTCGGTGATGAGGCCTTTGTCGATCGCCACATCGGCGATGCGGGCGGGCGCGCCGGTGCCATCGACGAGCGTGCCGCCGCGAATGATGAGATCGTGCATCCTGTCCTCCCCTGGAATGGCTGTTGAGAACCACTATAGGGAGGAGCAGCAGAGCACGCCAAGAGAAAATATACCGCGGTCTAGTTTTCTGCCGGAGCGGTAGCGGAGGGCCCGGCCTCCGCCGGGGCGGCGTGCCCGTTGGACTTCGTGCGGGTCGCGCGAGCTTTGGCGGATTTGGGCTTCGCGGCGGAATTCGGCTTCCTGGTGGTCTCGCGCTCGGCGCGCCGTTCGGCGAGGCGCTGGCGCGCGGCTTCCGCAGCCACGGCGAGAAGCGTTTCGTCCGCCAGTTCGATCTCGTCGCAGGCGATGCCGATATAGTCGGCGAGCTTGTTCAGATCTGGCAGCGCCTCGCGCGCACCGAGCAGCCCGAAGTCGAGTTCGTCCGCATAGCTCGTGACGGTGATGTTGAGCGCCTGCCCGTGAACGAGCACGGACATCGGATAATTGTGAACGAGTTCCGCGCCCATCAGATAGAGCTTCTCGCGCGGGCCGGGCACGTTCGAGATCACGAGATTTGCGGGCGGGGCGACCATGTTGCCGAGGCCGAGCGCCTGCGAAAGAAGAATGACGCCGTTCATCAGCAGCGCGTAATTCGTCGCCGTCTCGCGCGCCACGTCGCCGAGCTTGAGCTTGGCTTCGGTCGCGGAAGCGTGAATGGCCTTGAGCCGCGCGATGATGTCTTCTTCGTCCGTCGCGAGCGTCGTCACGATCATGGAGATCTGGTTGCCGCGCTGCTCGGCCCCTTTCGGCCGCACCGACACGGGGCACATGGCGAGGATCGGCTTGTCGGGGAGCTTGCGGTGATCCTTGAGATAGCGCCTGATCGCGCCCGCGCAGATGCCGAGCACGACATCGTTCACCGTGAGGTTCAGGTCCTTCGCGATCGCCTTTATGCGCGAAAGCGGGACCGTATGGGTCGCGAAGCGGCGATGGCGCGTGATCGACTGGTTGAAGGGCGTCGGCGGCGCGGTGAAGGGGAGCGGCGATTTCCGGGCGCTGCCGGCAAGCATCTCCATTCCCGACTTGAGGGCGGCGGTCGAAAGCTGCTGCACCGAGCGCGCCTGCCCGAGCAGGCCCGAATAGCTGCGCGCGAGCCGGTCCATGAGTTTCATCGGCTCGGAAGGCTTCTGGCCCGCGGGTGGCGCCTGCCAGAAGGCGAGCGGCTTCTTTGTCGTGCGGGTTTTCGACAGCACGCGATCGAGGATCGACATGGCCGCGACGCCATCGACGCATGAGTGATGGATCTTGAAGTAGAGCGCGACCTGGTTGTTCTCCAGCCCCTCGATGAAATAGCACTCCCAGAGCGGGCGGGTGCGGTCGAGAAGGCGGGAGTGAAGCCGCTCGACGAGCTTCATCAACTGGTCCATCGAGCCCGGCGCGGGCAGCGCCGAATAGCGGACGTGGTAGTCGAGATCGAAATTCGTATCCTCGATCCAGCTCGGCCAGACATCGAGTTTCAGATAGTCGGCGCGCAGCTTCATGTTGAACGGCGGGGCGGGCGGGATCGAATGGTCGATCCGCTCCATCAGGTCGCGGAAGAAATTGCCCTTGTAGTTCTTCGGCAGCCTGAAGATCTGAAGCCCGGCCACATGGGCCGGACACTCATCCGTTTCGACCTGCAAGAAGGCCGCATCCTGCACATTCAGTCGCGTCATTGATCCCCGCGCCTCCCAACGCGTTCCTCGGGAGGCAGTCTTCCACAAATGGAGGGGGTGACGCTATGGAAAGCTGGCCGCGCGCCGCTAGTCGACCGCGCCGGGCAGGGGCTTGCCCGCGAAGAAGGCGTCGAGATTGGCGATGACGGCATCCGCCATGGCGCCAAGCGCCTCGCGCGTGCCGCCGCCGAGGTGAGGCGTCAACACGACATTCGGCAGGCTGCGCAAATCCTCGCGCACATCGGGCTCGTTCTCGAAGACGTCGAGCCCGGCGCCTGCAATGGTGCGGTTCTCAAGCGCCGCGACGAGCGCGTCCTCGTCGATGGCGGAACCGCGCGTGATATTGACGATATGGCCGTCCGGCCCCAGCGCCTCCAGCACGCCTGCGTCGATCATGTGCCGGTTGCTCTCATCGGCCCTGTGGGCGAGCACGAGCACATCGGCCCAGCGCGCGAGTTCCAGCACCGAGCCAAAATAGCGGTAGGGCACGCCCTCGCGCCGGTGGCGGCCGTGATAGGCGATCTCGGTTTCAAAGGCTTCGAGGCGGTGGGCGATCTTCTGGCCGATGGCGCCGAGCCCGACAATGCCGACGCGCCTGCCCGTGAGCCCGCGCGCAAAGAGCAGGCCAGCCGGATTGGCGCCGCGCCATTCGCCCGCGCGGATGAGGCGGTCGCCCGCCGTCACATGCCGCAGCGAGGCAAGGAGGAGAGCGACGGAGAGGTCGGCGACGCTCGCCGCATTGGCGCCGACCGTGTTCGCAACCGCGATCCCGCGTGTCTTCGCGGCCTCGACATCGACGCCCTCATAGCCGGAGCCGAAGGTCGCGATCACGCGCAGGCGCGGCATCGCGTCGATCTCGGCCGGGCCGGTCGTGAGCGCGCCGATGGTGACAAGGGCCTCGGCCTCGTCCTTCGCCTCGGCGGGGACGAGCGTGTAGCTCTGGGCGATCTTGTGCTCGAAGAACTTGCCGAAGGGAATGGCGAGGAAAACGCTCGGCTTCATCTGGGACTCCATATTCACATTCAATCGGCTGGCTTGCCGGCTTCGGCGCGGGCGATGAGGGCGCGCGCCTGTTTCAGATGGGGAATGTCGAGCATGACGCCATCGAGCGCGACGACGCCGACATCGCCAGCCTTGTCGAACGCCTCGACCACGGCGCGCGCATGGGCGACGTCTTCCTCCGACGGGGTGAAGACGCGATTGATGACCGGCACCTGGGCGGGGTGGATCGCCATTTTCGCGGTGAAGCCGTCGCGGGCGGCCTCGCGCGCCTCGCGCTCGAGCCCCGCCTCGTCGCGGAAATCCTTGTAAACGCCGTCGATCGGCATGACGCCAGCGGCGACGGCACCAAGAAGCGTCAGCGTGCGGGCGAGCCTGTATGGGTCCGTGTAGCCGCCCGCGTCGTTCTTGTTGCTGCGGGCGCCAAGCGCGGCGGCAAGGTCTTCCGCTCCCCAGGTAAGGCCGAAGAGGCGCGGGCTCGCGCCCGCATAGGTGCCGAGCGAGAAGAGCGAGGCGGGCGTTTCGGTCGCCACGCAGAAGAGCCTGACCCCTTCGGCCGGCAGGCCGGCATCCGCCTCGATTTCGGCGAGCGCGGCCGAGACCTGCCTCACGCAGTCGCCGGAGAGCGTCTTCGGGATCAGGATCGCATAAGGCCGGTGCGGCACGACGGCCTCGAGGTCGTCCCGCCAGAGCGGCGTATCGAGCGCGTTCATGCGAACGCAGATTTTCGGCCCGCCGGCCCCTGCGCTCATCAGATAGTCGCGCGCCATGGCGCGGGCCGTCGTCTTGTTTGACGGGGCGACCGAATCCTCGAGATCGAGGATGAGCGCATCGGCGCCGGCATCCGCCGCCTTTGAAAGCTTCTTGTCGCTGTCGGCGGGAACGAAAAGGAAGGAACGCATGGTCGGGCCTCGGCTTGTCTGAAGACGGGCTGTCTCGCCGCCCGCCGGTCGGCTAGGTTATAAGCGCAGCGAGCGGGAAAATGAAAAGCGCTTCGGGGTTCCTCCAGCATGACCTTCCATCTCCATGAACGCCTGACGGCGGACGCCTATACGGTCAAGGATCTGCCGCTGTGCCGGCTCCTCCTCATGGACGACCAGCGGTTCCCATGGACCATCCTTGTGCCGAGGCGCGACGGGCTGCGCGATTTCCACGATGTGGCGAAGGCCGACAAGCCGGCATTCCTCGGCGAGATCGACCATGTCAGCGCGGTGCTGAAGGCGATGACCGGGGCGCAGAAGATCAATGTGGCGGCGCTCGGGAACATGGTTCCGCAGCTTCACGTTCACGTCATCGCCCGCTTCGAGACGGATCCATGCTGGCCGAGGCCGGTCTGGGGCGAGGGGACGGCCGAGCCCTATGAGCCCGCGGCGGCGGGAAAGCTTATCGAGAGCTTAAGAAAAGGCCTCCACGGTTAACCTTTGGTTTAAGATTCGGCCTCTATTGTTGGTCCCGTACGCAAGCCCGAGGCTTGCATGATCTGGAGACCGACCTCGTGGCGACAGCCCTTATCGCCGATTCTTCCGCCCCCGTTCGCAGGGCGGCCCGTTTCCTCCTCGAAAGCCTCGGCTTCGAGGTCGCGGGCGCGCGCGACGGTGCGGAAGCGCTGGCGATGGTCGAAGGCATGTCGCCCGATCTCGTGATCCTCGATCAGCGCCTTCCCGGTGCGGACGGGGCGTCCTTCATCGAGAAGCTCCGGTCGCTCTCCGAGGGGCAGCGGGCCTGCATCTTCTTCATCGCCGATGGCGGCCCGGCCAGCGTTCGCGCGGCCATGGAAGCCGGGGCCGACGACTATCTGATGAAGCCGTTCGACCGCGAGCTGCTCTCCTTCAAGCTTGCTCAGGCACGCGCCCGGGGCCGCCTCACGGAAGGCGCCCGGACGGTGAAGCTCATTCAGGACAATTCCTCGTCCTGGCGCTTCCGCGCATTTGGCAAGGCGATCTGAGATTTCACTTCAGCTATCGGGCGGAGAGCGCGGTCTTTCGACTGCGCTCCGTGTATCTTAGTTATAAAGAATTAACTATAACAAGCTGATTTATAAAGATTTCTCGTTTCTGGAACTCCAGCGCTCCAGATAGTCGAGGCTCTTGAGATAGGGCTTCAGCGAATAGAAGCCGAAAGCGGCGCCGATCAGCAAAATGACGGGCGGCACCGCCGCCAGCGAATAGCGCAGCATCATCTCGTCCTTGAAGACGAAGTCCGTCACCAGCGCGATCGAGGTGGGCCCGAGGCCGAGCCCGATGAAGTTGACGATGAGGCCGGAGAGCGCGGCCGCGAAGCCACGCATCTGGTTCGGCATCATCTCCTGAAGCGCGGAGGGGCCTACGCCGGTCGTGAAGGTCGCAAAGAAGCTCGCGGGCGCGAGAAGGGCGAGCGCCATCATCGGGTCGTCGACGAGGGGGAAAGCGATGGCGAAGGGCAGCGTCACGAGCCCTGTCGCCGCCATGACGATGATGCGCCCGTTGCGGTAGCCCTTCGAACAGACGAAATCGCCGATGGCGCCGCCCGCGACGACGCCCGCCGTTCCGAAGATGACGATGATCCAGCCATACCAGCGGCCAGCTTCCACCACGTCCCAGCCATAGGTGCGGACGAGGAAGGTCGGGATCCAGGCCGCCGTGCCATAGGCCATCATGGCGAGAAAGGCGAAGCAGAGGTTCATGCCGAGGAAGGAGCCCGCATTGTCCTTCAGATAGGCGATCACGTCAGCCAGCGGCACTTCGCTGTCGCGTTCGACGCCATCGGGCCCGATCTCGCGGCGCATATGCCCGCGCCGCTCGGGCTCGCGGACGGTGCGGACCCAGAGGGCGATCAGCAGGCCCGGCAGGCCGACGATGAAGAAGACGATCTGCCAGGCGTAGAGATGCCCGAGAAGGGGCAGGTTGAGGTCGCCGCTCCTGGCGACGAAGCCGATCACCTCCGCGCCGATGACGAGGGCGAGGCCCGCGCCGATATAGACGCCCATGCCGTAAACGCCGATGGCGATGCCGAGGCGCTTGGGCGGGAAATAGTCGGAGATGACGGAATAGGCGGCAGGCGAGAGCGCTGCTTCGCCGACGCCAACGCCAATGCGATAGGCGAAGAGTTGCCAGTAAACCTTTGCCGTGCCGCAGAGAGCGGTCATGAGACTCCAGAAGAAGACGCCCAGAGAAATGATGCCGATGCGGTTGCGCCGGTCGACGAGGCGGCCGATCGGCAGCCCCATGATGGTGTAGAAGGCGGCGAAGGCGAGGCCCTGCAACAGGCTCATCTCGGTGTCGGTGATGTGGAGATCACGTTTCATCGGCCCGACCAGCAGGCTCAGAATCTGCCGGTCGATGAAGGAGAATGTGTAGGCGATGACGAAGACGGCGACGACGTACCAGGCATAGGTTGGGCTCGGATAGGGCCGGGCATCCCGTGCCACCTGCTTGTGATGCAGAACATCCTCGACTTCAGACGCAACCTCGATCTCGGCCATTGGCCGTTCCCTCCCTGATATGGTTCTTGGTTCGCGGGCCGGTTCTTTTCGACCGTTCCCCGAAGCGCCACGGCTCATTGCCGCTTGCCGCGCTCACGCCGACTTTACCCGTTGGCACGGGGTTTGCGATCCCTTCGGTGAACAGAAGGGATCTTTCGACCATGAGTTTGGTACAAGCCGTTTCGGCCCATCCGCAAATCGCTGCCGCGCTCCAGAATGCGAGCGCGCAGACGGGCGCCGATTTCGACTATCTGCTCAAGACCGCTATGCGCGAGTCGAGCCTTGATTGCTCAGCAAAATCAAGGACTTCGACGGCGTGCGGGCTATTTCAGTTCACCCAGCAGACCTGGCTCGGCACGATGAAGCAGGACGGGGCGAGCCTCGGTCTGGGGAAATATGCCGACGCGATCAGCAGGGATGCGAGCGGGCGCTATGTGGTGGCCGATCCTGCCGCCCGGAGGGAAATTCTTGCCCTGCGCAATGATCCCAACGTCTCGGCCCTGATGGCGGGCGCCTACACCAATGCGAGCCGGGACAGGCTGGAAGCGAGCCTGGGCCGTTCAGTGAGCCAGGGCGAACTCTATGTCGCGCACTTTCTGGGAGCGGGCGGCGCCTCCAGGCTCATTTCGAGCGCCGAAGACACGCCCAATGCGCGGGCCGATCTGCTCTTCCCGGATGCGGCGCGGGCGAACCGCTCGATCTTCTATGATCGTTCGGGGCAGGCGCGGACGGCGGCCGAGGTTTATCAGAACCTCGTTTCCAGGCATCAGGGGCAGGCCGCCCCGCGCTTCGAGATAGCACCGAGGCCGGAGCTGGCCAATGACGAGGGCGGCATGGGCGCGGCAGGAGCGGACGAGGGTTCGGACGGCCGGGACCTTGGCACGCTCGCCAACGCGCTTGCCGGCACCACGCCGTCCCACCGCGCCGAGCCGGCGGCGACTGGCGCGGCTGGTGGCATGGCCGGCCGGGCGCCGCTCACCCTTTCCCCGGCGGTCGTTCAGCTCCTTGCCTCGCTCGATGTGCCGGGCAGCGACAAGGCGTCCGAAACATCGAACCGCTCCGACGACGACCGCAAGGCCGAGCGCCGCGTGATGCTGCCGCGCTCGGGCTTCGCTTACGGCTAGGGGCTTCAGGCGATCGCCTTCGCCTCCTTGAGCTTCGCTATGTCGGCGTCGCTATAGCCCGCGGCCCGCAGGACTTCGAGCGTGTGCTGGCCGAGCACGGGCGAGGGACCCTTCGGGCCATCGTCGGCGCCGTGAAAGCGGATCGGGCTTGCGGGCGCGCGGTAGGTGCCGGAGCCGTCCTGCTCGGGCACGTCCACAAAGGCGCCGGTGGCGATCGTCTGCGGGTCGTTGACCACATCGGACGGCCGCATGAGCGGCGACCAGATCACATCCTCCTTGTCGAGCAGGGGACGCCAGTAAGCGAGATCGTGCTCGCCGAAGGCCGCGTCGAGAATGTCGACGAGTTCGGCTGCATTGGCGCGCCGCGACTTCGGATCGGCAAAGCGGGGATCGGTTTCGAGTTCCGGCTTGCCGATGATCTTGCAGACCGCGGTCCAGTCGACCGTGCCCTGACGCGGCACGATGGCGAACCACTCACCGCCCTTGGTCTTGAAGAAATTGCTGAGCGGCTGCACGGCCTCATGCCTCGACTTGGTGGAACCGAGCTTGCCGAACTTGAGTTGCACGGCCATGTCGGACCCCGCCGCATAGACGCCCGTGCGCAGGAGCGAGGCTTCGACGAGGCGGCCCTTGCCGGTGCGCTGGCGCTCGACCAGGGCGGCGAGGATGCCGCTCACGGTCGCCATGCTCGTGGTGTGGTCGCCGATGCCGGTCCTGAGCGTGGTGGGCTCGCCGCCCTTCACATGCTGGAGATAGCCGAGGCCGGAGCGCGCCCAGAAGGCGGCGATATCGAAGCCGGGGCGGTCGCGCTCGGCCCCTTCGAGGCCGTAGCCCGAGACGGTGGCATAGACGAGGCGCGGGTTGATCGCGGAGAGGGCGGCATAGTCGAGGCCCGAGCGCTCGAGCCCGCCGGGCCGCACATTGGTGAGGAACACGTCGGCGTCCTTCACGAGGCGCTTCACCGCCTCGACGCCTTCCGGCGTCGCGGTGTTGAGCGCGATGCCCTTCTTGCCGCGATTGTCGAGGTCGAAGATGGGGCTGCCTTTCAGGTGATCTGCGCCGACATTCTTCATCGTATAGCGCATGGGGCAGCCCGAAAGCGGCTCGATCTTGATCACGTCCGCGCCCCAGTCGGCGAGGATGCCGCCTGCGCCCGGCGCGGCGATGTAGGTCGCCATTTCGATGACCTTGATACCTTCCAGCATGGTGTTTTTCCCCGGGATTTCGGTGTTCGGATGCCGATTTGGTTAAATTTCGCGATGGGCCGGATCATCCATGAATCGAGGGGTCTGTCAAAGGCCGCACCCAGGCCGCCGCGGCGCTCCCGTTCGCCGGTGTTCGGATAGGATCAGGATGAAGGGTTCGTTAAGCGTTTGGCCGTAGGCTGATTAACCAGCGTGAAAGCCGGGCGAATATCGCCCATGCGGGGCGCGAGCCATAAGGCGATGCGCATGGCCAGGGAACGGGGCGATGCAGGAGAGGCTGACCTTCGCCGATGTCGAACGCCTTCTGTCGGAGCCGACGGAGGAGGCGCGGGCCGCCGCCGCCGCCAAGGTCGCGGCACAGTTCCGCAACGTCGTGCTGACGCCGCGCGAGCGTGCGCTTGCCGAAGAAATTCTGGGATATCTCGTTCACGATGTGGCGGTCAGCGTGCGGCAGGCGCTGGCGCATTGTCTGCGCGATCTCTCGGACGCCCCGCATGACATCATCATGTCGTTGGCGCGCGACATAGACGAGGTTTCGCTGCCGGTGCTCGAATCCTCGGCGGTGCTGACCGACGAAGACCTGGTCGAGCTCGTGCTTCATGGCAATCCGGCGAAGCAATGCGCGATCGCGCGGCGCGCCGAGCTCGGTCCCGCCGTTTCCGAGACGATCGCATGGGCGGGAGATCGCCGCGCCGTTCTGGTGCTTGTCGCCAATGAAGGCGCGATCATCGCGCCCGATGTGCTGCAGCAACTCGCAGACCGCTATGCGGGCGACGAGGAAGTTCTCGATCCCATGGCGTGCCGCAAGGATGTTCCGCCCGCGCTCGTCGAGCGTCTCGTGACCATGGTGTCGGACGGGCTGCGGAATTATCTGATCGAGCAGCACGGGATCGACGTCGTCACCGCATCGCTGCTTCAGGACCTCGCATGGGAGCGCACAGTCGTCGAACTGGTGATGACGGCCAGTCCCGACGAGCTGCCGGGCATCGTGGAGCAGATTTTCGAGCGCAAGCGGCTCGGCGCCTCGCTGCTGTTGCGCGTTCTTTCGGCGGGCGAGGTGCGCTTCGTCGAGCTTGGTTTCGCCATACTCACCGATGTGAGCGAGGAGCGCATCGTCAGGCTTATTCATGATCTCGGCCCGCTCGGCCTTCGCGCCGTCTATGCGCGCTCGGGCCTGCCGGAAGTCTTCTTCCCCGCCTTTCGCGCGGCACTCGATGCCGTTCACGAGGTTCAGGCCGATGGTTATCTTTCGGACCGGCCGTTTCTTCGCCGCTGCGTGATGGAGCGCATCGCCGCGCAATATCCGGATGTCACGGCCACCGATCTCGATTTTCTTCTGGACCGGCTCGCCCGTTTCACGAGAGCGCTTCCCTGGCGCAGCGGGCACGCGGCCTGAGCGGCTGAAAAACCTCATCGCTGAAAATGGCCGAAGCTGTTAGTTTGCGGCCCTTCATTAGCTGTTCTCCAAGCCGGGAAGGGTCAGGATCATGTCTCACACCATGCGTGAAGCTTTCATCTGCGATGCGGTCCGCACGCCAATCGGCCGCTATGCGGGAGCGTTGTCGGGCGTGCGTGCGGACGATCTCGGCGCCGTACCGATCATGGCGCTGATGGCGCGCAATCCGTCGATCAACTGGAGCCGCGTCGACGATGTGGTGTTCGGATGCGCCAATCAGGCAGGCGAGGACAACCGCAACGTGGCGCGCATGTCGTCGCTGCTGGCGGGCCTTCCCGACACGGTGCCCGGCACGACGATCAACCGCCTTTGCGGTTCGGGCATGGATGCGGTGGGCACGGCGGCCCGCGCCATCAAGTCGGGCGAGGTCGATCTCATGATCGCGGGTGGCGTGGAGAGCATGTCTCGCGCGCCCTTTGTCATGGGCAAGGCCGCGAGCGCCTTTTCGCGCGACGCGCATATCTATGACACGACGATCGGCTGGCGCTTCGTCAATCCGCTGATGCAGCGTCAGTACGGCACGGACTCCATGCCGGAGACGGCGGAGAATGTCGCCGAGGAATTCCAGATTTCGCGCGAGGATCAGGACGCCTTCTCGCTGCGCAGCCAGCAGCGCGCGGGCAGGGCGATCGCTTCCGGCCGGCTGGCGAAGGAGATCGTGCCCGTCACCATCCCCTCGAAGAAGGGCGAGAAGGTCGTCTCGGAAGACGAGCATCCCCGCCCCGACACGACGCTCGAGGCGCTGACGAAACTGCCCACGCCCTTCCGCCAGGGCGGAACGGTGACGGCGGGCAACGCCTCCGGCGTCAATGACGGCGCCTGCGCGATGATCGTCGCCTCCGGCGAGGCCGTCGAGGCTCATGGCTTGACGCCGCGCGCCCGGATCGTCGCCATGGCGACCGCAGGCGTGCCGCCGCGCATCATGGGCATCGGTCCTGCGCCCGCGACGCGCAAGGTGCTCGAAAAGGCCGGCCTCAATATCGGCGACATCGACGTCATCGAACTCAACGAGGCGTTCGCCGCGCAGGGGCTCGCCGTCATGCGCGATCTCGGACTGCCGGACGATGCCGAGCATGTGAACCCCAATGGCGGCGCGATCGCGCTCGGCCATCCGCTCGGCATGAGCGGCGCGCGGCTCGTGGCGACCGCGACGCAGGAGCTGCATGAGCGGCAGGTGCGCTATGCGCTCGCCACCATGTGCATCGGCGTCGGGCAGGGCATCGCGATGGTGATCGAGCGGGTCTAGAAGCCGAGCGCCCGGAGCAGGAAGTTCTTCGTCTTCTTGCGTTTCGCCTTCGGGCGGCGCACGCGCATGCGGATCGGCCGTTCGATGCCCGGAAGCCTGCGGCCGCGATAGGTCGGCCGACGCAAGAGCGCGATGAGCCTGCGGCCGGGGAAGATGCAGACGATGTCGAGCGACGACACCGGCACAGGCACGTCGTCCGTGCCTGGAATGGCGAGTTCGAGCGTCTCGTAGTCGAGCTCGATGCCGGGATCGCCGAGCGCGATGGCGGGCTCTGCGGGCTCGTCTTCGATCGCCTCGGTCAGCAGCAATTCGTCGAGCGCGTCTTCGGCCGCCGCTTCCTCGAAGTCGTGGCGAAGCGTCTGCGCGAAGGACCAGCCGGCAAGCTCCGCCGCCTCGCGCGGGCTGCAGATATGGGTGCCCTGAGCGGCGGTAAAGCCGAGGGCGGCGAGCGAGGACAGCGTCGTCTCGTCCTCGACGCCCACGGCCGTTGCGTCGAGGCCGTGCGAGGCGGCGAGCGAGACGCGCTTGCCAATGAAGCCGAGGCCCGACTGGCTCAGGCGGCGCGCGAAGCGGATGATGGCGCCGCCGGAAATCTTGATCTCGTTGAAATGGTCCGGCGCGATGAAGCGCGAGGGCACGATGAAGGCGCCGCCGCCGTCGAGCGCCGTACGGAAGCCGAAGCGGCGGAACTCGCGGATCGTCTCCACCGCATCCTCGGCGTGGCGCGCGAAGACGGCTTCTGGCACTTCGATGGTGAGGCAATCCGGATCGAGGCCGCGCTCGTTCATGATCGCGTCGAGCGCGCCTGCGAGCATCGGGTCGGCGAGATCGCTTCCGGAGAGGTTGATGGAGACAGGCCAGCTCTGCCCGCGTCCGCGCCATTCGAGGATCGTGTCGGCGGCCGCACCGGCGACGAAACGAGCCAGGTCGCCGCTGCGTTCGCGCCGGTCGAAGAAGGAAAGGAAGAGCCCCGGCGGCATCAGCCCGTATTCGGGATGCTGCCAGCGGACATAGGCCTCCGCGCCGAGAACGCGGCCCGTGGCGAGCGCGATCTTCGGCTGGAAGACGAGATGCAGGTGGCCGGCCTCGAAGGCCAGATCAATGTCCCGATTGGTCAGCCGAAACGAACTGCTGTACATCTTGAAACCAAACAAGGGTTCGCCCGCGCGAAAAGGGCTGCGCATATTCGACTGTGCGAGATCGCGAGTTTAGGTCTTCTTAATCTCGCCCCGGCATCTGAATTAGCGTTGCCTCCCGGTAAAGAATTCGCGGACAATCCCGACAAACCGTAAGAAAACGAAACAGGGAGAAGCCGAATGTCCAATCCAGCGAGCGACAAGCTCATACCGGCGGCCACGATTCTGCTCGTCCGGGATGGCGTGCAGGGGCTCGAGGTCTTCATGGTGGTGCGCCATCACCAGATCGACTTCGCTTCGGGCGCGCTCGTGTTTCCGGGTGGCAAGGTCGATCCGCGCGACATGGACGACCGCGTGCGGTCGCGGGTCGATGGGCTCGACGGGCTCGACGATTGGGAATTCTCGATGCGGGTCGCGGCCATCCGCGAGGCTTATGAGGAATGCGGCGTTCTGCTTGCGCGCAGCGAGCGGACCAATGCGCTCGTCAATGCGGCGCAGCTTTCCTCGCTCGCGGGCCATCGCGACAGGCTCAACAAGGGCGAGATCGGCATTGGCGACATGCTGGCGGAGGAGCGGCTGCGGCTCGCGGCCGATCTGCTGACGCCCTTCGCGCACTGGATCACGCCCAACATGATGCCGAAGCGCTTCGATACGCGCTTCTATGTGACCGCCGCGCCTGCCGATCATCTGGCGCTGCATGACGGGCATGAATCGGTCGACTCGGTCTGGATCCGCCCCTCGGACGCCGTGCGCGAGGCCGAAGAAGGAAAGCGCACGATCATCTTCCCGACGCGGGTCAACGTGCAGAAGCTCGGTCGGTTCTCCTGCGTCAGCGACGCCATCGAGACGGCGCGGCGCTCGCGCATCGTCACGGTCGAGCCGAAGATCGTGCAGAAGGAGAGCGGGCCGGTGCTGGCGATCCCGTCTGAAGCTGATTACGACGTCACCGAGGAGCCGCTGTCGAACATTCGCGCCTGAGAAGCGCCTGCCTTTTCAGTGCAGGAACTGCTCGGTCAGGATGCGTTCGTCGAGGCTGTGGCCCTGATCGAACATCATCAGCAGGTCGATGGCGGGATCTTCCTCGACGCGCACGTCGATGACATCGCGGAATTCGCGATGGTCGGCGACGGCGCTGACCGGGCGTTTCTCGGGCTCGAGAATCTCGAAGCGCACCTTGGCGCGGTGCGAGAGCAGCGCGCCGCGCCAGCGCCGCGGGCGGAAGGCGCTGATCGGCGTCAGCGCGAGCAATGCGGCGTCGATGGGAATGATGGGGCCCTGCGCCGACAGATTATAGGCGGTGGAGCCCGCGGGCGTCGCGACGAGAACGCCGTCGCAGCTCAGTTCCTCCATGCGCAGCTTGTCGTCGATGAAGATGCGTATCTTGGCGGCCTGAGCCGTTTCGCGCAGAAGCGAGACTTCGTTGATGGCGAGCGCCTGATGCTCAGAGCCGTTCGCCAGCGTCGCGTTCATGCGCAGGGGGTGAAGGCGCACGATGTCCGCCGCCTCGAGCCGCAGGGGGAGGTCGCTCTCGCGATACTCGTTCATGAGAAAGCCGACCGAGCCACGGTTCATGCCGTAGATCGGGATGCCGCGATGCATGTGCTTGTGCAGCGTCTGGAGCATGAGCCCGTCGCCGCCCAGCGCCACGATGACATCGGCATCGGCCGGCGCGGCATTGCCATAGCGCTCCGTCAGCAGCTTCAGCGCCTCCTGTGCCTCCGGCACGTCGGTCGCCACGAATGCGATCCTGTTGAACTTCATCCGCCTCGTTCCATCGGGCGCATCGGGCAACATCGCCAGCCAGCGGCCGGAAAGACTGGCAAGATATAGGCTAGAGTGCTCCCGGACGCAAAGCATCGATCCGGGGCCGGCTTGGCCCGGAGCAGGAGAGACGCATATGAGCGAGACGGCCGGGACAGGCTCCGAATTTGTCTTTGTCTATACGACCTTGCCGGATGTCGAGAGCGCCGAGGAAATGGCGCAGGCGCTCGTCGAGTCGCGGCTTGCGGCCTGCGCGAACATCTATCCCGGCGTCATATCCGTCTACGAATGGCAGGGCGAGGTGGAGCGCGCGGAAGAGGTCGCCATGTTCATCAAGACGAGGCGGGCGATCGCCGAGGAGACGATCGCGGAGGCGCGAAAGCTCCATCCCTATGACATGCCCGCCTTTCTGCTGCTGCCGATCGACGGGGGGCATGCGGATTATCTCGACTGGGCGCGCAGGCAGGTGAAGCTCTAGCCGCCGGTCACCGACATGTGACGCCGCAGGGCGGGGCGCTTGTGTTCGCGGTCGATGACGAAATCATGGCCCTTGGGCTTGCGGGAGATCGCCTCGTCTATGGCCGCGTCGAGCAGCGCGTCTTCCGCGCTTGCGCGCACGGGCGCGCGCAGATCGGCGGCATCGGCCTGACCGAGGCACATATAGAGCGTGCCTGTGCAGGTGAGGCGCACGCGATTGCAGCTCTCGCAGAAATTATGGGTGAGCGGCGTGATGAAGCCGAGGCGTCCGCCCGTCTCGCGGATGTGGACATAACGCGCAGGCCCGCCCGTGCGGTCGGGCAGGTCTTCGAGCGCCCAGCGTTCCTCAAGCCGTGACCGGACGAGCGAGAGCGGCAAATACTGGTCGGTGCGGTCTTCGTCGATATCGCCGAGCGGCATCGTCTCGATCAGCGTGATGTCGTGGCCGTGCGCATGCGCCCATTCGATGAGCGAGGGAATTTCCGCCTCGTTCTCGTTTCGGAGCGCGACGGTATTGATCTTGACCTTGAGGCCCGCGCGGGTCGCAGCCTCGATCCCTTCCAGAACCTGCTCCAGCCGGCCCCAGCGCGTGATCCTTGCGAAGCGGTCCGCATCGAGCGTATCGAGCGAGACATTGACGCGGCGAACGCCCGCGGCCGCGAGATCGTCGGCGAAGCGGGCAAGCTGGCTGCCATTGGTCGTCAGCGTCAGCTCGTCGAGCGCGCCTGTCGCGAGGTGGCGGCCGAGGCTGCGGACAAGGGTCATCATGTCGCGGCGGACGAGCGGCTCGCCGCCCGTGAGGCGGAGCTTGCGCACGCCCTTGCGAATGAAGGCCGAGCAGACGCGGTCAAGCTCCTCCAGCGTCAGCAGGTCGCGCTTCGGCAGGAAGGTCATATGCTCCGACATGCAATAGGTGCAGCGGAAGTCGCACCGATCCGTCACCGAGACGCGCAGATAGGTCACCGCCCGACCGAAGGGATCGATCATGGCGGGGCCGACTGTGCCGATGCGCGGTTCGACGGTCATGGGTCATATATAGCACCGGGCGTGCGGCATTTCGACCGGCTTGGCGGGTGCGGGCGCTGCCGGATCGGAAGCCATGTCGAGAAAGCGGTTTTTCAATCGCGGGCGGCAGGCTAGCCTCTCCACGCTGAAAGAGGGGGAAAGGCATATGGCGGGCGCGCACTACATTCTATCCATCGATCAGGGCACGACGAGCACGCGGGCGCTCCTGTTCGACCGCTCGGGCTCGCCCATGCGCGTGCGCCAGACGGAACTTCGGCAAATCTATCCGCAGGATGGATGGGTGGAACACGACCCGGAGGAAATCTGGAAGGCGACGCTCGAGGTCTGTCGCGGGCTGCTCACCGCCGGAACGCATGCGGAGAACATCGCCGCCATCGGCATCACCAATCAGCGCGAGACGACCGTGCTCTGGGAGCGCGCCACGGGCAAGCCGCTCCACAACGCGATCGTCTGGCAGGATCGCCGCACGGCCGATATGTGCGCCCGGCTGAAGGCGGAGGGGCGGGAGGCGGCCGTTCAGGCGAAGACGGGGCTGCTGCTCGATCCTTATTTCTCGGGCACCAAGCTGGCCTGGCTGCTCGACCATCTGCCCGATGCGCGCAAGCGGGCGGAGAAGGGCGAGCTTTGTTTCGGCACCGTCGATTCCTGGCTCGTCTACAAGCTCACGGGTGGCAAGGCGCATGTGACCGACGCGACCAACGCCTCGCGCACGCTGCTCTTCAATATCGGCACGCAAGACTGGGACGATGAAATTCTCGGCTGGCTCGGCATTCCCCGCGCCCTTCTGCCCGAGGTAAAGGATTGCTGCGCCGATTTCGGCCGCACGGAGAAGTCGCTCTTCGGCGCCGAGATCGCGGTGGCGGGCGTCGCGGGCGACCAGCAGGCGGCGACCGTGGGTCAGGCGTGCTTCGAGCCGGGGCTGATGAAATCGACCTATGGCACGGGCTGCTTCGCCATGCTCAATACGGGCGAGCGGCAGGTGGCGAGCGCCAACAGGCTGCTCACCACGGTCGCCTACCGGCTCGGCGGCAAGACCGCATATGCGCTCGAAGGATCGATCTTCATGGCGGGCGCCATCGTGCAATGGCTGCGCGACGAGATGCGGCTCATTTCCAATTCCGCCGAGAGCGAGCGGCTCGCCGAGGACGCTGATCCCAATTCGCCCGTCGTGCTGGTGCCCGCCTTCACCGGGCTCGGCGCGCCCTATTGGGACCCGCATGCGCGGGCGGCGCTTTTCGGCATGACGCGCGACACCGGCGCGGCCGAGATCGTGCGCGCGGCGCTCGAATCCGTTTCCTTCCAGACCCGCGATCTCATGGAGGCGATGGCGGCCGACATGAAGGCGGCCGGGCTGCAAAGCCCGCAGGCGCTCCGCGTCGATGGCGGCATGGTGGCCAATGACTGGTTCATGCAGAACCTGACCGACATTCTCGGCGCGCCCGTCGAGCGGCCCGCCGTCATCGAGACGACAGCGCTCGGCGCGGCCTATCTCGCCGGCATGCAGGTCGGATTTTATGGCGGGACCGGGGATGTCGCGCGCAACTGGCAGTGCGAGCGTGCCTTCGAGCCGCAAATGGTGGAGGACGAGCGCACTCGCCGCTACGGGCGCTGGCAGCAGGCGGTGGGACGTGTGCTGACGAGGTGAGGCGCGCGATGAGTACGCGCCGCGCCCGCCTATAACAGCCTGCCCATATCAAAGGAAAGAAATTGGGGAGAGGGGCGAGAGGCGATTATACTGCCTGCATATGAACCCCGGGGAGAGCGCTCATGGCCGGACCGACGGATGATCTCATCGCGAAACTGAAGGCGGCTCTCGGGCCGGGCAGCGTGCTCGAGGGCGCAGAGGCGGCGGAGAAGGCGCAAGGCGGATGGAGCAGGCTCGGCACGCCGCGCGCCGTTCTGCGTCCGGCCTCGACCGCGGACGTCTCGACGATCCTGAAACTCTGTCATGCAGCCGGGGAACCCGTGGTGCCATGGGGCGGCAAGACCGGCCTCGTCGAAGGTGGAGAGGCGGACGGGCATCTGGCGCTGTCGCTCGAACGCATGAACAGGATCGAGGAGATCGACGTCGCGGGCGGCACGGCGACGGTGCAGGCCGGTTGTGTGTTGCAGAGCTTCTGCGAGGCGGTGGACGCCAAGGGCGCGCTTTTCCCGCTCGACCTCGGCGCGCGCGGCTCGGCCACTATCGGCGGCAATATTTCGACCAATGCGGGCGGTAATCGCGTCATCCGTTACGGCATGATGCGCGACATGGTGCTCGGCCTCGAAGCCGTGCTGGCCGATGGCACTGTCATGTCCTCGCTCAACCATCTCATCAAGAACAATGCCGGCTACGATCTGAAGCAGCTCTTCATCGGTTCGGAGGGAACGCTCGGCGTCGTCACGCGCGCCGTGCTGCGGCTGCGGCCGAAGCCCATGTCGCAGGACACGGCCTTCGTCTCGGTCGAGAGCTTTGAGCAGCTACCGAAATTCCTGCGCCATATGGAGCGCGCGCTTGGTGGCACGCTGTCGGCCTTCGAGGTCATGTGGGCCGATTTCTACAAGCTCGTGACGTCGGAACCGGCGAAGGGCAAGCCGCCGCTCCCTTATGGCCATCCCTATTACGTGCTCGTGGAATCCATGGGCGGGGATCAGGCGGAGGATTCCGCGCGCTTCGAGAAGGCGCTGATGGCGGCGCTCGAGACGGGCGAGGTTTCGGACGCGGTCATCGCGAAGAACCAGGACGAGCGCAGCCAGATGTGGGCGCTGCGCGACGATGTGGGGCAGGTCGGGCGCAACTGGCCGATCTTTACCTTCGATGTGAGCCTCAAGATCGCGGATATGGATGGCTATATCGCCGAGGTCCGCGAGGGGCTGAAGGCGAAATGGCCCCAGCATACGCTGATGGTCTTTGGCCATCTCGGCGACGGCAATCTGCACGTCATTCCGGGTACGATCAGCGAGCACACGCCGGAGAGCCGCAAGGCGGTGGAGGCGGTGGTTTACGGCGCGCTCAGAAAGCGTGGCGGCTCCGTCTCGGCCGAGCACGGCATCGGGCTTGAGAAGCGGCCCTATCTCGGCTGGTCGCGCTCGCCGGAAGAAGTGGCGCTGATGCAGACGCTGAAGGCCGCGCTCGATCCGAAGGGCATTCTCAATCCGGGCAAGGTGCTCGAGCCCGTCGCGCCCCATGCCAGGGCGGCCGAGTGACGATCGCCGTCTTCGAGGCCGAGACGCGCGAGGCTGTTCCGTTCGACCGGCTCAAGCCTGCGCATCGGGTGCAGCTCTTCGCCGAGGGCGTGAGCGTGGCCAATGCCGCTGTCGCGGCCGATGCGGAGATCGTTTCCGTCTTCATCTATTCCACCCTCGACGCGGTGGTCCTCGACCAGATGAAGCGGCTCAAGCTCATTGCAACGCGCTCGACGGGATATGACCATATCGACCTCGACTATTGCCGGGCGCATGGCATCGCCGTCTGCAACGTGCCGACTTATGGCGAGAATACCGTGGCCGAGCATGTCTTCGCGCTTCTGCTGGGGCTCAGCCACCGCCTTCCCGAGGCTGTGGCCCGCACGCGCTCGGGGCAGTTCTCGCCCGAGGGGCTCGAAGGCTTTGATCTCGCGGGAAAGACGTTCGGCGTTATCGGCACGGGCCATATCGGGCGGCATGCGATCCGCATTGCCAAGGGCTTCGCCATGCAGGTTATTGCCTGTGAGGAGAAGCCGGACCCCGCGCTTGCCGAAGGGCTGGGATTTCGCTTCGTCCCGCTCGACGAATTGCTGGCCGAGGCGGATGTCATCTCGCTCCATGTGCCGCTGACGGCTGCAACGCAGAATCTGCTCTCGGAAGCGGCATTCGCGCGCATGAAGACGGGCGTTGTCGTCATCAACACCGCGCGAGGCGGTCTCATCGATACAGCTGCGCTCATTCGTGCCCTGAGGAGCGGCAAGGTCGCGGGTGCGGGGCTCGACGTGCTGCCGGAGGAGCCGCTCATCCGCGAGGAGGCCGAGCTTGTCTCGTCGGCCTTTGCCGGGCAGCATGATCTGAAAAGCCTCATCGCCAATCACGTTCTGCTCAACATGCCGAACGTAATCGTGACGCCCCATAGCGCCTTCTACACGCGCGAGGCGGTGCAGCGCATCATTGAGACCACGGTCGGCAACATCGAGGCGTTTCTGACCGGCGTGCCCGTCAATCTCGTTTGACACCAGGCGGCGCCGGGCGCGGCGGAGCGTGGCTCCGCCGCTCTCGCACGCGTTTATTGCTGCGTCGCGGGCGCCGGTGCTTCCGTGCTCTGACCGGAGGCGTTCCATCCGCCACGGCGGTTCTCGAAGGGGTGCTCGCGCGCATGTTTTCCGCGCGCGAAATGGCTGTTTTCGAGATCGCCGGCCCGGTCCAGAATTTTCTTCTGGTTGTCGTCCAGCGTCTTGTAAAGCGCCTCGAGCGCGGGCCGGGACGCTCGGAGCGCTTCGAGCCGCACCGAGAGTGTGGTTTCGAGCATGGCCTGGCGTTCGACGATTGAAAGCCGCTTGTGTTCCGCCCGCATCGGCATTTGCAGGCATTGCTGCTCGCGGGCCTTGGCGTTCGCCATCACGGTGTCGCGCCATTTCGTCCAGGCGCCGCGCTGGTCTGCGGTCGGTTTCAGCTTCGCCTCGAGATAGGCGAGCCGGCCGGTCATCCTCGCGGTACGATCGGCGCACCGGTTTTCCTGCTTCTTCTGCATCTCGGCGGCGTTCGGCGCCGCCGGTGCGGGGGTTGCGGCAAGGGCTCCGGCCGTCACCATGCCGGTGAGCAGCAGGGCCGCCGTTCCTGCCAGAATTCGCTTGTGCATGTCTTTCGGTCCTCTTGGCTCGTGCCCCCTCAGACCGTCATACGCGGATCGCGCATTTCTCCGTCGCGCCTTCCGGACGGAATGATGTGGGCAGGCCGGCAGGTATGCGGACAGGTTTGCGGCGCGGTATGGCCCGTGGCAGACTGTCATGCCGGTCACAATTCGGGATCGAGGCGGCGCGCGAAGCTCGCGGCACCGCATCTCCCCATCACCGCCATCGGAATTCGGGCGCGGACGAATGTCACGCCATCTGCCATCTGCGAAGCACGAGGTCATGTCATGGTGAAGTTCGGCGTCGGTCAACCGATGAGGCGGGTCGAGGATGAACGGCTGATCACGGGCAAGGGGCGCTACACGGACGACATCTCCGTCGAGGGGCAAGCCCATGCCTTCATGGTGCGTTCGCCGCATGCCCATGCGCGGATCGCCTCGATCGACGCGGAGGAGGCGCGGAACGCGCCGGGCGTGCTCGCCGTCTTCACGGGCGAGGATGCGAAACGCGAAGGGCTCGGCGTCATCGCGAGCCCCGCCGCCGACCTGCTGAAGAACAGGGACGGGACGCCGATCTTCAAGACCACGCGCCATCTCATCGCAGACGAGCGCGTGCGCTATGCAGGCGACACGGTCGCGGTCATCGTTGCCGAAACGCTCAATCAGGCGCGCGACGCGGCCGATCTCCTCATCATCGACTATGAAGCATTGCCCGCCGTCGCCGACACGGCGGGCGCGCTTGCGCCGGATGCGCCTGTCGTCTGGGAGGAATTGGGATCGAACCTTGCCTATGACTGGAGCTTCGGCAATGAGGCGGCGGTCGCAGACGCGATGAAGGCCGCGCATCACGTCACCCGGCTCAAGCTCATCAACAACCGCATCGTGGTCAATGCCATGGAGCCGCGCGCCGCGCTCGGCGTCTATGATGCGGGCGCCGACCGCTACACGCTCTATGCGCCGAGCCAGGGCGTGCACAGCATTAGAAATTTCATCGCCCAGTATTCGCTGCAAATTCCCGTGGAGAAGCTCCGCGTCATCACCGACGATGTCGGCGGCGGCTTTGGCATGAAGACCTTCGTCTATCCCGAATATCCGCTGGTGCTCTTCGCCGCGAGGAAGCTCGGGCGGCCCGTCAAGTGGACGGCCGATCGCTCCGACAGCTTCCTCACCGACAGCCAGGGCCGGGATCATGTGACGGAAGCGGCGCTCGCGCTTGACAAGGACGGGCGTATTCTCGGCCTCGAGGTGCAGACCATCGCCAATCTCGGCGGCTATCAGAGCCAGTACGGACCTTTCATCCCATCGCTCGCGCCGCGTGGCATGCAGGCGGGCGTCTACAAGATGCCCGCGCTCTTCAATCGCGTGCGTGCCGTCTATACCAACACCGTGCCGGTCGACGCCTATCGCGGCGCCGGAAGGCCGGAAGCTTCTTATCTCATCGAGCGCATCATAGACCAGGCGGGCCGCGAGCTTGGTCTTGGTACGGATGAAATCCGGCGGCGCAATTTCATCAAGGCGAACGAAATTCCCTACAAGGGCGGCGCGTCGCTGCCCTTCGACTCCGGCGATTTCGCGCGCAATCTCGACGACGCGCTGAAGAAATCCGATTTCGCAGGCTTCGAGACGCGCCGCGCGGCGGCGGCGAAGGTGGGCAAGCTCGCCGGGATAGGCATCAGCTACTATGTCGAGCGCACGGCGGCGGGCATGTCGGATTATGCGCGCATCGCCATCGATGGCGAGAAGGGCATCGTTCATGTGTGGACCGGCCAGCAGACGAACGGGCAGGGCCACGAGACGGCATGGACGCAATTCCTCGCCAACCGGCTCGGCCTCGATATCGAAAAGATCAAGGTGCATCTGGGCGACAGCGACGTGCTGCCCGGAGGCGCGGGCACGGGCGGCTCCAAGGCGCTCTATCTCGTCACCGGCGCGATCGGCGATGCGTCCGACAAGCTCATAGACAAGGGGCGCGAGATCGCGGCGAACGAACTCGAGGCGGCCAAGGCCGACATCGAATATCGGGGCGGAGAGGGCGAGGCCGTCTTCGCCGTCGCGGGCACGGATCGCAAGATCGACCTTTTCGCGGTGGCGCGGCTCGCCGAGCGTCAGGCCGATCTCGGCGAGCTTTCGGGCGACGGCGAATATAACCAGAAGGGCAACACCTTCCCGAACGGCGCGCATATCTGCGAGGTCGAGATCGATCAGGACACGGGCGTCTTCCGCATTGCGCGCTACACGGCCGTCGATGATTTCGGCCATATCCTCAATCCGCTCCTCGTCGCCGGGCAGGTGCATGGCGGCATCGTGCAGGGGCTCGGCCAGGCGATGGGCGAGCAGGCCGTCTTCGACAGGGAAACGGGCCAGCTCATCACCGGCTCGCTCATGGACTACTGGCTGCCCCGCGCCGACGACGTGCCCTTCTTCGAGGTGAGCTACAACGAGATTCCCTCGACCTCCAATGCTCTCGGTGTGAAGGGCGCGGGCGAGGCGGGGACCGTCGGCGCACCCGCGGCGTTCATCAATGCCGTCATCGATGCCCTCCGCCCCCTCGGTATCGAAACCATCGACATGCCGGTGACGCCGCAAAAGCTCTGGTCCGTCATTCACGGCGCGCGCCGGGCGGAACGGGCAGTTTAGGGGCGGCACCCTAACAATTTTGTCAGTTGGCGCTGCCCAGCTGTTGACAATTTGTCACTTGATGCCGAACATTATTTCATGGTGACGGAGGAAACGGCCTCCAGACGGGAAAAAAGCCAGGAGGCGCCTGTTCTGGATGTGGCGGACGAAGCCGCTGTTGGCGCTGGCGTGAGCGGCGCGGGCAATGGCACTTCCCGCCGGAAAATGGAAAGCCGCCGCAAGCTGCTTGCAGCCGCGAGAAAACTTTTCGTCGAGCGCGGCTATCACGATACGCGCCCCCAGGATATTTCGCGCGAAGCCGGCGTCGGCCACGGCACCTTCTATCTGCATTTCGAGGACAAGCTCGACTGCTTCCTGGCGTTCACGGAAGAGGCGGCGAACGAACTCGACGTTTTCGTGTCGCAATATCTGGCCAGCGCCGGCGCGCTCGATGAAGTCATCCGCGAAATCCTGCGCGCCATCTTCGAGTATTCCGACGAGCGTCCGGGCGTGCTCGCGGCCGCGCTCACCGATGTCACGGTTTTTTCGACCGGCGACCTGAGCCGGAAGATGCCCGCCGCGCGCTGGGCGCAAGGCTGGACCAGACTGCTCGACGAGTTGCAGAGCAAGGGAGCGGTGGCCGGAGACATCGACACACGGCTTGCCGGATATCTCATCATCGGCGCGATCAAGCAGGGCGGCGCCTTCGCGACGCGCGACCACATCGATCGCGACATCTTCATCGACAACATGACGAAGCTATTCGTCCGGGCGCTCCGGACGCAATGAAAACCGGCCCGCAAGAGGCCGACATGGGAGGAAGGGATGCAGAAACTCAACTATTCGCGCGACGAACTGATGGCGTCGCATGCCTATGCGCAGCCGCATGAGGAAGTCGGCTACAAGCTGCATGGGGGGTTCGATGCCGCCGGCACCTACATCTCGCCGCGCACGCTCAATCGCTGGCCGGCGGTGAAAGCCTGGCAGGATCAGCTCACGGGCCGCGGCTTTCCGCTCATCGACGTGACCGTCCAGCTCCTGAAGCGCAGCAACTACCCGAACATCGCCCAGCAGAAATTCCTGCTCGCCAACGGCCTCGGCGAAACGCTCTGGGATTCGCTCACCATCACCGGCGTCATCGAGGCGCGCGGACGGGCGCTCTGCGAGTTCGAGGCGCCGGATTTCCAGCAGATCATCGCCGACGATGTGTCCAACACCTGCACGGGCCATCTGCACAAGGGCCTGCTCTATGCGCATGGCATGGACGAGGGCGGCGACCCGAAGGATCCGACCTATGGCGCGCATGACCAGATGTGGTTCGCGACGCGCGATCTTCTCTTCGGCAAGGATCGCTATGCGCTCCCGGAGATCCCGGAGAGCATCGGCAGGCCCGATGCGGGCAGGCTCATGCCGCAGCTTCCGGCCGGCTTCGAGCAGCTCATTCTTCTGCTCATGAACGTGCTTATGATCGAGGTGCGCGCCGAGGCGTTCTTCAGCTTCTGCTGCACGGTCATGCGCGATCCCGACAACTTCGCCGACCGGCGCATGAATGCGGAGCAGGCGGCGAGGATGGTCGAGCGCATCAGGACGGACGAGGCGATCCACGTCGCCTATCTCCAGACGGCGATTTCTGAGATGCGCAGCTTCCGCTTCAAGACGGTCGATGGCGGCACCATCGAAGGCGCGAAGATGATCGACCCGATCTGGGAAGGCATGGTGCACTGGCACGCGGTGACGCAGGCCGATTTCTCGCGCGCGCAGACGCATGAGACGGTGAGCAAGCTGCTTCTCGCCCTGCCGAACGGGGCGGCGCTTCTGGCGCAGTTCGAGGCGCTGGACGACCTCGCGAAGGCGGCGTGACGGCGTGCCCCGTGCCCGGCATCGAGGCGCGGGGGGCATCACACCGTTTGTGTGCTGAATAATTACAAAAATAATGGAGAGGGGCGCCCATGCGCTTTGGAATTTTTTACGAGCATCAGCTTCCGCGTCCGTGGAACGAAGGCGATGAGCTCAAGCTCTTTCAGGATGCGCTCGATCAGGTGGAGCTTGCCGACAGGCTCGGCATAGATCACGCCTGGGAGGTGGAGCATCACTTCCTCGAGGAATATTCGCACTCCTCGGCGCCGGAAGTTTTCCTCGCCGCCTGTTCGCAGCGCACGAAGAATATCCGGCTCGGCCACGGCATCACGCTGATGCCGCCGAGCTACAATCATCCGGCGCGCGTGGCAGAGCGCATCGCGACGCTCGATCTCGTCTCGCGTGGCCGCGTCGAATGGGGCACGGGCGAAAGCTCGGCGCTGCTCGAGCTTGGAGGCTTCAACATTCCGGTGGCGCAGAAGCGCTCCATGTGGCGCGAGGCGGTGGAGCAATGCGCCAACATGATGGCGATGGACCCCTATCCGGGCTATCAGGGCGAATTCTTCTCGATGCCCTGCCGCAACGTCGTGCCGAAGCCCGTGCAGCGGCCGCACCCGCCGCTCTGGGTCGCCTGCTCCAACCGCGAGACGATCAAGCTCGCCGCGCGGCTCGGCATCGGCGCGCTGACCTTCGCCTTCGTAGATCCGAAAGAGGCGAAGCAGTGGGTCGACGATTACTATCGCATCTTCAAGGAAGAGTGCGTTCCGATCGGACATGCCTGCAATCCGAACGTCGCGATGGTCACGGGCTTCTCGCTGCACCACGATTCTGCCGTGGCCAAGGCGCGCGGCATGGATGGCTTCCGCTTCTTCAGCTATGCGCTCGGCCACCACTATATTTTCGGCGAGCACAAGCCGGGCCGGACCAATATCTGGGAGGCCTTCGAGAAGGCACGCTCCTCGCTGCCTGAGGAGGGCGGCAATCGCGGCATCGGCTCGCCGGACGAAATGCGCCGCCACCTGCGGGGCTTTGCGGAGGCGGGCGTCGATCAGGTGACCTTCATCCAGCAGGGCGGGCGCAACAAGCACGAGCATATCTGCGAGGCGCTCGAGCTTTTCGCCAGCGACGTCATGCCCGAGTTCAAGGAGCATGAGGACGAGCGGCAGAAGAAGAAGGCCGAGGAGCTTGCGCCCTATATCGAGAAGGCGATGCAGCGCAAGCAGCGCATGAAGGAACTCACGGATGAGGAGATTCCCAATGTCGTGGCGCTTGGCCGCCAGATCACCGATCAGGGGGCTGCCGAGGATCTCCACAAGACCATAAAATCGGCGGACTGACGGAAACGCCCGCTTCACGAAAGCCGCGCCTCGAAAGTGGCGCGGCTTTTCTGTATACTGTCCGAGGGGGTCAAGGCGCGTCTGAAACAGGAGCTTTCGATGAGCAGGTTCACCCGGCAGATTTCGTTGTTGTCCGTCCCAGTGCTCTTGGCGGCGCTCGCCGCACCCGCGCTTGCCGATCCGGGCAGGAGCGTCGACATCAAGACCGGCGCCGATCTCGTCGCGGCCTGTCAGGCATCGCTCGGCCGGGATACGAGCCAGGGGGGAGAGGTTTCGGCAACGGCCTGCAACCAGTTCCTCGCGGGCATGGTGGTCGCCGTTTATAACTCGACCGAGGCGGGGCAGGCCACGATGCTGCATCGGCTGGGGCCGAAGCGCGATGAAAGCGTCTGCTTCCACCTGCCCCAGCTTCTCAGATATGAGGAATTCTCCACGCTGGTTGTCGCCTATGCGAAGACGCATCCCGAACTCAATGCGCGCCCGGCCGTCGAACTGGCGGGCAGGAGCCTTGCCGACAAATATCCGTGCAAGGAATAGTTTCCATCTGCGGGACGTGCGAGCGCTCAAGCGGCGTGACTGGGGCTGGCGACAGCTCCCGGCTCGCCGGACGGGCGCGGCGCGACTTGCGACCATGTTCGATGGAGAGACTGGTGCCCCCGGCAGGATTTGAACCCGCGACCCCCTGATTACAAATCAG
>NZ_DAOKYX010000010.1:0-50318 GCF_035325945.1 Parvibaculum sp.
GCGTCTCCTGAAAAAGGCCCTGAGGGTGCCGAACGATCTTCAGCTTTATCAGGCGTTGCAGTCGGGAAAGATCGGCCGCTCCATTCGCATCACCTGCCGCCCCAGATCCGATGGCGGCGGTGCGCTCGTCCATTCGCGCCTGTCGGCCATGTGCTTCGCGCATGCCGCGGGCATCGAATATGTGCACACTCCGTTTTCGGTCGTGACCCATGCGGAGGGCGATCCGGACGAGTGGACGAGGCGCTGGGAAGATTTCTTCAATCTCGGCCTCGGCGAAACGCCGGCCGGAGACGAAGCGGCGACCGACATCAAGACGCTGCTCAATCGTCCGCGCCTTTCCCGGCAGCCGGGCCTCCTCGTTTCCGCGCTGCATTTTCACGGCTACTGCTCTAGGTTTCCCGACGCCTATCGCGCGGTCATCCCTGAGTTCCGGGCGAAGTATTTCGCATCCGACAAGAGCGACATCGCGCTCAACCGGATCGAACAGGGCATCACCGTCGCCTTTCACATCAGGCGCGGCGACGTCTCGCTGAGCGATCCGGTGACCGCGAGCCGCTTCACCGATGACGAGCGGCTGCTCAACCTCGCCATGCGCATCAAATCGCTGTCGCAGGAGCTTGGCGTCCCGGTACGGATCAATATCTATTCGGAAGGAGACGCGCGCGACTTCGCCCGCTACACCGATCTCGGCTGCGAGCTCCATATCGGCGACGATGTCTTCACCACCTTCCACAATCTCGTCGAAAGCGATGTCCTCGTCATGGCCAAGAGCGCCTTCAGCTTTGTCGCGGCGCTGCTTTCGGATGGGGTCAAGCTCTATGAGCCATTCTGGAACGCGCCTATGAGCGACTGGCTCACAGTCGACGCCCAAGGCGCCTTCGACGAGGGACGCTTCCGGACGATCCTCGCCGAACGAGCGGCCGGAGAGGCATAAGCACCCTGCCACGGGCCCCGGCAATCGGCCGGGCGCTTGCGCTGGCGCAAAGACGGCTCCCGCCCCATCGATCCATCATCGCGCCCGGGAACGCTCCGCCGAGGTGCCGATTTGACCATCGACGAGGAAATGACGGTCGCCGACCTCATGGATCGGTGGCCGGGGACGATAGGCGTCTTTATTCGCCACCGCATGAGCTGCGTGGGCTGCCCCGTCTCGCCCTTTCATTCGATCAGGGTCGCCTGCGCGGAGCATGGCGTTCCGCTCGCGCCATTTCTCGCGGCGCTTGCGGAAGAAATCGGCGATGAAGGCTAGCTCCCGTCCCGGCCGCGCTCGGCAAAGATCATGAGCTTGTGGGGCTCCTTGAGGACGATGCGCTTGCGGCCGCTCCCGATCAGCCCCTGCTCTTCCCATGCGCTCAGAATGCGGCTGACCGTATGAAGCGTCGTGCCGGTCATCTCGGCGATGTCCTGCCGGGTGATCGGAAAGTCGATGAGGATGCCCTCCTCCGTCTTTTTCCCGGCCTGATTGACGAGCCTCAGCAGCGCATGGGCGACCCGCCGCTGAACCTCCTCGGTCGAAAGCTCGCGGATGCGCGTATGCGCCTCCTGAAGGCGCTGGCCCACAGTCTGCAACGCGCTCACGGCAAGCGAGGGAATGCGGGCGACGAAATCGTCCCAGTGCCGCGAATCCCAGGCCAGCGTCCGGCTTTCCGTCACCGCAATCGCCGTTCCCGGATAGTCGTCGCGCCGCAGCGCTCTGGCGATGCCGTAGAGGTCGCCCGGATTGACGTGGCGGACGACCACCTGCCGCCCGTCCGGCGTCACCTGCGAAACCTTGAGCCGGCCTTCGAGGAGAAGGAAGAATTCGCCTGCCGGATCGCCCTGCTGAAAAACGGCCTCACCCTCGGCGATTCGCCGCGTATGCGAAAGCGCCAGCACCGCCTCGATATCGGCATCGTCCATCTTCGCAAACATGTCGAAGCTGCGGACGAGCGAGGCATCGGGACGGGACATGGGGCGCTTCTCGAATGTGCGGAAGGGATGGACGCTACTATAGACCATCGCCCCTCCCCGCAAAGAGGATGGCCGCTCCCCACGCGGAAAGCGGCCATCCTTGCCCCTCGCCCGCTTCAGGTCAGAGGCTCGCGGCCTTGACTGGCGCGCCGCCACGGAACACCGCCGAATTGGGCGGGCCCTCGACCTCGATCACGGCCACGAGCCCCTTGTCGACCCTGGAGAGCGCGTGATCAACGATGAGGTATTTGCCGGGCACCTCGAACGTTACTTCCGCGATCATGGCGCCGCCCGGCGGAACGGAGACGGTCTGCACATCGGCCATCGGCCTCGTCGTCACCGTGCCGTAGTCATAGACCTTGTCCATGATCTCGCCGATCACATGAAAGGACGATGTGCAGTTGGGGCCGCCCACGCCGAAGAAGATGCGCGCGGTCTCGCCGCTCTTCACCTTCATCGGATGCTGCTCGCTCAACGCGCCCACGGCACCGTTGAAGACGAAGAATTGAGGGCGCTCGTTCATCAGGTTCTCATAGCTTTCCGTCAGCTCGCCCTGCGTGCCGAAAGGCTCCTCCGTGTAGATCTCACCCTGCATCACATAGAATTCGTGATCCACCTTCTCGAGGCCGCCCGCAGGCTCGACAAGGATGAGCCCATACATGCCGGCTGCGATGTGCTGCGCGGCCGGTCGCGTCGCACAGTGATAGACATAGAGGCCGGGCTTCAGCGCCTTGAAGGTGAAGCTCTTCGTCTCGCCCGGCGCCGCCTCCGATTCATGCATGCCGCCGCCGGGGCCCGTCACGGAGTGAAGGTCCACGCTGTGCATCATGGAGCTGTCGGCGGGGTTGGTGAGCCGCACCTCAACCGTGTCATCCACACGGACGCGGAGGAAGGGCCCCGGCACCTTGCCGTTGAAGGTCCAGTACTGAAAGGTCGCGCCATCGGCGAGCTGCCCCGTCACCTCGGAGGTTTCGAGATCGACTGTCACATGCATCGGGCCGCGCGCGCCCACGGGGCGCGGCAGATCGGTGGGAAGCCGCACGATGCTCGCCGCCTTCGCGCCGCTGGCAGGGGCGGGTTTGGCCGGAGACTCATGGTCCATCCGCATCGCGGCGGACGCGATGCCCGTTCCGCCGATGAGGCTGCCAAGGCCGATACCGAGAAACGCCGCGGACCCCAGAAGCTGCCGGCGATCGGTAAAATTTTCTTTTTTCATCTCAACCCCTTTGGGCTGCGCCCAACCCAGCTCCTCCCCGCCGCTCGACGCCACAAGTCTCGGCACCGCAGGACCGCCGATCTTTGCTGCAACGCAAACAAGGCCGCCTCATCTCGCACCTGCGACGACACGCCGCCCGTGAATGCGTCTCAATCTTGATTTGCTGAATCGCAACGTCCTGTCTCCGCGCTAGGATTAGGCTTGCTGAGCATGCAAACAGGGAGAGGAACCCGCCATGGAGGGAACGAGCAGTCAGAGGCGCGCCTATGTGGGATCGGCATTTCTGAGCGGGGGCTTTCGCCCGTTCTATCTTTGCGGCGCGCTCTACGCCGCGCTTGCCGTGCCGTTCTGGGTTCTCTTTCTCCATGGGATCGTTGCCCCCGGCGGCGCGCCGCTTGAGCCGCTTTACTGGCACGCGCATGAGATGATCTTCGGCTTTCTGGGCGCGATCGTTGGCGGCTTCATCCTCACCGCCATTCCAAACTGGACGGGCCGCCTGCCCGTCATGGGAAATCCCCTCGGCGCGCTCCTCGCGCTCTGGCTTGCCGGGCGCGTCGGCGTCGCGCTTCTCGGCGCCGGAGCGATCACCCCGGCGGCGGCGCTCCTTCTCGACCTCGCCTATCCGGCGGCGCTCGTCGCCACCACCTTGCGGGAAATCGTCGCTGGCAAGAACTGGCGCAATCTGCCCGTCGTCGGCCTCGTCGCGGTCTTCGGCCTCGCCAACCTGCTCTTCTATATCAGCTTCTGGACCGCCCTCGACCCCATGCTCGCCATCCGCCTCGCGCTTGGCGGCGCCGCCGTTCTCATCACATTGATCGGTGGACGGATCACACCGAGCTTCACGCGGAACTGGCTCGCAAAGGGCCATGGCGAACCCTTCCCCGCGCCGTTCGGCATGGTGGATCGCGCGGCGCTCCTCCTCACCGGGCTCTCCATGCTCGGCTGGGCGATCTTCGTGGACGGGCCTGCGGTGGGCGCGCTCCTGCTCCTCGCCGGGGCCGTGCAACTCGTCAGACTGTTGCGCTGGCAGGGCTTGCGAACGGCGAGCGAGCCGCTCGTCCTCATCCTGCATATCGGCTATGGCTGGCTCGTCGTATCGCTTCTTGCGATGGGCGCCGCCGCACTCGCCCCTTACGCTGTGAATGGCAGCGCCGCGCTGCACGCGCTGACCGCCGGGGCCATCGGCACGATGACGCTTGCCGTGATGACGCGCTCGACGCTCGGCCATACCGGACGCGCGCTGACGGCCGATGGCGGCACGGTCGCGATCTTTGTGCTCGTCAATCTCGGCGCTGTTCTGCGCATTGCTGCGCACCTGCTTCCGATGAATTATGTGCAGGCAACAACCATCGCCGGCACGTTTTGGAGCGCGGCATTCCTCGTCTTCGCGCTCAAATACGGGCAATATCTGCTGACGCCGCGCCGTTGAGCGGCATCAGGCGACGCGGAAATTCTTGAACTGCCAGGGGTCGTCCCTGTCGAGATCCTCCGGAAAGAGGACGCCGCGATCGGCAAGCGGCGTCCAGTCGCTATAGGCGCCGACAATCCCGCCGAGATATGGCGCGCAAATCTCGATGACGCGCTCGAAATCGAGTTCATCAGGTTCAAGTATCCCGCAACGCGGATTTTCCATGGCCCATATGACACCGGCGAGCACGGCGGATGTGACCTGAAGGCCGGTGGCGTTGTTGTTCGGCGCAAGACGCCGCGCCTCCTCGATCGAAAGGCGCGAGCCATACCAATAGGACTTGCGCGCATGCCCCATGAGGAGCACGCCAAGCTCGTCTCTCCCGCTGACGATATCGTCGACGGCGATGCGCATGTTGTCCTGAAGATGCCAGTTCTTGCCCGCGAGCTCATGCACCGAGAGCACCGCCGCATCGCAAGGGTGATAGGCGTAATGCACCGTGGGGCGATAGATGACGTTCTCGCCTTCGCGCACCGTCAGATATGAGGCGATCGAAATCGATTCACCATGCGTGATGAGGAAGCCGTGATAGGGCCCCTCCAGCGGCGTCCAGCTTCGCACGCGGGTCGATGCGCCGGGACGGCCGAGATAGATCGCCGCGCCACCGCCGAATTCATGCCGGAACCCGTCTTCGGGAAAATGCCGTTCATGGCTGCCCCAGCCGAGTTCGGCGGGCTGGCATCCTTCGCCGACAAAGCCTTCGACCGACCATGTGTTGACGAACTCGCCGACGCGCTTCGGCACAGATGACACCTGCGTATCGCGTTCGGCGATGTGGATGACACGAATGCCGAGCCTCTGTGCCAGCTGGGCCCATTCCTCCCGCGACCGGGGCTTCGGGATATCGAACCCCAGATCGGCGGCGACATTGAGCAGCGCCTGCTTGACGAGGTGCGAGACGAGGCCGGGGTTGGCGCCATGCGTGATGATCGCGGTCGGCCCGTTCTGGCACTTCGCGCGGAGCGCCAGCGCCTCCTCGCGCAACGCATAGTTCGAGCGCAGCGAAGGCGGGATCGAAGTGTCCGTGTAACGGCCCGGCCATGGCTCGATGCAGGTATCGAGATAAAGCGCGCCGCGACGATGGCAGAACTCGACCAGGGCGAGGCTCGACACATCGACGGAAAGGTTGAGAAGGAAATCGCCTTCGCCGATCAGCGGATCGAGGATCTCCGCGTAATTCTCTCTCGTCAGCGGATGCACGATGAAGCGGATGCCCAGCGCCTCCGCCTCGGCGCGGCCGCTCTCATCCGCCGTGAGTATCGTGATCCGGGATGGCGCGATGTCGACATGACGCAGGATCAGGGGCAGAGTGCCCTGCCCGATGCTGCCGAAGCCGACCATGACGATGCGGCCCTGAAACGCGACGATTTTCGTGTCGTTGGACATCTTCACAATTCCGGCGATGGCGGCGTGGCTCTCGAAGATTTACGACCTCACTCCGCCTTATACCGAACATGATTTCCCATTGAAAGAATGCATCTGAAAGCGCCCCAAGCGTTCTTTGATCGAGGTCAATGCAAAGCCCCCCTGCCCGGTCATGACTAGTTGGCACAGAGGCAGGAGACGTTCATGCAAATTCCCCTTTCCATCACCTTCCGCCACATCGAGCCATCGCCCGCTCTCGAGCAGCGCATCCGCCAATCGGTGGAAAGGCTCGAACATCTTTATGGCCGCATCACCGGCTGCGACGTGGTGGTCGAGGCGCCGCAACATGGGCCGAAGAAGGGTGGCCTCTTCACCGTCAGCATCAATCTTCGCGTGCCCGGCCATGAGATCGCGGTGACGGGTCCGCGCCCCAGGGATCACGCGCATGAGGATGCCCATGTCGCCGTCAGAGATGCGTTCGAAGCGGTCGCGCGTCGGCTCGAGGATCATGCGCGGAGGACGCGCGGCGACGTGAAAACCCACTGGACCCCACCCGGCTAGAGCGCGCTTCGCGCCGCCGCGACAGGAAAGGACCAGGTCATGAAGGCTCTCGTTTATCAAGGCCCGGGCAAGAAGGCCCTGGAAGACCGCCCCATGCCGGAAATTTCGGACCCGACCGACGCCATCGTCAAGGTCAGCCGGACGACGATCTGCGGCACCGATCTCCACATTCTCAAGGGCGATGTTGCGACCTGCAAACCGGGGCGCGTCCTCGGCCATGAGGGCGTCGGTATCGTGGAGAAGACGGGGCCCGGCGTCACCGCCTTCAAGAAGGGCGATCACGTCCTCATTTCCTGCATCTCGTCCTGTGGCAAATGCGACTATTGCCGCCGGGGCATCTATTCGCATTGCACGACGGGCGGCTGGATTCTCGGCAATGAGATCGACGGCACACAGGCCGAATATGTGCGCATTCCTCATGCCGATACGAGCCTCTATCCCGTTCCCGCCGGAGCCGATGAGGAAGCGCTCGTCATGCTGAGCGACATCCTCCCCACCGGCTTCGAGTGCGGCGTTCTCAATGGCAAGGTCAAGCCGGGCGACACCATCGCCATTGTCGGCGCCGGTCCCATCGGCCTCGCGGCGCTGCTGACAGCCCAGTTCTTCTCGCCCGCCGAGATCATCATGATCGACCTCATCGACAACCGGCTCGAAGTGGCAAAGCGTTTCGGTGCCACAACGGCCGTCAACAGCGCCAACGGCAAGGCCGTCGAGACAATCATGAAGATGACGGGCGGACGCGGCGTCGATGCCGCTATTGAGGCGGTCGGCGTCCCCGCCACGTTCATCCTGTGTCAGGACATCGTCGCGCCGGGGGGCACCATCGCGAATATCGGCGTTCACGGCACCAAGGTCGACCTCCATCTGGAGACGCTCTGGTCGCGGAACATTTCGATCACGACGCGCCTTGTCGACACTGTAACGACGCCGATGCTGCTGAAGACGGTACGGTCGAAGAAGATCGACCCGAAGCTCCTCATCACGCATCGCTTCAAGCTCGCCGAAATGCTCAAGGCCTATGACACTTTTTCTGACGCCGCCAAAACCCACTCTCTGAAGGTCATCATCGAGGTGTGAACGGGGCATGAAACCGATCGCCGGGAAAAGCGTCTTCTTTCCCATCCCGCGCCACGGCGCATGAGGCCCTCGCAGCCATGGACAAGAAGTTCCGCTTCAACTTCGGCTATTTCCTCGTGGCGCTGCTTGCCATCACGGCATTCCAGATCTGGCTCGGATCGCGGCAGGTCGCGCATATCGACTACAGCGATTTCCTGAAATACGCCCATGAAAAGAAGATCAGCGAGGTCACCGTTACCGAGACGCAGATCCATGGCACCTTCGTCAAGCCGGTCGATGGCAAGGAGTCCTTCACGACGACGCGCGTGGAGCCCGGCATCGCCGATGAACTCATCAAGGAGGGCGTGAAGGTTTCGGGCGGCACGGACCAGAACTGGATGACCGTGCTCCTCTCCTGGCTCGCGCCCATGCTGCTTTTTCTGGGCCTCTGGTTCTTCGTCTTTCGCGGCTTTGCCGAACGGCAGGGCGTCGGCGGATTGATGAGCGTCGGCAAGTCGAAGGCAAAGGTCTATGTGGAAACCAAGACAGGTGTGACCTTCGCCGATGTCGCGGGCGTCGAGGAAGCGAAGCTCGAGCTTCAGGAAGTCGTCTCCTTTCTCAAGAACAAGGAGAAATATGGCCGCCTCGGCGCCCATGTGCCGAAGGGCATCCTTCTTGTCGGGCCGCCGGGCACGGGCAAGACGCTGCTTGCCCGCGCAGTCGCCGGCGAAGCGGGCGTGCCTTTCTTTTCCATATCGGGCTCCGAATTCGTCGAGCTCTTTGTCGGTGTCGGAGCGGCGCGTGTGCGCGATCTTTTCGAGCAGGCGCAGAAGGCCGCACCCTGCATCATCTTTATCGACGAACTCGATGCGCTCGGCCGCGCGCGCTCGCCCATGGGCGGCCTTGGCGGACAGGACGAGAAGGAGCAGACGCTCAACCAGCTTCTTGCCGAGCTTGACGGGTTCGATCCGCGTGTCGGCATCGTTCTTCTCGCCGCGACCAACAGGCCGGAAATCCTCGATCCCGCGCTGATGCGCGCCGGGCGCTTCGACCGGCAGGTGGTCGTCGATCGCCCCGACCGGAACGGGCGCGCGGCGATCCTCAAGGTGCATCTCAGAAAGGTGATCGTCGCGCCCGACATTGCGCCCGATGAGATCGCGGGCATCACGGCAGGCTTCACCGGCGCCGACATCGCCAATCTCGTCAACGAGGCGGCCATCGTGGCGACGCGGCGCGGCGGCGACAATGTGACGATGGAGGACTTTACCCGCGCCGTCGAACGCATCGTCGCCGGATCGGAAATGAAGAGCCGGCTTCTCAAGCCTGCGGAGCGGGAACGCGTCGCCTATCATGAGATGGGACACGCGCTCGTCGCCTCCACCCTTCCGGGCACGGACCCCGTTCACAAGGTCTCGATCATTCCCCGCTCGATCGGCGCCCTCGGCTACACGCTCCAGCGCCCGACGGAAGATCGCTTCCTCATCACCACGAGCGAACTCAAGAGCCGTATGGTCGTTCTTCTCGCCGGACGCGCAGCGGAGGATGTGACCTTCGGAGAAATCTCGACCGGCGCCGCCGACGACCTCGCCAAGGTCACCGATGTGGCGCGGCAGATCGTGACCCGTTTCGGCATGACGCAGGAGCTTGGCCAGCCCGTGCTCGAGCAGCAGCGATCGAGCTATCTCGGCGACAATGTGCTCAGCATGCGCGAGAAGGACTACTCGGAAGCGACCGCACGAGAAATCGACCTCGCCATTCGCGGTCTCATCGCGGAAGCCTATGAGCGCGCGAAGGACATCCTGCGCACGCGCAAGAACGATCTCGAATCCGGCGTTCGTCTTCTGCTTCAAAAGGAGACCATCACGCCAGAGGATTTTCCTCCGTTGAAACCGCGAGAAGCCGCGGACGCGACCGCGATCCGCGCCGCCGATGCGATGCGCGGAACGTCTTGAGAGGACAGGCACATGCTCGACATCAATACGGACAAGGTCTGCTACGTCATCGCCAAGGCGCGCATGTTTGACGTCAAGGAGGAGATCAGCGACCCGGATTCCGGCTCCAATCCGACCGATGAGGACATGCGGGACATTCTCGAGGATTTCGCCGACGATCCGACCCAACAGGAACTCATGTCTTTCATTCGCGGCCTCGACGAGGAGGAGCAGATCACTCTCGTTGCGCTCGCATGGGTCGGGCGCGGCACTTTCGACAAATCGGAATGGGCCGAGGCGCTTGAAACCGCGCGCGACGAACACAATGCGCGCACGGCCGAATATCTCCTCAGCCTGCCGCTTCTGGCGGATTATCTCCAGGAGGGGCTGGAAGCATTCGGCGAGAATTGTTCGTCATTCGACGAGGGCCACTGACGCCCCTTCCTGCGCCTCCTTGACCTCGATCAATGCCGTTCCCGCCCGGATTTCGCATAAGAATCAAATCACTGGATGCAGGCGTAATCCATGTCGGCAGAAACTGTGGCGGGTGAAGACTATATCCGCTGGTTCAAGGACATTCGCGTCGGGGACGTGGCTCTCGTCGGCGGCAAGACGTCATCGCTCGGCGAGCTTTACAACGCGCTCTCGGCGGCGGGCGTGCGTGTGCCGAACGGTTTCGCGCTGACAGCCGCCGCCTATCGGGATGCGCTGAGCCAATCAGGCGCATGGGAAAAGCTGCGGCCCCTCTTCGCCACGCTCGACATATCCGATACCGCGGCGCTTTCCGCCGCCGCGGCGAGCGCCCGGCAAATCGTCTATGAAGCGACCGGAACAAAGGCGATCCGCGAGGGCATAGCGGCTAGCTATGCCGAACTCGAAAAGCAGTATGGCCGCAATGTCGCCGTCGCCGTCCGCAGTTCCGCAACGGCCGAGGATCTGCCGACGGCAAGCTTCGCCGGGCAGCATGAGAGCTTCCTCAACGTGCGAGGCACGGGCGCGCTTGTCGAGGCGTGCCGCCGCTGCTTCGCTTCCATCTTCACCGACCGGGCCATCGTGTACCGGCGCAATAACGGCTTCGATCACTTCAAGGTCTTCCTCTCCGTCGCCGTTATGAAAATGGTGCGCGCCGACACGGCCGCCAGCGGCGTCGTGTTCACGCTCGACACGGAATCTGGTTTCCGCGATGTCGTCTTCATCACGGGTGTTTACGGGCTTGGCGAAACGATCGTGCAAGGCCAGGTCGATCCGGACGAACTCTATGTGCACAAGCCGACCTTCCAGCAGGGGCACCGGGCCGTGCTGCGCCATTCGCTCGGCGCCAAGCAATCGAAACTCGTTTATGCGCGCGCCAGAGGCTCCGTCACCACGCGACTGAGGACCGTGCCGCGAGCGCAGCGCGAACGCTACTGCATCCTCGACAGCGAAGCCCTCGCCCTGGCGGGTCAGGCCATCGCCATCGAGGAGCACTACTCCCGGGCCGCCGGGCATCCGATGCCCATGGATATCGAATGGGCGAAGGATGGCGATGACGGGTTCATCTACATCATCCAGTCGCGGCCGGAGACGGTCGCCTCGCAGCGCGCGACAAATATCGTCGAAGTCTATTCTCTCAGGGGCACGGGCACGGCCATGGCGACAGGCCGCGCCGTGGGTGAAAAGATCGCCACCGGCAAGGCGCGCGTTATTTCCGACCCGCGCGAACTGGCGAGCTTTCAGCCTGGCGAGGTTCTCGTCGCGCAGACGACGAGCCCCGACTGGCAGCCCGTGATGAAGTCGGCGGCCGCCATCGTCACCGATCGCGGCGGGCGGACCTGTCACGCGGCTATCGTCGCGCGCGAGCTTGGCGTTCCCGCCGTCGTGGGCGCCGAAGGCGCGACTTCGAAGATCAAGACCGGAATGACCGTCACCGTTTCCTGCGGCGAGGGCGAGACGGGCCATATTTACGAAGGGAGCATCCCTTTCGATGTTTCGCGCGTCAGCACCGACAATATCCGGCGGCCGCGAACGGAGATCATGGTCAATCTCGGAAATCCCGACCTCGCCTTCCGCACCGCCATGCTGCCGAATGATGGTGTGGGCCTCGCGCGGATGGAATTCATCATCAACGAATATATCGGCATCCATCCGATGGCGCTGGCCGAGCCCTCGAAAACGTCGCTCGGGGACCGGAAGATGATCGAGCGGCTGACACGCGGCTATGAAAAACCGACCGACTTTTTCGTCGAGAAACTTTCCGAAGGCGTCGGCACCATCGCCGCGGCCTTCTATCCGAAGCCCGTCATCGTGCGCCTGTCGGACTTCAAGACGAATGAATATGCCCGTCTCATTGCGGGCGAGCCCTTCGAACCGAAAGAGGCGAACCCCATGATCGGCTTTCGCGGCGCCTCCCGATACGCGCACCCTGCCTATGAAGCTGGCTTCGCCCTCGAATGCGCGGCGCTCGCCCGCGTCCGCGGCGAAATGGGCCTCACAAATCTCCGCATCATGGTTCCCTTCTGTCGCCGCGAGGAGGAAGCGCGCAAGGTGCTCGCCGCCATGGCGGAGCACGGGCTCAGACGCGGCGAGAACGGGCTTGAGATTTTCGTCATGTGCGAGATTCCGAACAACGTCATTCGCGTCGATGCCTTCGCCGAACTTTTCGACGGATTTTCGATCGGCTCCAACGACCTCACACAACTCACGCTCGGGGTCGATCGCGACTCCGAAATCGTCGCCTTCGATTTCGACGAGAGCGATCCGGGCATGCTGGAGATGATGCGGCTTGCCGTGACGGGCGCGCAGCGAAACCACCGCCATGTCGGAATTTGCGGCGAGGCTCCCGCGAATGATCCGGGCATCGCGCGTTTCCTCACCGATCTCGGCATCAGCTCGATCAGCGTCAACCCCGGCAGCCTCATACGCACCATGAATATCGTCGCGGAGGCAGAGAGCGCCACTCCGGGCGTCGGGGCCGGCGGATGATGCCGCGCCTCCGGCGCGCAGGAACATGAAATGGCCGAGCCAGCCTCTGCAACAAGCCCCGAACTCGCCGGAGGCTCCCTCCGTTCCCGCTACCGATTTCTGCGGCGTTTTGCGCACCTCGCTCTCGCCTATTGGACGGCGGAGGAACGCTGGAAAGCGAGCGCTCTGACCGTGGCGCTCCTGCTCCTCACGCTGATGCAGGTCGGGCTTGCGATCTGGACGAATTACTGGAACGGCGCGCTCTTCGATGCTCTGGGTGAGCGCTCCGTGCCGAAGTTCCTGACCCAGATCGGCATTTTCGCCATCATCTTTATCCTGACGATGTGCGTCACCGCCATACACCTCCAGGTCAAGCGCACGCTTCAGGTGAGCTGGCGCCAATGGCTGACCGCCCGCGTCGTGGACCGCTGGATGGCTGAAAAGCGGCACTACCACCTCATCTTCACGCCCGGCGAGCACGACAACCCGGACGGCCGCATCGCAGAGGATGTGCACATCGTGACCGAGAACGCGATCTCACTTGCGCATACGCTCGTCTATTCGATATTCATCCTTGGCAGCTTCATCGACATTCTGCTTTCCGTCGCTGGCAGCACAACCTTCAGCGTTCGGGGATCATCCTTCTATATTCCCGGCTACATGGTCCTTCTGGCCTTCCTCTATGCAGGCGTCGGCACGGGGATGGGGCTCGTGCTGGGCCAGCCACTTGTCCGCTCCACGAACGGCCTTCAGACGACGGAAGCGAATTTCCGCTTCGCTCTCGCAAGGGCGCGCGAGAACTCGGAATCGATCGGGCTCCTCGGCGGTGAGCGCATGGAAAGGCTGCGCTCGTCCCGTCTCTTTGCGGACATAAGGCGGTGGTGGTCGCGGCAAACGCTCGCCCTCACCTGGATTCTCTTTTTCACATCCGGTTACGGCGCGCTTCTCCCCGTCTTTCCCATTCTCGTCATGGCGCCGCAATATATCGCCGGCACGATGACCCTCGGCGTTCTCATGCAATCCGCGCAGGCGTTCCAGAAGCTCACCTCCGCCCTTTCCTGGCCCATCGACAATCTCGCCGACATGGCGCGCTGGCGTGCCTCGGCGGAGCGCGTTCTCTCCCTCCATGACGATCTCCAAAAGCTCGACGAGGCGCGCGCGAAGCTCGACGAGAACCGCATCGCCGTCGGCAAGGCTGTTGGCGAAACCCTCATCGTCCGTGATCTGCGCATAGCACGCCCGGATGGACAGGTCGTGCTGGACGGGCTCAACCTGCAGGTGCGGACGGGTGAGCGGCTTCTCATCGACGGAGATGCAGGCGCGGCGATCGACCTTTTCAAGGTCGTGGCCGGTCTCTGGCCATGGGGCCGCGGAGAAGTTCTGCTCCCGGCCGCAAGTTCCATATTCTTCATGCCGCGAAATCCGTTCATCCCTCATGGAACGCTCGAAGAGGCGCTCAGCTACCCGGACGCGGCCGGCACTTTCAGCAGGGATGATCTTCACGACGCGCTCGAAAGCGCAGGGCTCGGCTATCTCGTAACCCGCCTCGACGAGGCCGATGCCTGGGACCGCAGCCTCACCGTGCGCGGACAGCAGAGATTGAGCTTCGCGCGGCTGTTCCTCCGTCGGCCAAGCTGGATCTTCATGCAGGAAGCGACCGATGCCTTCGACGCAAAGAGCGAGACGAAGATCATGGAAGCGGTTCTCTCCTGTCTCCCCGGCGTGACGCTCATCACCATCGGCTTTCATGCCGCGCTCGAGCCTTTTCATCAGCGCAAGCTCTGTCTCGAGAGGGCAGCCGACGGGCGCTATCTCTTCGGCGGCCCGCCCGCGCCCAAACTGCCGGAATTGTCCGAGATCGACGAAACCTATTCGGGGTGAACTGATCCGCTTCGGCCGTCGCGCCGCGGGAGAATGACATGAACGACAAGATCGCAGTGCCGCAATCGGAACTTCCCGGCACCGAACTCGATACCTCCCTCCTGCCCCCGGACTTTCTCTGGGGCGTTTCGACATCGAGCTATCAGATCGAAGGCGCGGCCCGTGAAGACGGGCGCGGTCTCAGCATCTGGGATGTCTTCTGCCATCAGAAGGGTCGCATCGCCAATGGCGACACGGGCGACATCGCCTGCGATCACTACCACCGCTACGCTGAGGATATTGTGCTGATGCGCGAGATGGGGGTGCGCGCCTATCGCTTCTCAACCGCATGGCCGCGCCTTCTGCCGCGCGGTCGCGGCGCGGTCAATGAGCAGGGCCTCGCCTTTTATGACCGCCTCATCGACGGCTTGCTCGAAGCCCGCATCGAGCCCTGGCTCTGCCTCTACCATTGGGACCTGCCGCAGTCGCTCGACGATCTCGGCGGCTGGACGAACAGGGATATCGCCGGCTGGTTCGCGGACTATGCGGCGCTCGTCGCCCGGCGCTATGGCGACCGGGTAAAGCATTTTGCCACCTTCAACGAACCCTCGGTCTCCACGCTCTTCGGCTATGCGCTCGGCTGGAACGCGCCAGGCATCGCCGACAAAAGCTCCTATTACAAGGCGGCTCATCACCTCAACCTCGCTCACGGCGCGGCGGTCGATGCGATCCGCGACCTTCTCCCTTCCGCCCTCATCGGCGCCATTCACAACCGCCAGCCCGTCTTGCCCGAAAGCGGAAAGCCCGAAGACGCGCGCGCGGCGGAGCTGCTCGACGCGCACTGGAATCTCCTTTTTCCCGAGCCGCAGAGTTTTGCCGCCTATCCCGCCCTCATCGCGCATGAAATTGAGCCCTATCAGCAGGCGGGCGACATGGCTCGCATCTGCCGCAGACTCGACTGGTTCGGCGTCAATCACTACTCGCCCATCTATGCGCGGGCGGACGCCTCGAGCCAGCTCGGCTTCGCCTGGGGAAAGCCGCCCACTTCCGCGCAGCAAACGGGTGTCGGATGGTCGATCCGTCCGGACGCCTTCCGCGACGTTCTGATAGCCGCGTCGCGACGTTACAGGCTCCCGATCTATGTCACGGAGAATGGTTCGGGCGGTATCGACGCGCCCGACGCCACAGGCGCGATCGTCGACAACGCCCGCATCGACTATCTGCGCGCCTACACAAATGCGATGGGCGAGGCGATCCGAGCCGGAGCCGACATACACGGCTATTTCGTCTGGTCGCTTCTCGACAATTTCGAATGGGGTGCGGGCTTCACAAATCGCTTCGGCCTTGTCCATGTCGATTTCAAAACGCTCAAGCGCACGCCCAAGGCCTCCGCACACTGGTACGCCAGCCTCATCCGCAAGACACGCAAGGACTGATCCGATGCCCTCCGCCCCGCTCGCTGCCGACGCCGGAACCATCATCCAAAATCCATTCGGGCGGGAGCATGTCGACCTTGGCGGCAAATGGCGCGTCATCGTCGATCCTCGCGCGCCCGCGCATTATCCGCCGCTACCGGGCCGCGACATTGCCGGCATTGCGGGTGGCCGCGAGGCTGCAAGCGGTCTCGAGCTTGTGGAATTCGCATTCGACGACAGCGTGACGCTCCAGACCGGCCGGGATTGGAACACGCAGGACGCACGCCTTCTCTTTTACGAATCCGTCATCTGGCATCGCCGGGATTTCACCTTTTCCAGACGCAGCGAGCGCCGCTACATGCTTCACTTCGGCGCTGTCAATTATCGCGCCGAAGTCTGGCTCAACGGTATCCGCCTCGGCACGCATGAAGGCGGCTACACGCCTTTCGCTTTCGAGGCGACCGCAGCGCTGCGAGAGGGCGCGAATTTCCTGATCGTCAGGGTCGATGCGCGTCTCGACGCCAGGACCGTGCCGCCCATCGTCACCGACTGGTGGAACTACGGCGGCATCAAGCGCGAAGTTCTGCTCCTGAGCCTTCCCGATGCGTTCATCCGCGACTACTGGTTTCGCCTCGTCGGCCTTTCGCCGCGGATCGTTCACGCCGCATTCTCCATCGACGGCGCGGTGGGTGGCGAGATCGTTACCGTCTCGCTACCGGCCATGAACGAAAGCGCCCACGCCATTGTCGATGCGACGGGACGCGCGGAAATCCGCTTCGAAACGAAAGCACCGCTCTGGTCGCCGGCTGATCCGCAACTCAACGAGGTTGAAATCGGATTTCACGGCGAAACGATACACGACAGTATCGGCTTGCGGGTGATCGAGGCACACGGCGCCGAGATCATCCTCAACGGAGCGCCGATCTTTCTGAAAGGCATAGCCGCGCATGAGGAAAGTCCCTTGCACGATGGCAGCGCCTTCGGCGCGGAGGACGCGCGCGCCACGCTCACTCTCGCCAAGGATCTCAACTGCAATTTCATCCGCCTCGCTCATTATCCCCATAATGAATTCGTGACGCGGCTAGCCGATGAAATCGGGCTTCTCGTCTGGTCGGAGATTCCCGTTTATTGGGCCGTGTCATGGAGCGATGGCGACACGCTTGATGCCGCCCGTTCGCAACTGCGCGAGATGATCCTGCGCGACAAGAACCGTGCTTCCGTCATCATCTGGTCCGTCGCCAATGAAACGCCTCCGACCCCGGAGCGTACGGATTTTCTGACCTCGCTCATCCGCGATGCCCGCGTGCTCGATCCCTCGCGTCTCGTCTCGGCGGCCATTTATGGCCGCAACAAGGACTTCCGCGAGCCGCTTTTGAGGACGATCCGCGCACGCGCGCTCCTCGATCCGTCGATCTCCGACGAGGCGAAGGCGCCCATCCGCGCGTCTCTCCTGGCGGACGGCATAGACATTGACGACCGGGAGGCTCTTGAAAAGATGGCGAGCCCTCCCCCGCTCATCATTGACGACCCGCTGCTCGACGAGCTCGATGTCGTCGCCTTCAACGAATATCTCGGCTGGTACACGGCCGCACAATGGGCGGGTGCCGTGCCGATCCCGGAGGCGCAAATGGCGCGGCTCATGCTCGATCTCCTTCCCGAATTGCGGATCGCGCCGCGCGCGTCGAAGCCGTTCCTGATCAGCGAGTTCGGCGCTGACGCGAAATCAGGGTTTGCGGGCGACGATATAACCATGATGTCGGAGCGATTTCAGGCGCGTCTTTATGTGCTTCAATTCAGGATGCTCGCGAATTGCCCCGCTCTCTCCGGCGTCACACCATGGGTTCTCAAGGACTTCCGCTCCATGCTCCGCACGCATCCCAGCTATCAGAATTATTTCAACCGCAAGGGGCTGGTCGATGAAACGGGAAAGAAGAAGCCCGCCTTCGATCTCGTCAGACGGCTTTATGGGCGGACCGCCGTCGCGGAGGCCCGGTCGGTCTTCGGCGCCTCCGGCCATGACACGGAATTCAAGGAAATTGCGGCGGCAACGAGGACGGAGTAATTTTTCTCCATGCCGCTCCACACGGGAAACGGATTTCAACTCCGGCCATAAGTGAGAGAAAATGACACATCCCGCTTCGCCCTACGCCCTGCCCGCAACGATCGAAGCCGACCTTGCCGAAGTGCACACCTATTGGCAGAGCCTCATTCGCGGCCAGGCCAGCGACATGCCTTATTGGGATGATGTGAAGCTCTCAGCCCTGCCGCGGCTCGAGGACCGGATGATGCTCATCGGCGTCTTCGAGAAGCCCGAGCGGTTCCGCTTCGAAATCATCGGCCGGCGGATCACGGAGCATTATGGCAAGGACGTCACCGGCAGCTTCGCCGACGAGATCGCCTCCGCCGCGCCCCTCGAATATCTCCGCGCACAGGCGAGCGCCACCGTGGAAAGCCGCGCCCCAACCTATGTCCGGCATGGCGCGCAGGCGCGGCTGCTTCTGCCTCTCTGGGGCAACGGACGCATCAGCATGCTGCTCGGCGCGGTCGCCTGAGGCTAGAGCGGCCTCGGCGACACGTCCCGCGCAAGGCGCGCGACGTCTTCTGGCCGGCAAAGCTCCGTACCCGGAGAGAGAAGTGCCGCCGATCCTGCCGCAACGGCGCGGCGGAATGCCTCCGCCAACATCTCGCCCGATGCTATGCCCCAGACGAGCGCGGCGAGAAAGCTGTCGCCTGCGCCCACCGTGCTCACCACCTCCACCTTCGGCGCTTCGGCGCGCCAAGCCTCGTCCCGCGTGACGATCAGCGCCCCCTCCTCGCCCAGCGTCAGCGCCACCATCTCCGTCTGCCTTGTAGCGATGAGGCGGCGCGCGGCCTCGAGCCAATCCCTCTCGCCATCGAGCGCCATACCCGTCAGTTCGCGCAATTCGCGCAGGTTGGGCTTGATGAGAAAGGGAGATCGGGAAAGCGCCGCCGTCAGAGGTTCGCCCGAAGTATCGAGCACAAATCTCGCACCGAGCGAATGCGCGATCCGCGCGACCTCGCCATAGAAATCGACCGGCACGCCGGGCGGCAGGCTTCCGCTCGCGACGATGTAGCCAGGCTTCTCCTCGAGCCTCGCCACGGCGTCGAGCGCCGCGAGCCAGCTTTCCCTCGCAAGCTCCGGGCCGGGCATGACGAAGCGGAACTGATTGCCGCTCGATTGTTCATAGACCGTGAAATCTTCGCGCGTCTCCGTCATCTCCCTGATGACGAGATCGCGTATGCCCTCCCGGTGCACGAGTTTCTGCAGAAGATCGCCGGTCGAGCCCCCGGCCACATAGATCGCCAGAACATCCGCCTCGAAGCGGCGCAGCACGCGGGCGACATTTATGCCGCCGCCGCCGGGGTCGCGATGCGCGGGCGCGCAGCGCAGCTTGTGGGTCGGCTCCACATGCTCGACCGAGGTCGAAACGTCGATCGCCGGGTGCATGGTCAGGGTAACGACTTTTTCGGCCTTCATAGACGCCTCACTCTTACCGGTTGCCGCTAGCGCCGTTCCCTCTCCTCGAGGGCGTGGCGCAGGCGGCGGATGAGAGCATTCTTCGCGCGGTCGTCGGCCGCGCGATCAAGCTCTTCGCTGATGTCGAGCCAGAGTTTGGAGAAGTCGTTGTGCCAGTCGAAGCGGCCCACCTCTTCGGCGCGCAGGCGGCGGGGCCCCGGCCGCAGGCGCGGTCCCGGCAACTCGGTCATGAGATCGAATATGTCATCGAGCGTCGGTTCGATGATCCGCTCGCCATCGAGGCCCAGATCGGAGAGCGCCTTGTGCATCGCTTCAAGCCCCGCATCCTCGCCATGGGTGAGCAGGATCGCCCGCTTGACCGGGCTCCGCTGCCGCACCCATTCGACGAGCGCCGGACCGTCCGCGTGGCCGGAATAGATGTCCGTCTGGCGAATGCGCGCGCGCACCCTGATTTCCTCGCCCTGAATGCGAACGGCCTTGGCCCCGTCGGCGAGAATCTGGCCGAGCGTGCCTTGCGCCTGATAGCCGACGAGAAGCACCGTCGAGTTCTGCCGCCACAGATGATTTTTCAGATGATGGCGGATGCGGCCCGCATCGCACATTCCGCTCGCCGCGATGACGATGTGATTTCCCTCCATGCGCTCGATCTGCATGCTTTCGGCCGGCGTTTCGGTCGTACGCAGAAAAGGTGTGGCCATCGCCTTGCGGAAGGCATCGCCATTTTCAAGCTCGTCGGCATGGTCGATGAAGGCTTGCGTAGCGCGAATGGCAAGCGGCGAGTCGAGGAAGATCGGAATGCGGGGCGCGGCGCCCGAATTCACAAGCTCGACGAGATCGGCCAGCAGCTCCTGCGTCCGCTCCACCGCGAAGGCGGGAATGATGAGCGCGCCGCGATCCTTGAAGGCATCCGTCACTTCCTTCGCCAGAATCCTGAGCCGGTCGTCATGCGTCAGCCGCTCGCGCGTCCTGCCGCCATAGGTCGTCTCGCAGATCAGATAGTCGAGATTTTCCGGCGACTCCGGCGCGGCATGGAATGTCTGCGCGTCGGGCCCTATGTCGCCCGAAAAAAGCAGCCTGAGGCGGCGCGGCGCGGCGGCGCCTGCGTCGATTTCGATCTCGATCGAGGCCGAGCCCAGAATATGGCCTGCGTTCCAGTAGCGCGCGCGGACATCCTCGGCTGGCTCGAACCAGCCGTCATAGGCGACCGGCTTCATGAGGTGGAGGCACTCTTCGGCGTCGGCGGCCGTGTAGATCGGCGTGACGGCGGGCCTGCCGCGCCGCGCATTGCGGCGGTTGAGTTCCTCCACTTCGACTTCCTGAATGTGCCCGGCATCCGGCAGCATGGAGCCGAGAAGGTCGATCGTGCCGCGCGTCGCATAGACCAGCCCGCTGAACCCGTGCTTGGCGAGCTTAGGGATGAGCCCGGAATGATCGATATGGGCGTGGGTCAGAAGAACGAAATCGATCTCGCCCGGCGCGAAGGGAAAGGACTCATAATTGAGTTCCTTCAGGGTCTTCGCGCCCTGAAACATGCCGCAATCCACCAGGAATTTGCACCGGTCCGTCTCGATGAGATAACACGAGCCGGTAACCGTTCGGGCGGCGCCGTGCACCGTCATGGTGATCGCCATTTTCGTCCTCTGTTGCCTCGGTGCCCGGCGGGACTTCGGGAGCTTGGGTCACGCCGTCGCAGTATACACAACTGGAATTAAACGGGCGCAAAGGGCATCATCCGCCACGTGAACCCGCCTGAAACCGCAAACTCACCCTCACCTTCTTTCCCCGGCACGATGACTGACATGCTTTACGACGACCCCGCCGCCCTTGCCGACGACATCATCGCGAAGGTCGGAAAGAAGATCGTTCTCGCCCTGCCGCTCGGCCTCGGCAAGGCGAACCATGTGGCGAATGCGCTCCATGCCCGCGCGGCTGCGGACAGCTCGATCAGCCTCACCATCGTCACGGCGCTGACGCTGGAGAAGCCCCGCCCCTCCGGCGAGATGGAGCGGCGCTTCATGGGTCCGATCATCGACCGGCTGCTCGGCGGATATCCCGACCTCGCCTATGCAAAGGCGCTGCGGCAGGGCACGCTTCCCTCCAATATCGAAGTGCATGAGTTCTTCTTTCTGGCCGGGCGCTGGCTCGGCGTGCCGCGGGCGCAGCAGAACTACATCGCCGCCAATTACACCCATGCGCTCGCCTGCATTCTCGACCGCAAGCCGAACGTCGTCGCCCAGCTCGTCGCCAGGCGCGATGGCGAGGGTGGCGCCCGCTACAGCATGAGCTGCAACACCGATCTCACCATCGATATTCTGGCCGCGCGCAAGGCGGGCAAGGCCGATTTTCTCTTCATCGGCGAAGTGAACAGCGAGCTTCCCTTCATGGAGCATGAGGCCGAAATCGCGCCCGGCCAGCTCGATTGCATCCTCGACAGCGCGGCGACCGACTTTCCGCTCTTCGCGCCGCCCAAGGAGCCCGTGAACCTGACGGACTACGCCATCGGCCTGCAAGCCGCCCATCTCGTCGTCGATGACGGCACGCTCCAGATCGGTATCGGTTCCATGGGCGATGCCGTGGCCCATGGCCTCGTTCTCCGGCAGCGGGAGAACGAGGTGTTCCGCGAAGCCGCCGAACGGCTCTCCGCATCCCGCACATCGACGGTGCCGGTGCATGAAGCGCCGTTCGAGATCGGGCTTTTCGGCTCGAGCGAGATGCTCGTCGATTCCTTCCTTGATCTGATGAAGACTGGCATCGTGAAGCGGGAGGTCGATGGCGCCGTTCTTCACGGCGGCTTCTTTCTCGGCCCGCGGAACTTCTACCGTGCCTTGCGCGAAATGCCCGACGACATGCGCGCGAAAATCCGCATGAAGGCCATTTCCTATGTCAATCAGCTCTATGGCGATGACGAGCCGGCAAGGCGCGCGGCGCGGAAGAATGCGCGCTTCATCAACAGCGCGATGATGGTGACCCTGCTCGGCGCGGTCATCTCCGACGGGCTCGAGGATGGCCGCGTCGTCAGCGGTGTCGGCGGCCAGTATGATTTCGTGGCGCAGGGTTTCGCGCTCGAAGACGCGCGCTCCGTCATTACGCTGCGCGCGACGCGCGAGAGCGGTGGAAAGACCGTGTCCAATATTCGCTGGTCCTATGGGCACGTCACCATTCCGCGCCACCTGCGCGACATCGTCGTCACGGAGTATGGCGTCGCCGATCTGCGCGGCAAGACGGACCGCGATGTCGTCGCGGCGCTTCTCGCCATCGCCGATTCCCGTTTTCAGCCCGAGCTTCTCGAAGCGGCAAAGAAGGCCGGAAAGATCGAAGCCGGATACGAAATCCCCGCCGCCTGCCGCGACAACACGCCCGCGCGGATCGAGCGCGCGCTCGCGCCGCTTGCGAAACGAGGGCTTCTCCCGCCCTTCCCGTTCGGCACTGATCTCACGCCCATCGAGCAGCTTCTCATGCCCGCGCTGGAACGGCTCAAGGCCGCGTCCGCCTCGCCCATGGCGCTCATTCGCCTCGCGCTTCGCGGATTGGCCGGGCCGGAACTTTCACCCGATGCGCGGATCGCGCTCGGCCGCATGGGGCTCGACCAGCCCTCGGGCCTGAAGGAGCGCTTCTATGGGGCGCTGCTGCGGGGCGTGCTCGCGGATAGCTGAAATGCGCCTCACCGCACGGTGAAGGCGACGGGGCCAACCGTTTGCGGTCCACCCGGGGTTTCGACACGCGCTTCGACGGCATAGCTCCCGCGCCTGACGGGCCACATGAATTCGCCGCCCCTGCCCTTGCCGGCAACCTCGCCATTGACGAGCCATGTCACCTCGTCCTGCCCGTCCACGCCGGCAAGCGCGAAGCGGTAGAGCTGGCGGTCGCTGGGCAACCGCGGATCATAGGCGAGGCGCAGATTGGGCGTCGGGCTCAGCATGGAGGGACCGGCCACTTGCCCCCGCGTCGCCGCGAGGCGGGCGCCGCCCTTTGCATGGAAGTCGAAAATCTGTTCGCAACCGCTCTGGCCATAGGCGCAACTGTCCGACAGCACGAGATCGTCGGCGAGCGGCAGCGCCTTCGTGTTCCCATCACGATTGAGATAGGCGAGGAGGCCGCGCAGCACGAGCGCAGGGCCCGTCGAGCCCGTGATGCCGTCCGTCGGCGTCTGGTCGAGATTGCCCATCCAGATGCCGACGACATAGCGGCTGTCGAACCCCACCGACCAGGCGTCCCGATAATCCGTCGAGGTTCCGGTCTTCACCGCCGTCTGCACCGGCAGGTTCAGGGTCGAGTAGCGGCCGAACTCCATGACGCGTGCCCATGGGTCGGAGAGCACATTGCCGATCATCGTCGCCGCCTCGGCGCTCATCACGCGGGCACCGTTCGGCATCGGCCGCGCGTCGGCAATCGCCCTGAGCCGCACAGGCACCCCGCCATTGGCAAGCGCCGCATAGCCGCGCACGAGTTCCAGAAGCGACACCTCGCCATTGCCGAGCGCGAGCCCATCGCCATAGAAGCCCGCCGTTCGCGTCAGGCTTGCAAAGCCGAGCCCGCGCAGGAAATCGAGATAGCGGTCCGGCCCGACGAAATTCACCGCATGGATGGCCGGAATGTTGAGCGAATTTCCGAGCGCCTGACGCACGCTCACCTCGCCATAGAATTGATGGCTGTAATTGTTGAAGCGATGAAGCCCCGTGCCGACGGCCTCCGAATATGGCGCGTCTTCCATACGCACGGCAGGCGACCAGCCAGCATCGAAGGCTGCGGCATAGAGAAAGGGCTTGAGCGCCGAGCCCGGCTGGCGGGGAATGAGCACGGCGTCGAGAAAGCGGCCGGGAGTCGCGCCCGCCGCGTCAGCGCCCGCCACGACCCAGGCGAGAATTTCGCCGCTCCTGTGATCGACGACAAGGACCGCGCCATTATGGACGCGGCGCGGCGCAAGGCTCGCCAGCCGCTGGTCGAGAAGGTCCTGCGCGAAGTCGACAAGTCCCGCGTCGAGCGTTGTCGCCACGCGGCGTGGTCCCGCCGCCGCCGACGCCTCGGCTTTCAGCTGCCGCTCGACATAGTTGCGAAAATGTCCGATGGCGGAGCGTCGTGGCGGTGGCTGCAGATCGAGATTTGCGTCGATCGCCCGCTCCCACTCACCGGCGGACAGAACGCCTGCGCGCCGCATGGCGGTGGCCAGGCGAATGCTGCGGCGGTCGAGGATTTTCGCGCCGCCGCGATAGGGATCGAGGCCCGAAGGGGCGCGTGGAAGGATCGCAAGCGCGATCATCTCGCGCGTGTCGAGCGTGTCGAGGTCGCGGTCGAAATAGTAACGCGCCGCATTGGCGACACCGCGCCGGTTCGAGGCGTAGGGCACCTGGTTCAGATAGAATTCCAGAATATCCGCTTTCCGGTAGCGCGCCTCGAGCCGCCGCGCGTCGAATCCTTCGAGCCATTTCGACCAGAGCGTGCGCGGCCTCGGCACGATCATCCGCACCACCTGCTCGGTGATGGTGCTTGCGCCGCGCACATTGCGGCCGGAACGCAGGCCCTGCCAGAGCCCATGCGCGCGCGCCAGCCAGTCCACGCCGCGATGCGCATAGAAGCGGCGATCCTCGGCGATGAGCACCGCTTCCTGCATCCGCCGCGGCACGCGGTAGAGCGGAACCTGGTTCTGGATGTTCCAGTCGCCCGCCTCCTCCGTCAGTATTTTCCCGTGCCGGTCGAGCAGGATGTTGGGCGCGGCGCGGGGGCCGAGCGACAGGGCGCGCTCATCGGCAAGCCCCGCCCATGTCGCCACCGCGAGCCCCGCCACGAGCGCTCCGAGGCAGAAGCCCGACCAGCGCCGCCAAGACCATTCATTCGGTCTTGGAGGCATCCATTCGAGATTTATCCAGCTCCAGACGAGCCAGCGCATGGCTTATGGCTTCTCCTTCACGACAAGGCTTCCCGGCACGCCGAGGCCGTAGACGTCCGGGTCATAAAGCTCCTCGGCCTTGACGCCCGGACGCTGGAACTCGCCCGTCGCGATCGCCTGCGCCACATAGCTCAGATGATAGTTACCAGCGTCGAGATAATCCGAATAGAAGCGCACGCTGTCGTGGCGCAGTTCCTGATGATAGAAGGACCAGTAGCTCGCGGCATATTCGATCCAGTCCTTGTAGCGGTTCCACCAGCTTCCTTCGGGCCGCTGGATCTCGGCCTTCGCCGCATCGACGCGCGAGGCCGTGGCCAGATCCCGGTTGACGGGTTCGAGCCCGCCCGGCACCGGATCGTTGACGACGACAAAGGCGCGCGCCGCCGGCAGCGAGAGATAGAGATCGACGCGCACAAGTTCGCCGCGCGCGATTTCCGCCTTGTCGCCGAGCAATTCCCATTTGCCGTTGCGCTCGACGCTATATTCGCGCCGCACCTCGATGCCGCTATTGACGGCGGAAGACGAGATGTCCGTCGGCGCGTAAGCAAGCCGCGTCGCATAGTAGAGGCGTCCATCACCCTCGCGAGTGATCCCGACCTTCGCCTCGCGGCCCGGATCGCCCGCGCCGATTTCGTGCGTCAGCGTCGCGGGCGCCGACTTGACGCCCTTCAGCTCGGCGCTCCCCATCGGCTCGCCATCGAGCGTCACCGTCGCCTTGATATCGGGCGCGACGCGCTCATAAGCCGAGGCATAATCGATGAGCGCATTGGTGCAGAACATGTTCTCCTGCGTATTCGCCCAGTAGCCTTGCGACTTCTGCCCCTGCGAAATGGCGCGCACGAGCTTGAACGCCATGTTCTCGATGCGCCCCTTCTGGTCCTCCCGCTTTCCATAGGCAACGAGGCTCGAAAGGATCGCGCAATTGTCGCGCATCGGCGTCGAGAGAATCCGGTTGAAGCCTTCGCCCGTCTCCTCGCTGAAAAGGAACTTGCCGGATGTCTGGTTCGAATGGGCCAGAATGATTTCGGCAAGCTCGTCCGAGAGTTTGCCGCCGCTTGCATCGCCAAGCGAAAGCGCCGCCTGCAGCGCCATGGCATTGCCGAAGAGGCCCATCGTCTTGAATTGCGGCCGCAGCCGCTCGATGTCCCTCTCTGTCACCTTCCCGCGCTGGGCGAGCGCGGCGAGTGCAACCGCGCGCACCGAGGCCGTCATGTTCTGCGAGTAATATTTGGGCGCTACATCCCTCCGCAGGAACTCCCCCAGATAGTCCTGGAGCTTCGCATCCACCGCCTCGGGTATCTCGACGCCGCGTTGCCGGAGCCAGCCGAAGGCAAGCGACGTATAGGCGGAGAGATAGGGATCGACGCGCTCGCTGGAGGGCACCCAATAGGCCATGCCGCCATTCGGCGCCTGATAGTCGGCGGCGCTCGCCACCATCTCTTTCAGCACATTCGCCGCGTCCTGCCATTTCATGTCGGCCGGCAGATAGCTTTCGAGCGCCGCATAGTTCGCCGCCATCACCGCCTTCGTCACCCGCTGCTCCCAGCAGAAGAAGGGATAATCGGCGATGAAGCGGAAGGCGCCCGCCACATCGGTCACGACTGTCGGGCTCAATATGACGGAAAGGTCGCCCGCGTCGGACCTCATCGCCTTGGGAAAGGCAACCGGCACGGTCACATCGTCCTTGTCCGTCGTGCCGTAGAGCGCGGCGTTGACGAGGCCGTTCCGTTTCCCGACGGGCAGCGCATAGGCGTAGGCGTCGCGGTCGGTTTCATCTCCGGCCGTGACCCTGAAGGCGATCTCGCCCTTGCCCACATCGCGTTTCAGCGCGACGCGGCCCGCCGCCAGCGGCATGAAAATGGTCGTCCGCTGATAGGGATCGAGCTCGACCTCGCGTTTCAGGCTCTGCGGCGCTTCGCCTTCAAGCGTGCCGTTCGCCGCGATCTCGATGGCGATCTTCCGCTTCTTGTCCGTCCGGTTCATGACGCTGAACCCGGCGGAGAATTTGTCCCCTTCCATGACCTGGTTCGGCATCACGGGCCGGATCTCCGTCGGCCGGTTCACCTTGAAGTCGCCTTCGCCAAGACCGACGCGATCGGTCGGCGTCGCGCCGATGACGAGAACGCGCCAGCCCGTCAGATTGTCGGGTGCGTCGAATTCGATGCTCGCATTGCCGTTCGCATCCGGCCGGACCGAAGGGTTCCAATAGGCCACATATTTCGAGTCTTCGCGGAACTTGAAGTCCGCGCCGCCATCGCCGCCGGGATTGGCGCCCTTCTTTTCGAATTTCTGACGGCCGACGAGTTTCAGCAGCAGGTTGTAGTTGCGCACGTCGAGCCCATCGAGGCGGTAAAGGCCCTTATAGGGATCGAAATAGGCCTTGCCGCCGGTCACGAGATCGAAGACCGCCTGATCGAGCACGGCAACGGCGAGTTCGATCGGCTCCTGTTTCGTTTCATGCAGGGGCGCGGCATGGAGCGCGACCTTGACCTTTTCGCCAGGCCTGTAGTCCGCCCGCTCGGCCGCGGCCTTCACCGACAGCAGATTGTAGGGATCGATGACCGGCACGGCGACATAGCCCATGCGGAAGGCGGGCTTGCCGAGATCGACCATGTTCTCGTCGAGCGGCTTGTCGACGCGCGGGCTCATGAGAACGACCGAGACATAAAAGCCCGGCGCATATTCCGGCTTCACCGGAATTTCGACGATGGGCGTCGAGGTGGTGAAGGTTTCGACGAAGCGGTCGATGACGCCGTAGCGCTCGACGGTGATGAGCGCCTTCGCATTCGGATAGGGGTTCTTGATGAGATAGCGCGCCGTCTCGCCGACCTTGTAGGACGACTTCTCGGGGAACATCTGCAAGGCCGTGTCCGGCCCGCCGTCCCAGAGCACCACCTCGGCGCCCACCACCCAGAAATCGCTGGTAGCGATATGCGTCTTCCCCTTCGTGCCCTTGACCGTCGCGGTGATCCGATATTCGCCCGCCTCTTTCGGCGTGATGCTGCATTCGGCGGGCACGGCCTCGGGCGTCCCCTGGCAATCGCCCACCTTCTCCCAGCTCGTATTGTAGACGGTCTGATAGGCATTGCCCGCGGACTTCACCCGCGCCGCCGTCACCTTCTTCATTTCGATCTTGAGATCGACGGATGCGCCTTTCACCGGCGTCCCGTTCTCATCGACGACGATATAGCTGTAGGTCGCGGGCTTGCCTGCCTGATAGAGCCACTCCTTCGGCTTGAGGCCGACGAAGCGGTCGGTCGCGGCGAAAGTCGCCTCCACCGCATTGGCGACATTCTTGCCGCGATCGTCCATGACGGCCGCCTCGAAGGTGAGATCGCCGTAAACGTCGTTGCCCTGATCGGGGATCGCGATCGTGGTTTTCGCAATACCCCCGGCGTCGAGCGGCTGTTCGATCTGGGCGATCATCCTTTCGTAGCTCGAGGTTTCGAGATCGCTGCGCGAGAAGTCGAAGCCCGCCGCAACGGGATGCGCCGACGACATGGGGCGCGGCGCGAACATCGCCGTGATGCGCGCGGTCGCATTGGTGTAGGGCCCGCCCGAGTGAAGCTCGGCCTTGCCCTCGACCTCGACCGGCGCGGAAGGCCCGAACACCTTGCCATTGACGCTCGTGGTCACACGGAAGGATGCGGGCGTGAAATCGCTGACGAGCACCTGCATCGCCCTCCAGGCGAACCAGCCGGAAGGAAGCGCGCCCTCGGCCGTTGCGTCCGTGCCGCTGCCATCCTCCGATCCGTCCGTCTCGTCCTTCGCATTCGCGTTCAGCTTCTGCAGCAGGCGGAACTTGTACCAGCCGACCGCGCCCGTCTTCGGCACAGTCACGCTGCCGTCCGTGGCGCCGAATTCGCTGAGCGCGATCTTCTTGATGTCCGCTACGACCTTGCCGGTCGGATCGACGAGCTGGAGGCGATAGATCGAAGGCGGCGGCGCCACGAGCCCCTCATTGCTCTGTCCACGAACGAATATCTTGTACTGAATGGTGTCGCCCGCGCGATAGACGCCCTGCGCTGTCGTGCCCCAGACGCGCATATGCTCCTGCGCGGACATTTCCATGGGCCACACCTGCTCGCCGGAAGCGCGATAGGTATCGGCCTCGAACTGATAGTTGATCGGCAGCAGCGCGAGGTCGTCGCCCTTCTCGACGCGGACCGTCAGCGCCTTGTCGCAAACGGACTGATAGACCCCCGGCTCCGGCGCAACGCCGGGTAGAACGGCAAGGCCGTTCTCATCGGTCGTCGCCGTGGCCTCCACGCGCTCCGGCTCGTTCCATTTCGCCGGCACCGTGCCTTCGCAGACGGCGGCGCTCAGCGCCGGGTCGCGGTAGCGCATCACCCGCGCGCCGGCCACGGGCGCGGCGGTCGCGAGATCTGCGACCCAGACCAGCGTGTTGAAGTGGCCGACCTTCACATGCACGCTGAAGGGCGTGACCTGCGCGAAGAGAAGTCCGGACTTTTCATATGGGAGCTTCGGCGTCGTCGAGAGCTTGCCGAGAATGGCGCCGGAGCGCCCTTCCAGCATCTCACGCACGCCGAAGGGAACCGCATATTGCACGTTGCGGATCGGATCGAGCTTCTCGCTTGCGGCAAGACCGTTCTCGATACCGCTCACCCGCAGGCGGGAATAGGTGAAGTCGCGGCTCGTCAGATTGTTGACATAGAGCGGCACCTCGCTGTCGATGCCCTTTTCCAGAACGGCAATACCGTTTGGCAATTCGAAATTCGGCGGCCGGTTGTCCATACGCCAGCGGACCGACAGCGGCCCCTGGAGCTTGCGGCCGAAAATATCGACGATCGAGCCCTTGTCGCCGGGCTTCAGCGACGCCTCGTAATCGCGGTCCGAGCGCAGATAGACCGGGAAGCGCGCCGAATATTCGTCGCCCTTCTGGCGACCCTTCCAGTTGTAATAGCCATCCGTCTGCTCGGGATCGACATTGGCCCAGGGATCGCTCTCGGCATCGGCTTTCGGCAGATCGGGCGAGAGCTGGACATGATCGCGGATCTCCTTCGCGCGCACGGGCGATGTGAAAAGCAGCCGGACGAGATTCCACGGGCCGCAGGCTCCCGCCGGCGGGTTCGCCTCGTCCGGCCTGATGACGAGTTCGGTGCCATCGTTCCGCGTGCATTTCAACCCGGCAAAACGGAAATCGCCGAACGTCGCGAAGGCCTGCACCGACTGGTCGATGACGCTGCGCTCCGGCCCAAGGCCCGAAACGAGCCCCGGATGCATGACGAGTTCGGCCTCGGTGTCGAGCGGCAGCGGCGCTTTCGGCATCACCAGCCATGCGCGGCGCGCCCATTCCTCCGTCCCAGGAACGGATTCCGGTCGGAACCACGGGAAGTAGGCGAGAATCCGCCGGAAGAAGCCGACAATTCCCGGCTCGCGCTCCACCTTGACCAGCGCGTCGTCCGGCGCCTTCGACCAGTCCGGTCCCTCCGAGGCATGAACGGCGCGCGTGCCCGCCTTGTCGCCCTTCCATGAGAATTCGAGGCGGTTCACCACCGTGTCGCGGCGCACCGGCTGATTGAAGGTGACGAGGACCGCCGGTTCGCCGGGCCCCGCCCATTCGGAGAACTCGGCCCGGTCGAGCGCCACACGCATGGTCACGAATTCGTGGCGGAACGGCCCGGCCAGCGTCGTTCCATCCTCGGCCTTGATCCCCGGATTGACCGTCATGCGGTAGCGGGTCGACGCCTTCAGCGCATCCGCTTCCCTGAGCTCGCAGGCAAGCGCGCTTTCATTGAGCCAGCGCCACTCGCAGTTGAGCTTCGGCTCGATCTCGACGGGAATTTCCGCCGCCGTCCGCTCCATGCGCCCGAGCGGCACGACGGGCCGGTCGAATTCGATGACGATCTGCCGCTCGGCGGGCACATCCTCGCCCGAAGGCGTGATGCGGGCGACGGCAAGATTGCCCTCGGCCGCCTGCGCCGCTGCACCGGTCAAGTCGGGCGAGAGGATGAGCGAAATGGAAAGAATAAAGGCGAGCAGGGAGAGCCGGGGAAGCAGATTCATGGATGAGCCTTCGCTGAACTCCTCGAATGCGGCGAGCATAGCACGCGGCCACCACCTCATGACAGGCGGGGACCTTGCTCACCACACGGGATCGCGAAGACTAATTGGGATAAAAGCGGCGGGGATATGACGCCGGGGACGGACGAAACGGGTTATCCCCAGATTTCTGTCCGCCACTCCGGCACAGACCCGCGAGCCGCGCCCCTATCCCCCGATCCAGCCCAGCGCGCGGCGGAAAAGCCCGATGGTCGAGGCATGGAGCATGTCGCCCGTTTCTTTCGGCGCCTTGCCGGCCGAGGCGCGGGCATGTGTGCCCTCGAGAATGATGCCGAGCTTGTAGCAGGCAAGGACCGCATACCACTCGATGGCGGAGAGATCGCGCGTCGAGCCCTCGGCGTAGCGGGCGACGAGATCGGACGCGGCCGGAAAGCCGTCCCATGGTTGCACGCCGACCGAGCCCGTGCTGCCCCGCCCTTCGGGGTCCGGCCAAGTCGCCATCAGCCAGCCAAGATCGATGAGCGGATCGCCCACCGTCGTCAGCTCCCAATCGACGATGGCGGCAAGCTCCGGCCCGTCGAAACGATACATCACATTGGCAAGGTGATAGTCGCCATGGATGATGCCGGGGCTAAATGACGAGGGCCGGTTGGCGTCGAGCCAGTCTGCCACCCTGTCGATGCCGGGAATATCGCCGGGTCCGGGCCAGCCCGGATATTCGCGATAGCTCTCGAGCTGCGAGCGCCAGCGCGCAACCTGCCGCTCGAGATAGTTCCCGACCTTGCCGAGATCGCCGAGGCCCGCGGCGACATGATCGACGCGGCCAAGCGCGGCCGCGCCATCGGCGATCGCAAGCCCCATCCGGCGGCGAATATCCGCATCGCCCGCATGGAGCGGCGGCAGGCCGACCGTCGCGTTGAACCCTTCGACCGGCTCCATCAGATAGAAGGCCGCGCCGAGCACGTCCTCGCGCGGACAGGCCGCGATGAGGCCCGGATGCGGCACATCGCTGCCCTTGAGCGCAGCAAGCACGCGCGCCTCGCGGCGCATCGTCTCGCTGCCGTTCATATGCGGGCGATGCGGCGGGCGGCGGAGAACGAAGCTGCGGCCGCCACGGCGGAACTTGAGCAGGATGTTCTGCGTGCCGCCGGCAAGCGGCTCCACATCGGTGAGGTCGCCCTTTTCGAGCCCCTCCTCATCCATCCATGCGCGGAGCTTTTCGAGATCGACGAGATCGGTCCAGTTTTCGAGCGCCATGACTTGCCTCAGGGAACCATGACGGTCTTCAGCACGCCCTGCTGGCGGGCGTCGAAGAGGCGATAGGCTTCCGCGCCTTCGGAGAGCGGAAGCTCATGCGTGATGAACCTTTCCGGGCGCAGGCGGCCATTGCGGATCAGCGGCACGAGGTCCGGCCAGTGCGATTGAACCGAGCAGGTGCCGATATGGAAGGTCAGCCCCTTCGCGAAGGCAAGGCCCATGGGGAATGCGAAGTCCCGCGTCTGGTTGACACCGATGGCGGACACATGGCCGCGCTTGCCCGCGAGCATCAGCGCCATCTTGATCGTCGCATCGGCGCCGACGGCCTCCACCACGCTTTCGAGGCCGCGTCCGCCGGTCGCCTCGGCGACGGCTTCGAGCGCATTCGCGCCGTCGACCGGCGTCGCTCCGAGTTTCGCGGCGATGGCCCGGCGCTCGGGTACGAGGTCGATTGCGAAGACTTCCGAAGCGCCGAGCACGAAGGCGCTCTCCACCGCCATGAGCCCGATGGGGCCGAGCCCCACGACGCCGACCTTCGCGCCGGGGCGGATATTCGCGTTGACGCAGCCGAACCAGGCGGTCGGCAGATTGTCCGTGAGCATCAGCGCCTGATCGGCGGTGATGCCTTCGGGGATGATGTGGGCGTTGAAATCGGCCATGGGCACGCGAATGCCTTCGGCCTGACAGCCTTCGAGGCGATGGCTGAGGCCATAGCAGGCCGCGCCGCCCGTTTCGCACTGGTTGATGTTGCCCGCGAGGCACGAGGCGCAGGAGCCGCAACCGACCGCCGCCGAGAGCATCACCTTGTCGCCCGCCTTGAGCCGGCGGACGCCGCGGCCCACCTCGACCACTTCGCCGACCGCTTCATGGCCGACGCAGAAACCGAGGTCCGGGCTGAAGCCCTCGCCGTGATAGATATGGAGATCGCTGCCGCAGATGCCGCATTTGTCCATCTTCACGATGGCGTCCGTATCGGCGGCAAGCTTCGGATCGTCGAAGCTCTCATAGCGGATGTCGCGCGGGCCCTGATAGAGAAGCGCCTTCATGTTGTCTGTCTCCCCGTTTCAGGCGTTGCGCGCCATGAGCCCGCCATCGACCGGGATGGTGACGCCGGTGATGTAGGAAGCGGCGGGCAGGCAAAGGCTCAAGGTGACATGCGCCACTTCTTCGGGGCGCCCATAGCGGCGGAGCGCCGTGCGCCGCTTGGCGTAAACTTCCTTCTGATCGTCCGGGATCGCCGCCGTCATGCCGGTCAGGATCGGTCCGGGGCAGATGCAGTTGACCGTGATGCCTTCCTTGCCGAGCTCAACCGCCAGCGCGCGGGTGAGGCCGGTGACGCCCGCCTTCGCCGCCGCATAGGCGCTGTCCATCGCGGTCGCGCCCAGCGCCTCGGTCGAGGCGATGTTGACGATGCGTGGGCTCTTCGACTTCCGCAGATAAGGCAGCGCGGCGCGGATGACGCGCTGCTGCGCGGTGAGAAGCACGGCGTGCAGCCTCTCCCACACATCGTCATAGTTCGGATCGTCGATGGGTGCGAAGCCGGAAATGCCCGCATTGTTGACGACGATGTCGAGGCCGCCGAATTCGGCCGCGATGGCGGCGACGACGTTGCCGACCTCCTCCTTGTCGGCGACGTTGAACCGCCACGCCTTCGCCCTGCCGCCGGATGCGGCGATGGCGCGGGCCACCGCCTCGGCGCCATCGGCCGAATAATCCGTCACCGCCACATTGGCGCCCTCGGCGGCGAAGACCTCGGCGGTGGCGCGACCCATGCCGCTCGCCGCGCCCGTCACCAGCACAGTCAGACCTCTGACCGACCTCACAGGTTCTGTCATGGCGACCTCACTTCTGCGCGTTGTATTCGGCGATCTTGAGCTTGCCGAGCTGCGACATATGCACCTCGTCGGGACCGTCGGCGATACGCAGGAAACGGTTCAGCGTGAAGAAGGCCGCCACCGGCGTGTCGGCGCTCACGCCCATGCCGCCATGCGCCTGGATCGCCCGGTCGCAAACCGTCTGCGCCATTTGCGGCGCGACGATCTTGATCGCCGCGATGAGGTCGCGCGCGACCTTGTTGCCGTAGCGGTCCATCGCATCCGCCGCCTTGAACGTCAGAAGCCGCGCCTGCTCGATCTCGCAATAGGAGCGCGCGATGTCCTGGCGGATGCTGCTCTGGTCCGACAGCTTCTTGCCGAAGGCGACGCGGTTTTCGACGCGGCGCGCCATGATCTCCAATGCGCGCTGCGCCTGCCCGATCGAGCGCATGCAATGGTGGATGCGGCCTGGCCCGAGGCGGCCCTGCGCGATCTCGAAGCCCCGGCCTTCGCCGAGAATGAGGTTGGACTTCGGCACGCGCACATTCTCGAGCCGCAGTTCAGCCTCGCCGCCGGGCGAATTGAAGCTGCTGAAGACCGACTGGTTGCGGACGATATGCACGCCCGGCGTCTCGCGCGGAATGATGATGGTCGATTGCTGCTGGTGGCGCGGCGCCTGCGGGTTGGACTTGCCCATCAGGAGCAGGAGCTTGCAGCGCGGGTCCATGATGCCCGAGATCCACCATTTTCGGCCGTTGATGACATAGTCATCGCCATCGGCGCGGATTTCAGTTTCGATGTTCGTCGCATCCGACGAGGCGACCTGCGGCTCGGTCATCAGATAGGCCGAGCGGATTTCGCCGTCGAGCAGCGGCCTCAGCCACTGCTTCTGCTGCGCGGGCGAGCCGTATTTCGCCAGCACTTCCATGTTGCCCGTATCGGGCGCGGAGCAGTTGAAGACTTCCGACGACCACGGCACGCGGCCCATGATCTCGGCCAGCGGCGCATATTCGAGATTGGTGAGGCCGGGGCTCCACTCTCCATATTCATGCGGCAGAAAGAGATTCCAGAGCCCCTCCTCCCTCGCCTTCTCCTTCAGCTCATCGAGGCCCGGCCAGTGCTTCCAGAGGTTGGCGGGATTGGACACCCAGTCGAAATGCGCCTGCTCATTCGGATAGATGTGCCGATCCATGAAGTCTTCGAGCTTCGCGATCAGCGTCTTCACCTTGTCGGTATGTTCGAAATTCATTGAATGCCTCCCCGGCTGATTTCGATATTCAGAGAATGAGACCGCCATCGACCGGAATGGTCTGGCCCAGCACATAGGACGCGAGCGGCGACGCCAGAAAGAGCGCGACGCCCGCCATGTCCTTCGGCGTGCCGAGGCGGCGCATGGGAATGCCCTGAAGGCTCGCCGAAAGGCGGTCGGGATTTTCCGTCGTCACCTTTGTGAGCTTCGTATCGACGAGGCCCGGCGCGATGCCGTTCACGCGGATGCCATCCTTCGCCCAGGCTTCCGCTAGCGTGCGCGTGAGGCCGACGGCGCCGGTCTTCGATGCGTTATAGGCCGGATTGCCGCGCGTCGAATGGAAAGCCGCGGTGGAGCTGATGGTGATGAGCGAGCCCTTCGCTGCGGCGAGCATGTCGTGGAACTTGAGGGCGCAGGCCATGAGGCTGTTGACGTTGACGTCCATCACCTTCTGGAAGCCATCCATCCTGAATTCGCCGCGCTGATAGATGACGGTGCCCTGGCTCAGCACCAGCACGTCGAGCTTCTGGAATGGCGGCTGATATTTCTCGATCGCGTCGAAATCGGAAACGTCCATGCGGTCATACTGAAGACCCGTCATGTCCGACCCCTCGGCGGCGGTGTAATCGGACGCCTTCGCGCGCGTGCCCCAGACATGGACGGCGGCGCCTTTTTCCCGGAAGGCTTGCGCGATCCCGTTGCCGATGCCGCTCGACCCGCCAACGACGAGTACGGTCTTTCCGGTGAAATCGAGTTCGGACATTTGGCGCTCCCCTGCTGTTTTTCGGCGTTCTTGAATTAGGTCGTTTGGATAATATAATTGACGTGCGCCCTCCGGCAAATCATTCTTTGAGCATGGCGAAGACGTTACGTAAGGCACAGACGGGTGCGCGCGAGCAGATCAAGCTCGCGGCGCGGCGGCTTTTCGCGCTGCGCGGCATCGACGGGGTGAGCGTGCGCGAGATCGTCGAGGCGTCGGGGCAGAAGAACCACGGATCGCTGAGCTATTATTTCGGCACCAAGGAGGCGCTGGTGCGCGAGCTGGTGGCCGATGGCGCGAAGCTGATCGACAAGCGGCGCAACGATTTTCTCGACCGGCTGGAAGCGTCGGGCGGCCCCTCAAGCGTCCGCGAGGCCGTGGAAGCGCTCGTCTTTCCCTCCATCGGGCTTTCAGGCGAAACGCGCAAGGAGGAAGACACCTATATCCGCTTCATCGCCATGCTCGCCATGAATCATCGTGAGCTTTTCATGGATGCGCTGGAGAAGCGGTGGAACTCCGGTTATCTGCGCTGCCTCGATCATCTGCGCAGGCTCATGCCCGACATGCCGGCCGCCGCGAAGAACCAGCGCTTCGTTTTCATGGGCGCCTATATGAGCAGCGTACTCTCGCTCCGCGAGGCGGCGCTGACGGATCGCTCCCGCCCGCATCCGAGCTGGAGTTCGGACGACACACTCGAACACTTCATGCAGACGCTGACCGCCATGCTCGAAGCGCCGCTCGAAAAGGGATTGTTCGCCGAAGCCGCAGGCCCGCGCCGTCCGCGCAGCATTGTCGGCTCGATCGGCATGATCCTGGATTGAAGGGAGAAAGGTGGGGGAGCCTCAGGCCACCCTGCCCGCGCTCGCGCTTCTGTCCATCGCCTTCGCGATGATGGCGCCCGCGCCTGCTATCGCCTGCCGCGCGGCGCCGAGCATCGGATGGAAGAAGTGCCAGACATGAATCATCTCCGGCCAGATTTGCAGGTTCACCTCGACATCGGCCGCGCCCGCCCTTGCCGCGAGGCGAACGGAATCGTCGAGCAGCGTTTCCGCCGCGCCCACCTGAATGAGAAGCGGTGCGATGCCCTTGAAGTCGCCATGGAGAGGTGACGCAAGCGGCGCGCGCGCATCGGCGCCGTTGAGATAGGCCGACGCCATGCCGAGAAGGCCTTCCTTCTGAACCATCGGATCACGGGCGGCCTGCGTCTTCATCGTCTCCCCGTTCATCTCGAGATCGACCCAGGGCGAAATGCAGAAGCCGCAGGCCGGCTGGGCGAGCCCCGCATCGCGGATCGCGAGAAGCGTGGCGATGGTGAGGCCGCCGCCCGCGCTGTCACCGGCGATGGCGATGTTGCCCGGCGCGAAGCCTTGCGCCAGCAGAAAGCGATAGGCGGCAAGCGCATCGTCCACCGCGGCGGGAAAGGGATGCTCCGGCGCCAGACGATAATCGAGTGAGAGCGTGCGGGCGCCCGCCGCGCGGCCAAGCTCGGAGACGACGTGGCGATGGCTTCTGATCGAGCCGATGACATAGCCGCCGCCATGCACATACATGATGACGCGATCGGGCGCGCTGCCGGGCGTCACCGCCCATTCGGCCGGCACGCCATTGGCGTTTACCGCATCGAGCGCGACGTCCGCCGCGGTCGGAAACAGGCCGCCCAACTCGTCATAGGCCTTGCGCAGTTCGTGAATGTCCGTGGGAAATGCCGACTGGGCCAGCATGCTCCGGATAGCGACGATTTCCTGATTGGTCATTGTCTCCCCCTCCCGCTTTCAAGGAGGATGATAGACGCACAATCGGCCCGGCGCCATGCCCATGGCGGCCCCGAAAATCCGCCTTTCGGCATGGGAGCGGCCGTCCGCGAGGCGGCCCGCAGGCCGCCCCGCTGGGGTTCATTTCTGCTTCAATATCTCTTCTTCCACGTCGCGCAGCCGGTCCTTGCCGAAGAAGATCTCATTGCCGACATAAAAGGTCGGGGCGCCGAAGCTGCCGCGCTCGACCGAGGCCGACGTGTTCGCGATCAGCTTCTCCTTGACGTCCGTGTCCTGAATACGCGCCATGATATGCGCGCCATCGAGCCCGCCCGCGTCTAGCGCCGCGCGGATCACTTCGGCATCGTCCATCTTCAGCGACTGCTCCCACATGGCGCGGAAGACGATCTCCATATATTTCGGCAGCACACCTTCCATTTTCGCGACGACGGCGCCGCGCATGATCTGCACCGTGTTCACCGGGAAGTGGGAATTGAACCTGAAGGCATCGAGCTTGTGGCGCGCGATGAAGCGCTGCATCTCGATCGCCTCATATTGCGGCTTGTTCCTGATATTGCCGAAGGCGATCATGGGCGGTTGATTGCCGGTGAGCTTGAAGATGCCGCCGAGCAGGACCGGCACATTCTCGAAGGTCACGCCTGTTCGCCTCTCGATTTCGGGAATGATTTTCCAGGCCAGATAAGAGTTCGGACTGCCGAAATCGAAGTGGTGCTCCACCTTCACCATTACCAATGCTCCCTATAAGGACGAATATCGAGTTCATGCGTCCAGGCGTCTCGCTTCTGGCTGTGCAACTGCCAATAAGTCTCGGCGATCGAGGCCGGATGCATGAGCTGGTCGGGCGCGAGGCTCTTCAGCGCATCCTCGCCCCCCGCTGCCTTGATCCGCTCGCGAACGAAGGCCGTATCAACGCCTGCGTCTATGATGAGGTGAGCGACATGGATGTTCTTCGGGCCAAGCTCGCGCGCCATGCTCTGCGCGACCGCGCGCAGGCCGAATTTCGCCGAGGCGAATGCGGCGTAGCCGACGCCGCCTCTGAGGCTCGCCGTCGCGCCGGTAAAGAAGATCGAGCCTCGCCCGTGCGGCAGCATGAGCCGCGCGGCCTCGCGCCCGGTCAGAAAGCCCGCATAGCAGGCCATCTCCCAGACCTTGCGGAAAACGCGCTCGGTCGTGTCCAACAGCGGAAAATTCACATTCGCGCCGACATTGAAGATGCAGACTTCGAGCGGTGCAACGGCATCGGCAGCATTGAGAAATTCGACGATCCCTTCCTCGCTGCGCGCATCGAGCGATCGGGCGATGCAGACGCCGCCTGCCGCTTCGATCTCCGCCTTCAGCGACGCGAGCTTGTCGCCATTCCTGCGGCCGGCGACAACCTGATAGCCTTCCGCCGCAAACTTCCGGGCAATGGCGGCGCCGATGAAATCGCCCGCCCCCACGATCGCCGCCGTCGCGTTCCGTCTGGCTGTCATGCCTGTCCTCCTGCCATGTGCTCGGGCTAGGTAAGTTCCAAAAGAGAACTATGTCAACCGCCGAGTTGCCGCCGGGCTCGCGGCCGCTGAAATGGCCCTGCCGGGCAGACCGAATCCGGCCCTTACGCAATTCCGCTTCAGGGCTTAACGTCCCTCATTCACATCACCAGCAACGAGGTCGAGATGTCGGACGAAATCATGGAACGCCTGCGCAAGACCCCGCTTCCCTTCGCGGAGCTTCTCGGGCTCGAACTGGTCAGCGCGACGCCCGAATGCGTGGAGGCGCGGCTTCCGGTCCGCAAGGAACTTTGCACCGTCCCCGACATCATGCATGGCGGCGCTATCATGGCGCTCGCCGACACGCTCGGCGCCATCGGCACCGTGCTCAATCTCGATCGGGGTGCTTCGACCACCACGGTCGAGAGCAAGACGAATTTCCTCGCCGCCATACCGCTCGGCGAAACCGCCCATGCCGTCTCGACGCCCGTGCATCGCGGGAGGAAGCTCATGGTCTGGCAAACCCGGATCAGCCGCGACGGCGGCAAGCTCGCCGCCATCGTCACGCAGACGCAGCTCGTGCTTTGAGGCAGAGAAACGAGGCTCGAACCCCTTGATGAAATGGCGCGGCATCGGATTGGCGCTCGGCCTCCTCGCGGCTCTCGTGCTGCCCGCAGCGTCCGCGTGGGCGGCAAGCAATCCTCCGCTCGTCTTCGCGGCGGCAAGCCTCAAGGAAGCGCTCGACGCGGTGACAGCGGAATGGGCGCATGAAAGCGGCAAGACGGCGCGGATTTCCTATGCGGGAAGTTCGCTCCTCGCCAGGCAGATCGAACAAGGCGCGCCGGCCGATCTTTTCATTTCCGCCGATCTCGACTGGATGGACTATCTCGATGCCCGCCATCTGCTGAAGGCCAGGTCGCGGATCGACCTTCTCGGGAACCGGCTCGTCCTCATCGCGCCGAAGGCTTCCGGCGTCTCGCTCACGATCGCGCCCGGCTTCGACCTTGCCCATGCGCTCGGAACCGGTCGGCTCGCCATGGCTGACACGAAGGCGGTGCCGGCCGGAAAATATGGCAAGGCCGCGCTCGAAAAGCTCGGCGTCTGGGCCAGCGTCGAGAACCGGATCGCGCAGGCCGAAAATGTGAGAGCGGCGCTTGCCTTCGTCGCAAGGGGCGAAGCGCCGCTCGGCATCGTCTATCGCACGGACGCGCTGGCGGAGCCCGGCGTGCGGATCGTCGCGCTCTTCCCGGAGGACACGCATCAGCCGATCGTCTATCCGGCGGCGCTGGCGGCCGCCTCGCGAAACGAGGATGCGGCCGCGCTCCTTGCATTCCTCTCATCGGCCCGGGCAGGCGAGATCTTCAAATCGCATGGCTTCGTCCTGTTGAAGTGAAGGGCGCCCACCCGCTTTCGCCGCTTAGTCGCGTGCACCTGCGCTTCTCAGCGCCGATTGAACGACCTCCTCCAGCGATCTCAGAAAACGCGAGCGATCCTCGCGGCTGAATGGCGGCGGACCGCCCCTGATGTCGCTCGTTTCGCGCAAATGCTGCATGAGGCCGCGCATGGCGAGCGCCATGCCGATGCTTTCCTCCGTGAACGTCTTTCCGTTGGCATTCAGCACCTTCGCGCCGCGCTCGAGACAGCGCGAGGCAAGCGGAATGTCGGCGGTGACGCAGATATCCGCAGGCCCGATGCGTTCAGCGATCCAGTCATCCGCCACATCGGGGCCATCGGCCACGACGACGGTGCGGACGAGCGGATGGCGGCTCGGCCTCATGCCGCCATTGCTGACGATATAGACGCCGAGCCCGTGGCGCTCGGCGACGCGCAGCACCTCCTCCTTCACCGGGCAGGCATCGGCATCCACATAAATTTCGGGAGTTTTGGAACCGGCGGTCATGCCGTTGCTTCCGGCACGCCGGGCGCGAACCCGCGCCTCATAATCCCGGCAACTCCATGACGGACATTCATTTCCATACCTTCACGCGCGATTTGGCCAGTTTGGACCCCCAATCTAGCCGGATTCGACCTCGAACGATGCCGGGCCTTTCCTAAATTGCGGATACCGAACGACAGAAGAGGCCCCTGATGAGCAGCCCCACCAGCGCGGAGAAGATTTCCCGCACCCCCGACGATGTTTCGATCACGCCGCGCAATCTCGATTTCAGGATCGCGGATGTGCTCGCAACCGATTGGCATGGCGGCGAGGCTTTTCCCACCGCCTTCTACAATGCGCTCTCCATCATGTTTCCGGTTGGCGAAGAGCAGTTCATCAACGCCGTGAAGCATTATCGCGACAAGATCACGGACCCCGAGCTGCAAAGCCATATACGTGGCTTCATGGCGCAGGAATCCATCCACCGGCGCGAGCATCAGAAATACAACGAGGCGCTTTGCGCCGCCCGTGGCTATCCGCTCGACAGGCTCGAAGCGCCGATCCGCAACCGCATAGCCTGGGCGGACAGGAACCTGCCGCCCATCGCCCGCCTCGCGGCGACGGTTGCCTATGAGCACTGGACCGCGATCCTTGCCGACGCATTGCTCCGCCGCCCGGAGCTTCTGGAAGGCGCCCATCCCGAAATGGTCGCGCTCTGGAAGTGGCACGCGATCGAGGAGAGCGAGCACAAGGCGGTCGCCTTCGACGTTTATCGCGCCGTGGGCGGCACGAACTATCTGCGTCGGCGGATCATGCTCTTCGTCACCCTGCAGTTCTTCTGGGACGCGCTGCGCCACATGCGCATCATGCTGCGCGACTACGAGGGCTCGAAGGCCAGGCTCTGGATCGGCGGCATCCGCTATCTCTTCGGCAAGGGCGGCGCGCTGAGAGGGCTCGGAAAACCGTGGCGCGATTTCTTCCGGCGCGACTTCCACCCCTGGGATCACGACAATCGCGATGTCGTGGCCTCGGTCGCGCGGAGCATTTCCGGCAATCTTCAGCCTGCGGAATGAACTGACGGGCGAACGGGCGGGCGATCCTAACGCCCGCCCGGCCCGCTCCTTCAGTCGAGCTTCGGATGCCGCGTGTGCCAGTCCGTCGCCTGCTGGAAGGCGTGGCCCGCGCGGCAGAGCACGTCCTCGGCCATATGCCGCCCGACAAGCTGGAAGCCGATGGGCAGGCCGCGCGCGTCATAGCCGCCCGGCAAGGTGATCGAGGGATTTCCCGAAGCGTTGAACGGTACGGTGAAGCGCAGGAGCGAAGGCAGGCCCTGAACCGGGTCGGCCATCGCCGCATTCGCCTCATCCACCGTCGGCACGGTCGTCATGATCGCTGGCATGAGGATGAGATCGACATCCTCGAAGACGGAAGCGAGCCTGCCCGAGAAGGCCCAGCGCTCCTTCTGCGCCCTGAAGAGATCGACGCCCGTCACCGCGCGCCCGACCTCGAGGAGTCCAGTGAGGCCGGGGCTGTACTCGCTTGCGCGCGAGGGGAAGGTCGCGGCGTGGCCTTCCGCCGCCTCGACCGTCATCAGCGTCAGGGCGTTGGCGAGAATGCCCGCGATTGAGGGGACCGAAATCTCGCGGATGCGCGCGCCAAGCTCGCTGAACACGGCAAGCGCCTCCCTGATGACGGCCGCAACCGCCTCGTCGGCGCCGTCGGTCGCGTAGGACCAGTCGACGCCGATGCGCAGGCCGCTGATGCCGCCAGAGATGCCGCCCAGATAATCGGGCACTGGCTCGAGCCGCGCGGTCGGATCGTTCGCATCCGCGCCCGCAATGGCGCCGAGGATCGCGGCGGCATCGGCGGCGCTCCGCGCCATCGGCCCGATATGGTCGAGCGATTCCGCGAGCGGAAACACGCCATATCGGCTGACGCGGCCCCAGCTCGGCTTGATCCCCGTGAGGCCGCAGCTTGTGGACGGAAAGCGGATCGACCCCGCCGTGTCGGTGCCGAGCGAGCCGAAGCAGAGGCCCGCCGCCGTGGCGACGCCCGAACCACTCGAGGAAACGCCCGTCCAGCGGTCGGCACCCCACGGATTGACGGGCGGGACGATGTCCGGATGGTGATGGCCGGTCGCGCCCTCGGTGAGCTGCAGCTTGCCGAGAATGACGGCGCCCGCGCGGCGCAGGCGCTCGACGACGGTCGCATCATGATCCGGCGTCCAGTTGCGATAGATGGTGGTGCCCGAACCGGTCGGCGCGTCCTTCGTGAAGCAGAGATCCTTGACGGCGACCGGCACGCCATGCAGCGGCCCGCGATCCATTCCGCGGGCGATTTCGCTCTCCGCGCGGCGTGCATCGGCAAGCGCCGCCTCTTCCATCACGGTCGCATAGCTGCGGAGGCGGGGTTCCAGACGCGCGATCCGGCCGAGCAGATCCTGCGTCACCTCGACGGGCGAGACAGCGCCCCTTCTGATCTCGCGGGATATCTGCGTCAGGCTCTGATAATGAATGTCGATGCTGCCCATATGCGGTGCCTCCCCTCCTGATACGGCCATATCTTTTCGACGTACGGCCCTATGCGGCATCATCGCAGTCATTGCATGCCGCTTCCAGAGTGAAGGGTGCGCGGGGCGCGCGCGAACTGCGTGGCCTATTTCTGGCGTTGCGCTGCCTGACGCTGCAACAGATTGCCCGCGAAGATGACGCCGATGGCGACGCCGACGACGATGATCGTGGCCAGCGCATTGATTTCCGGCGTGATGCCGAACCTCACCTTCGAGAAGATGACCATGGGCAACGTCGTGGCGTTGGGGCCCGAGGCGAAGCTCGCGATCACGAGATCGTCGAAGGAAAGGATGAAGGCGAGAAGCCAGCCCGCGACCAGTGAAGGCGCGATGAGCGGCAGGGTGACGGTGCGAAACACGTTGAAGGGGCTCGCGCCGAGATCGAAGGCGGCCTCCTCGAAGGTGCGGTCGAGGCCGGCAAGCCGCGACTGGACGACGATGGCGACATAGGCGGACGAGAAGGTCACATGCGCAATCAGGATGGTGGTGAAGCCGCGCCGCGTCGGCCAGCCGATAAGGCTCTGCATCGCCACGAAGAGAAGAAGGATCGACAGTCCGAGGATGACATCCGGCAGAACGAGCCGCGAGGAAATCGACTGGATCATGACCGAGCGGCCGTAGAAGCGGCCGAAGCGGACCAGCGCGAACGCCGCCATGGTGCCCAATATGACCGAGAGCGTCGCGTTCATGAAGGCGATGCGGAAGCTCAGATAGGCCGCGCCGAGCACCTGATCGTCGGTGAGGAGCGAGACGTACCACTTGGTCGAAAAGCCCGCCCAGACGGTCACGAGACGCGAGGCGTTGAACGAGAAGATCACGAGAACGACGATGGGCGCGTAAAGGAACACGAAGCCCAGCATCATGGAGATCAGCACGAAGGGCGAGAGGCTGGTGACTTTCATGGCTGCTCCGAACGCGCCTGATAATGCTGGAAGATCATGATGGGCACGACCAGGAACAGCATGAGAGCGATGGCGACCGCCGAGGCGACCGGCCATGCCTGGTTTTCAAAGAACTCGTCCCAGATCACGCGGCCGATCATGGTCGTGCTCGGGCCACCGAGAAGCGAGGGTATGACGAATTCGCCGATCGCCGGAATGAAGACGAGCATGCCGCCCGCGATGACGCCGGGAATGGAGAGCGGCAGCGTGACCGAGAAGAAGGCGCGCGTGCGCGAGGCGCCGAGATCGGCCGCCGCTTCGAGCAGCGTGAGGTCCATCCGCGAGAGCGACGCATAGAGCGGCAGCAGCATGAATGGCAGATAGGAATAGACAATGCCCACATAGATCGAAAAGGCATTGTTCATCATCGGCAGCGGATCGGTGATCAGGCCGATGGAAACCAGAAAATTGTTGATGATGCCGTTGTTCTTGAGAAGGCCGATCCAGGCATAGACGCGCAGCAGCAGGGACGTCCAGAACGGCAGGACGATAAGAAGCAGCAGCGGATTGCGCCAGCTCTCCGGCACGCGCGCGACGCCGTAGGCCACGGGGTAGGCGATCAGGATGCAGATGCAGGTCGCGAAGAAGGCAATCTTGACCGAATTCAGGTAGGCGACGATGTAGAGCTTGTCTTCGAACAGATAGGCGTAGTTGGAAAAATCCAGTTGCAGCCGGGGCAGCCACCCTCCCCCGCTCCAGTCGAACAGCGGCGTATATGGAGGGATGCCGAGGATCTGCGTCGCGAAGCTGATCTTGAGAACGATCAGAAACGGCAGCAGGAAAAAGAGCGACAACCAGATCAGCGGAACGCCGATGACGAAGCGCCTGCCCGTCAAACCAATTCGGGCCAGCGATGACGCCAGCCCTTCGATCCACGAGGTATTGCCTTTGCTCGCCATTGAACCCCCGGCGATGAGAAACCCCGGCGGCCGCGCCGCCGGGGTTTGCTCGATTACTGTCCAGTCCGAATCGACGTCCAGGCGCGCGTCTGGAGCCGAGTGAACTTCTCCGACTTGGTCGGAACGGCGAACAGCTTATCCATCACTTCCTCGGAAGGATAGATGTTCGGATCGTCCCGCACGGTCTCTTCGACCAGCGGCTTGGAAGACGGAACGGGGTTCGCATAGGCGACATAATTCGAGTTCGCCGCCTCGATCTCCGGCTGAAGGACGAAGTTGATCCACTGATAGGCAAGCTCGGGATGCGGCGCATCTTTCGGGATGGCCATCGTGTCGAACCAGATCAGCGTGCCTTCTTTCGGAATCGAATATTTGATCTCGATGCCGTTCTTGGCTTCGACGGCGCGGTTCGCCGCCTGGAAAACGTCGCCCGACCAGCCGAAGGCCACGCAGATGTCGCCATTGGCGAGATCGTTGATGTATTGCGACGAGTTGAAATACTTGATGTAGGGCCGGATCTTCATCAGCAGGTCCTGAGCCTTCTGCAGGTCTTCGGGCTTCTGCGAATTGGGATCGAGGCCGAGATAGTTGAGCGCGACCGGGATCACGTCGGTTGGCGAATCGAGCATGGTCACGCCGCACTTGGCGAGCTTCGAGACGACTTCCGGCTTGAAGATCATGTCGAGCGAATTGACCGGCGCGTTGGGCAGCACCTTCTCAACCGCCTTCACATTGTAGCCGACGCCGTCCGTGCCCCACATCCAGATCACGGCATGCTCGTTGCCGGGATCGGCGGCGGCGACGCGCGCCATGAGCTTCGGATCGAGATTCTTGTAGTTCGGGATCTTGCTCTTATCGAGCTTCATATAGACGCCGGCCTTGATCTGGCGATCGAGAAACGGGAAGGCGGTCGGCACGACGACGTCATAGCCGGAATGGCCGGCCATGAGCTTTGCCTCGAGCGTCTCGTTGCCATCATAAACGTCGTAACGCACCTTGATGCCGGTCTGCTTTTCAAACTTCGCCACGGTGTCCGGGGCGATGTAATCGGACCAGTTGTAGATGTTGAGGACCTTGTCCTCGGCATGCGCGGCCACCGAGATCAATCCGGCGACGGCCATCGCGACGAGTCCCGTCCCGATTTTTCCAATCATGAGAAGCTCCGTTTCAGCCTCATTTCAGATGAAGGCAGTTCCCTGCCTCCGAGATAAAGGCGGCCGAGGCTTGCAATTGCCCGCTCCAGCGCACAAGTGCGAGCCTCATCCCCCCCCATCCGCGTTCAATGCTAGCCTCTTTTTATGACGCCAGCACCCCGCAATTTGGCTCCATGACGGCAATTTCACCCTATCGCGATAGCCAAGCGAGCGCCTCGCCAATCCGCAACGCTACCGACCTTGCCCCCCGATCGTCCGCACGCGCCATGACCGCGCCCTGCCCTTGAAAGCGCACATGGCATTTCGCGCCCCGTCCGCCGATGGTGGGTAGCGCTCAGCCCATCTTCCTCAGCGGCGTCTCCGATGAGGCCCAGAGGTGCCCCTTGCCCGCTCCTGAGAAAGCGAACGCGGGATTTGTCTATTGGGGCACAGCCGGATAAAAGACGCCATTCCGGCAATTCGAGCCCGTCGGCCGCGCCCTCTCCCAGGGCCTCGGCCCCTCGCTCCAGACGAAAGGATTTGGACCCGTGCCTCCCTATCGTTCACGTACATCGACCCATGGCCGCAACATGGCGGGCGCGCGCGGCCTCTGGCGCGCCACAGGCATGACGGACAGCGATTTCGGCAAGCCCATCATCGCCATTGCCAATTCGTTCACCCAGTTCGTGCCTGGCCATGTGCACCTCAAGGACCTGGGGCAACTGGTGGCGCGCGAGATCGAGAAGGCCGGCGGCGTCGCCAAGGAGTTCAACACCATCGCCGTCGATGACGGCATCGCCATGGGCCATGACGGCATGCTCTACAGCCTGCCCTCGCGCGACCTCATCGCCGACAGCGTCGAGTATATGGTGAATTCGCATTGCGCCGACGCGCTGATCTGCATTTCCAATTGCGACAAGATCACGCCCGGCATGCTGATGGCCGCGATGCGCCTCAACATCCCGACGGTCTTCGTCTCCGGCGGACCGATGGAAGCGGGCAAGGTAACCTGGCAGGGCGAGGAGCGCGCGGTCGATCTCATCGACGCGATGGTCGCTGCTGCCGACGACAATGTGAGCGAGGAAGAAAGCCTCGTCATCGAACGCTCGGCCTGCCCCACCTGCGGCTCCTGCTCGGGCATGTTCACCGCCAATTCGATGAACTGCCTGACCGAGGCGCTCGGCCTTTCGCTGCCGGGCAACGGCTCGACGCTCGCCACCCATGCCGACCGCAAGGGGCTTTTCCTCGAGGCGGGAAGGCTCATCGTCGAGATCACGCGGCGTCACTACGAGATGAACGACGAGAGCGTTCTGCCGCGCAACATCGCGAATTTCGCCGCCTTCGAGAATGCGATGTCGCTCGACATCGCCATGGGCGGCTCGACCAACACGGTTCTGCATCTTCTCGCGGCGGCGCATGAAGGCGGCGTGCCCTTCACCATGCGCGATATCGATCGCCTGTCTCGCAAGGTGCCGAACCTTTGCAAGGTCGCGCCGGCGCGCTCCGACGTGCATATGGAGGACGTTCACCGCGCGGGCGGCATCTTCGCCATTCTCGGCGAGCTCGATCGCGCCGGTCTCGTACACCGCAATGTCTCGACGGTTCACAGTCCCACACTCGGAGAGGCGATCGACCATTGGGACGTGCGCCGCACGCAGAACCCGCGCGCCGTCGAATTTTTCCGCGCGGCGCCGGGCGGCGTGCGCACGACCGAGGCGTTCTCGCAGGCGCGGCGTTTCGATGCGCTCGACCTCGACCGCGAGAACGGCGTCATCCGCGATGTCGCCCATGCCTATAGCAAGGATGGCGGCCTCGCCGTTCTCTACGGCAACCTCGCCGAGGAAGGCTGCATCGTGAAGACGGCGGGCGTCGATGAATCGATCCTCGTCTTCTCCGGCACGGCGCGCGTTTATGAAAGCCAGGACGCGGCCGTCTCCGGCATCCTCACCGGCGAAGTGAAGGCGGGCGAAGTCGTCGTCATCCGCTATGAGGGGCCGCGCGGCGGGCCGGGCATGCAGGAAATGCTCTACCCCACGAGCTATCTGAAATCGAAGGGCCTTGGCAAGGACTGCGCGCTCATCACCGACGGGCGCTTCTCGGGCGGCACCTCCGGCCTTTCCATCGGGCATGTCTCGCCGGAAGCGGAAGAAGGCGGAACGATCGGCCTCGTCGAGACCGGCGACCGGATCGAGATCGACATTCCGAACCGCAAGATTCACCTCGCGGTGGATGATGCGGTGCTCGCCGCGCGCCGTGAGGCGCAGGACGCGGCCGGATGGCAGCCGAAGGAACAGCGCAAGCGCCGCGTCTCGGCCGCGCTTCAGGCCTATGCCGCCATGACGACGAGCGCCGCGCGCGGCGCGGTGCGCGACGTCTCGAGGATCACCGGCCGCCGCGATAGCTGACGCGCCCTGACAGGGACTGCAAACGACAAAAGCCGCATCCGAGGATGCGGCTTTTGCATTTACGGACCGGCGCCACCGATCATCGGCTCAGTCGGCGATCTGCCATGAACCGTCGGGCTGGCGGCAGGCGGTGCCATAGGCATCCTGCGGATAGCCGTCGATATAGATCGAGGTCTGGTACTCGCGGCAATAGAGCCCCTGCGGGTTCTGATAGGTGCGCATCGGCGTCACCTGGTATTGCGCGCCGTTATCCTCCCAATAGACGGGCTGATTGTTCGGCACATATTCGAGCACCTGGCCGTAGCACGCCTGATCGCTCATATCGATCGCCTGCCCGAGCGCGCCGCCGAGTATGGCGCCGACAATGGCGCCGCCAATGGTCGCGCCCGCGCCGCCATTATGCGCACCGATCAAGGCGCCGGCCGTGCCGCCCAGAATGGCTCCCACCACGTCGCGGTTGCAGGCTACAGGCCCGTAATAGGTCGAGCCATAAGTGTCATAGGCGTCGTAGGGAATGATGTAGGTCGGCGAGTAGATCGAGATATAGGTGACCGATCCATAGTCGAACCACGGCCGGGAATAGCGGTCATTGTTCCAGTAATAGCGCGGGCGCTCGACATAGTGGCGGCGGCGCCAGTCGTTCCAGTCCGGTCCGCGGTAATATTGACGCCGCTGGAAGCCGGGGCCCCAGTCGCGCACGCGCTCCCAGTTGCGCTCGCGCAGATCGCCCCAGCGCCGTTCCTGCTCCTGCCGCGCGCGAACGCGCTGCTGGTTGCGGTCCTGCTCGTAGTAACGGCGCTGCTGGACCTGCCAATCCGCGCGCTGACGATTTTCTTCGCCGCGCTGGCGCTGTCCCTGATACTGCCGCTGCTGCTCACCCTGCTGACGCCGTTGCATCTCCTGCTGCTGGCGCGACTGTTCCTGCCGCTGGCGCTGCTGCTCTTCGAACTGGCGCTGGCGCTGCCCCTGATACTGGCGCTGGTCCCTCTGCTCGCGCTGCTGCAT
>NZ_DAOKYX010000010.1:50418-57799 GCF_035325945.1 Parvibaculum sp.
CTGCTGGCGCTGCTGTTGCTGGCGCTGCTCGTCATTCTGGCGGCGCTGCTCCATCTGCTGGCGCTGTTGCTGCTGGCGCTGGCGTCGCTCTTCTTCCTGCTGTTGCTGGGACTGGTCGCCTCCCTCCTCTGCCTGTTGCCAGCCACGCTGACCGCCGCGCCAATCGGCGGCAGAGGCCGGCGACAAGCCCAGGCTCAAAGCGCTGATGGCAACCGCCGTTGCAAAAACGAGCTTTATCGAACTTCTTTCATGCACCATCTGGTGCCTCCCTTGGCCGCGCGCCTGATTTTGGCAGCGTCAGACGCCACATTGATCCCCGCTGGCTGAACCGGAGATGAACCGCTCGAAGCCCTTGGGTAAAATGGCGATGGGTAAAATGGCGATGGCAGGTAAGAGAGGCGCGAGCATGGCGCCTTGTGCTAGCCTCGGCGGCGCCATCGTCCTCAAAGCCCAGGTACGCCCCCTTCCATGAGTGAGCAGATTTTTCTTCAAGCCATCATCCTCGGCATCGTCGAGGGGGTGACCGAATTCCTTCCCGTCTCGTCCACCGGCCATCTCATCGTCGCGGGCGAGTTCCTCGGCTTTTCCGGCCCGCTTGCCACCGTCTTCGACGTGGTGATCCAGCTCGGCGCCATTCTCGCCATCTGCGTGCTCTATGCTCGCAAGCTCTTCGGCGTTGCCTTCGGGCTTGTCGACGACCCCGCCGCCCGGAATTTCGCCATCGCCATCCTGATCGCCTTTCTGCCAGCGGCGGTGCTCGGCTTTCTGCTGCATGACTTCATCAAGCAGGTTCTTTTCAGCCCACTCGTCGTCTGCGCCTCACTCATCCTCGGCGGCTTCGCCATTCTGGCGATCGAGCGCTGGCGGCCCGAGCCACGCATCGGCGCCATCGAAAGCCTCACGCCCCTGACCTCACTCAAGATCGGCCTGTTCCAGTGCCTGGCAATGATCCCCGGCGTTTCGCGCTCCGGAGCCACGATCCTCGGCGCGCTCACCCTCGGCGTCGACCGGAAGACGGCGGCGGAGTTTTCCTTCTTCCTCGCCATCCCGACCATGTTCGGCGCGACGGCCCTCGACCTCTGGAAGAACCGCCACATCCTCAACCCGGACGACAGCGCGGTGATCGCGCTCGGCTTCGTCGCCGCCTTCCTGTCCGCCATCGTGGTCGTGCGCTGGCTCGTCAATTTCGTCAGCAGGCACAGCTTCGCCGTTTTCGGCTGGTACAGAATCCTGTTCGGCGCCGTGCTGGCCGTGCATTTCATCTGGCTCGCCTGAACCTGATCTTCCAAAAAAATCAGCACCTTAGCCGGAAGTAAATCCCGCTTAACCGTCCATTAGACCTTTCTGTCTTATTCATGGACGGAGGCTCGGCACCGCCTCGCACACGGCCAGGTACACATGGCGGAACTGATCAATCAGGCCTCGGGCCATCGGGACCGGGAGGAGCGCGCGAGTGAACTCCTCGACGCGAAGCTCGACGTCACCGATCTGACGGGCTACCGCGCAGCCGATTTCGAGATGAACGCGCTCACGCTGCGCTTTCGCAATGCCGAGATCGAGGACATCTACAGCGCCAGGAACTTCGACCGCCAGATCGGCCTGACCCGCTTTTCTATCGCGATGGGCGCAGCCATTTTCGCGATCTATGCGGCGCTAGATCCCTATATCGTTCCCGACATACTCTATCAGGCGTGGTTCATCCGCTTCGGCATCGCCTGCCCGATGCTGCTCGGCCTGACCGCCCTCTCCTACGCTCCGTGGTTCACCTACAAGCATCAGGGCGTCCTGTCGCTTTCGATGGCGATTCCGGGACTTGCGGTCGTGGCGATGATCGCGCTCGCGGAGCCTCCGGGCAACTACCTCTATTATGGCGGCCTCATCATCATCATCGGCTACAGCAACTGCCTGTGGCGGCTGAGCTATGTTTATTCAAGCGTCATATCGCTCGCCACGCTCGCCTGCTACGAGCTGGTGGTGCTGGTAATAAATCCGGCGCCCGCCGACATTCTGATCAACAACAACGCCTTCCTCGCCTTCGCGATCGGCGTCAGCATCTTCATCAACTACATTCAGGAGTATCAGCTCCGCCGGAGCTTCGTGGACAATGAGCAGCTCAGGCTCGAGCGCATGCGCTCCGACCGGCTGCTCAGCCGCTCCGAAGCGGCGAACCGCTCCAAGAACGATTTCCTCGCGATCATGAGCCACGAACTCAGGACGCCGCTCAACGCCATCATCGGCTTCTCGGAGATCATCGCCAACCAGATGTTCGGTCCCGTCGGCCAGTCGAAATATGCCGACTATGCGAGCGACATCCGCTCCAGCGGCGCGCATCTGCTCAGCATCATCAACGACATTCTCGACATCTCGAAGGCGGAAGCCGGCAAGCTGCAACTCGAGGAAGAGCCGATCGACCCGATCGAATCGCTCAACCGCGCCATGCGGATGTTCCGCCAGCGCGCGTCCGAACTCGGCGTCGATCTCTCGTTCCGCGTGCGCGACGACATACCCTGGATCATCGCCGATCCGCGCCTCTTCAATCAGGTCGCCATCAACCTCACCTCGAACGCGCTGAAGTTCACGCCGGAGGGCGGCCATGTCTGGATCGATATCGGCATCGACGGCGCGGGCGACCTCGCGCTGACGGTGAAGGACACCGGCATCGGCATCAAGGACGCGGACAAGGAGCGGATCTTCGAGCCCTTCGTGCAGGTGGAGAACGCGATGTCGCGCTCCTATCAGGGAACCGGCCTCGGCCTGCCGCTCGTGCGCAAGATCATGACGCTCCATGGCGGCTCGATCGAGCTTGAAAGCGTCGTCGATCAGGGCACGACGGTCACCGCGACCTTCCCCAAGAGCCGCTTCGTCGCGCGGAACCCGGAAGACGAACTGCGCTGGAGCGCGCTCTGACCTCTCAGGCCGGTTTGTCCACGACCATCAGATAGACGCACTTCGTCGCGTCTTCCTCGATCGTGATGTTCGCCACATCCAGCCCCTCCACCATCGCGCGCATATCGTCTTCGGTGCGGTAGATGAGGCTCCAGTCGGTCACGAATTCGAGCGGCCACTGGCAGGTTTCCCGGCCCTGCTTCACATTGGCGATGATCAGCTTGCCGCCCGGCGTGACCTGATCGTAGAGATCGTGCGCGAGCGCGCGGGCACGGCGGTGCGAGAGATAGTCGAAAAGGCCGAGGCTGTAGAGAATGTCCTGCGGCGGCAGTGTCTTGAAAAGCGCACCCGCCTTGAGAAGCTGCGCGAAGGACGCCTGAAGGCACTGGATCTTCGCCCGGCCCGCATGGCGCACCACCTCCCGGTGGCTGTGCTCATAGGCATGGCTCAGGGCACGCTCGTCCTGATCGATCAGCGTGACGTTGATCGGCCGTGGCAGGCTCTCGATCTTCAGATAGTCGTAAACCTCATAGGCCGAGCCGCAGCCGAGATTGGCGATATGCATCGGCTTGTCGCCGGGGGCCTTCGCGACTTCAGCCGCGAGAATCTTCTGCGTCATGCGCAGCCGCGTGCCGACGCAGGCGCCCGTCTCGATGCCGATGCGGTGGAGCAGCTTTTCATAGGGCGTGTTGCCGACGCGCTGCCACTCGTAAACATAATTCATGATCTGGAAGTCGCCGGGATAGCCGAGCGGCTTCTCGTAGCAGCGGCGCATGACGGCGCCCGGCATGAAATCCGGCGTCAGCACCCGCTCGGCATAGCGCTTGTGGCGCGCGAGCATTTCCGGGTCGCTCCAGACCGGCTCCAGAACATCGCTGCCGCGATACCAGAGTTCCTTCCACTGGGGGACCATGCGGTCCTCGCAGGCGATCAGCGCCTCGAGCAGCTTTTCCTCGCGCTCGCGGCCCGTGGCGGTCAGCCGCGCCTCATAGCTCTCGAGAAGCTCCTTGTAGGAGCGGAAGAGATTGACGATCTCGGCACAGAGCTGCGTGAATTCGGGAAGGATGCCGTTCGACGTTCCGAAGGCGGGATCGGCCAGCGTGCGCGACAGGAGAAGATTGTCGTGCTCCGTCACGATGGCTGGCAGATCGAGAAAACCGGAGGTGAACTCCAGCGCCACCGTGGTGCGGCTGCCGCTCGGCTCGACGCGGCGGATGCGCCCCGCACCGCGATAGAGGCGGTCGTCGCCCACGCGCAGCTCGAAGGGAATTTCCGTACCGAGACGGTCGTCCCAACCGTCGTGAACGTGGCTCTGCGCCGCGATGCCGGTCATGCTGATATTCTTCAGCGCCGCCCGCTCATTGTCGAAATAGACCGCGGGGACCGCCTCCTTGAAGAGGTCCTCCGGCCTGAACCGCTCGGCGCGATAGAACATGCGCCGGCCCTCGGCGCCCGTCAGTTGTTCATAAGTCCGCATTTCTGGCCCCAACCACCACTCAATACATGAAATTAAGGGATCATAAAGACTAACGAAATGCAAATTTTACCAAAGGTTAAGGTTACTTTTCGAGTTCAGCCACAACGGCACAGATGAATCACGGAAAATGAATGGGAAATATTAGTCGGCGCTACCCGCCGCCGGCACGGCGACCGTTGCCCGCTTGCGGTCCATGAGGCGGAGCAGCGGCGGCAGCATGAGCCAGTCGATGAAGAGATTGGCGAGAATGACGATGGCTGTCTGGGCGCCGAGCGAGCGGTTGACCTCGAAGCCGGAAACGGTGAGGACCCCGAAGCCGACGGCAAGCGAGACAGTGATGACGAGCATGGCCGTGCCCACCGTCACGAAGACTTCGTCGATCGCCTCCCTGGGGCTCAACCCCCGCTTCAGCGCGGCCTGATACATGACGAGGAAATAGATCGTGTCGTCCACCACGAGCCCGATGGTCATGGCGGTGATGACGGCGGCGGCAAGGCCGAGCTGCCCGAAGAGCAGACCCCATATACCAAAACCCAGAATGCTGGGTAGCACGTTCATCAATATGCTGAGAAGGCCGTAGGTGACGCTTCGCAGCGCCAGCGCGATGACGATGCCGATGCCGAACATCGTCATGATGGTGCCGGCGATCATCGAACGGATGTTGAGCCACGAGACATGCGAGAAGAGCACGTTGATGCTCTCTCCCTTCGCCTGCATGGCGGGAGGCGCATTGGCGGCGAGCCAATCCTGTGCGGCCGCGTTGAAATCGCGGATATCGCTCGATTTCACATGCGAGAGAATGACGGTGACGCGGCTCGACGAACGCGAGACGTTGATCTGGTCGTTCAGCGAGGCGCCGTATGGCAGCGAAAGCTCATAGAGCAGGAAATATTGCGCAATCGCATCGGCGCTGTCGGGAATGGTGTCGTGATCGCCGGGCTTGCCCGCATTGATCTGCTGGTTGATGCGCCGGGTAATGTCGGGGACTGACAGCACGCTGACGACATGCGGCTGGGCGCGGATCCAGGCGACAAAGTCCGACAGCTTGCGCTGATAGGCAGGATCGTAAACGCCGCTGTCGCGCCCTGCCCCGACATCGAACTCGACCAGATTGAGCCCGGTCAGATGCGCCTCCGCGAAATCCGAGGCGCGGCGATAGTCGAAGCGGCTGTCGAAATAATGCGTGAAGTCGTCGTCGAGCGTGATCTTCTGGAGCCAGAAGCTCGACGCGACAACAACGATGCCGCAGAAGAAGAACAGCCCCAGATAATAACGGTTCACGAAGCGGCCGAGCGCGATCATGGCCCGTTCCGACTGGCTGCGGGCGGGCTTGAGGTTCATCAGCGAGAGGAAGGCGGGCAGCCAGGTGAAGGTAAAGACATAGGCGATGCCGATGCCCATGGTGACGGTATTTCCGAGATCGCGGAAGGGCGGCGCCTCGGCGAAGTTCATCGAGAGAAAGCCGATCGACCCTGTCAGCGCGATGAGGCTGACGGGCTTGAGGTGGACGCGCAGCGTGTCCCTGAGCGCCTCGTCCTTGCTCATGCCCTGATCGAGCGATTGCATGGCCGTGGTCACGATGCGGACGGCGGCGGCCATGTTGACCGTCATGATGATGATGGGAGCCGCGATGCTCGCCGGATTGATGACGAAGCCGAGCCAGCCCGCGACGCCCATGGCCGAAGCCGCCGAAAGCGCGAGCAAGGTCAGAATGGCCAGGCTCGGCTTGATCGAGCGCACGAAGAACAGCATCACGAGGCCGGTGACGACGAGGCTCACCGGAATGAGGAAGGTCGCATCGCTGACGGCCGCCTCCGAGAAGGTGCCCATCAGGATCACATTGCCGGTGGTCTTGACCTCGATGCCCGGATGCGCGGCCTCGATCGAGGCGGCAAGCGCGCGGGTCGAGGCGATGATCTCGCGCACCTCGCGCGACGCCTCGGCGGGAAGGTTGAAATCTATGATGACGCCCGCCGCCTTGCCGTCGGCGGCTATCAGCCGGTTCCGCACCAGCGGATCGGCGAGCGCGATGCTCTCGACCTTCGCGCCCTCTTCCGGCGTCACGGCGGAGGGATCGGGCACCAGCTCGTCGACGGCGAAACTGTCCGCGTCGGAGGTGACGTGGGGGAAGTTGGTGAGGGATTCGACCCGCGTCGAATGGGGCAGCTTCCATGCCTGCTTCGTCAGATCGCCGATGGCGGCAAGCGCCGCCGGGTCCGTGATCTTCTTGCCGCCGGCCCAGACGACCATGAGGACATTGTTGTTCTGGCCGTATTTCCGCTCGAACTTTTGGAATTCGGCAAGTTCCGCGGCTTTGGGGTCGAAGAAGACCCGCGTATCTGAAGAAAGCGTCAGCCGCGGCAGCCCCGACACCGCGATGAGGCAGAGAAGAAGGCACAAGGCCATGACAGTTCGCGGCGCTCCAAGCACCACGCGATAGAGAATCACCATTTGATGACGTTTGCCCCCGTGCCCCCACCCCGGCTTCCGCCCGCGTGGGACCAAACACCCCGGCGCGCTGCGGACAAGCGCGCTCACTCTAGAGCGTTGTCCCACCTTGTGACAATTCGCGTGACCAGCCGAGCACGAAGGAAAGCGGAATTTTATGGAAACCCGGCGTTAAGACAGTGCTGCGAACAATGAGCTTGGGGGAAGCCTGTCCGTGTGCCGGCGTCCATGCGCCGTTCGCGCCGTTTTCCTCCTACCCGTCTTCCAGGATGAAAGGCGCGAATACGGCAGAAGGCGCATGAGCGGAAATCCAACCATCAATCTGGCGACCGTCGGGACGGCCGAACTCGAAGCGATGTCCGTTCAGGTCTTCACCGCGTCGCTCGAGGCGATGTCAGGGGAAGCGATTGCCCGCTTTCGCAGGATGCGCCGCCTCAGCAATCATCATCGTCAGGCGCTCGAGCAATATCTGATCGAGCATCCGGAAAAGCGGTCGCCGGATGATGAAGAACTCGCGGCCGCACCCGCCAGGCCCACAAAAGCGGCGAAGGCGGCGAAACCTGCAATGCC
>NZ_DAOKYX010000010.1:57899-90822 GCF_035325945.1 Parvibaculum sp.
CAGCCCGAGCTGGTGGATATCAACCAGATGCTCTGGGGTGAAGGGTTCAACCTGCCGGGCGGCGCCGACTTCACGCTCGGTCTCGTCAGGAACGTGAACTTTCCCGCCGGCCGCCCCTGCCTCGACGTTTCGCCGGGGCTCGGAGGCGGCATGCGCGCCATTGCGCTCACCCGCAAGGTCACTGTCGAGGGGATCGAGCGCGATCCGCTTTTCGCGGCGGCTGGCGCTCACGCTTCCGATCATCTCGGCATGAGCGAGGAAGCGCCGATCCGATTCGGAGACCCCGAGGCCGAAAGGCTGCCCGAGGGGCGATACGCCGCGATCATCGCGCGCGAGGCGCTCTACTGCTTCGCCGACCGCAAGGCGTTTCTCGTTTCAGCGTCGCGCGCGCTCGCCGATGGCGGCTCGCTCGTTCTCACCGATTTCGTGCTCGCCGATCGGCTTCACAAGGACGAAACGCTGGCGAACTGGCGCGCGGCCGAACCGCGCAAGCCCGCGCCCGCCACGCGCGAGGATTACGCCGAGCTGCTGCAGGAGCTTCGCTACGAAATCAAGGTTTGCGACGATCTGACTGCGTCATATGTGCCACTCATTCAGGCCGGATGGCGGCAACTGCTCGCGCATCTGGAAAGTGCCCAACTTTCGCCCGAAAGAGCGGGCATGTTGATGAAAGAGGGAAACCTCTGGCTCGCGCGCAGCCGTGCACTGGAAAGCGGACGACTGAAACTCCTCCACATACATGCACTCATGCGCCGGGCACCCAAGCGCGCATTGAGCGATTCCATGACGATCGAGTAATCGGGAGGCCGGCCTTGAAGCACAAAAGACCAACACCGGAAATCCAGATGCCCGACCAGCCCGCGGCCATGTCCAAGCCGCGGCGCATCGAACCCATTTTCGATGCTTCCGGCACGCTCCGCCGTGTCCGGATCGACCGGGGCACATCCAACGAAGGCACCCACCGCCCGCAATCGGCGGATCGCGGCTGAGCCTTCCTGCACCAATCGCCGGAACAGAACGACGGCAGCCTGCCCTTCAGCCGATCGGCAGATCGTCGTTCTCCGGCGACCAGGCGGACGATGTGCGCGCGAGATGCTTGCGATAGCGCGAAACGCTGACCGGGATCGAGGCGAGATAGCCGAGCGCGATGCCCGAAAACGCAATCCACGGATAATTGAGAATCACGGCCGCCGATAATCCGACGAGCAGGAGGATCGGGAGGACCATTTCGCGCTTGATGCGGATGCCCATTCTCTTGCCGGAGAAGGTCGGGATGCGGCTCACCATCAGGAACGCCACGAAGAAGCAATGCAGCGCGACGACGATGGGCAGCGCCTTGATGCCCGGAACGTCGATGAAGGTGAGGTAGAGCGGCAGCATGACGATCAGGGCTCCCGCCGGCGCAGGCACGCCGACGAAATAGTTGCCGGTCCAGGCCGGTTTGTCGGGGTCTTCCAGCGCGACGTTGAAACGCGCGAGGCGCAGCGCGCAGCAGACTGCGTAGCCGAGCACCGCAATCCAGCCGATGCCGCCGATCGCATTCAGCGACCAGATATAGAGAACGATCACCGGCGCCACGCCGAAATTGACGAAATCCGTCAGCGAATCGAGTTCGGCGCCGAAGCGCGTCGAGCCGTGAAGCAGGCGCGCGACGCGGCCATCGAGGCCGTCGAAGACCGAAGCGACGATGATGGCGACGACCGACGCCTCGAACCGCCCTTCAAGCGCGAAGCGAATGGCGGTAAGCCCCGCGCAGAGCGCGAGCACCGTCAGCGCGTTCGGCACCAGCGTGCGGACATGCACGGGGCCGAAGGGGCGCGTGCGTCGCTCGCGGATCGTCCGGCGGCCATCGGGCCGCGAACCGAAGGGCGGAACATTTGCCATGGGCCTTTGTCCTTTAACGCCTCGTCACTGGTGATGCGGCTCCACGGAAATGGAATCCGCAAGCACGGTTTCGCCGGAAATCGCCGTCTGCCCCACCGCGACGAGCGGCACGGCGCCCTCGGGGAGATAGACGTCGAGACGGCTGCCGAAACGGATGATGCCGTAGCGCTCGCCCGCGCGAAGCTCGCGGCCCTCCGTCACGTCGCAGACGATGCGCCGGGCGACGAGGCCCGCGATCTGCACCACGACGATCTGCTGCCCGTCCGCCCGCTCGATGACGAGCGAGTTGCGCTCATTGTCGTCGCTGGCCTTGTCGAGGCTCGCATTGAGGAACTGGCCGGGGCGATAGGCGACGCGCTTCACCTTGCCGCTGATGGGCGAGCGGTTCACATGGCAGTTGAAGACATTCATGAAAATGCTGACGCGCGTGCGGCGCATCTCGCCAAGGCCAAGCTCCGGCGGGGGCGCGGCTTCGGTGATCATGTTCACGACCCCGTCGGCCGGGCTGATGACGAGCCCTTCGCGCGTCGGCGTCACCCGATCCGGATCGCGGAAGAAATAGAGGCACCAGATCGTCAGCACGACCCCGATCCAGCCAAGCGGCTGCCAGATCATGAAGAGCACGACCGTGATCGCCGCGAAGATGATGACGAAGCGGTGGCCTTCACGGTGAATGGGCACCAGTATCGAGGTCAGGCTGTCCATATGTCCTTTTCCGGTCTCGGATCGAATTGGGAAGTCGCCAGTCTAGTGGGTTCGGCCGTCTTACGGAAACGGTGGAACCGCCGAGCTTTCTAGCATGACGCCCTTCCGAACGGAAAACCGTCGTGAATTTTTCTGGAATTCAGGAAAAAGCGGGATTGCCGCCGGGAGCGAGGGGTGGGTTCAGCCCTTTCCGGCCATCTCGAAGGAGCCGGACGCCCGCTGGGCCGGAGAGGCGTCGTCCTGCGTCTCCTTGAGTTTTTCGCGGGCGGCGTCGGCCTCGCGCTGCCTGTTCCACATGGCGGCATATTTGCCATCCAGCGCAAGCAGTTCCTCGTGGCGGCCGCGCTCCGCGATCCGCCCGTGATCGAGAACGATGATCTCGTCGGCGTCGATCACGGTCGAAAGACGATGGGCGATGATGAGCGTCGTGCGGTCCTGCGAAACGCGCTTCAGCGCCGCCTGGATTTCCTTTTCCGTATGCGTGTCGAGCGCGGAGGTCGCCTCGTCGAGGATGAGGATCGGAGGATTCTTGAGGATCGTCCGGGCGATGGCGACGCGCTGCTTCTCGCCGCCCGAAAGCTTCAGGCCGCGCTCGCCCACGGCCGTGTCGTAGCCCTTGGGCAGCCGCGCGATGAAGGCGGCGATCTGGGCCTGTTCGGCGGCGGCGGCGACATCGGCATCCGTCGCGTCCGGCCGGCCATAGCGGATGTTGTAGCGGATCGTGTCGTTGAAGAGCACCGTGTCCTGCGGAACCATGCCGACCGCGGCGCGAAGCGAGGCCTGCGTCACCTCGCGAATGTCCTGTCCGTCGATCAGCACGCGACCGGCGGCAATGTCGTAGAAGCGGAACAGGATGCGCGAGATGGTGGACTTTCCTGCTCCTGAAGGCCCGACAATGGCGAGGGTTCGCCCGGCTGGCACGCGGAACGAGACATTGCCGAGAATGCCGCGATCCTTGTCATAGGCGAAGGAGACGTTCTCGAAGACGATCTCTCCCCCGCGCACGCCGAGCGGGCGCGCATCGGGCGCGTCGCGCACCTCGCCCGGAATCTCCAGGAGATCGAACATCGTCTCCATGTCGATCAGCGCCTGACGGATTTCGCGGTAGACGGTGCCGAGCAGATTGAGCGGCTGATAGAGCTGGATGAGATAGGCATTGACCATGACGAAATCGCCGATGGTCATGGTGCCGTCCGCAACGCCCTGCCCCGCCATGAGCATGAGGGCGGTGAGGCCGGTGGTGAAGATCGCCGTCTGTCCGGCATTGAGGATCGAGAGCGAGGTCGTGGTCTTCACCGCGGCGCGCTCATAGCCTTCCATCGAGCGGTCGAAGCGGCGGGCCTCATGCTCCTCATTGCCGAAATATTTGACCGTCTCGAAATTGAGAAGGCTGTCGATCGCCTTGGTGTTGGCCTCCGTGTCGAGCGTGTTCATCTGGCGATGAAAGCGCGTGCGCCACTCCGTGACCGTGAAGGTGAAGGCGATATAGACGAGGATGGTGACGGCCGTGACGAGCGTGAACCAGATGTTGAACGCCCATGTGAAGATCACGGCTACGAGCGCAAGCTCGATGATCGTCGGAATGATGTTGAAGAGCGAGAAGCGCAGCAGAAGGTCGATCGCCTTCGTGCCGCGCTCGATGACGCGCGAGAGCCCGCCTGTGCGCCGCTCCAGATGAAAGCGGAGCGAGAGCGCATGAAGATGGCGGAAGGTCTTGAGTGCGAGGGCGCGCACCGCGTTCTGGCTCACCTTGGCGAAAACGCCGTCGCGTATCTGGCCGAGCAGCACCATGAGGATGCGGCCGACGCCATAGGCGATGATCAACATGACCGGCACGGCGATGACGGCGCCCGCCGCCGATTTCGGCGAGAGGAGATTGGTCGCGTCGCGATAGAGGAAGGGAACGTAGACCGTGACCACCTTGGAGGCGATCAGCAGCACCATGGCGATGACGACGCGCGCCTTGAGATCGAGCCTGCCCACGGGCCAGAGATAGGGAAGAAAGGTGCGGAGCGTTTCCCATTGGCGATGCGTCGCAGGCGCAGCTCCACCGGTCACGGGATGGGCCCCGCCTTCGCCGGCCGATGACTTCAGATGCCTCATTCTCGAGGTTCCCGGAGCTGGATGCGGGCGGCCCCATGCTATCCGGCCGCCAATGAGACGCCCCGCCCCGGCCATGCTGCCGGGGCGGGGCGTCCTGATGGATACCCTTTAAATAGGGCCTTCGGCGATTAAGGCAAGCCCGCGAGGGCCCGCGTCACCTGGCCGGCGTGGTGAAGACCTGGCCGGGATAGATGAGATCCGGATCGCGGATCTGATCCTTGTTGGCCTCGTAGATCACCGTGTAGCGGAAGCCGGAGCCATAGAGATCGCGGGCGATGTTCCACAGATTGTTGCCCGGCTGAATGACGACCTGGCCCTTCCTGAGCGCCTCCAGAACCTTGCCCGGCTCGCCGCGCTCGAAGGGCAGCTCGACACGGGCAACGACCTTGCCAGCCTGATCGATCTGGTCGATGCGGAGCGCATATTGTCCGGGCTCGATCGTGGCCGACGGCCTCAGCTCCCAATGGCCCTGCGCATTGGCCACCGCATCGCCCACCGGCTTGCCGCCGATATAGACGCGGATCGAGGCGCCGGGATCGGCCTTGCCCGAAATGATGAGATTGCCGCGCTCGTCATAGTCAACGGCCTCGAGGACGAGATTGCCCGCATCGGAGGGAACGCCGGGGCCTTGCAGGATGCGGCTCGCCTTGCCGGGTTCCGACATGACGACGAGAGCGGGCTTGTCCTTCTGCTCGGGCACATTGACGGCGACTGACTGGACGCTGTCGCGCGTGGAGCCGTCGGGGTTCCGCGCCGTGAGCGTGATGACGATGTCGCCGGGCTGAAGCGGCTTGTCGAGAACGGCGACCCATTCGCCATTGGCATCGGCCGTCGCGGTGCCGACCACCGCGCCATTCGCCTTGATCTCGACCTCGGCGCCGGGCAGCGCACGGCCGGCCACGACCGTCGAGCCATCGCGTTCGACGCGAACGATGTCGAATGTCGGAACGGCCTTGTCCTCGACTGCGGCGCCCGTCTCCGGCCGTGTCTGCTCTGTCTGCTCCGCAGGCGCCGGAGGTGTTTCCCCGCGCTTGTGAAAGAAATAGAAGTATCCCCCGACGACAAGCGCCAGAACGACGGCAATGGCCGCCCCCAGCAATCCGGTATTACGCATCGACCTCAGCCCCTTCCCTGATCAGCCGAACCCTTTTCGCATCGCGCGAAAAAAGGCATGGTAAATTTCGTACCGTGCCGGGACGTTTTACCGGCGCGACCGCAAGATTAGCCCTTACCCTGCAAATAAGGCACCACTGTGAAGCCCTCTTTTCCCCCGGCCGGGCGCTCCACCGGCAAGCTCGCAAGCGTCTGCGTCTATTGCGGATCGAGCGCCGGCAACGACCCGGCGCTCATGGAGGCGGCGGCCGCGTTCGGCAGCATTCTCGCCAGGCAGGGCGTTGAGCTTGTCTATGGCGGGGCGAGCATCGGCATCATGGGCGCCGTCGCCAAGGCCGTGCTCGCCGATGGCGGACGGGTGACTGGCGTCATTCCCGAATTCCTGACGAAGGTCGAGGTGCAGCTCGGCTCGGTGAGCGAACTCATCGTCACCGACAGCATGCACAGCCGAAAGCGCGTCATGTTCGAGCGCTCGGATGCTTTCGTCGCCCTGCCCGGCGGCATCGGCACGCTGGAGGAAGTGGTGGAGATGCTGACCTGGGCGCAACTCGGCCGGCACAGCAGGCCGATCATCCTCGCCAATCTCAATGGCTTCTGGGACCCGCTGGTCGAACTTTTCGACCACATCATCAAATCCGGCTTCGCGCGCTCGAACATTCGCGGCATCTATGCCGTGGTCGACAAGGTGGAAGATATTCTGCCGCGTATCGAGGCGGCCCTATGACCTCGATGCGATCCGGCAGGGCCGCCTTCTTCACCGCAGACGGGCGTCTCGGCAACCAGCTCTTTCAGGCCGCGTTTCTCGACAGCGTGCTCGAGGAAGGCGACCGGCTCGTCACTCTCGGCATGGAAGACCTGCTCGCAGGCTTTGTCTGGGATCGCTACCGGCTTACGAACATCCGCAATACGCGGCCCCGGCGTCACTTCAAGCGGCTGTTGCGCCTGCTCGGCCGCGCAGCCGTCGACCTTCGCGTCGTCACCGGCTACCGGCAAGGGAAGCAGCGCTACGAGGCGGCGGGAGAAAGCTATCTCCTCGCGGGCGAGACGGTGGAGCGGCGAAACGGCCTCTTCGACCGGCTCATCTATATCGACAAGGGATATTTCCAGAACGCCGCCTATGCGAACCACGCGACCTTCCGCCTCGCGGAGCCGCATCTTGCGAGGCCGCGCGCCTTCATCGCCTCCTTGCCGCCGGGCCCCCGCGCCTTCGTCCATGTCAGGCGGGGCGACTACAAGAGCTGGCGGATATTCGGGCGATCGCCATTGCTCGATCTCGACTATTTCCGGCGTGGCGTCTCGCTCATCCGCCATGCGGCACCGGATACACAATTCATTCTCCTCAGCGACGAGATTGCGTCCGTCGCGCCGGATTTGCCCGGAATGCATGCTTTTGAGGGCGCCGATGTCTATGAGGATTTCGGGCTCATGACGCTTTGCGACGGCGGCATCGTCTCGAACAGCACGCTTTCATGGTGGGGCGGGTATTTCTGCGGCCGCAAGCTCCCCGTTGTTTCGCCGAAGGGATGGCTCGCACCCGGCCTCGGCTTCGAATATCCCGCCGGCATCACGGCTGACTGGATGACGCCGATCGAACCCTGAGGGTCGGGTCAGGCTACGGCGCCAACACGGCGCAATTCGCGCTCGCGCCGCCACGTATCGGCGCTGAAGATCGCAAGCCCCGCCCAGATGAGGCCGAAGGTCACCATCTGCCCTTGCCCGAGAGGTTCGTCATAGAGCCAGACGGCGATCGCGAAAGACATGGTCGGCACGAGATACTGCAGCAGGCCGAGCGTCGTCAGGCGGATCCGCTGCGCGCCGAAGGTGAAGAGCAGTAGCGGCACGGTCGTCATCGGTCCCGTCGCAGCGAGCAGAAGATCGGTGAGCCAGTCGCCATTGCCGAAGCCCGAACCGCCATGCGCGGAGACGTAGAAGAGATAGGCGGCGGCAATGGGCGCCAGCGCCAGCACCTCGATGAAAAGCCCGGCCAGCGCCTCGACGCGGGTGATCTTCCGCAGATAGCCATAGCCCGCGAAACTCACAGCGAGATAGATCGAGATCCACGGCAGAAAGCCCAGTGAAAAGGTGAAGTAGATGACGCCGAGCGTCGCAAGCGCCATGGCGAGGATCTGCGGGCGCGTCAGCCGCTCGCCGAGAAGAACGACGCCCGCGAGAACGCTCATCAGCGGATTGATGAAATAGCCGAGGCTCGTTTCGAGGATGCGGCCCGAATTCACGGCCCAGATGAAGAGAAACCAGTTCGAGCCGAGAATGAAGCCGGTCATGGCGAGCGTCGCGAGCTTGCGCCGGTCGCGCAGCAACTCTGCGAAATGCGCGCTCCGCCGCAAGCCGAAGATCAGGAGCGCGATGAGGCCGACGCTCCAGAGCGTGCGATGCGCGAGGATTTCGAAAGGCACCACATGCTCGAGCTGCTTGTAGAAGATGACGGAGAGCCCCCAGATCACATAGCCCGCGCCGGTCGCAAGAATGCCCAGCGTCACCTCGCGCCGGGCATCGGTCTCGGACTGCAGGCTATCGGACATGATGCAGGGTTCCGTTCGCTCCGCCCGCCACGCATGCCCGCGATTACCTTCGGGCGGGACATGCGCTCCGCGCGATCAGACGCGAATTTCGGTCTTCCGTGAGGATTTCGACTTGGGCCTCTCAGGCGCGGGCGCGCCGTCGCGAAGCAGCTTGTAGGTGATGGAATCGAGCAGCGCCTGGAAGGACGCATCCACGATGTTCGGTGATACGCCGACCGTGAACCAGCGGTTGCCCTGACCGTCCATGCTCTCGATGAGCACGCGGGTGACAGCCTCGGTGCCGCTCGTCAGGATACGGACCTTGAAGTCGGCGAGCCGCAGATCATCGATGAAAGGCGAATATTTGCCGAGGTCCTTGCGCAGCGCCTGATCGAGCGCATTGACGGGGCCGTTGCCCTCGCCCACCGAGATCAGCTTCTCGCCGTCGACGTTGATCTTCACAGTCGCTTCCGACACGGTGACGAGATCGCCCACCGCGTTGTAGCGACGCTCGACGAGCACGCGGAAGGATTCGATGAGGAAATATTCCGGCACCTGACCGAGAAGGCGCCGCGCAAGCAGCTCGAACGAGGCGCCTGCGCCATCGTAGGAATAGCCCAGAAACTCGCGCTCCTTCACCTCGTCGAGAAGACGCTGCACGCGCGCATCCTTGGGGTCGATCTCGATGCCCGCGGCTTCGAGCGTGGCGAGGATGTTCGAGCGGCCGGCCTGCGCCGACACGGCGATGATGCGCTGATTGCCGACGCTTTCCGGCGGCACATGCTCATAGGTCTTCGGGTCCTTGAGGATCGCCGAAACATGGATGCCCGCCTTGGAGGCGAAGGCCGCCTCGCCCACATAGGGCGCGTAGCGGTTCGGCGCGCGGTTCAGCACCTCGTCGAGCGTGCGCGAGACATGCGTGAGCCGCTTGAGATCGTCGCGGCCGACGCCGATCTCGAAGCGGTCGGCATATTCCTTCTTGAGAAGGAGCGTCGGGATCAGCGACACCATGTTGGCGTTGCCGCAACGCTCGCCGAGCCCGTTGAGCGTGCCCTGCACCTGGCGGACGCCCGCACGGATGGCGGCCAGCGAATTCGCCACCGCATTCTCCGTATCGTTATGCGCGTGGATGCCGAGCCTTTCGCCCGGCACGCCCGATGCGATGACCTCGCGGACGATGCGCTCCACCTCGTCCGGCAGCGTGCCGCCATTGGTGTCGCAAAGCACGGCCCAGCGCGCGCCCGCATCGAGCGCCGTCTTCACACAGGCGAGCGCATAGGCCGGGTTCGCCTTGTAGCCATCGAAGAAGTGCTCGCAATCGATCATCGGCTCGCGGCGCTTCGCGGCAATCGCGCCGACGCTGTCGGCGATCGATTCGAGATTTTCCTCATTCGTGATGCCGAGCGCCACGGCGACGTGGAAATCCCACGACTTGGCGACCAGACAGACGGCGTCGGTGTCGGGCTCGAGCACGGCCGCGAGCCCCGGATCGTTCGCCGCGCTGCGGCCTGCCCGCTTCGTCATGCCGAAGGCGGTGAATTTGGCGCGCTTGAGGGCCGGCCGGTCGCCAAAGAAGGACGTGTCGGTGGGATTGGCGCCGGGATAGCCGCCCTCGATGTAGTCGATGCCAAGCTCATCGAGCAGTCCGGCGATCAGCCGCTTGTCCTCGACATTGAAGTCGACGCCCTGCGTCTGCGCACCATCGCGCAGCGTGGTATCGAAGAGGTATAGGCGCTCTCTGGTCATCGCTACCGTTCCGAATAGCGCGGACGACCCCGCCTGCCGCGGCCGGACCGTTGTATCTCACAAGGAATTAAAGCGAGCTTGTACGGCGGCGGCAGACGGATGTCAGCCGCTAATAATGAGACCCCGAATGATGGCCGGACGTTTCGACGCCGCTGGCCTGAAAACCGGATTCATTCCGGTTGTCCTCATGTCTCGTTTCACCGCAAAAAAGCTCAAACCCGTCAAAGGGTTAGGCCGCGAAGCCGGGCCTCGGCCCGATTTCGGCCGATCAGAGGTAGCAGGTTTTTGAGTTCCGGTCCATGGTCGAGCCCGGTGAGCGCCAGCCTGAGCGGCATGAAGAGCGCCTTGCCCTTGCGCCCGGTCCGACCCTTCAGGGCCTCCGTCCAGAGGCCCCATGTCTCCATCCCCCAGGGCTCGGGAGGCAGCATGGCGGCGGCCTCGGTGGCAAACTCCCCGTCCTCGATCACGGGCTCGACCGGCCCCTCGACGACGCGCGCCCAGATCGCCACATCGGCGAAGCGGACAAGGTTCGGCTTCACGGCATCCCAGAAGGCGGAGCCCAGATCGCATTTCGCCGAGGCGAGGCGGCCCATCACCGCCTCATAGGGCAGCATGTGAAGGAGCGCGGCATTCACCTTGTCGAGATCGGCGGGATCGAAGCGGATGTCGGCGCGGCCGAAATGCGAGATGTCGAAACCCGCCGCAAGCTCGCCGAGCGTCAGACGCGGCTCGACCGCATCCGAGGTGCCGAGACGCGCGAGCAGCGAATTGATCGCCATCGGCTCATAGCCCTCCCCGCGCAGCGCTACGAGAGAAAAGGCCGCGTCCTCGCGCTTGGAGAGCGGACGACCATCCGGCCCCTGAAGGAGCGAGTAATGCGCATAGGCGGGAGGCACCGCGCCGAGCGCACGGGCGATCTGGATCTGCACACCCGTATTGGTGATGTGGTCGGCGCCGCGTATGACATGGCTGATCGCGAAGTCGATGTCATCGACGACGCTTGGCAGCGTATAGAGGAAGCGGCCATCCTCGCGGATGAGCACGGGATCGGAAAGCGACCTCGCATCGATGGCGATATGCCCCTGAATGAGATCGTCGAAGGCGGTCTGCTCCGCCTCGAGCCTGAAGCGCCAATGCGGGCGGCGGCCCGACGCCTCTAGCGCGCGCCTCTCCTCCCCGCCGAGCGCAAGGGCGGCGCGGTCATAAACGGGCGGCTTCTTCTGCGCGAGTTGGCGCTTGCGCTTGCGGTCCAGCTCCTCGGCCGTCTCGTAGCAAGGATAGAGATGGCCGGATGCCTTCAGCCTTTCGGCTGCTGCTTCATAGTCCGCGATACGGTCCGACTGCCTTGCAAAGATGTCGTGATGAAGCCCGAGCCATGCGAGATCGGTTTCGATGCCGTGCGCGAACTCCTCCGTCGAACGCTCCGTGTCCGTATCATCGAGGCGGAGCATGAATTTCCCGCCCGCCTTCCTCGCAAAAAGATAATTGAAGAGCGCGGCGCGGACATTGCCGAGATGGAGCCTGCCTGTGGGGCTCGGCGCGAAGCGGACGACGACGCGATCAGACATCGAACATCACTCCGGTTTCAGCACGCCCGCCCAGCGGCCGGCGGCATGGGCGAGCGCGGCCTGCCACATCAATCGGCATCGCGGAACCCGTTGACGATCGGATAGCGCCGGTCGCGGCCGAAATTGCGCGAGGTGATCTTGACGCCGGGAGCCGCCTGCCGGCGCTTGTACTCGGAAATATAGAGAAGATGCTCCACGCGCTTCACCACCGCGCGGTCATGGCCGAGCGCGACGATATCGCGGATCGCCATTTCCTTCTCGACGAGGCATTCGAGAATGGCATCGAGTTCAGCATAGGGCGGCAGCGAATCCTCATCCTTCTGGTCAGGACGGAGTTCGGCCGAGGGCGGGCGCGTGATGATGTCCTCGGGAATGACGCGGCCCACCGGGCCGAGGCAGTTCTTCGGCCGGTGCTCGTTGCGCCAGCGCGCCAGCGCAAAGACCTTCATCTTGTAAAGGTCCTTGATCGGATTGAAGCCGCCATTCATGTCGCCATAAAGCGTCGCATAGCCTGCCGAGACTTCCGACTTGTTGCCGGTGGTGAGCAGCATCGAGCCCATCTTGTTCGACACCGCCATCAGGATCACGCCGCGCGCACGCGACTGGAGGTTTTCCTCCGTCGTATCGGCCTGACGGCCCTCGAAGATCGGGGCGAGCGCCTCGGTGAACTTCTGAACGGGTTCCTCGATCGCCACCACGTCGTAGCGCACGCCGAGCAGTTTCGCGCAGTCGGCCGCGTCCTTGATGCTCTCCGGCGTGGTGTAGCGATAGGGCAGCATGATGCAATGGACCTTCTCGGGCCCGAGCGCATCCGCCGCGATCGCGGCGACGAGCGCGGAGTCGATGCCACCCGAAAGCCCGAGCACCACGCCCGGAAAGCGGTTCTTGCGTACATAGTCGCGAAGGCCCTGCACCAGGGCGAGATAGATCGATTCCAGATCTTCCTCGACCGCCGCCTTTTCAACCTCGTCGCACACCCAGCCATTGCCGGCGCGATGCCACTCGGTGACGGCGATGCGCTCCTCCCAGGCGGGCATCTGAACGGCGACCTTGAGATCGGTATTGATGACGAAGGACGCGCCGTCGAAGACAAGCTCGTCCTGCCCGCCCATCTGGTTCACATAGGCGAGCGGCAGGCCGCATTCGCCGATGCGCGAGGCGACACGCTCGATGCGGACATCGAACTTGCCCGCATCATAGGGCGAGCCGTTCGGCACCAGCAGGAGTTCGGCGCCCGTCTCCTGAAGACATTCCACGACGTCGGACGACCAGATGTCCTCGCAGATGGGTACGCCGATGCGCACGCCGCGAATGTTGAGCGGACCGGGCATCGGCCCCGGCACGAAGGTGCGCGGCTCGTCGAAGACGCCATAATTCGGCAGATGCACCTTGAAGCGATGCCCCTTGATTGCGCCTTCATCGAGATAGAGAACCGCGTTGTAAAGCCTGCCGTCCTCGACCCATGGCGTGCCGATGAGAACCGCCGGGCCGCCATCCGCCGTCTGCCGGGCAAGGTCCGTGGCCGCCGCCATCGCCGCGCGCTGAAAGGAAGGCTTCAGGACGAGGTCTTCGGGCGGATAGCCCGTGAGGAACAGCTCGCTGAAGACGACGAGATCGGCCCCTTCAAGCGCCGCGACGCGCCTTGCCTCGATGGCCTTGCCGAGATTGCCGGCGATGTCGCCCACCGTGGGATTGAGCTGGGCCAGCGCGATGCGGAGTTTGTCGGTCATTTTGCCTGGGGAAAGGTGTGTCCGATGGGGCGGGTGCCGGGAGCGCGCTCCTGATTTCAACTACCGGGTTTCTATCCTTTGGCCGCTCCCCGAACAATAGCAGCGGCCCGATTCCGGGGTAGATGCGTCGCCGCTCCAATGCGGATAAGGTCGTGCCAATGGCAATCATCAGGCCCCGAGGGGCGCGGAGGTAAGACATGGGCACGGGCGTGAACAGGCAGATCCTGCTGGCCGAGATTCCGAAGGGCAAACTCTCGCCCTCGCATTTCAGACTGTCGGAAGCCCGGATTCCGACCCCGAAGGAAGGTGAAATCCTCGTACGGGTGAAGCTCATCTCGCTCGACGCGGCGAACCGGGCCTGGATGCAGGGCGCGACCTATCGCTCTGCCGTCGAGGCCGGAACCGTCATGGCCGGGGGCTCCATCTCCGAAGTCGTCGAATCGAAGGCGCCGGGCTTCGAGCCGGGCGATCTCGTCTTCGCGGATACGGGCTGGCAGGACTATGCCGCCCTTCCCGCCCAGTCGGCCCAGAAGCTTCCGAAAATGGAGCCGATGAGCCACCTCCTCAGCGTTTACGGCATTGCGGGCCTCACCGCCTATCACGGGCTTCTCGATGTAGGTCGCCCGAAGGCCGGCGACACGGTGGTCGTCTCGGCGGCGGCAGGTTCGGTCGGCTCGATCGTCGGCCAGATCGCCAAGCTCAAGGGATGCACGGTCATCGGCATCGCGGGTGGCGACGCGAAATGCCAGCTTCTCGTCAGCGAACTCGGCTTCGACCATGCCATCAACTACAAGAAGGAAGCGGTGGGCAAGGCGCTCCGCGCCGCCGCGCCCAAGGGCATCGACGTCTATTTCGACAATGTCGGCGGCGACATTCTCGAAGCCTGCCTCTTCGGCATGAACAATTACGGCCGCATCGCCTGCTGCGGCGCCGTCTCGCAATATGACGGCGCGGCGCCCGCCCATGGGCCGCGCGGCGTTCCTGGCCTCATCGTGGTGAAGCGCCTCACCATGCAGGGCTTCATCCTCACCGATTTCAACGACCGCCGCGAACAGGCGCTGGCCGATCTTCAGAGCTGGGTCGCGCAAGGCAAGATCAAGGTTCGGGAAGACATTCTGAGCGGCCTTGAAAACACGCCGCAGGCGCTCATCGGCCTTCTTGCCGGCGAGAATATCGGCAAGCGCATGGTCAGGGTGAGCTGAACCGCAAAGGGGGCGGGCTCGCTGCCCCGCCCCCTCTCGCAGGCCGGCCGACGGAGATTCCGAAGAGCGGCGTTTGAATGGCATAACGACCGGCGAGAAAGCGAGACGCGGCCCCATGAACCTTGAAGCAAGCAGGACCAGACTCTGGAACCTTCTCCCTGCCTCATATCGTAACCTGTCGCCGGGACGCCGCCGCGCGATAGCAGCCGCCATCGCGGCCCTCGCCGTGCTCGGTTTCTGGTACCTCCAGAGCAGCGCCGACGGGCAGCCCAGATACAAGACCGAAAGCGTCACGGTCGGCGACATCGAGCAGACGGTCACGGCGCTCGGCTCGCTGCAGCCGAAGAACTATGTCGATGTCGGCGCGCAGGTCTCCGGCGTCCTGCAGACCGTCCATGTGAATATCGGCGACACGGTCGAGAAGGGCGAGTTGCTCGCCGAGGTCGACCCGACCGTCTATGAGGCGACCGTCAATGCCGACAAGGCGAAGCTCCGCGACCTCGAAGCGCAGATCGCCGGACAGGAAGCGCAACTCGCTCTCGCCGAAATCCAGAACCGGCGCAATCAGGCGCTCCTCAAGATCGACGCCGTCAGCAAGGATGTGGCCGATACGAGCGCCGCGCAGGTCAAGCAGTTCAAGGCCGCCATCGCCGCGCTCAAGGCGCAGGTCGACATGGCGCAATCGACGCTGGCGGGCGACGAGGCCAATCTCGGCTATTGCAAGATTTACGCGCCGATGACAGGCACCGTCGTTTCGCAGACGACGCTGCAGGGGCAGACGCTGAACAACAAACAGTCCGCCCCCGTCATCGTGCAGATCGCCGACCTCTCGACCATGACGGTCAAGGCGCAAGTGGCGGAAGCCGATGTCGGCAAGCTCAAGCCGGGCATGCCGGTCTACTTCACCACGCTCGGCATGCCGGATCACAAATGGCACGCGACGCTGCGCCAGATCCTGCCGACGCCCGAAACTGTGAATGACGTCATTCTCTATGACGCGCTCATCGACGTGGACAATTCCGACAAGCTGCTGATGACGAGCATGACGGCCCAGGTATTCTTCGTGCTCGGAAGCGCGCAGAACGTGCCGCTCGTTCCGGTGCCGGCGCTCCGGCCCGCGAAAGGCGGCGACAGCGGCGAATATCGCGTTCTCGTTCAGAACGGAAAGAGCTTCGAGCCGAGAACGGTGAAGGTCGGACTCTCGAACCGCATCTCAGCGCAGGTGCTCTCCGGCCTCGAGGTGGGCGATGTCGTCGTCACCGGCACCGAGGGCCCTGCGACCGCGCAGCGGAGTGGCAGCAGCGGCGGCGGCAGCAGAAGGCCGCCCGTGCTATGACCGCGCCCGCATCGAAACCGCTGATCGAGGTCAGGGACGTCGCCAAGGTCTACCGGACCGGCGAGACGGAAGTGCGCGCGCTCGACGATGTGCTGCTCACCATCGAGGCTGGCGAATTCGTCGCCATCATGGGCCAGTCCGGCTCGGGCAAATCGACGCTCATGAACATCATCGGCTGCCTCGACCGGCCGTCGAGCGGCGCCTATCTCGTGAACGGCGTCGATGTGGCGACGCTTTCATCGGACGAACTCGCAGCGTTGCGGCGCGACACGTTCGGCTTCATCTTCCAGCGCTACAATCTCCTTCCGAACATGACGGCGACGGAGAATGTCGAGCTGCCGGCCATCTATGCGGGCAAGTCCCATGGCGAGCGCGTCTCCCGCGCGCGTGCGCTGCTCGGCCGGCTCGGCCTCGGCGACCGGAGCGAGCACCGGCCGACGCAGCTCTCGGGCGGCCAGCAGCAGCGCGTGTCGATCGCCCGCGCGCTGATGAACGACGCCGCTGTCATTCTCGCCGACGAGCCGACCGGCGCGCTCGACAGCCAGAGCGGCACGGAAGTTCTGGCGCTGCTCGCGCAGCTCAATCAGGAGGGCCGGACGGTCATCCTCATCACCCATGACGCGACCGTCGCCCAGCATGCCCGGCGCCTCATCAGGCTCAGCGACGGCCGCGTGGTCGAGGACCGCCAGCTCGAAAGACCCGAGGAACATTCCCACCCCTCCATCGCGGCGAGCCCCGGCGCCGGCTCCTTCTTTCGCGGTGATTTCGGCGAGGCGGTGCGCATGGCCTTCCGCTCGCTCAGGACCAACATCTTCCGCACGGCGCTCACGCTTCTCGGCGTCATCATCGGCGTCGGCGCGGTGGTCGCCATGCTCGCCATCGGCAACGGCTCGAAACAGAACGTCATGGACCGCATCTCGGCCATGGGTACGAACCTTCTCATGGTTCGTCCCGGCGCGCCCGGCATGAGGCCGACCGGCGACATCGCAACACTGATCCCGGACGATGCCGCCGCCATCAGCGCGCTTCCCAATGTCGAGGCCGCGGTGCCGGAGCGCACCACCGCCGTGACCGTGCGCTACGGCAATATCGACTATCGCACGCAGGTGACGGGCACATGGCCCGCCTACCCCATCGTGCGCGACTGGAGCCTTGCGCGCGGCGGGTTCTTCACCCACGCCGATCTCGAAGGCTATGCGCCCGTGATCGTGCTCGGCCAGACCATCGTGAACAATCTCTTCCCCGATGGGGAGAGCCCAGTCGGCAAATACATACTGGTGCAGAACGTGCCCTTCGAGGTCATCGGCGTCATGGACACCAAGGGCGCGTCGAGCTTCGGCAGCGATCAGGACGACGTCGCCTTCGTGCCGCTCTCCACGGGCTATATGCGCCTCTTCGGCAAGCGCTATGTCTCGACCGTCTCGGTCAAGGCGATCGACGCGAACACCATCGACGAGACGGAAGCGAAGATCACCTCGCTCCTCATCTCGCGCCACCGGACGCAGGATTTTCAGGTTCGCAACACCGCCTCGATCCTCGAAACGGCCGAGGCGACACAGAACACGCTCACCATCCTGCTCGGTTCCGTCGCCGCCATCTCGCTCATTGTCGGCGGCATCGGCGTCATGAACATCATGCTCGTCAGCGTCACCGAGCGGACGCGCGAGATCGGCATACGCATGGCCACGGGCGCGCGCCAACTGGACATCATGCTGCAGTTCAACACGGAGGCGCTCGTCGTCTGCGGTGTCGGCGGCGTCATGGGTGTCATCGGCGGGCTCCCCACGGCGGCCATCACCGAGAGGTTCGGAATGCCCGTCGCCTATTCCCTCACCCCGCCATTGCTGGCATTTTCCTGTGCCTTCGCCACCGGCCTTCTCTTCGGCTATCTGCCGGCGCGAAAGGCGGCATCGCTCGATCCCGTGATCGCGCTTTCCACCGAATAAGGACCAACCGAGATGCTGAAAGCCCGGCGCCCGCTTGCCGCCTTCACCCTTCTGCTCATGCTCGGCGCCTGTTCGCTGGTACCGGACTATGAACGCCCGGATGCAGGCGTGCCTTCGGCCTTCACCGGGCCGCAGGCAAAGGGCGCGAGCGCGGAGATCAGCGCGGAGTGGTGGCGGAGCTTCAACGACGAGGAACTCCAGGCGCTGATGAACGCGGCGCTGGCCAACAATCTCGACATCGCCGCTGCCCTTCACCGCATCGAACAGGCGCAGGGACAGTTGCGCGCGACGAACGCATCGCTCCTGCCGCAGGTCGATGCGAGCGGCAGCGCCTCGCTCGACAAGGGCGGAGCGCGAGGCAACGGCACGACGAAAAGCGCCTCCGGCTCCGTCTCGGTCAGCTATGCCGTCGATCTCTGGGGGAGCTATCGCGCCCAGAGTGCATCGAGCGAGGCGGCGCTGCGCGCCAGCATCTTCGACCGCGATGCGACGGCCCTTCTCGTCCAGTCCTCGGTCGCCACGACCTATTTCAACATTCTGAGCCTGCGCGACCGGATCGCCATCGCCCGGCAATCGCTCGCCGCCGCGCAGGAAACGCTGCGGCTCGTCGAGGCGCGTTACAAATACGGCACGGCCTCCGCGCTCGACCTCGCGCAGCAGCGCAACACGCTTGCGACCATCGAGGCGGGCATACCGCCGCTCGAATCCCAGCTCGCGGCCAATGAACATGCGCTCGCCATCCTGCTCGGCCGCGCGCCGGAGGGTTTCGGCGTCAGAACGGCGGACACGAGCGCCCTCATCCTTCCGGCGATCGCGCCGGGGCAGCCCTCGACACTCCTCGAGCGCAGGCCCGACATTCGCCGCGCGGAGGCGCAGTTGCAGGCCGCCAATGCCGATATCGGCGCTGCGCGCGCGGCTTTCTTCCCCAGCCTCAATCTTTCGGCCTCAAAAGGCATCGACTGGCTCGCCGGCGCCGGCTCCACCTCTGGCTCATCGCTTGCCGCCTCGCTTCTCGCGCCGATCTTTTCGGGCGGCACGCTCGAAGGCAATCTGGAATCAGCCAAGGCCCGCAAGGCGGAACTCGCCGCGAGCTACCGCAAGACCGTGCTCACCTCGTTCGGCGAGGTGGAAGACGCGCTGTCGGCGGCGGATGCCAATGAAAGGCGGCAGGCATCGCTCGCCGTGGCCGCCAGCGAAGCGCGCAAAGCCTACGATCTCGCACAGGCGAGCTACAAGGCCGGGGCGACGGACTTCCTCTCCGTGCTCGATGCCCAGAGAAGCTGGCTCTCGGCGCGCGATGCGCAGGCCCAGGCGCGCCTCAACCAGTTCACCGCGGCCGTCGATCTCTTCATCGCCCTTGGCGGCGGCTGGAAGTCGTGAACAGGGGCTGTTCGCGACTGACCTTCCAGACGCTGCGGAAAGTGTGTTTACTCTCTCCAACGATAATTTTCAGGAGAGAAAAACCATGTCCAACATCCAATCCAGGGAAATCCGCCTGAAGTCGCGCCCGGTCGGCATGCCGACGGCGGCCAATTTCGAGCTGGCCACGCGCGACGTCGCGCAACCGTCCGACGGCGAAGTGCTCGTCCGCAACATCTGGATGTCCGTCGATCCCTATATGCGCGGGCGCATGATGGACCGGGAGAGCTATGTGCCGCCCTTCCAGATCGGCGAGGCGTTGCAGGGCGGCGCCATCGGCCAGGTCGTGGCCTCGAAGTCGGCCGGACTCAATGTCGGCGACTATGTCCAGAGCATGTTCGGCTGGCGCGAATATGAGGTCGCGAAGGCGGAGGCGTTCCAGAAGGTCGATCCCGCGCTTGGCCCCATCGAAGCCTATCTGGGCGTGCTCGGCATGCCGGGCATGACGGCCTATGCGGGCCTCATGCGGATCGGCGAACTCAAGGACGGCGACAATGTGTTTGTGTCGGCAGCGTCGGGCGCGGTCGGTTCCGTCGTCTGCCAGCTTGCCAAGGCGCATGGCTGCTATGTGGTCGGCTCGGCCGGATCGGATGAGAAGTGCCGCTGGCTCGAAGAGGTGGCCGGCATCGACAAGGCGATCAACTACAAGACCTGCGGCGATCTCGACAAGGCGGTCGGCGCGGCCTTTCCGAAGGGCATCGACGTCTATTTCGAGAATGTCGGCGGCGCGCATCTCGAAGCGGCGATCAACCACATGCGGCCCTTCGGCCGCCTCGCGCTTTGCGGCATGATCGAGCAGTACAACGACACCGCGCCGCGCCCCGGCCCATCGAACATCATTCAGGCCGTCGGCAAGAGCCTGAAGCTCCAGGGCTTCATCGTCTCCAATCATTTCGACCTTCTGCCTGCCTTCTATAAGGAGATGGGCGAGCTCATCAAGGCCGGCAAGATGAAGTGGCAGGAGACGGTCGAGAACGGCATCGAGAACGCGCCCAAGGCGTTCATGAACCTCTTTACCGGCGCCAATACCGGCAAGATGCTGGTGAAGATCGGGCCGGACAAGGCGATCTGAGATCAGCACCCGTCATGCCCCGTTCCGCGCGGGGCATGACGGCCACATGGAACGGGGGGAGAGACATGCCGACCAATGCGCGCCGCTGGGTGCTCGCTTCGCGCCCGGAAGGAAAGCCGAGGCTCGAAAACTTCCGGCTGGAGGATTTCACTCTCCCCGATCCGGGCGAGCACGAACTTCTGATCCGCACGGAGTTTCATTCCGTCGATCCGGGCATGCGCTCGCGGCTTTCCGGCGCGAGCTACGCGGCGGCGCTTCCCCTTGGCGAGACCATCGACAGCGCCATGGTCGGCGTCGTCGAGATTTCCAACAACGAGAAATTCAAGCCCGGCGACCGCGTGACCGGCGGCTTCGGCTGGGTGAGCCATGCGCTTTCCAACGGGCGCGGCATCCAGAAGCTCGATCCCGCGCTTTATCACGGCAGGCTCCGGCCAACGGCGGCAATCGGCGTTCTCGGCATTCCGGGTCTCACCGCCTATTTCGGCCTGCTCGACCTCGGCAAGCCCAGGGCGGGCGACACGGTGCTCGTCTCATCGGCCGCGGGGCCCGTCGGCGCCACCGCCGGGCAGATTGCCCGCATGAAAGGTTGCACCGTCATCGGCATCGCGGGCTCCGCCGCCAAATGCGACTATGTGAGCGGCCTCGGCTTCGACGGCACCATCAATTATCGCGGCACGACAAATCTGACGGAGGCCATCCGCGAGGCGTGCCCCTCTGGCGTCGATATCTATTTCGACAATGTGGGCGCGGGGACGCTCGACGCGGCCATCCTCAACATGAAGGAGCATGGCCGCATCGTCGTTTCGGGGCAGGTCGCGGAATATAACCGCACCGAGCCCGTCGGCATCCGCAACGTCACGCGCTTCATCACCCACCGCCTCAGGATGGAAGGGCTCGTGGTCTTCGATTATTTCAAGGGCTTCCGCGACGCGCAGGCCGAGATGGCGGGCTGGATCCACGAGGGAAAGCTCACCTATACGGAGGATGTTTCCGAGGGGCTCGAGAATTCCGCCGCCGCCTTCATCGGCCTCTTCGAGGGCGAAAATCTCGGGCGGCGGCTCATCAAGGTGAGCTGAAAATCGAAAGGCCCGGCGTTTCCACCGGGCCTTTTCATTTCGCGCCCTGAGGCGCCGGTTACTTCGCGCCGACGGCGGCAAGCTGCTTCTTGCGCGCCGAAATGCGCTCGCGCTTCAGCCCTTCCGCGATGAGGAAGGCAAGCTCGAGCGACTGGCTCGCATTCAGGCGCGGATCGCAATGGGTGTGGTAGCGGTCGCCGAGATCGGTCTCGGTGATCGCCTGCGCGCCGCCCAGACATTCGGTGACGTTCTGCCCCGTCATCTCGAAATGGACGCCGCCCGCATGCGTGCCTTCGGCGCTATGAACCGCCATGAAGGCCTGCACTTCCGCGAGAACGCGATCGACCGGCCGGGTCTTGTAGCCGTTCGACGCCTTGATCGTGTTGCCATGCATGGGATCGCAGGACCAGACGACCTTCTTGCCCTCGCGCGTGATCGCGCGAATGAGCGCCGGCAGGTGCTTTTCGACATTATCCGCGCCGAAACGGCAGATGAGCGTGAGACGCCCCGGCTCGTTCTTCGGGTTGAGAATGTCCGTCAGCCGGATGAGTTCGTCGGGCTCGAGCGAGGGGCCGCATTTGAGGCCGACCGGGTTCTTCACGCCGCGCAGGAACTCGACATGCGCGTGATCCGGCTGGCGTGTACGGTCGCCGATCCAGAGCATGTGCGCGGAGGTGTCGTACCAATCGCCCGTGGTCGAATCGACGCGCGTCATGGCCTGCTCGTAGCCGAGCAGCAGCGCCTCATGGCTCGTGTAGAAATCGGTCGTGTGAAGCTGCGGCTGGCTCGCGCTGTCGATGCCGCAGGCGCGCATGAAGTCGAGCGCCTCCGTGATGCGGTTCGCCAGTTCCTCATAGCGCGCGCCTTCGGGGCTGTCCGAGACGAAGCCCAGATTCCAGCGATGCACGAATTCGAGATCGGCATAGCCGCCCTTCGCGAAGGCGCGGATGAGGTTCAGCGTCGAAGCCGACTGCGAATAGGCGCGAAGCAGCCGCTCCGGGTCGGGCACACGCGCCTCGGTGGTGAACTCGATGCCGTTGATATTGTCGCCGAGATAGGACGGCAGCGTCACATCGCCGATGGTTTCCGTCGGCGAGGAGCGCGGCTTGGCGAACTGGCCCGCAATGCGGCCGACCTTCACCACGGGCGACGAGGCGGCAAAAGTCAGCGCCACAGCCATTTGCAGCAGCACACGGAAGGTATCGCGAATATTGTCGGCGGAGAATTCGGCGAAGCTCTCTGCGCAGTCGCCGCCCTGGAGCAGAAAAGCACGGCCTTCGCAGACCTCTGCCAGTTCGCGCTTCAGCTTTCTCGCCTCGCCTGCAAAAACGAGCGGCGGATAAGAGCGCAGCCGGCCCTCGACGGCCTTCAGGGCCGCCTCGTCCGGGTAAACGGGCAGATGCTTGGCCGGTTTCGACCGCCAGCTATCCGGTGACCAGTTTTCCGCCATGTTCGTCACTCCGAAACGCAAGAACGCGCACCCGGCCCCTTTCGCCCGGCGCGTCGCCCGCTCTCCATATGGAGCCGCGGTTTATAGGCCACAAGGCCTCTAAATGGAAGTCTAACCCCTTGATGCGCCTCGAAACAGCGCGAAACGGAGTTAATCCGCGGCCTTGGCGGCGGGGGGCTGCCATTTTTCCCGGAGCGTCACCAGCTCCTCGGCGGCCGTCGGGTGGACGGCCACAGTGGCGTCGAACTGCTTCTTGGTAGCGCCCAGCGTCACCGCGATGCCGACCGTCTGGACAAGCTCGCCCGAGCCCGGCCCCATCATGTGAACGCCGAGCACGCGGTCCGTCCGCGCATCCACGATGAGCTTCATGAAGGTCTTCTCGTCGCGGCCGGTCATGGTGTGCTTCATCGGGCGGAAGCTCGTCTTGTAGATATCGACCGCCTCGAAGCGCTCCCGCGCCTCATGCTCGGTGAGCCCCACCGTGCCGATCTCGGGCTGGGAGAAAACGGCCGTCGGGATGATCGAATGATCGACGGCGGTCGGATTGCCGTTGAAGACCGTCTCGGCGAAAGCATGGCCCTCGCGTATGGCGATGGGCGTCAGCGCGACGCGGTCCGTGACGTCGCCCACCGCATAGATGTTGGGCACACTCGTCTGCGAAAGCGCATCGACCTCGACCGCGCCGTTCTTCTTCATCCGGACGCCCGCTTCCTCGAGGCCGAGCCCCTCCGAATTCGGCACGCGGCCGGTGGCATACATGATGAGATCGGTTTCGACGACGGCGCCGTCGCGCATGGTCGCCAGATATTTTCCGCCCCTGCGCTCGATCGCGGCGATGTCCGTATGCGTGCGCAGATCGACGCCCTTCTTGCGTATCTCGGCCATCAGGCCGTCGCGAATATCCTCGTCGAAGCCGCGCAGGATCTTGTCCTGCCGGTAGGTGAGCATCGTCTCCACGCCGAGCCCGTTGAAGATGCCCGCGAACTCGACCGCGATATAGCCGCCGCCGACGATGATCATGCGCCGGGGAAGCTCTTCCAGATGGAAGGCCTCGTTCGAGGTGATGGCATGCTCGATGCCGGGCACGGTATGCGGCTTGAAAGGCGTCGCGCCCGTGGCGACGAGGATCTTGTCCGCCGTCACATCGCGCCGCTCGCCGACGAGATGCACCGTGTGCGCATCCTTCAGCACGGCGCGCGAGGCGATGATCTCGACGCCGGAGCGTTCGAGATTGCGGATATAGATGCCGTTCAGGCGATCTATTTCCTTGTCCTTGTTGGCGATCAGCGTCTTCCAGTCGAAGCTGGCGGGCCCGACCGTCCAGCCATAGCCGGCCGCGTCCTCGAACTCTTCGGAAAAATGGCTCGCATAGACGAAGAGCTTCTTCGGCACGCAGCCGCGAATGACGCAGGTTCCTCCGACGCGATATTCCTCCGCGACCGCGACCTTCGCGCCGTAATTCGCGGCGATGCGGCTCGCCCGCACGCCGCCCGAACCGGCGCCGATCACAAAGAGGTCGTAGTCATATTTCCGCGTCATGAGGCGCTCCGCAATTTATCCGGCTTCTATCATATCGACACCGGATGCGGTTCCTACAAGGGCCGCCGTGGCGATGCCTATGAACAACCCGGTCTCGACGACGCCGGGAATGAGGTTCAGTTCGCGGGCAAGACCGTCAGGGTCCGGAATGGAGCCGAAGGCGCAATCGAAGATGAAGTTGTTGGAATCGGTGAAGAACGGCACGCCATAGCTGTCAGTGCGGCGAACGATCCGCCCGTGGCAATCATGGGCGCTGGCGATCTCCGCGATGCGACGCGATGTCGCCACGGCACCGAAGGGAATGACCTCTATCGGCAGCGGAAAAGCGCCGAGCGTCGCAACGCGCTTCGAGGCATCGGCGATCACGATCATGCGGTCGGAGGCCGTTGCCACGATCTTCTCGCGCAGCAGCGCGCCGCCCCCGCCCTTGATGAGCCGGAGAGCGCCGTCGAATTCGTCGGCGCCGTCGATGGTGAGATCGAGATGCGGCGTATCGTCGAGATTGGTGAGCGGAACGCCGAGTTCCCTGGCGAGCTTTGCCGTGCGCTCCGAGGTCGGCACGCCAATCACCGAGAGCCCCTGTCGCACCCTTTCGGCCAGTACGCGGACGAATTCCTCCGCCGTGGAGCCCGTGCCGATCCCGAGTTTCATTCCATCTTCGACGAAATCGAGCGCGCGGACGGCCGCCGCCTTCTTCTGTTCAACAGGTGTCACGTCTTCAAAGCCCCGCCATGGCGACATATTTCACTTCAAGGAATTCCTCGATGCCCCACGGCCCGCCTTCGCGGCCGATGCCGGATTCCTTGTAGCCCCCGAACGGCGCGACCTCGGTGGAGATGAGGCCGGCATTGACGCCGACGAGCCCCGCCTCGAGCGCCTGCGCAACGCGCCACACGCGGCCGATGTCGCGCGAATAGAAATAGGAGGCAAGGCCGAAAGGCGTGTCATTGGCGAGCGCGATCGCCTCCTCCTCCGTCCTGAAGCGGAAGATCGGTGCCACTGGGCCGAATGTTTCCTCATGCGCGAGCTTCATATCGGGCTTCGCATCCGCGATGACCGTCGGCTCGTAGAAGGAATGGCCGAGCGCGCTGCGCCTGCCGCCGATAACCACGCGCCCGCCCTTCGCCACCGCATCGGCCACATGCTCCTCGGCCTTCTCGACCGCGGCCATGTCGATGAGCGGGCCCTGCGTCACGCCTTCCTCAAAGCCGTTGCCCTGCTTCATGGCCTTGACCTTCGCCGCGAGCTTCGAGACGAAGGCATCGTAAACCCCTTCCTGCACGAGGAAGCGATTGGTGCAGATGCAGGTCTGGCCCGTGTTGCGGTATTTGGACCCGACCGCGCCCTCGACCGCCGCGTCGACATCGGCATCGTCGAAAACGATGAAGGGCGCATTGCCGCCAAGCTCCAGCGAAACCTTCTTCACCGTCGATGCGGCCTGCTCCATGAGCTTCTTGCCGATCTCGGTCGAGCCGGTGAAGGTGATCTTGCGGACGATGTGGCTCGTCGTCATCTCGGTGCCGATCTCGCCGGCCTTGCCGGTGATGACGCTGAAGATGCCCTTGGGAAGTCCCGCCCGTTCGCCAAGCTCGGCGAGCGCGAGCGCGGAAAGCGGCGTCTGCGACGCGGGCTTCACCACCATGGCGCAGCCCGCGGCAAGCGCGGGGCCGGCCTTGCGCGTGATCATGGCGGAGGGAAAGTTCCACGGCGTGATGGCCGCGCAAACGCCGATCGGCTGCTTCAGCACGACGATCTGGCGGTCGGCCGACGGGGCGGGAACAATAGCGCCATAAACGCGCTTCGCCTCCTCGCCATAGAATTCAATGAAGGACGCGGCATAGGCGATCTCGCCCTTCGCCTCGGCCAGCGGCTTGCCCTGCTCCGCCGTCAGGATCGCGCCCAGATCGTCCTGGTTCGCCATCATCAGATCGAACCAGCGGCGCAATATGGCGCCGCGCTCCTTCGCGGGACGGCGGGCCCATTCCTTCTGCGCCCGCTCGGCCGCCTCGATGGCGGCGCGCGTTTCCTTCGCGCCGAGCGAGGGAACGGTCGCGATCACCTCGTCACTCGAAGGATCCGTGACCTTGATCTGCGGCGCGCCCTCGCCCACCCATTGCCCATCAATGTAGCAAAGCGTTTTCAGGAGACTCTGGTCTTTCAGTCGCGCGGCAAGCTTCATGGGAAAGCACTCCTTGGCAGACTTCTTGCGCTGAGACAGGTGTCTGGCCCAAACTGATGTTTAAGGCTGGAACAGCCTTCCTCCTAGTTACCACTCGCCGCGATATGCGAAAAGAGGCGGCCGCCAGAGGCCGGTCATTTCCCGAGGGCCGCGAATTCCATGGATGCCGGAAAATTCTTTTCCGAGACCTATGACGAAGCCCGGGCCCGCTTTCTCGAAGCCGCGGCGATGGCGGGCGCGCGGCTCGCCGCATATGAAAACCCGATGGCGAAAGGGCCCGGCGGCACAAGGCTTTTCCTCGATACGGCCTGGTTCGGCCCGGAGGACGCCGACACGGTTCTGCTGAACATATGCGGCACCCATGGCACTGAAGGCTTCGCGGGATCGGCGGCGCAGCTCGCCTGGATCGCAAGCTGCGGACCGCATGACCTGCCGCATGGGGCGGCGGCGCTCCTCGTTCATGCGGTCAATCCTTTCGGCTTCGCCTGGGGCCTGCGCGGAACCGAGAACAATGTCGATCTCAACCGCAACTTTCTCGACCACGGCGAGCCCCACCCGGAAAACCCGCTTTACGAGGAGATTCACCGGTTTCTCTGCCCAAGGTCGCTCGACCCGGCATCGATCCAGAGAATGCTCGTGGCCGGGGCGCGTTTCATCGGCAAGCACGGGCAATGGTCGCTCGAGGATGCGGTGAGCCGCGGCCAATACACGCATCCCGACGGCTATCACTATGGCGGCCTTGCGCCCGAATGGTCGAATGTCACGCTCCGCGACATCGTGAAGCGCGATCTCGCGCAGGCGCGGCGCGTCGCCTTCATCGACTGGCATTCGGGACCGGCGGGCGATGGCGAACTCATCCACCTCTGCTTTTCCAATCCCGCGGGCCCCGAATTCGCCCGCGCGGCCCATTGGTGGGGCGAGGACGCGCTCGATCCCGCCACGGTCAACGCCATGTGGGGATCGAAACGGCCGTCGCGCCGCGGCATCATGTTCTGGGGCCTCGAAGAGCAGCTTGCGCCGCACGCCCGCCTCACCGGCGCGGTCATCGAATTCCGCTCCGCGCGTCACAAGCCGAACCCGGCGCAGGCGCTCCGCGCCTCGCTGCTCGAGCGCTGGCTGCGCTTCGAGGGCGGGCTCGACGCGCCCGAGGCTCGGGCCTATCTCGACGAAATCCGCGAGGACTATGCGCCGCGCCGCAGATCCTGGCAGTACAATGTCATCGGCAATGCGCTTTCCTGCTATCGCGCGACGATCGAGGGCATGGGGTCGTGGATGGACGAGCGCGCCCGGGCGGCGGACTGATCAGTCGAGCGCAAAGTCGTAGCGCACTTCCATGAGGCGCGGATAACGCGCATAGCCGACGGGCCGGCGCGCGGTCAGCCGCCCGTTCATATGCTCGTAGAAGCGGCGGGCCGGCGCATTCTCTTCCAGAACCCAGAGATGCGCCCGCGCATGGCCGAGACACGCGACCTCGTCGAAAGCGCGATGCAGCAGCTCGCGGCCGACCCCTTGGCCCCAATCCGCCTGCCGCACATAAAGCGTCGTCACCTCATCCGCCCTTGCATGCGCGAAGCCGACCGGCATGCCCGCCTGCTCCGCGAGCCAGGCGATGCCGGTCTGAAGCGCGCGCGTCCACTCGGCTGTCGAACGGCCGACATCGAGCCCGTCGAGAATGGGTTGTGGAAGGATGCCCGGATAGGCTTCGCGCCAGCAGGCGACCTTGAGCCGCGCAATCAGGGGTTCATCCTGCTCGGGCCAGGCCATGCGCAATTGATATCGCGTCAGGACGCTCATGAGAGAAGTATGGCTGAAAGGCCGATCGAAGCCGATTGAAAAATGTGTCGCGCCGGGTGCGTCCCCAAGGAGGCTTGCCAGCACGCACCCCCCATGCGAGACAGACCCGAGGGCCGTGCCCCGCGCGGGATCGCCCCTCCAGCCGGTTGCCTTACTCACGGATCGTCATGTCTCGCCCCACCATTCTCTTCGATCTCGACGGAACGCTCGCCGATACGGCGGCGGATCTTTGCGAAACGATGAACGTCATTCTGGCGCGCCACGGCCGCAGGCGCGTCTCTGAGGCCCGCGTGCGCCATCTCGTCGGCGGCGGCGCGAGGCTGCTGATGGAGCGCGGCTTCCGCGAGACGGGCGAGCCCGCGAGCGAAGCCCTCATCGACCAGGCATTCGACGAATTCATCGCCTATTACAGCGAACATATCGCCGATCACACCGTCCTCTGGCCGGGCATGGAAGACACGCTGAAGCGCCTCGACGAGGCGGGTGCGCTTCTCGCCGTCTGCACCAACAAGGCCGAGCGCCTGTCGCGCCAGCTTCTCGAAAAGCTCGCCATTGACCGCTATTTTCCGGTCGTCATCGGCGGCGACACGCTGCCCGTGAAGAAGCCGGACCCCGAACATCTCTTCGAGGCGGTCCGGCTTCTCGGCGGCGACCGGGGCGCTGCCGTCATGGTCGGAGACAGCGAGGCCGATATCGGCGCGGCGAAGAATGCGCGCATCCCGTCGATCTGCGTGAGCTTCGGCTATACGCGCGTGCCGGTGAGCGAGCTTGGCGCGGACATCGTCATCGACCATTTCGACGAGTTTCCCCGCGCGCTGGCCACGCTGATGCCATCGCATTTCGGCGACTGGAGCCGAGGCGGCTAGATAATTTTCAGCCTGCGCTCGCCATCGACCAGCTCGATATCGGCATATTCGCAGATGCCCTCGCCGCGCTGAAAGACGCTGACGGCGATGAGCCAGACGCGGACGATCCGCCCGGGCGGCGTGCCGACGGCGCGGGCGTAATCCGCCTTCACGGGCCGCGCCTCGGAGAGCCAGCGCCCCAGATCGGATTTTTGCGAGCGCAGCACCCAATGCGTCTCGACCTGATCCCAATAGGGTAGCGGGCAGCGGAAGATCGTGCCCTCGGCGAGCGAACTCGACCACATATAGGTGAGGTCCTGCCCGTTCTCGAACTCGACCGCGATCGAGAGATAATCATGCGTGGGCTGAATATCCTCCGGCAGGTCGCAGGGCAGCCGGTCCGTCTTCCAGCGCCAGCGAAGCTCGGTCGTGTCAGTCAGGGGGAAGTCCGCCGGAAACTGGAGGATGCCGACATCCTCATTCGTGTGGCAGCAGATGCGATGCGCATCGGCGTCCTTCACCTCGCGGTAGATTTCGCCCTCGCCGAGCCGCCAGAGATAGCGCCAGCCCTCGGGCGGCCGCACCGGATTGCGCGCGCGTTCGAGCGCCTCTGCGACAAGCCCCTCATGGTCGCCCGCTCGCGCCAGCGCCTCCAGCCCCTTGAGAGCGCCGTTCTTCCAGACGATGAGGCAGACATCGAACGCGCCCGAAAGCCCGGCACGCGGAAAGGCCGGATCGAAGCGGCCCTGCTCATCCGCCCATTCGCCGGGCGGCTTCGCCACGACATGGAGCGGGCCGCCTTCCGCCATGCGCAGGCTCGCCGCCGCGCTTTGCGTCTTGCAAATCGTTCCGTTCGCGCCCGCGCGAAGCCAGACACCGATGCGCGGCCCGAAGCGCATGTCGAGCGCCTTCGAGGCCCAGAGAGCGCCCGCCGCAATCGCCGTCACCTCCTCGCCGGGCGCGACTTCAAATCCCGCCTCGACCCAGCCCTGTTCATCCGGCTTGAGCGAAAGGAGCCGGAACTCCCTGATTTCGGCTGCGGCCTCCGGCGCTGCCGCGAGCTTGCGCATGGCCTGCGCGAATGCCGGACCGCCCTCGGGGCCCGCCGGTGCCGGCCGGAGCGCGCGCATGGCGCCTCTCGCGGCAAGCCGCGCCAAAGTCGTTGCGGCCCGCAGGCCCGCGCCCTTCGCCATGTTCCTCTCCCCGCCCGTTATTGCGCCCTTTTTATGAGCGCCAGCATAATGCCAGCACCCCGGGGAGCAAGCTCCAGCCTTTTGCCGCTTTGCGGGGCGCGGATGCTGATAGGCTTCGGGCGGATGATTTCGGGAGGCGAGCCATGAAAATCGAAGACCATATTCTCGGCGCGGTTCTCGATCCGATCCGCTGGGTGTCGGGTTCTGCCGATTTCGCGCATGCGGCCGCCGCATCGCTCGACCGCGTTTTCGGCGCTCCGAAGGCGGTCTTCGTCGACCGGCGGCGCAGCGCGCCGCTCACCCGGCGCGCGAGCCCCGAGGACGTCTATTTCATCAACTGGCCTTCATGGTGCAAGACGCATTATTGCGAGCGCTTTCAGGCGCTGGACCCCATCCGGCGATGGCTCACCTCCGCGGCGGCGACGCATGACGAGGATGTCGTCTGCCTCTCCGATCTCGTTTCCTCGCACCGCCTCGAAAACAGCGACTATTTCCATGACATGCTGCGGCCGAGCGGCGCGCGCCATGTAATGACGATGAGGATCCATGACGGCGCCAACATCGCCGGTCTGCTGAGCCTCGTGCGCGACAGCGCTGCGGGCGACTTCACGTCTGCGGAGCGGCGGCTTGCCCATGCGCTCATACCGGCGCTCGATATCGCCTATGAAGTCGCGCGCGAACGCGCGGGCCGCCGCGCCGCTGCCAACGACCGGAGCCCGACGCTCTGCGCACTCACGCCGCGGGAGCAGGAAGTCGTGCGGCATGTCGCCAGGGGCCATGCCAACAAGGAGATCGCGCGCCTGATCGGCGCGAGCCCCTGGACCGTCAAGAACCATCTGCGCGCCATCTTCGGCAAGCTCGGCGTCCGCAACCGCACCGAGCTTTGCGCGCTGGTGACGTCGCTCGCGCCCGACGATCAGCCGTAGCGAGCCATCAGATCCTCTGCCGCCGCCAGCCCCGACCAATGCGACTGGCCGACCGTGCTGTTGGTGAGGTAGTCGCCGCAAAACGCCACGCGATCGAGCGGCCCGAGATCGCGGAACGCCTTGATGCGGCCAATATAACCCTTCGGCCTCTTGCAGATCGCCTCGGGCTGGCGGGAGATGAAACGGTCGGCCACGCTGGCGCCCGCAAGCTCCGGCAGCACGTCGACGAGATCGCCCCATGCGATGTCGAGCAATTCGTCATCCGTCGCATCCGCATGCTGGCGGCAGCCCCAGTCCTTCCATTGCGAATGGGCCAGTGTGCGGCCATCGCCGAGATCGACGAACCTGAAATTCCCCGTCCGCCTGAACCCGTCCGCCGCCGGAAGCGCATAGCTCGTCGGCAGCGAGCCCTTGGGCCGGTCGAGCAGGAAATAGGCGATGTGGTGGCCCGAATATTCGATGCCCTGAAAGAAGCTCCGCCGCGCCGCATCGAGTTCGGGCATGATCGTGGAAACGCGCGTCCCGGGCACCGCCATGACGAGCGCATCGCCGGAAATCGTTTCGTGCCGGTCGCCGCATTTGGTGACGATGCTGACGGCCTCCGCATCGTGATAGACGGCATGGACGTGATGGCCGAGGCGATAGTCGGTGCCGCTGTCTCGCGCGAAGAATTGCCCGAGTTCCCAGGTGATGCGGCCCGCGCCGCGCTCCTTGAAGCTCCAGACATGGTTCGCCCAGGCAAGCCGCCCCGACGCTCCCCACAGAAGCCAGGCGAGAGAGAAATCGTCTTCGCCATAGCCACAGAAGAGCCCCATGCAGGGCTCGAGAAAATAATCGACGAAGGCGGGCGAATAGCGGCGGAAATATTCGCAGGCATTCACATGATCGAATTCGACGCTGCTCGTGATGTCGCGCGGGTCGCCCGCCACTATCTGCTTCACCAGCGCCGGGATCGTGGCAAGGAGGCGCGCCTTTTCCGTCAGCGGGATGAAGGAGTTTCTGGCGGCGTTGATGAGGTTGAATTCGCCGAACTCGACCACCTTCTCGCGCCCCACCAGCACGCTCCAGCTATGCGCCGCGGTGAGGTCCGACAGCGCCTCGGGCTCGTATATGCCGAGCTTGCGCGCCTGCTCCACGAGATTGGTCTCGGCGCCGAGAAAGGCGAGCGCCCCGGTCACGGCCCAGACGCCGTTCCACTGCACCGAGCGGCAGCGCCCGCCTGGCTCCTTGTCCTTCTCCACCAGTACGACCTGATGCCCTGCCTCGCGGAGCCGGTAGGCGGCTCCGAGCCCCGCGATTCCGCCTCCGACAACGATGACCCGCACGCCCGCTCCTCCGCCCCTGACAAGGGCAGAATCCTATTTGGGCGGATCTCGCGTTCCTATAGTGCGCATGGGCTATTGCCCCGCCTCGCCGCCGGAGAGCGCCGCTTGACTTCCAGATTGGCCACGGCTTATAGACACGCTCCGGCCCGGAGCCACGCTCCCCGGGACGCGCGGGCGGTTAGCTCAGTTGGTAGAGCACTGTGTTCACATCGCAGGGGTCACTGGTTCGAGTCCAGTACCGCCCACCATTTCC
>NZ_DAOKYX010000011.1:0-5795 GCF_035325945.1 Parvibaculum sp.
GACGCCGTCATCGCCTCCATGCTCATTCCCTCGCCGGGCAGGCAGGCTCCGCCTGCCGATGATCGCATCGCCTTCACCGCGAGCTATTATTCGACCCCCGGCCGCTTTGCCGCGCGAAAGTCAGGCGCAGTGGTGCCGGCGAGCGCGGCGGCCATGGCCGGAAAGCGCGTCGCCGTGCAGAAGGGATCGATCCACGAGGCGTTTCTTGCCCGCCGCTTTCCGGACGTCATGGCCGTGCCTCTGCCGACACTGGAGGAGGCGGAAGCCGCGCTTGCCGAAGGGCGCGCGGATTTTCTCTTCGCCGACCGCAATGCGCTGCTCTACTGGCTGAAGGGCGCGAGCGGCGCGGATTGCTGCCGCCTCGTTGGCTCCGACTATTCGGATCCCGCCTTTTTCGGCGCCGGAGCCGGTATCGCCTACAGGGCAGACGATCGGGCTCTGGGCGCAAGGCTCGACGAGGCGCTGGCGGCGATGGTCGCCGATGGCACCCATGCCGAAATCAGCCGCCGCTATTTCGGGCAGGATATTCGCTGATCAGTGTTTCTTCGCCGCCGCCATGAGATCGCGCGGCCTGCCGAAGAAGATGACGCGTCCCGCGCCCTCCTCGATCTCCTTCCAGCTACCGACATCGAACTCGAAAACGATGAAGCCGCCGGTCGGCACGCCATGCGCGACCTTGACCGCGAGTTCCTCGTCAGGGTCTTCCGCAAGCGCCATGGCAAGTAGAACGAGGCCCGGATTATGCGCGACGACGAGCAGCGTTTCGGCGCTCGCCGGAGCCTTGTGGATTTCCTCGAGCATCACATCCGGCATGGCGTGGTAAAGCTCGTCGCGATGGATGACGGGAACTTCCTTCGGCAGCTTCCTGCTGAGTGGAAGAAAGGTCTCGTTCGCGCGCCGCGCCGTCGAGCAGAGCACCGCGTCGGGGACATAGGGCGAGCGGGCGATGAAATCCGCCATGAAATCGGCGGCCGTGCTGCCGCGCGCGTTGAGAGGGCGGCTGAAATCGTCCTTGGACGGATCGCTCCAGTCCGATTTCGCATGACGCATGAGGCAGAGCCGTTTCATTCCATCTTCTCCCGGCCTGTCGCGCCTGCTGTGGACGTGGCTCGCGCCGCGCCGGTGAAGGGGAGCGCGAGGCTCCAGAGAAGTCGCGTGGGCTCGCTGCCGGGATAGGCGTCGAGGCCGATCCTCATGGCGCGCTGTTCCTCGCGCGGGCTCTTGCGATAAGTGCCGAAGAGCCGGTCCCAGACGGACAGGTTGAAGCCGAAATTCATGTCGTGTTCGTCCCGAAAGATCGAATGGTGCACGCGGTGCATGTCGGGTGTGACGAGGGCGAGCCGCATGAGAGGATCGATTCTCTCCCCGAGAGAGATATTCGCATGATTGAAGAGAGACGTCGCGTTGAGCACGATCTCGAAAACGATGACGGCCGCGACGGGCGCGCCGATGAGCGCCACCGCCAGCATCTTGACGAGCATGCTGACAAGGATTTCGGCCGGGTGGAAGCGTATGCCCGTCGTCGTGTCGATGTCGGGATCGGCGTGATGCACCCTGTGCATGCGCCACAGGACATCGAACCGATGAAAGGCGACATGCTGGCCGTAGATCGTGAGATCGAGCGCGACGAGCGTCAGCAGAAAGGCGAGGGGCGCGGGAGCCTCGATCCGGTTGAACAGGCCGAACCCGGCCTCATTGGCCCAATGGGCCGTGCCGACGGCGGCGACGGGAAGGATGAGGCGCACGAGCGCCGTTCCGGTCGCGCTCATGGCGATATTCGTCCACCATCTGGCGCGCCGCTCGAAACGCCGTGCCCGGCAGGGCGCGGCCGCTTCCCAGCCTGCCATGGCCAGCAGCACGCCGCCAAAGGCGGCAAGCCGGATAAACGACTCATGGGCGAGAAAGAAGGCGCTCATCGGAACCTGTTGCATGGCCGTCCGACCACCCGGCGGAGGGGGCGGCAAGGCGGGTGTGCTGGACTATAAGGCCGCTTTGCGCGAGAGAAAAAGGGGCGCCAGGGATCGGAGCCGCCGAGCGAGCCTGCCGCTGCGGAAGGCTCCCCACTGCGCTTTGCCGCAGGCTCGGCTAGACTGTGCGGGGACGATGGTTTCCGGGCGGCGGGAGCGCGGCAGGGGCAGGCGGATGGCGAAGGGGAAGTTTATCGCGCTGGCGGCGGGCGCCATGATGGCGGCCGCGGCCGGCGCTTTCGCGGCGCCGGGCGCCGAACCCGCCGGCGATGAGACATTTGAAGGCTCGTTCAGTTGCCTGAGGCCGTCATCGTCTTCGGATCGGAGCCCCATTCTCTGCCAGAGCCAGATCAATCCCGGCCTGCCCGTGCTCGACCTCACGATCTTCTGGCAGGACGTCGGAGCGGCCGGCAGGCGCCGCATCGAGCGCATCGAGATCCGCCGCTCGGGCGAGGCCGAACTCCTCCAGACCATCGCCGGCATCGATTCCCCGGTGCCTGACGAGGCCGAGAATGCCGGGCTTGAAATGCTCGATCTCAATTTCGACGGCTTCCTCGACCTGCGCGTCATGCGTGCCGCGCCCGCCGGAACGAATGCGCTCTATCGCAACTGGCTCTGGTCGGCGGAGGACGGAATTTTCGCCGCGAGCCCGGCGCTCGATGAGATCGCATCGCCCGAGTTCAATGCCGAGGATCAGGAAATCGTGAGCCGCTGGCGTTCAGGCGCCACGCGCGGAACCGACGTCTATTCCTATGAGGGAGCAGTGCCGGTTCTCATTCACCGCGAGACGGATGCCGAGGATGCGCATGGCGCATGTGTGCGGACATTCCATGACCGCATCGACGACGAGCTGAAGAAGACCGGCACGGGCGCCTGCGAGGCGGAATAGGGTCAGACCGTCATGTGCCTCGCGCGCGCGCCGCGCTCGATTGCGGCGGCGATGAGCTTTTCGATGTCGAGCGCATCGCGCAGAAGCTGCAGGAGGCGGATTTCCTCCTGCCCGACCGCGAGATCGGCAGAGGCTATCTCGACCGCGAGGGCATAGGCCGTTTCGCGCAGATGCGGAGGCAGGGCGTCCTTCACGAGCCCGAAGACGGCGTCGAGGCCGCCATCTTCCTGAAGGATCGAGGCGCATTCCCGCGCGATCGGGATGAGCCGTTCCGTATCGAACTTACGGAAGGCGGGCGCCTGTTTCACGATATCCCCGATCGTCCGGAGCTCATTGTCGCTCATGGCGCGGTCCACGGCGCTCATGGTGACCATGACATAGATGAGGGCGGTCTCGGGTGCGATCGTCGACATGCGAACTGTCCCTGATTGAAGACCGTGCGAGCTTAGGGACTGGAAGCCGGTGCGGCAAGGCCCGCTCCCTGTTCGGCTTCCATGCCGCCGAGAAACGCCCGCGCGCCCGCGACGGCCTCGGCGAGCCCGACACGTTCGACGGTGACGCCGGGCGGAAAGGCCGATGTGAGTCGCGTGGGCAGGCGCGAATCGAGCATGACGAAGACGCCCCTGTCGCGGCCCGAGCGGATGAGGCGGCCGAATGCCTGTTTGAGCCTCAGCCTCGTCAGCATGTCGTCATAGCGCGCGGCGCCAAAAACCTCGCGACGCGCCTTGTGCAGAATATCCGGGCGCGGCCATGGTGTGCGGTCGAACACGATCATTCGGAGCGAGTCTCCCGGCACATCGACACCGTCGCGCACGGCATCCGTGCCGAGAAGGCAGGCATGGCGCTCGGCGCGGAAAATGTCGACCAGCGTGCTGGTGTCGAGCGCATCGACATGCTGCGAATAAAGGGCAAGGCCCGCTTCCTCGAGCGGCGCGATGAGCCTTTCGTGCACCGCACGCAGACGATGGATGGCGGTGAAAAGGCCGAGCGCGCCGCCCCCCGCCGCAAGAAAGAGCGCGCGATAGGCCGATGCGATCTCGTCCATGTTGTCGCGGCTCACGTCGCGCACGACGAAGATGCGTGACTGCGCGGCATAGTCGAAGGGCGAGGCCATGAAGGCGCGCCGCGCCGGCAGGGCGAGATGGGAGATGCCCGTGCGGATTTCCGCCGAACTCCAGCTTTCCTCTCCGTCCCCGTCGTCGATGAGCCGGTCGCGCAGCGTCGCGGAGGTGATGACGACGCCATGGGCGGGCTCGAGAACGGCGGCCGAAAAGGGGATCGTCGGATCGCGCCAGTGCCGGTGCATGCCGATATCGGCCTCATGGCCCTGAATGCGCTCGATGGAGAACCAGTCGACGAAATCCTCCGGCGTCGGACCGCCGAGCGAGGCGAGCATCGAGCGCCATGAGGGAATGAGGAGCTTCGCGCGCCTTTCGAGCCCGCGGGCCGCCGCATCCATGCGGATGCGCGTCGATGTGTCGAGATCCTCGGCCTCGGCGTCGAGGTGGGCGCGGAGCCGCTCCGCGATCCGCATCAGCGGTTGTGCGATCCGCTCAAGCGCCTTGTCGAGATTGCGCGCGGCTTCCTCAAGCCCCGGCACCGGCGGTTCCGTCGCCGCCTCGAGCGAGAACATCTGCTCGGCTTCGCTCGCCCGCGCGTAAACCTGCTGGCGAAGGAGGGCGAGGAATTTCTCGGCCGCTCCCCGTCCGGCGCCGTCATTGAGGCGCGTGGCCCAGCCGGGGGCGGGCAATGCGCCTGCGGCGTCGATGGCGGCCGAGAGCGCGTCTTCCGCCTCGCCATCGCCGGTGACGAGGTCGCCCACACGCTCTTCGAGCCCGCGTCCGCGCCGCCCGCGCTGGCCTTCAGCGCCGCGAATCCAGCGCCGGAGCTCGGCCGTTTCGCTCGCCGACAACTGGGCGGAGAAGGCGCTGTCCGCCGCGTCGAAAATGTGATGGCCCTCGTCGAAGACGAAGCGCGAGCGCGCCTCGCGCCCCGTGGGCTCCTCATCCTCGGCATTGCCCGCCGCCTCGACGCTCCGTTCGGCATTTTTGAGCGCCTCGGGAGCGAGAAGCGCGCCCGCCTGCTCGAGCGCGGCCTGACGCATCACAAGCGCATGATTGGCGACGACGATCTCGGCGCGCCTTGCCTTGCGGATCGCCTTTTCGATGAAGCATTTCCTGAAATGCGGGCAGGCGCTGTAGACGCATTCGCCGCGCCGGTCGGTGAGCGCGGAGCGGCCCTGGCCGGCCGTGGCCGCGCTGCCTAGGCGCTGCATGAGCCAGGCGGGAAAGTCGCCGCCGACCATGTCGCCGTCGCGGCTCGCTCTTGCCCAGCGCGCGACGAGGCCGACCGGCACAGCCCCGCCGGAGAGCACGGCGCGATCCGCGATCTCCGCGAAGTTCAGGAGGCAGAGATAGTTTTCGCGCCCCTTGCGGATGACGGCCTTCTCCGTCTTTTCCGCCGGGTCCGGATAGAGCCGCGTCAATTCCTGATCGAGCTGGCGCTGGAGGTTCTTCGTATAGGTGGAGAGCCAGACCGTGCCCTTGTTGCGCTGGGCCCAGAGGCTCGACGGCGCGATATAGCCGAGCGTCTTGCCGATGCCCGTGCCCGCTTCCGCAAGCACGATGTTGGGCGCGCCCGCCAAGTTGCGCGGACCGAAAGCGTGCGAGGTTTCGGCTGCGAAATCGGACTGGCCCGCGCGTCGTTCCGCATCGGGGCCGACGAGTTCGGCGAGCCTGCCGCGCGCTTCCTCTTCGCTGACCGGCATCTGGCCGGGCGCGGGCCGTGGCGCGCGCTCCTCCCATTCGGGCAGATCGTTCCAGACATCGAAGCCCTGACCGGCGCGCGGCTTGCCCTCGCGCGCGAAGACATCGCGAAGCGCGGCGACGACGCCCGGCCCCCAGGACCAGCCCGCCTCCGCCATGCGCCAGGCGACGCGG
>NZ_DAOKYX010000011.1:5895-14293 GCF_035325945.1 Parvibaculum sp.
CCGGGAAGGCCGAGCGCGATGCGCCGCGCCGTAAAGGCCGGATGGACGACCATCACCGCCTCGCGCTGGAGCCGGGCGAGCGCTTCTTCCGCGCCGAGTTCCTCGACCTCGCCATCGGCGCTCACCGCAAGCGCGCCCCAGCGGCTGTTTGCCCCCGCGCCGATGCGCGCCGGAACCAGCGCCGCCGCATCGGGCAGAACGGGGCCATGCGAGGTAGGGAGCCCCGCCGAATCGCTTGAGGGATTGTGGTTCATCGCCCGCGAGTATAGCCGCGCCCGTGAGGCGCCGCGAAACCTCTAATCGCCCTCGCTAGTGGCCAAGTCCGGGAAAGACATCGGCCAGCGCGCCTCGGGTCGCCGAGATTTTCTGGTGAAGGCGCGGCACGTCGTTGATGGCCTGCTCGGCCTGGCCGCGCTCGACCGCCTGCCCGATATCGTTCGCGACGCCCGACAGCGCGACGAGGCCGATATCCGCCGCCTGCCTTCCGAGCTGGAGCGCCTTGTCGCGAAGAGCGCCGGCGTCCTGCGCCTGAAGTGCGGCGTCGATCCCGTCCTCAAGGTCGAGAATTGTTTCGAGCGCCCCGACGATGCGTTCGGCTATGTCCGTCTGGCCGAGTTCGCGCTCGAGCTCATAGAGATGATCGTGATCGACGAGGCGCTCTCGCCTTGCGCCCTTGGCGGCGTCGCCCTGTTCTGCCACGTGAGCGGGGGCGGGCGAGGGTGAGGCGGCGGCAGTGCCAGCTTCCTGCGGGATGAGGAAGGAGAAGGTGCTGCCCCGTCCGGGCGCGCTGTCGACCTGGATGCGACCTCCCATGAGCGCGACGAGGCGGTCGGAGATCGCAAGCCCGAGGCCCATGCCGTCGGGCCGGCCATGGCCGTTCGCAGTTTCGCCCTGCGCGAAACTGTCGAAAAGCCGCGCCTGCGCCTCTGGCGAGAGGCCGATGCCGGTGTCGAGCACGGAGAAGCGCACGCCCGCCCCGCCCTGCGCGAAGGCCACGGGCTGCAGTCTCAGCATGACGCCGCCCGTCTCCGTGAACTTGATGCCATTGGAGATCAGGTTCACGAGCACCTGCCTGAGCCTGTCCGGATCGGTCACGATATAGGGCGGCGCGCCGGGCGCGAGGTCGAGTTCCAGCGAAAGGCCGCGTTCGGCCGCATGCGGCCGCATCAGGCGGGTCACGCTCCGCGCGATCTCGGCCGGATCGAAGCTCAGCGGCTTCAGCTCCAGCGCATCCGCCTCCATCTGCGAGAAGTCGATCATGTCATCGAAGAGCCGCCTCAGCATCCGGCTCGACTCGCCGATCGCCTGGGAAAGATTGGTCTGGCTTTCGCTCAGGGGCTCCTGGCGCAGGAGATTGGCCATCCGCGCTATCCCGTCGAGCGGCGTGCGCACTTCATGGCTCAGGATCGCGAGAAATTCGCCCTTGGCCTTGTTGGCGGCGCGGGCTGTGTGCTCGGCCTCCTCGGCGTCCTGGCGTTTCTGCTCGGTGGCGGCATGGGCCCGCGCCATGCGCTCGACGAGATCGGCATTTTCAAAGCGCAGCCGGATCGCTTCGCGATAGGAGCGGTTGACGCGCCGCGTCCAGCCGCCGATGGCGAGGACGAGAACGGCCGCAAGTGCGACCGTCGCCATGCCGAGCGGCTCGCCCGAGAGAAGCAGCAGCGCGAGCGTCGGCAGCGCGATGGGGGTGATATAGGCGACGATCGCAGGCGGGTAGGTCGAGCGCGTGACCGCGGTCGCCATGGAAAGACAGGAGACGACGAGCGCATAGAAGATATGGTGGGCGAAGGACGAGCCGGGCAGCCACACCAGCGCGCCCATGCCCCATGTCGAGCCGCTGATGAGTGCCACGGCGGCATAGCGTCTTGCCCAGGTGAGCGCGCGCCCGGTGGCATCGGGATCGGAGCGGAACCCGGCTCGCACGCGGTCGAAGCTGATCTGCGCGATGAGCTGGATGAGAAGCACCACGCCGGTGGCCCAGAGCGGCGCCGTCGCGGAGAAGGCCAGCCCGACGATCAGGATGGCCCAGAACATGGTGAGGCGGCTCGCCTCGCCCAGTTCGAAGAGCAGGCGGACCTGCTCCGCCTCGATCCTCGTGCCGATGTCGAGCGGCCGGCGCAGGCGCCGTTTCGGGCCGGCCTCGGGGGCCTTCAGGGGGGCTCTCTCAGCCGAATCCGGTTCCGACGTCATGGCGCTATTCGGTTACTCTGGCACTGTCGCCCGGGGTTTTACGAATGAAGGTTCGCCGCGTTGACGGCATGGGGGGCCAGAGCATAGGGTCCGGGCACTTTACAAGTTCCTAAGTATTGCCATTCCGGGTTCGAAAATGCCGTCCAACTCCCTCACCGTCAGCGACACCGAGCTTCTTGAAGCGGCCCGCGTCAGCAAGGCCTGGCCCTTCGAGGAAGCGCGAAAAATCGTGGAACGGCTCGAGAAAGAGGGCGGGTCCGATCGCACGATCCTTTTTGAGACGGGCTACGGACCGAGCGGCCTGCCTCATATCGGCACGTTCGGCGAGGTCGCGCGCACGACCATGGTGCGCAAGGCTTTCGAGACGCTCGCGCCGGGGGTCAAGACGCGGCTTCTCTGCTTCTCGGACGACATGGACGGCCTGCGCAAGGTGCCGACCAACGTGCCGAACCAGGAGATGCTCTCCAACTACATCAACATGCCGCTGACGCAGGTTCCGGACCCGTTCGGCAAGTTTCCGAGCTTCGGCGCGCACAACAACGCGATGCTGCGCTCGTTCCTCGATTCCTACGGCTTCGAATACGAGTTCGCCTCATCGACCGAGTATTACAAGTCCGGCCGTTTCGATGCGACGCTCCTCAAGGTGCTCGAGAAGTTCGACGCCATCATGGACATCATGCTGCCCTCGCTGCGCGAGGAGCGCGCCTCCACCTACAGCCCCATTCTGCCGGTGAGCCCCCGCACGGGCCACGTGCTGCTCGTGCCGCTCGTCGCGCGCGATGTCGAGAAGGGCACAGTGAGCTATGAGGAACCGGACACGGGCGAGGTGATCGAGGTGCCGGTCACGGGTGGCCATTGCAAGCTCCAGTGGAAGGCTGACTGGGCGATGCGCTGGGCGGCGCTCGGCGTTGACTACGAAATGGCAGGCAAGGACCTCATCGATTCCGTCAAGCTCGCCTCGCGCATCTGCCGCGTGCTCGGCGCCACGCCGCCGGAAGGCTTCAACTACGAGCTTTTCCTCGATCAGGAGGGGAAGAAGATCTCGAAGTCGAAGGGCAACGGTCTTTCGATCGAGGACTGGCTCCGATATGCGAGCCCCGAAAGCCTCCAGCTCTTCATGTTCCAGTCGCCGCGCACCGGCAAGCGGCTCTATTTCGACGTCATTCCGAAGAATGTCGATGAATATCTCTCATTCCTCGCCGCCTATCCGAAGCAGGCGGCGAAGGAGCGGCTCGGCAATCCGGTCTGGCACATTCATGGCGGCAATCCGCCGTCGGAGGAATTGCCGATCAGCTTCTCGCTGCTTCTCAATCTGGTGAGCGCGAGCCATGCGGCGGACAAGAACGTGCTCTGGGGCTTCATCCGCCGCTACGCGCCGGACGCGACGCCGGAGCGCTTCCCGCGTCTCGACCAGCTTGTCGGCTATGCGATCAACTATTTCCACGACTTCGTGAAGCCCGCCAAGACCTATCGCGCGCCGAGCGAGATCGAACGCATCGCGCTTGTCGATCTGGCGGAGGCGCTCGAAAAGGCGGGCGCCGATGCGACGGCCGAGGATTGCCAGAACATCGTCTACGAGATCGGCAAGACGCATGGCTTCGAGAATCTGCGCGACTGGTTCAAGTCGCTCTATGAAATCCTCCTGGGCGAGGCGCAGGGGCCGCGCTTCGGCTCCTTCATCGCGCTTTACGGCGTGAAGGAGACGGTGCGCCTCATCCGCCGCGCTCTCGATGGCGAGGATCTCTCGAAGGGCTGAGGCGCCGCTGGCGGCTCATTCTCCATAGCGTCCCTCACACGCAGATGTGATGGCCATGCACTCTTGCCGCCCGCGTCGCATGGCCGGATCATGCGGGCATGGCCGCACGCTCCGTCCTTCTGATCCTGTTTCTGGCGCTCGCCATTCTCCCGGCGCGGGCGTCGGAAGGCATGGAGGCCGCACGCGACGCTTATGTGCGGGGAAGGTTTGAGGAGGCGGCGGAGCTTGCGCGTTCGCTCGGCACTTCGGAAGGAAACGCGCTTGCGGCGCGCGCGGAACTCGCAGAAGGCGACTATCTCGCGCCTCCTTCCGAGCGCCGCGCGCGCTTCGAACAGGCGGAGAAGGATGCCCGCGCCGCGATCGCGCTCGATCCGCAAAACCCGGAAGGCCATCTCTGCCTCGCCCTGGCGCTCGGTTTTCTCGGCAGGCTCGACGGTGTGGTCGCGGCGCATTTCGCGGGTTACGCCGACGAGGCGCGCCAGCATATCGACCAGGCGCTTCAGCTTGCGCCGACCAACCCCTGGGCGAATGCGCTTCTCGGCGGCTGGAATCTCGAAATCGTGCATCAAGGCGGCCTGCTCGGGCAGGCGATTTACGGCGCCTCGCTCGAGAAAGGCATCGCGGCCTATACCTATGCGCTGGCGCTCGACGGCGGCAATGCGGCGATCGCCTATCAATATGCGCTGCAGCTCGTCGCGCTGGGTGGCGCATGGCGACGCGCGGAAGCGCGGCAGGCGCTGTCGAACGTTCTCGATGCGGAACCGGCCGATGCGTCGGGACGGTTCGCGCACCAGCGCGCCGAACGGTTGAAGCGCGCGCTCGATACGCATGACGAGCGCGAACTGCGCGCCATTCTCGCCGATCAGTTCGGCGCCGATACGAGGAAGGCGGACGGCGCTACTGGCTGGCCCAGATGATCCGCGCCATCCAGAGAATGTCCTCGGGGTGGAGGATGCGCGTTTCGTAAGCCGGATTGAGAGAGGCGAGTTCGATGCTTCTTGCCGTGCGCCGTGCAAGCACCTTCGCCATGACCTCGCCAGCGACGGTCTTGACGACGACGCGGTCGCCGCGCCTGATCGATGCTGCCGGCGAGACGACGATGATGTCCCCCTCCCGATAGACCGGCATCATGCTGTCGCCCGTGACCTCGAGCGCATAGGCATTCTCGTCGTTGATGTCGGGGAAGCTGACCTCGTCCCAGCCGCTGCCGGCCGGAAAGCCCGCATCGTCGAAATGCCCGCCCGCGCCTGCCTGCGCCAGTCCGATGAGCGGTACGCGGCGCTGCCGGGGAGCAGCATCCTGGCCTTCCACGAGCGCGAAGAATTCGTCCAGATTTGCGCCGGTCGCATCGAGAATGCGCGAAAGGCTTTCCGTGCTCGGCCAGCGCAGGCGCCCTTGCGCGGTGATGCGCTTCGACTTGTTGAAGGCGGTGGGGTCGAGCCCCGCCGCTCTGGCAAGACCGGAGGCCGACAAGCCATGATGCCGGGCAAGCTGATCGATCGCGGCCCACAGGCGGCCATGGGAGAGCGATTGCGGCATGGCGAGGCGGAAATTCCTATTATTCGGACTTCTGGCCCGGAAAATAGGAATCTTCGCACAGAAAATACCGCCCCGCAGCCGGAATATGAGGGCCGCGTTTCTTGTCCGCAGGGGTTCCCCTCGCTACATTGCGCCCGCATGTGAAAGGGCGGCCATGAGCGCGCGAACCATTTACAAGATCGTGACGGAGAGCGAGTGGCGCGCGGCCGAGGCCAAGGGGCGCTTCGAGGGTTCCGCCGTCGATCTCAGGGACGGCTTCATCCATTTTTCGACGGCGGCGCAGGTGCGCGAAACGGCGGCGAAGCATTTTGCCGGCGCGGCAGATCTCGTGCTCGTCGCGGTCGATCCCGCGCCGCTCGATCTCAAATGGGAAGTCTCGCGCGGCGGCGATCTCTTTCCCCACCTCTATGGCATGCTCGATCTCGGCGCGGTCAAGCGCGTCGATCCGCTTCCCCTCTGTGCCAGCGGCGAACATCGTTTCCCCGCGATGGATTGAACGACATGGATCTGTTTCCGCTTGCGCGGCCCATGCTGCGCCACATCGACCCCGAGCGCGCGCATCGCTTGACGATCCTTGCGCTGAAGCTCGGTCTCGCCCCGCGCGACGATGAGCCCGATCCCGCCTCGCTTGCGATCGACCTCTGGGGCCTGCATTTCTCCAATCCTCTCGGCATCGCCGCGGGCTTTGACAAGAACGGCGAAGTGCCCGACGCCATGCTGAAGCTGGGGCTCGGCTTCGCGGAGGTCGGCACCACGACCCCGCGCCCGCAGAGCGGAAATCCGCGCCCACGCATCTTCCGCCTGAACGGCGAGGGCGCCGTCATCAATCGGCTCGGCTTCAACAATGAGGGGCATGCGGCGCTGAAGCGGCGCCTCGAGGCGCGCCGCTCAAAGCCCGGCATCGTCGGCGTCAATATCGGCGCCAACAAGGACGCGGCCGACAGGATCGCCGATTACGAGGCGGGCATCGCCGCCTTCGAGGGGCTCGCCTCCTATTTCACGGTGAACATCTCCTCGCCCAATACGCCCGGCCTGCGCGCGCTCCAGAACAAGGCCGAGCTTGAAAACCTCGTCGCCCGCGTGCTTGCCGCGCGCGAAGGGCGCACGCCCGTCCTCCTCAAGATCGCGCCCGATCTCACCGATGCCGAACTCGCCGACATCGCCGAAGTCGCGCTCGAAAAGGGGCTCGACGGTCTCATTGTCTCCAACACGACAATCAGGCGGGAGGGGCTCGTCTCCTCGCCCGCCGCCTCCGAGACGGGCGGTCTTTCCGGCCGGCCGCTCTTTTCTCTGTCCACGGAGGTGTTGAAGACGATGTATCACCTCACGGGCGGGAAGATCCCCATCGTCGGTGTCGGCGGCGTGTCGTCGGGCGCGGACGCCTATGCGAAGATCCGCGCGGGCGCGTCCCTTGTTCAGCTTTATACGGCGCTCGTCTTCGAGGGGCCGGCCCTTGTCCGCCGCATCAAGCGGGAGCTGGCGCAGGCCCTCGCCGCCGATGGTTTCGGGAACATTCGCGATGCTGTCGGCGTCGATGTGAAGAACCAGGAAGCCACCTAGCGAAAGGCCGGTCTTGCAAGGCAAACCCCGGAAAGGAATCTGGCATGGCGAAAGTCACCATCTGGCACAATCCCCGTTGCAGCACCTCGCGCTCCACGCTCTCGCTTCTCGAGCAGCATGGCCTCGATCCCGAGATCGTCGAATATCTGAAGACGCCACCTTCCGCGGAGGAGCTGAAATCGGTCCTGAAGAAGCTGCGCATGAAGCCGCGCGACCTCATGCGCAAGAAGGAAGCGCTCTACAAGGAGCTGGGCCTCGACGATGAGGCCCTGAGCGACGACAGGCTCGTGCAGGCCATGGCCGAGAACCCGATCCTCATCGAGCGGCCCGTGGTCCTTTTCGGTCAGCGCGCGGCGCTTGGCCGCCCGCCGGAGAACGTGCTCGATCTCTTCACCGATCTCTGAGAGCGGAAAGGGCGCCCCGCTCAGGCGCCCGTCTGTTCCTCGGCCTTGAGTAGAAAATGCCCATGCGCCGAGGCGATGGGCCGCGCGCGGTCCTCCTGCCAGGCTTCGGCCTGCACGGTGACGACCCTGCGGCCCTGCTTGGTGATATGCGCCCGTCCATAGGTGTCGAGCGGCTTGCCCGAGCGCAGATAGTCGATGGTGAGGCCGATGGGCTTGGGGATCGAGGGCATGCCCGTCTCGAAGGCGACCTGAATGATCGCCGTCATTTCGAGAAAGGCGCCGATGACGCCGCCATGCAGCGCCGGCAGCGCGGGATTGCCGATGAGCTTCTCGTCGAATTTGAGCACCGTCGTGATCTCGTTGCCCTTCTGATCGACCGAAATGCCGAGGAAACGCGCATAGGGGATCGCTTCGATGAACTTTTCGAGGTCGCGCGTCACGACGGCATCTCCGGATTTGTTGTCGGTCATCTCGCTCACCCTTCGCTCTTCGGCATGATGTCGCCGAGCGCCATCGCGCTGGGCGGCATGGTGCGGTTGGCGCCCAGCATGAACGTGCCGACACAGGCGGCGATGGGGTCCGCCTCGTCCGTGTGATAGGCCGTGCCGCGCACGAAGGCGATGTTGCGCGTGACCTTGTAGCAATGCGCGTGGCTCATGAGCGCAAGGCCCGGCGTCGCGGGCTTCATGTAGTCGATCCTGAGGTCGAGCGTCGCGATCGACATGCGCGCGGAAAGAGCGAGCTGGACGGCCATGCCGCAGGTGTGATCGAGGAGCGTCGTGATGACGCCGCCGTGAATGACGCCCGTCTCCACATTGCCGATGAGCTTCTCGTCATAGGGGACGCTCAGCCAGGCATTGGCGGCGGACGCATCGATGACCTTCATGTTGAGGGCCTTTGCCTGCGGCGTATAGGCGATCATCGAGGCCTTCATGGCTTCGACGATTTC
>NZ_DAOKYX010000011.1:14393-16305 GCF_035325945.1 Parvibaculum sp.
GTTCAACCCATTGAATCAAGAGCCTTTTTTCAGGCTCCTCGCGTGCGGCAAATTGACCTTGCCGGGCTTTCGTTTAGATTAGGCCCATTGGAGGTTGCCCGCTCGGGGAAACCCGGGGAGGCGCCAGGAGGGATGATGACTGCGTCCGAGAGCTTAAGGACTTCGGCCCGCGCATGACCGAGGTCAAGGAGAAGGAGCTGTCCGCCGAACCGGCGGGGGCGTTCGCGGCTTCGGCGAAACCCATGGGCAAGCGCGAACAGACGAAGCTCAACAATCGCGAGGCGATCCTCAACGCCGCCCGCGAGGTCTTTGCCGAACTCGGCTACGGCGCCACCACGGTCCGCGACATCATCCGCAAGACCGGCCTCGCGTCCGGCACCTTCTACAATTACTACAAGAGCAAGGAAGAGGTCTTCGAGGCGCTGATGGATGACGGCATGCGCCGCATCCGGCCCCGTCTCAAGGCGGATCGCATTCGCTCGCGCACCTTCGAGGAATTCATCCGCAACGCCTTCCGCACCTATTTCGATTATCTGGCCAGCGACCGGATGACCTTCCAGATCATCAGGCGCAATCCGACGGCGCTGCGCGTGCGCATGGACAGCCCCGAGATGGTCGCCGGCTTCGAGGAAATCCGGCAATACATCGAGGAAGACATCCGCGACGGCAACGTGCCGCCGGTCGATTCGGAATATCTCATGGCGGCCGTGGTCGGCATCGCCATGGAGATCGGCGACCGCATGATCATGCGCGGCGAGATCGATCCGAAGACCGCGGCGGATTTCGCCACCACGCTCGTGCTGCACGGTTTCCACGCGCTGCCCGTGAAGACGGAAGCCGGTTCCTGATTGGATATGTCCTTGGGGGAGGATAGGGGTTGAGCATCCAGAAGCTGATCGTCCGCACTCTGCTCAAATTGCCGGATGGCGCGCTCGTCGCCATGGCGGGCGGAAAGCCGCTGACGATCGACGGCCGCACGCTGGATGCCCGCGTGCAGTTCCTCGCCGCGCAGGGCGCTCGCGCGCCTTCCATCACTACGCTCGACCCGGTGGCCGCGCGCGCGGCGACGGCGCAGGGGCTCAAGCTTCTCGACGGTGCGCGGAGCCCGAAGGTCCGCGTGGAGGAAATGCAGGTGCCGGGCCCGGCAGGCCCGCTCGATGCGCGCCTCTACACGCCCGCCAATGCCTCGGGGCCGCTTCCCGGTCTCGTCTTCTTCCATTTCGGCGGCTGCGTCATTGGCGATCTCGATACCTGCGACACTTTCTGCTCGATGTTGTCCGAGATCGGAGAGTGCGTCGTTCTTTCCGTCGCTTATCGCCTGGCGCCGGAGGACAAATATCCGGCCGCCGTCGAGGATGCGCTCGCGGCCTATCGTTTCGCGCGCGACAACGCCCAGAAGCTCGGCATGACGCGCCGCATCGGTGTCGGCGGCGACAGCGCGGGCGGCTATCTCGCCGCCGTTGTCGCGCAGGAAACATTGCGGTCGGACGAGGAGGAGCCCGCGCTTCAGCTTCTCATCTATCCCGTGACGGATATGGAATGGCAGGGCGGCTCATGGACGAGCTGCGAGAACGTCTATCCGCTCACGCGCGAGATCATGGACTGGTTCATCGGCCATTATCTTCATGACCGCGGCGAGGCGAAAGAGCTTCGCGCTTCGCCGCTCAAGGCTGGCGAACTCGAGGGGCTTTGCCCCGCGGTCGTCGTGACGGCGGGCTTCGATGTGCTGCGCGATCAGGGCGAGGCCTATGCCGACAAGCTCCGCGTGGCAGGCGTCCGCACGACCTATCGCTGCTATGACCGCCTCGCGCACGCCTTCACAGCGATGACCGGAACGGTTCCCGCCGCAAGACGCGCCTGCGAGGAAATCGCCCGCGACGTGCGGCGCATTCTCCACGCCTGAGAAGGCGGG
>NZ_DAOKYX010000011.1:16405-18228 GCF_035325945.1 Parvibaculum sp.
CATGTTATCCGGTCCCATCCTTAGGGGAGTAGCCTCCCTCCATCCTTCGGGAAAGAGAGGGGCGCGCGTCAACAGACTTGGAGCCGGGCTTGCCCCTCCATGGCGCGTGCATGCGGGAGCGATCGACCGCCTGGCGAGACCTTTGGCTTGAGACGCATCTCCCCGGCCGGGCGGATGCGCCGCTCAGGTCATTGGCTCAACCCGCGCCCCGGCCCCGAAGGACATCATGGAAGCCTTCCTGATCTCGCTGTCCGCCGTCGCCATCGCCGAGATCGGCGACAAGACGCAGTTGCTGACGCTCGTGCTCGCGGCGCGCTTCGCAAGACCCGTCCCGCTCATCGCCGGCATCTTCGCGGCCACCATCGTCAATCATGCGCTGGCCGCGGGCGCAGGGCTCCTCATCGCCTCCTGGCTCACGCCCGAAGTGCTGCAATGGACGCTCGGCATCTCCTTTGTCGCGGGCGGCATCTGGATGCTCATTCCCGACAAGCTTGACGATGTTTCGGGCGGCGCTTCGCGCTTCGGCCCCTTCATCACCACGACGATCGCCTTCTTCCTCGCCGAGATGGGCGACAAGACCCAGCTTGCGACCGTGGGGCTCGCCGCCCGTTTCGACGATCTCGTCATCGTGGCGGCAGGAACGACCATCGGCATGATGATCGCCAATGTCCCGGTGGTCTTTCTCGGCGACGCGGCGGCGAAGTTCCTCCCCCTTCAGCTCGTGCGCGGCGCCGCGGCGGCGATCTTTTTCGCGCTCGGCCTCGTCACCATTCTTGAAGCGCTCGGCGTCGTTTGATTTCCGGCCTCGCGGCCCTATCCTCGCCCGCAAACGAAATCGAAACATGGGAGACGCCGATGCGCTCGATGCGCGTGCATGAATTGTCGGAGGACATATCCGTTCTCCGGCTCGACGATGTGACCTTGCCGCCGGCCGGTCCCGGCGAGGTGCGGCTGAGGCTCAAGGCCTGCGCCGTGAACTTTCCCGACATCCTGATGGTGCAGGGGAAATACCAGTTCAAGCCGGAGCTTCCCTTCGCGCCGGGCATGGAAGGAGCGGGCATCGTCGCCGAGGTCGGTCCGGGCGTCACGGCCTTGAAGCCGGGCGACGAGGTGGTCGCCGGGCTCAGGATCGGTGGCTTCGCCGAGGAAGTGAACATAGCGGCGGAAAACTGCCGGCCGAAGCCGCCGGGCATGAGCTTCGTCAAGGCGGCGGCCTATCCGGCTGCCTATCTCACCGCCTATGTGGCGCTCGTCATTCGCGGCCAGTTGAAGGCGGGCGAGACGCTCCTCGTGCATGGCAGCACGGGCGGCGTCGGCATGGCGGCGGTCGATATCGGCAAGCTCTGGGGCGCGACCGTCATCGCGACCTCGGCCTCGGATGAAAAGCTGAAAGTCGTGAAGGCGCGCGGCGCCGATCATGTGATCAATGTCACGGGCGGCTTCCGCGAGCGGGTGAAGGAGCTGACCGGCGGCAAGGGCGCTGATGTGATCTATGATCCCGTCGGCGGCGACGTCTTCGACGAGAGCGTGCGCTGCATCGCCTGGAACGGCCGTCTCCTGATCATCGGCTTCACCAGCGGCCGCATTCCCTCCGTGTCGGTCAACATGCCGCTCATCAAGGGCTTCTCGGTCGTCGGCGTGCGGGCGGGCGAATATGGCCGCCGCGATCCCGAGGCCGGAAGGCACAACATCGAGACGATCGACCGCCTCGCCGCCGAGGGAAAGATCGACCCTTACGTCTGCGCGACCTTCCCCCTCGAGCGCGCGGTCGATGCCATGCGCATGCTTCAGAACAGGCAGGCGGTCGGCAAGGTCGTCATCAC
>NZ_DAOKYX010000011.1:18328-36131 GCF_035325945.1 Parvibaculum sp.
TCCTTCTCATTGGCACTGCGGATCATGTCGCGCATGCCGGCCCATTCCGCCTCGCTCAGCTTCGAGAGCCGCGAGAAATTGCCGCCGCTTGCAAGATGCATCGCGCCGTCGATGGCGATGGTCTGGCCGGTCAGATACTCGCAGCCATCCGCCATGAGGAAAGTGGCGAGGTTCTTCAGTTCGTCCATGCGGCCGACGCGGCCCATGGGGATGCCCTCGCGCGACGTGTCGCCCTCGACCGACTCGCCGGGGCTCAGCCTCTCCCATGCGCCCTTGGTCGGGAACGGTCCCGGCGCGATCGCGTTGAGGCGGATGCCGTATTCGCCCCACTCGGCGGCGAGCGATTTCGTCATGATGTTGAGCCCGGCCTTCGACATGGCCGAGGGCACGGTGAAGGGGCTGCCGTTCCAGACCCATGTGGTCAGGATCGAAATGACGCTCGCCGGCACCTTGTCCTCGATCCAGCGCTTGCCGCAGGCGAGCGTCACATAGAAGGAGCCGTGAAAGACGATGCCCGCAATGGCATCGAAGCCGCGCGGCGAGAGATCCTTCGTCGGGCTGATGAAATTGCCCGCCGCATTGTTGACGAGGCCGGTGAGCGGTCCGCCATCGGCCCAGATTTCCGCGATCATTTCATCGACGGCGGCTGCGACGCGAATATCGACCGAATGCGTCTTCACCGAGCCGCCATGCTTGTCCATGAGTTCTCTGGCCGTCTCGTCGAGCACATTCTTGCGGCGCCCGCAGATATAGACCTCGGCGCCGAGCCTCAGATAGTCCTCCGCCATCTCCTTGCCGAGGCCCGTCCCGCCGCCCGTGACGAGGATGCGCTTGCCCTTGAGAAGCCCGTCGCGAAACATCGAAACCATATCGTCCTCCCATATGTTGCGTTGGCGGGAGGATAGCAGCCGGACGGTCCTTCGCCAGCATGCGCGTTATGGGGCGGGGCGGCGGCGAGGTCGCCCCTGCGTCACTTCTTTTCGACGAGGTAGGTCCAGAGCCGCACGACGAGCCAGATGGGCACGACCACCACCGCGCCGAGCAGGAAATATTTCACCGACCAGTTGATCGCGTCGAAGCCCATGCGCCAGATGCGCTCCACCGTGTCGAGAAAATCGAGCCAGAGGTCGATCGGTCTGATCCCGAACCAGGCGAGCAGCACGCCGACGACGACCGACGCCGCGGCGAGCTTGAGAAGTGTCGGGAGAACGGGGCCGCCGAAAAGCCGATCCATGAGCTTGTCCTCCGGGCGCGAATGGGCCGATGCAGCTAACCTATCCCATATATTCGGGGAAGAAACGGGGGCATCGGACCTCCGGCGGGTCCGGGCGCGCCGCCGTCCCTGAGATCCCGCCTAGCTGCGCGACGTTCCGCCGGGCTTCAGCGCCTGCGCCGCGCCTGCTTCCTGGGGATTGTGAACCGTCTGCGTGGGATAGGGGATGGTGATGCCCTCCCTGTCGAAGCGCTCCTTCACGGCGCGGGTGAGGTCGAATTTGACCGGCCAGTAATCCGCAGTGCACGTCCAGACCCGCAGCAGCATGTCGACCGAGCTTTGCCCGAGCGCATTGACCGCGATGAGGGGCTCGGGCTCGGCAAGCACGCGCTTGTCGGCGGCGATGACGTCGCGCATGGCGGCCATCGCCGCGCCGATATCGTCGTCGTAGGAAATGCCGAAGATGAGGTCGATCCGGCGCGTTGGATGGTGGCTGAAATTCTTTACCGCCTGCCCCCACACGCTCGCATTGGGAACGATGATCTGCACATTGTCGGAGGTGGCGAGTTCCGTCGTGAAGAGCGTGAGTTCCTTCACCGTGCCCGCGACGCCGCCGATCTCGACATACTGGCCGGCCCGGAACGGGCGGAAGATGAGCAGCATCACGCCCGCCGCGACATTGGAGAGCGTTCCCTGCAGCGCGAGGCCGACGGCAAGGCCGGCGGCGCCCAGCATGGCGATGAGGCTCGTCGTCTGGACGCCGAACTTTGCCAGCACGGCGAGGATGGTGAAGGCGAGCACCGCGTAGCGGGCGAGGCTGCCGAAAAATCCCTGAAGCGTCGCGTCGATGAGGGGCGTGCGCCGAAGTGCTGCCACCGTCCACTGATACGCCTTGCCCGAGAACCAGAGCCCGGCGACGAAGATGAACAGGGCCGAGGCGAAGTTGACCCCATGTTCGACGAGATAGGGGAAGAAGGCATTCAATTCCATGACCATGTCGGGAGGCAATTGGGGGGAAATAGAATTCACGCGCGTACAGTCTCCTGATCGGGCTCCTGAATGGGGCCGCCCTGCCCGACAGGGAAGCGGCCCGGCCTGCCTCGGCCCTTTGGCGCAGTTTCCCATTTTCAGCCGCCAAGGGAAACGTGCTTGATGCGGCGGGCGGGAGGCGGACGCTATAGTCGCCCGATGAAGCGACATGCGATTGGAGCGCCCGGTCCCGGCCATCCCCGAGAAGAGCCCGGCCACCCGCCTCTCCCGGCACGTTTCGAGCAGTGGTTCGCCGCGCGCGGCTGGACGCCGCGCCCGCATCAGCTCGCGCTGATGGAACTCGCCCGGCAGGGCAGGTCGGTTCTGCTCATCGCGCCGACTGGCGCGGGCAAGACCCTGGCCGGGTTTCTGCCGAGCCTCGTCGAGCTTTCCGCGCTGAAGGAGCGAAGGGGCGGGCTGCACACGCTCTATATCTCGCCCCTGAAGGCGCTTGCGGTCGACGTGAAGCGCAATCTCGAAACGCCTGTCGCTGAAATGGGCCTCGGCATCGCCATCGAGACGCGCACCGGCGACACGCCCTCCAATCGCCGCCAGCGCCAGCGCCGCGAGCCGCCCGACATTCTGATGACGACGCCGGAGCAACTGGCGCTCCTCCTCTCCTATCCCGATGCGGCGGAAATGTTCGGCGGGCTCGCCTGCGTCGTGCTCGACGAATTGCATGCGCTGGCGAATTCGAAGCGCGGCGATCTCCTGTCGCTCGATCTTGCGCGCCTCTCCCGGCTCGCTCCGGGCCTGCGCCGTGTGGGACTGTCTGCGACCGTCGCCGAGCCCGAAGAATTGCGCCGCTATCTCATGCCGCAGCCAGCGGGGGCGGAGGCGCTGAGCGAGATCGTCGTCGCGCCACCCGGCGCCCGGCCCGAGATCGGCATACTCGTGCCCGAAGGGCCGGAGGATGGGAGCGACGGGCAAGACCGCATTCCCTGGTCGGGTCACTCGGCGCGCCACGCCCTGCCGCTCGTCTATGACGCAATCAGGAAGAACAGGACCACGCTTGTCTTCGTCAACACACGTAGCCAGGCCGAATTCGCCTTTCAGGAGCTTTGGCGGCTGAACGAGGACGGGCTTGCCATCGCCCTTCATCACGGCTCGCTCTCGCCCGAGCAGCGGCGCAAGGTCGAGGCCGCCATGGCGGCAGGCAGCTTGCGCGCCGTGGTTTGCACCTCGACGCTCGATCTCGGCATCGATTGGGGCGAGGTCGATCTCGTCGTCTGCCTCGGCGCGCCGAAAGGGGCGAGCCGCCTCGCGCAGCGGATCGGCCGCGCCAACCACCGCCTCGACGAGCCGAGCCGGGCGCTGCTTGTGCCCGCCAACCGTTTCGAGGTGCTCGAATGCGAGGCCGCGCGCGTCGCGACCATCGAAGGCGCGCAGGATGGGCGCATCCGCCGGGAAGGCGCGCTCGACGTGCTCGCGCAGCATGTTCTCGGCCGCGCCTGCGCGGAGCCCTTCGATCCGGCGGAGCTTTACGACGAGGTGCGCGAGGCCGCGCCCTATCGTCACCTCTCGCGCAAGGATTTCGACGATGTCGTCGGCTTCGTCGCGACGGGCGGCTATGCGCTCAGGACCTATGATCGCTATGCGCGGCTGCGGCCCAATGCGCCGATGAAGGGCGACATGCGCTTGAGGCCAGCATCGCCCCGTGTCGTGCAGCAATATCGCATGAATGTCGGCACCATTGTCGAAGCGCCGATGGTGAAGGTGCGGCTCATCCGGCAGGGGCGGCGGCCGCGAAGCGCCTATGGGGGACATGTGCTGGGCGAGGTCGAGGAATATTTCGTCGATCAGCTCGTGCTGGGGGACACATTCCTCTTCGCAGGTCACCTGCTGCGCTTCGAGGGGCTGGGCGAAACGGAAGCCCTCGTCACCCGCGCCGAAGGCGGCGATCCGATGATCCCTTCCTATTATGGCGGCAAGTTTCCCCTATCGACCTTTCTCGCCGGTCGCGTGCGGCACATGCTTGCGCATCGCGAGGAACAGCAATATCTGCCGGCGCAGGTGAAGGAATGGCTGCGGATGCAGGAGTGGCGTTCCCTTCTACCGAATGAGGGCGAACTTCTGGTCGAGACGTTTCCGCGCGGCGACAGGTTCTATCTCGTTTGCTATCCGTTCGAGGGCCGCCTCGCGCATCAGACGCTCGGCATGCTGCTCACGCGCAGGCTCGATCGCGCGGGCGTGCGGCCCATGGGTTTCATCGCCTCGGAATATGCGCTCGCCATCTGGTCGCTGCGCGATGTGGGTCTCATGGCCGAGCATGGCGCCTTGCCGCTCTCGCGCCTCCTGGATGAGGACATGCTGGGCGACGATCTCGAAAGCTGGCTTGCGGAATCGAACCTTCTGAAGCGCACCTTCCGCGATTGCGCGATCATCGCCGGGCTCATCGAGCGGCGCTATCCCGGTCAGGAGAAGACGGGCAGGCAGGTGACCTTCACCTCCGACCTCATCTACAATGTGCTGCGCGAGCATGAACCCGATCACATACTGTTGCGCGCGACCTGGAACGACGCGGCGGCGGGCCTTCTCGATGTCGCGCGCGTCGGCGACATGCTGAGGCGCATCCGGGGAAAGATCGTGCTGAAGAGGCTCGACCGCGTTTCGCCGCTTGCCGTGCCGGTGCTGCTCGACATCGGCAAGGAGCGCATCGACGGCGAGGCGAGCGAGGCGCTGCTCCACGAGGCGGCGGACAAGCTCATCGAAGAGGCGACACGTCTTGTTTGAGGGCATGGAAAAGGCGAGGGACGAGCACCTTCATGCGGCGCCCGCCCTGCGCGTCTGCGGCGCGGACCTCATCGTGCTGCCCGAGGGCGCGGTCTGGTGGGCGGCGGAACGCATGCTCGTCGTGGCCGATCTACACCTCGAAAAAGGGTCCGCCTTCGCCGCCAGAGGAATTGCGCTTCCACCTTACGATACGCGCGCGACGCTTTCCCGCCTCGAAGCGCTGATGGAGCGGCTTCGTCCTTCGCGCCTCGTCGCGCTTGGCGACAGCTTCCATGATGGCGAGGCCGAGGCGCGCATGGGGGAGGAGGATGCCGCCATGCTCGCGCGGCTGACGCGCCGCGCGGACTGGATCTGGATCGCGGGCAATCACGATCCCCGGCCCTCGCGGAAGTTCGGCGGCATTGTACGGGAAGAACTGCGCGCGGGCCCGCTCACCTTTCGCCATGAGCCGCAGCCCGCGCCCGCCACGGGCGAGATCGCGGGGCATCTCCATCCATGCGCGGCGGTGCGCGTGCGCGGGCGGCGCCTGCGCCGTCGCTGCGTCGCCTCCGATGGCGCGCGGGCGATCCTGCCCGCCTTCGGCGCCTATGCGGGCGGGCTCAATGTGCTTGACGGGGCTTACGAGCCACTCTTTCCGTCAGCGGTCTTCCATGCCTGGATGATGGGCGCGCGCACCGTCGTTCCCGTTGCCGCCCATCGCCTCGAAGGCGATTAGCCGAGGCGGCCGAGGATCGGGAAATTGGTGATGAGGAAGATCGCGATCTGCTCGAAGGAGCCGAGCGCCATCAGAAGTCCCGTTCCGGCGAGCAGCACGCCCGACGCGATCTCGATCTTGCGCATATGGCGGCGGATGCGGCTGGCGAAAGCGAGAAAGCCGCGCACGGCGAAGGCCGCCGCGAGAAACGGAATGCCGAGCCCGAGCGAATAGGTGGCGAGGAGAAGCACACCTGCTTGCAAGCTTTGCTGCGACGCGGCGATGGCGAGGATCGTTGCGAGAATGGGGCCGATGCAGGGCGTCCAGCCGAAGGCGAAGGCAAGCCCGATCACATAGGGGCTCAGAAACTGCATCCACAGGCTTTTCGTGACGTCGCCGATCTGGTCCGGCTGGAAGCGCGCCTCGCGATTGAGAAAGGCGATGCGCAGAAGCCCCATATAGTGAAGGCCGAAAACGATGATGATGACGCCTGCGATGCGGCCGAGAATATCCTTGTGCGAAAGGATGATCGGGCTGATCGCCGAGGCGCTGGCGCCGAGCGCCACGAAGACGGTGCTGAAGCCGAGAACGAAGCCGACAGCGCCGAGTGCGACGCGGCGCGTCAGCCCCTCCGAGCCGAGAGCGGCGCCCTTCGCGTTCTCGCGCGTCAGCTCCTCGAAGGATGTGCCGGCGATGAAGCAGAGATAGGCCGGCACGAGCGGCAGCACGCAAGGCGAAAGGAAACTCAGAAGCCCACCGGCCGCGGCCGCGAAATAGGAGATGCTGAGATCGGTCATCGGTCGGGTCCGTCAAACGCTTGCGTCGGGATTGCCGGAGGGCAGGGGAAAATGGCGGTGTGGCGCCGGAAACGCACTCTAGCCATGATGGCCGGCCCGCACCATGCGTCACCTTTCCCTCAGCACCGCCGAAGCGAGCCAGCCGGCAAGCGCGGCGCCGATCACGGCGACGAGGCCGTAAAAGAGCGGCCGCGTGTGGGCGAGGCGATAGATGAAACGTTCGAGCCCGCCCTTGTCGATATAGAGCGGGGAGGCGATGGCATCGACGACCTCGCCGTCGCGGATGAGATAGACCGTCGCCGTATAGAGCCCGACCGGCACGGTTGCGGGAATTTCGAGCGTGGCGCGGAAGAGCGTCTGCCCGAGAAAGGTCACGCCTCCCGGATCGCTGATATAGAGCCGATCGCGCTTCTTGTTGCGGATGAGCGCCTTGACGAAGGTCTGCACGTCTTCGGGCGGAAGGATTTCCGCACTTCCATCCATCGCCTGCGCCGACGGCGGACCGAAATCGACATTCTCGACCCCGATCTGCTCGCGCTTCAGCACCTCGGCGCCAGCCGTCACTTCGAGCGGCCGCGTGCTCGCAACCGCGTAGTAGCCGGGCACTCTGGGAAATGTGATCGAGTCGTGATTGACCCAGATGCCCGCGAGGCGCGCCTTGCGCCGCACCGTCATCGCGCGCTGGGGGCCTGACACCACGACCACGATGTCGCGGGCGAGGCCGCGTGTCTCCGGCGCGTTCGCCTCGACGGCGCCGAAGAGGAGGATCTGCGTGCCCGTGAAATTGGAGTGGATCGAAATCTTGTGCGAGGAGAGATCCGTGACGAGTTGATCCGCTTTCGCCCGCGCACCGGCGAATAGGCAGACCGCGAGCACGATCGGAACGAGCAGGGTTGCGATATGGTGCGGACGGGACATCATGAATGTGGCGCCACATCGACAACGGAATAAAGATCGGGCGGCGTCGTCACGAGATCCCAGCCGAGCCTCATGCCCATGAGAAGCACGATGCCCGCAAGGAGCGCGCGCAGATGCTCGCCCCTGAGGCGCGCGGCCGTGCGCACGCCATATTGCGCACCCACCACCGCGCCGACGACGAGAAGCAGCGCCAGCATCGCATCGACCGCCTGGTTCTCGACCGCATGCATGACGCCTGTGATCGCGGTCACGAAGACGATCTGGAAGAGCGATGTGCCGATGACCATCATGGTCGGCATCCGCAAGAGATAGATCATCGCCGGGATGATGATGAAGCCGCCTCCGACGCCCATGATCGCCGAGAGCATGCCGACGAAGAAGCCGATGAGCACGGGCGGGATCACGCTGATATAGAGCTTCGAGCGCCGGAAGCGCATCTTGAAGGGCAGGCCGTGGATCCAGCTATGGTGCCCGCCTTGCCCCGTGGCTGGCGCATCGCCACGCCGCGCCGCAATCATGGCCCGCAGGCTTTCCGCCATCATCATCGCGCCGATGATGGAGAGGAAAACGACATAGACGACCGAGATTGTGAGGTCGATCTGCCCGATCTCCTTGAGCAGCCTGAAAAGAAAGATGCCGAAGACGGAGCCGACGATGCCGCCCGCAAGCAGCACGCCGCCCATCTTGAAGTCGATGGTGCCGCGCCGCCAATGAGCGAGCGCGCCGGTCACGGAGGAAGCGACGACCTGCGTCGACTGCGTGCCGACCGCGACCGCGGGCGGGATGCCGAGAAAGATCAGAAGCGGCGTCATCAGGAAGCCGCCGCCGACGCCGAACATGCCCGAGAGGAAGCCGACCGCCCCGCCCATGGCGAGGATCAGCAGCGCATTGATCGGAAGTTCGGCGATCGGCAGGTAGATCTGCATGCGGCCTGGGCTCCGGCGGCGGTCGCGCCGCCCGTTCTGTCCGCGGAAGCATCGAAACGGGCAGGCACGCCGCCGTTACGATGCCTCGGGCGCGGAGGCCCTCAGCGCGTCGCGAGTTCGAGCGACTTCAGCAGCGCCGGATTGACGCTGCCGGTCTGGTCGAGGTCCGCGGACCGCTGATAGGCGAGGATTGCATCGCGTGTGCGCGGACCCATGACGCCGTCCGACGTGCCCGGATCGTAGCCGAGCTGCATCAGCATCGCCTGAGCACGGGCCGTGTCGCTCACTGTGGTCGAGATACTGCCGGTTATGTCGTCGGGATTCCCGGCGGCGGCGCCGCTGTGGAACGTGCCGAGATCGCCATTGGCGGCGGGGTCGGGACGCTTCGCGGCCCATGTCTCGGCCGCGACCTTGGCCTGCGCCAGCACGGCCGCGTCGAGCTTGCCTTCGAGTTCGTCGCGCTTCTGGGCCGCGCCCCTGTCGCCCGCCTTCGCGGCGATGGAGAGCCACTTGTATGCGGAGCCGAGATCCTGCTTCACGCCGAGCCCGCGCTCCTCGAGGATCGCGAGATTGTACTGGCTGTCGCCGAGGCCGAAAGCGGCCGCCTCGCCGAACCAGCGCGCGGCGGTGGTGAAATCCTGCCGCGTGCCCCGGCCTTCGGCATAGATGACGGCGAGATTGTGCATCGCCTTCACATTGCCCTGAAGGGCGGCCTTCTCGTAAAGGCTGCGCGCCATCGAGTCGTTCTGGGCCACGCCCCGGCCCTTTTCGTAAAGCGTGGCCAGGCGGTATTGCGCGATGGCAAGCCCCTGATCGGCGGCCTTGCCATACCAGATCGCGGCCTGAGCGGGATCGGCGTCCACGCCGTCGCCATTGGCATAGCGTTGCGCCAGCTCATATTGCGCCACCGCGTCGCCGTTCCGCGCCGCCTCGCCGAGCGCGCGCTGGCTGGCGGGAAGCCGCCCGAGCGTGCCCATAGCTGAAGGTGTGCCCGAAGGCGTGGCCGCAGGCGCGAGAGGCTCACTCTCGACCGGCTTGGCGGGGGCGGGCGTCGCCGACGGAGCGCGCTCGACCGGCCGGGGCAGGATCGTCGTCTGAGGACGCGCGGCTTTTTTGGGCGCGGGCACGATGGGCGATTCGGTCTCGCTCGTCGTGGCAGGCGCCGGAGCCGCCATCTCCCCGGGCGCAGCTTGCCCTTGAGGAGCGGTTGCAGTGGCCCCGGCGCCTTCCGGACTGGCCTCCGCCGGATTGCTCTCTGGATCAACGGATGTGGCGCTCGCCCTGGCGGCATTCGCAGTCTCGTCGGCGGGCTTTTCCGTCTTCGGCGAGGCGCTGTTTGCAGGGCCTGAATCGACGATCACGGGCTGCGGGATAGCCGGCTCGTTGTTGAGAACGCGAGTTGCGGCAAGGCCCGCTGCGAGAACGAGGAGAGCCGCAAAGCCCCCGACGAGGATTTTCTTTCGCCGGCTTTCGCGTTCGGGGGCGATCGCCGTGAAGCGCGCGGGATGCTCGCCGAAGCCCGCATTGCCGAGCATGGGCTGCGGGCCCGAGCGCCCTGCCTGGGCGGCGGCCTGCGCCGCGCGGCGTGCGGCAGCGAGAAAATCATTGGCGGCCCGCGCCGTCTCGGCGGTGGGGTTGCTCATTTCCGGTTCGCCGGCGCTGTCTGGAGCTTCCTCCGCACCCGCTCCGCGTGTATCGAGTGTCGGCTCGCGCCGCTCCTCGTCGCCCTGGAGGGCGAAGGGCGGGGGCACATCGCCCGCATGTTCGGGCAAGGGTTGCGCGAGGGGCTGCGAAGGCGGCGGCGCCGGGGGAAGGGAGCGCGGCGTTTCCACATCGGCGAACGGGTTCCGGAAACCGGCCGTGCCGGGCTCGTCGCCGAAGGGGTTGCCCAGCGGATTGCCCAATGGGCTGCCCTGGGGATTGTTCAGGAGGCCGCCCGCCGCGCCGCCGAAGCTGGCCGAAGGGGGCATGTCGAAATTTGGAACGGCGAAAGGCTGCCCCGAGGGCACGAAGCCGTTTCCGGCGCCATAACCCGTCGCGATCTGCGGCGGCAGCACGGGGTTCGACCGCGCGGCCTTCGCGTCCTGCTCGAGCTTCGCGAGCCGCTCGGTCATGCGTTCGAGCATCACATGGAGGGACTCGACCGTCTCGCGCGAGCGGTTCTCCGTCACATGGAGATTGTCCGACATGCCTGCGATCGCACGCTCGATCGACTGCGCGGCCTGCGCCGTCATGTCCTCGTTCTGTTGCAGGCGATCCGCCATCTGCTCGATGCGGCTCTCGATGACGCGCATGGCCTCGGGCAGCGCGTCGTTGCGGGGGCGGTCCATATCCTCCAGCCGCCTCGCAATGCTTGCCACCGTCTTCTCGAAGGCCTTGAGCGTTTCCTCGGTCCGGCTCTCGGCGCGCTCGAGGCGCTGCGTGATCTCGGCGAGATTGCTCTGGACCCCCGCGATCGTCGCCTTGTGCTGTTCGGCGTCGGATTTCTCCGCGATCGCCTTCATCGCGGCCTCAACCGCCTGAGGCCCGATGCCGCCAACGGAGTGTTCCATCTTCTCCAGCCTTGTCGCGAGCGTCTGAAGATGGTTTTCGACCGCGCGGGCCCGGGCAAGCTCCGCCTCGCGCTCCTTTTCCTCATCGCGTTCATCAACGCGGCTCGTGAGCTGGGAGAGCGCCTGCCTGATTTCCGCAAGCGACTCGTCGGTCCGGCGTTCCGCCGTGTCGAGATGATCGACGACGGCGGTCACCGCTTTCTCGAGTGTCTGGATCGCCTTGTCGTCCGGGCGGCGCGCGCCGCGGCTCCGCTCGGTTTCCTCGAGCCTCTCGGCGAGCTGCTGAATCCTGCGCTCGAGGGGATCGATCATGCCGGCTTCGGAAGATTGCTCCATCGCACGCTCCGAATATTCCAGCCGCTCGGCGAGCTGGCCGACCGATTGTTCGAGGCGCCGCGCGAGGTCCGCGGTGCGCCGCTCGCTAGTCTCGACACGCTGCACGATGTCGCGCATGGCTTCGGCAACCGGGGTCATGTCGATCTGCGCCGGACCGGCGGAGATCTGCGGCACCGGCTGGTGAAACGCGGGCTGCGCGAAGCCGGATTGCGGCTGGGCCGATCTCGGCTCGCCGGTCGGCTTGCCGACTTCGTCCGTCCCCGCATCCATGATGATCTGATTGAGCCAGGCGCCAAGCGTGACACCGGCACGGTGAGCGGCCTGTTTGGCAGCCTCGCGCGCTTCGGGCTCTATGCCCTTTACGCTCCACGGTACACCCGATCTCATCCGAATCACTAAGCCCCTTAACCCTTTTGGTTAGTATAGGCCAGTGCATCTTTCGCGACGAGACGCCTGCCTCGCCGGGGCCCGTTTGCATGGGCGGCACTGGGCCCAAGGGTTCTCGCGGCCGGGCCACGGAACGGGTCCATAAAACGTCAATGTCGGTAAATATCAGGTTAACCGGGCGAAATTGCCCCGCCCCGCAGGGTCTTACAGCCCCGGCACCGCATTACGGCCCGGCATAGAGCTGCGTCGCGTATATCGCGTCGCCCTGCCGGGCGATGCCGATGCCGGTGCGGATATAGTCCGCATTCCGCAGGTTCTTCCGGTGGGACGGGCTGTTGATCCAGCCCCTGAGCATGATTTCTGCGATCTGCTCCGTCGTTCGCCGGTTCATGCCCTCCACCATGGAAAGGTTCTCGGCGATCCGGCCCTTGAATTGCGGCGACACCGCCAGCACGCGCTCCTTGGGCCCCTGGCCGTCCGGATTGAAGTGCCCGAAGAAATTTCTGAGCGCCATGTCCGTGCTGTGAACGGCGGCCGCGCGTTCGAGCACGCTGTCCCGCGCGAGCGGCGGCGCGCCGATCTTCGCCCGGTAGTCGTTGACGGCGGCGAAAAGCGCCCGCTCCAGCGGGTCGTTGGTGCGCGCGGCGGCGCTGGCGGCGGCCGGGAGCGAGGCGATGTTGACCCGGGTCGGCGGGGGCGGGGCCACGGGATCGCCGCTCGTGGCGCAGGCCGCGAGCAGAAGGCTCAGCGCAAGGACGAACCCCGAACGGAAAAGCATCATCATCGATTCCTCGTCTTCCTCGACCCGGTCCCGCCCCAGCGCCGGCCCGCGTCGCGATGGCAGCACTAGAGCAAGTCGGGCGCCGCGCGGCAACGCCGCCGGGGCCCTTGACGCTTACGTCAACGTCAATTAACGTTCCCGCCGTCATCACAAAATAAGGCGGGACACCGCCAGAGGAATGACGCCGGGCTTGCCGCGGGGCTGCATCTTATTCGCCGCCGCCCGCCTCCTGCCCGGTCAATGGGGAAACAGGAGAGGTTCATGGATCAGCAGTTTGAGGGGCCGAAGGCCATCACCGTCGGAGCCGAGCCGGCTCATGCCGCCGGCACCACCTATTCGATCACGCAGCTTGCCGAGGAATTCGGCCTGACCACGCGCGCGATCCGCTTCTATGAGGACAAGGGGCTTCTCAAGCCCGAGCGCCAGGGTCAGACCCGCATCTATCACCCCCGCGACCGCGCGCGCCTCCTTCTCATCGTCCGTGGACGGAATGTCGGCCTTGCGCTTTCCGAGATCAAGGAGATCCTGAGCCTCTACGATCTCGAGGACGGATGCGAGACGCAGAACCGCGTCGCCATCGAGAAGTTCAAGCGCCGCATCGCGAGCCTCGAGGCGCAGCGCAAGGAAATCGACCTTCAGATCAGGACGCTTCAGGAAAGCTGCGAGCGGCTTGAGGGCGTTCTCCAGAAGCAGATGGCGCAGGCGCTGGTGGATGCGAAGAAGCGCCCCCGTGTCGCCAAGGGTGAAGTCCGCCTCCAGCAATCAGCTTCATCCGCGACGGCCTGACCTTTTTGCCGTCGCGCTCTATCAACGCGAGGACATGATGCCGGTCTACATGGCTCCATTGCGGGAGTATCGCTTTCTCCTGCACGAGACTTTCAACATGTCGCAATATGCGGCGCTTCCCGGATTCAGGGATGCGCCGCTCGATGTCGTGGATGCGATCCTCGACGAAGCGGCGAAGCTTTCGGAAGAAGTGCTGCAACCCCTGAACCAGATCGGTGACAGGGAGGGCTGCAAGCTCGAGAACGGCGTGGTGACGACGCCGAAAGGCTTCAGGGAAGCCTACAAGACGCTTGTCGATGGTGGCTGGCCGGCACTCGTCGCCGACCCCGCCTTTGGCGGACAGGGACTGCCGAACGCGCTCGGCGTCATCTTCAACGAGATGGTGTCCTCGGCCAACATGGCCTTCGGCATGTATCCGGGCCTTTCGCATGGCGCCTATTCCGCGCTCCTGCACCACGGCACCGAGGAGCAGAAGAAGACCTATCTGCCGAAGCTCGTCTCTGGCGAGTGGACCGGCACGATGAACCTGACGGAGCCCCATTGCGGCACCGATCTCGGCCTTCTTCGCACAAAGGCCGTTCCGCAGGCGGACGGCAGCTACAGGATCACCGGTACCAAGATATTCATCTCTGCCGGCGAGCACGATCTTGCCGACAACATTCTCCATCTCGTGCTCGCGCGCGTCGAAGGCGCGCCGCAGGGCATCAAGGGCATCTCGCTTTTCCTCGTGCCCAAATATCTCCTGAAGGATGATGGGAGCCTCGGCGCGCGCAATGGCGTCTCCTGCGGCGCGATCGAGAACAAGATGGGCATCCACGGCAATGCCACCTGCGTGCTCAACTATGACGAGGCGACAGGTTTCCTCGTCGGCGAAGAGAACAAGGGCATGCGCGCCATGTTCACCATGATGAACGAGGCGCGGCTCGGCGTCGGGCTGCAGGGGCTTTCGCAGTCCGAAGCCGCCTATCAGAACGCCGCCGCCTATGCGAAGGAGCGCCTTCAGGGCCGCTCGCTCACGGGGCCGAAAGCCGCCGACAAGCCCGCCGATCCCATCCTCGTCCATCCCGATGTGCGCCGCATGCTGCTCAACGCCAAGGCGTTCAACGAAGGTGCGCGCGCGCTTCTCGTCTGGACGGCCTTGCAGGGCGATCTCTCGCATGCGTCGGACGATGCGATCGTGCGCGAATTCGCGGACGACATGATGGCGCTCCTTACCCCGGTGGTGAAGGCGCACCTCACCGATCGCGGATTTGCCAATGCCGTCGAGGCGCAGCAGGTCTATGGCGGGCATGGCTATATCGAGGAGAACGGCCTTGCGCAGTTCGTCCGCGATGCCCGCATCGCCATGATCTATGAAGGCGCGAACGGCATTCAGGCGCTCGATCTCGTCGGCCGCAAGCTCGCCGCGAATGGCGGGCGCGCGGTCTTTGCCTTCTTCAAGCGCGTGGACGACTTCCTCGCCGAAGCCGGAAAGACCGAAAAGCTCGCGCCCTTCGTGGTCGCGCTTTCGGCTGCGCGCAAGGATCTCGAGGCGGCGACCATGTGGTTCATGGAAAACGCGCTTCAGAACCCGGACAATGCCGGCGCGGGCTCGACCGATTATCTCCATCTCTTCGGCGTCACGGCCGTCACTTTCATGTGGTCGCTGATGGCGAAGGCCGCGCTTGAGAAGCTCGACGGCGCGGCAGAAGACAAGAGCTTCTATGAAACGAAGCTCAAGACCGGCCTCTTTTATGTGGAGCGGGTCGCGCCGGAAACGGCGCTCTATCTCGCGCGTATTCGCATCGGCGCCGCGCCGCTCATGGCATTCGGCGCCGACGAGTTCTGATGGCTTTGCCAATCAAAAGAAAAGGCCCCCTCGGGGTTCGTAAATACAGGGAAGGAAGACAGGACAGATGGTAATGATCGCGGGCTACAAGTCGCCCTGGATGACGGAAGAGCTGGAAATCCTCGAGAGCTCCGTGCGCAAGTTCTATGAAAAGGAATTCGCGCCTCACTCCGAGCGCTGGAACAAGCAGGGCTACGTCGATCGCGATGCCTGGAACAAGGCAGGCGAGGCCGGAATTCTCTGCGCCTCGATTTCCGAGGAATATGGCGGCGGCGGCGGCTCCTTCGCGCATGAAATGGTCATCGCCCAGGAGCAGGGCCGCGCGGGCGTGGCCGGCTTCGGCAATTCGGTGCATTCGGGCATCGTCGCCCACTACATCGAGGCCTATGGCACCGAGGAGCAGAAGAAGAAGTGGCTGCCCAAGATGGCGACAGGCGAGATGGTCGCCGCCATCGCCATGACCGAGCCTGGCACGGGCTCCGATCTTCAGGGCGTGCGGACCACGGCGAAGAAGGTCGGCAACCAGTATGTGATCAACGGGCAGAAGACCTTCATCACCAACGGACAGCAGGCGACGCTCATCTGCGTCGTGGCGAAGACCGATCCCGCGGCGGGTGCCAAGGGCACGTCGCTCATCATGGTCGAGACGGATGAGGTCGAAGGTTTCCGCCGCGGCCGTAACCTCGACAAGATCGGCCAGCATGCTCAGGACACGTCGGAACTCTTCTTCGACGACGTGAAGGTGCCGACCTCGAACCTCCTCGGCACGGAAGAGGGCAAGGGCTTCATCCAGCTCATGCAGCAGCTTCCGCAGGAGCGCCTCATCATTGCCGTTCAGGCCTGCGTCGCCATGGAAAAGGCGGTAGAGCTCACCGCCGCCTATACGAAGGAGCGCAAGGCTTTCGGCAAGTCGATCCTCGATTTCCAGAACACCCAGTTCAGGCTTGCCGAATGCAAGACCGAGGCGGCGATCGCGCGTGTCTTCACCGACGATTGCGCGATGAAGCTTCTCGAAGGCAAGCTCGATCCGACGACCGCCGCCATGGCGAAGTGGTGGACCACGCAGAAGCAGTGCGAAATCGTGGACACCTGCCTCCAGTTCTTCGGCGGCTACGGCTACATGATGGAGTATCCGATCGCGCAATTGTACACGGACGCGCGCATCCAGAAGATCTATGGCGGCACCAACGAGATCATGAAGATGCTGATCGCGCGCACGCTCTAATAAAGGCCTCTCACCCTGACCCTCTCCCCAATGGGGGAGAGGGGAGCGGGCCAGGTCCTTCTCCCTCTCCCCTCCGGGGAGAGAGACGGGGTGAGAGGAGCTACAAACGCAACCTCTCACAGGGAGACGAAAATGACCGACGCTTATGTCTACGACACCGTGCGCACACCGCGCGGCAAGGGCAAGAAGGACGGTGCGCTGCACGAGGTGACGGCGCTCGAACTCGGCACACAGGTTCTGAAGGCGATCCGGGATCGCAACAATCTCGACACCTCGCGCGTCGATGACGTGGTGTTCGGCTGCGTCGATCCGGTGGGCGAGCAGGGCGGCGACATCGCGCGCATCGCGGTGCTCAATGCCGACTACGCGCAGACGACGGCGGGCGTGCAGATCAACCGCTTCTGCGCCTCCGGCCTTGAGGCGACCAACATGGCGGCGGCCAAGGTCATGTCGGGCGAAGCCGACATGGCGATCGGCGGCGGCGTCGAATCCATGTCGCGCGTCGGCATGGGCGCCTCGGGCGGCTCCTGGTCGACCGATCCCCGGATCGCGTTCAAGTCCTACTTCACGCCGCAGGGCATCGGCGCCGATCTCGTCGCGACGAAATACGGTTTCTCTCGCGCCGATGTCGACGCCTATGCCGTCGAAAGCCAGAAGCGCGCAGCCAATGCCTGGGAGAAGGGCTACTTCAGCAAGTCGGTCATCCCGGTGAGAGACATCAACGGTCTCACCATTCTCGATCATGACGAGCACATGCGCCCCGATGCGACCATGCAGTCGCTCGCCGCGCTCCAGCCTTCCTTCGCCGGCATCGGCGAATTCGCCTTCGATGGCGTGGCGCTCGAGCGCTACCCCGAAGTCGAGGAGATCATCCACGTCCATCACGCGGGCAATTCCTCGGGCATCGTCGATGGCGCGTCCGCCGTTCTCGTCGGCAATCTCGACACCGGCAAGGCCATGGGCCTGAAGCCGCGCGCCCGCATCCGCGCCATGGCGTCGATCGGCTCGGAGCCCTGCATCATGCTGACGGGTCCGGCCGATGTTTCGCGCAAGGCGCTGAAGAAGGCCGGCATGCGTCCCGAGGACATCGACCTCTACGAGCTCAACGAGGCCTTCGCCTCGGTCGTGCTGCGCATGATGCAGTCGCTCGACATTCCGCATGAGAAGATGAACGTCAATGGCGGCGCCATCGCCATGGGCCATCCGCTCGGCGCGACCGGCGGCATGATCCTCGGAACGGTGCTCGACGAACTCGAGCGCCGCAATCTCAACACGGCCCTCATCACGCTCTGCGTCGGCGCGGGCATGGGCACGGCCACCATCATCGAGCGCGTCTGAGGTAGCAACATGACCACTTACGAAAACTTCAAATTCGAGGTCGATGGCGACGGCATCGCGCTCATCACCTGGGACATGCCCAACCGTTCGATGAACGTGCTCTCGCAGAGCTCCATGGCCGACATGGCCGCGATCATCGAGGCGATCGTTTCCGACGAGAAGATCCAGGGCGCCATCCTCACCTCGGGCAAGGATGCCTTCTGCGCCGGCGCCGATCTTTCCATGATGGGCGGTCAGGCGGGCGGCGGCTCCGGCGGCGG
>NZ_DAOKYX010000011.1:36231-64696 GCF_035325945.1 Parvibaculum sp.
GGCGGCGGCTCCGGCGGCGGTTCCCGTGAAGAGCGCGTCAAGGCGATGTATGAAGGCAATCTGCACTTCAACATGCTGCTTCGCCGCCTCGAGACCTGCGGCAAGCCGATCGTCGCCGCCATCAACGGCACGGCGCTTGGCGGCGGCCTCGAAGTGACGCTCGCCTGCCATTACCGCATCGCGGCAGACAATCCGAAGACGCAGATCGGGCTTCCCGAAGCGAAGGTCGGTCTGCTGCCGGGCGGCGGCGGCACGCAGCGCCTGCCGCGCCTGATCGGTGCGGCGGCGGCCCTACCGCTGATCCTTCAGGGTACGGCGCTCGATCCGCAAAAGGCGCTGAAGTCCGGCATCGTGCACAAGGTCGTGCCCGCAGCCGAACTTCTGAGCGCGGCCAAGGCCTGGCTCAAGGAAGGGCTCGCGCAGCCGAAAGTGAAGCATGGCAAGAAGGGCCCGGAAGTCTGCCCGATCGCCATTCAGCCCTGGGACCGCGAAGGCTATCGCGTTCCGGGCGGCGGCCCGCATGACGGCAAGGGTGGCCAGACCTTCACCATCGGCAATGCCACGCTCCACAAGACCACGCATGGCAACTTCCCGGCGCAGCAGTACATCATGTCCTGCGTTTATGAAGGGCTTCAGGTGCCGATCGAGGCGGGTCTTCGCATCGAGACGCGCTACTTCACGAAGCTGCTGATGGACCCGCGCTCCAAGGCGATGATCCGTTCGCTCTTCCTCTCGATGCAGGAACTGGGCAAGGGCGCGCGCCGTCCGGCCGGCGTCCCGGACTTCAAGGTGAAGAAGCTCGGCATTCTCGGCGCGGGCATGATGGGTGCGGGCATCGCCTATGTGTCGGCGCAGGCCGGCATGGAGGTCGTGCTTCTCGACACCGATCAGGCGAATGCCGAAAAGGGCAAGGCCTATTCCGAGAAGCTTCTCGCCAAGCAGCTCGAAAAGGGCAGGACGACGCAGGAGAAGGCCGATGCGCTGCTCGCGCGCATCAAGCCGACGACGAGCTATGACGACCTCAAGGGCGCCGATCTCGTCATCGAGGCGGTGTTCGAGAATCGCGACATCAAGGCCGATGTGACGAAGAAGTCCGAGCCCATGCTCGCCGAAGGCGGCATCTACGGCTCGAACACCTCGACGCTGCCGATCACCGGCCTTGCGGAAGCCGCGAAGCATCAGGAAAACTTCATCGGCATCCATTTCTTCTCGCCTGTCGACAAGATGCAGCTCGTCGAGATCATCATGGGCAAGCGCACGAGCCAGGAAACGCTGGCGAAGGCGATGGACTATGTGAAGCAGATCAGGAAGACGCCGATCGTCGTCAATGACAGCCGCGGCTTCTACACCTCGCGCTGCTTCGGCACCTATGTCGGCGAAGGTCTTGCGATGCTCGCCGAGGGCATCAAGCCCGCGATCATCGAGAATGTCGGCCGCACGACCGGCATGCCGATGCCGCCTCTGGCGCTCAACGACGAGGTGTCGCTCGATCTGGCCTACAAGGTCCGTGAGCAGACGAAGAAGGACCTTGGCGACAAGTATGTCGCGGGCCCGGCGGACAAGATCGTCGAGAAGATGGTCGTCGAGCTTGGCCGCGTCGGCAAGAAGGCCGCCAAGGGCTTCTACGACTATCCGGCCGATGGCAAGAAGAAGCTGTGGCCGGGCCTCGCCGACATCGCGGGCACGCACAAGGATATCGACGACGTCGACGTCGAGGAGCTGAAGAAGCGCTTCCTCTACATCCAGTCGCTCGAGGCCGCGCGCTGCTTCGAGGAAGGCGTCGTCACCGACGTGCGCGATGCCGATGTCGGCGCGATTCTCGGCTGGGGCTTCGCACCCTGGACTGGCGGTCCGCTCTCGCTCATCGACATGGTCGGTGCGAAGGAGTTCGTCGACACCTGCGACAAGCTCGCCCAGAAATACGGCGAACGCTTCAAGCCGACGAAGCTTCTGCGCGACATGGCCGAGAAGGGCGACACCTTCTATGCGCGCTTCGCGCCGCAGAAGGCCGCTGCATGACATGAGGCGTCCCGGCTCCCTCGCCATGAGGGGGCCGGGCCCTTCCCGCCCGTGGCCCGCCGCCGCCCGGGCCGAGTGAAATGAAAATTGCACCTCATTGTGTGACAGTGCGCCACGCCGCGCGAAAAGGGCGGGACTCCGCCGCCACATTTAAATTTTTAGTAAAAAGGGCAGGCGGATCTTATCCGCGTTTAAGGGACTGGTGCCGCATACAGGTCTGTATGTAATCGGTGGCTTTCTGGGTCCCTTCACAATGTCCAATACCTCGCCAAAGGGTCGTGTCTTGACGGCGCTTGAGCCGGTTTCCTCGCGCGTGCCGCGCAAGGTCATCGAGCAGATGCGCATTCCCCAGGATCTCATCGGCAAGATCGCGGAGCTTCACCAGCGCTATCTCCTGCGCAAGCCCAATGGCTGGCGTGTGCATCTGAAGGATTGCGATCTGTCGGGTCTCGACATTCGCAACCTGAATTTCTCCGAAGGCCAGTTCGTCAATTGCGACTTCGCGGGCGCGGATATGGAGGATGCGCGCTTCGTCGATGCCGATCTCTTCAGCGCCTGCTTCGATCGCGCGAACCTCACCCGCACCAATTTCACCGGCGCCGATCTGCGCGGCGCCCAGTTCGACGGCGCCGAACTCAGCGCCGCGACGCTTGATGGCGCCGATCTCGGACTTGGCGTGGTCTTCCGCCACGGCAAGGAAAGCTCGATGAGGCAAAGCATATCTAGCTTCCGCAATGCCAATCTTCGCGGCACCAACCTCGCGGACGCGAAGCTCGCGGGCGCGAGTTTCGAGGGCGCGGAGTTGAGCGGCGTCAACATGCAGGGCGCAGATCTGCGCGATTCCAATTTCTCCGGCGCGAAGCTCGTTGATGTTTCCCTGCACAGGGCCAATCTCACCGACGCGGATTTGCGCGCGGCGATCATGGATGACGCGACCGCGAAACTTGCCGATTCCGTTCTGGGCGCGAAGAAGGCCCGCAAGGCGCCGCTCGCCGCCCGGCTCGAGCAGATACTCAACGACCACCTGCTGTGGATTCAGTCAGACCGGCGGCAGGGGCTTCGCGCCGATTTCTCCGAAATGTATCTCGCGGGCTTCGACCTCTCGGGCCGCATTCTGGCCGGTGCGAAGTTCGAGCGCGCCATTCTGTCTGATGCCAATCTGTCCGGTACCATTCTCGCGGCTGCCGATCTGCGCGACGCCGTGCTCGTGCGGGCAAATCTCACGCGGGCGGACCTCCGCGGTGCCGATCTGCGCGGCGCCGATCTTCGCGAAGCGCGCCAGGACGACGCCCTCATCGGAACGCTTGTCGGGACCACGCTGGCGACGCGCCGCGAATAGGCGCTACCAGGTAAGCACCTTCTTCGTCACCATGACGTTATAGCCGAGCCCGCCATCGGCCCTCGCCTGGAACTCGAAACCGCTGCCGGCCTGCTCGTTCCTGCCCCCGGTGAAGCCGAGGCCGCCATTTCCGATCGGGGCGCCGTCGTCATTATTGCCGGTGAGGAAGGCCGTGAGGCTCGGCGCCGTGGCGCCGCCGCCTCGGGCGGCAAGGTTGCCGCGGCTGCCAGCATTGCCGCCCGCCGCCCCGCCGATGACGCCGCTCACCGCGCCGACGGCTGCACCCGCGGTGGATGCGACGGCGCCGATCAGCTCGCCTGCCTGCGCCGGCTGCACATTCACGCTCGCGCCCGCCAGCGTGATGAGCGCCACAAATGCCGTTCCTGTGAGCCCGCCTGCAAATATGCGCATATTCGCCCCCCAAGCTCTGCCACCGTCAACGATTTCCGGCGGCATTCCGCATCCCTCTTCACGCACAAATATAACCGATGGCGACGTCCCTTTTCACAAGCCGACAAAATATCGTCATGCTGGCTCAAGCGGCGGCCCTACGGCGCCGCATAGCCAAATACCGGGGATCGCGCTAGAACGGGCGCTTCCCACCGGCAGCGAACCGAAATTCCGGGACCGAAAATGGACATGAAGGCACTGCGGGCGCACGCGCATGAGGTTTTGCGCGATGCGACCATTCCCGAGCTTCCCAATCATTATCAGGGCAAGGTTCGCGACAATTACGACCTTCCTGATGGGCGGCGCATCATCATCGCCTCCGACCGGCTGAGCGCCTTCGACCGTATTCTCGCCGCCATCCCCTTCAAGGGCCGGGTCCTCACCCAGACCGCGCGCTACTGGTTCGAGGCGACCGCCGATATCTGCCCGAACCATGTGCTTGAGTATCCCGATCCGAACGTCGTGATCGGCCGCAGGCTCGACATTCTCCCCGTGGAGATCGTCGTGCGCGCCTATCTGGCGGGCACCACCGCGACCTCGATCCTCACGCTCTACAATAAGGGCGAGCGCGAGATGTATGGCGTCCGCCTGCCTGAGGGCCTGCGCGAAAACGGGAAACTGCCCGAGCCCATCATCACGCCGACGACCAAGGCCTTCGATGGCGGCCATGACGAGCCGCTCTCGCCGGCCGAAATCATCTCCAAGGGCCTGCTTTCAGCGGCGCAATGGCAGACCGTGTCGCGCTATGCGCTCGCGCTCTTCGCGCGCGGGCAGGAGCTTGCCGCGCGGCGGGGTCTCATTCTCGTCGATACGAAATACGAGTTCGGCACCGATGCCGAGGGCAACATCATCCTCGCCGATGAGATTCACACGCCCGACAGTTCGCGCTACTGGCTCGCGGGGAGCTATCCGCAGCGCTTCGCCGAAGGCAAGCGGCCCGAAAGCTTCGACAAGGATTTCGTCCGAAGCTGGGTCGCAGAGCGATGCGATCCTTACAAGGACGATATTCCCGAAATCCCCGCCGATCTCATTGTCGAGACGGCGGCCGTCTATATTCGCGCCTTCGAGGCGATCACCGGGCAGTCCTTCGACATTCCGGAAACGCCGGAAACGCCCCTCGATCGCATCCGTCGCAGCCTCGCGCCCTATTTCACGCGAGCCTGATCCTGCCGCCTGTCTCTGGCTCGGAGCGCCTGTAACGAACGGGGCTAGTAGCCCCGTTCCATCATGCCGCCCATTCCGCCGCCGGCGCCCATATGCAGCAAGGGCGTGAACAGAACCCCGAGCACCAGCACGACCACGATTGCGGCGACCACGATAGCGGCCGTGTATATGATGACCTTGTCCTGCGGCGCCTTCATCACATGCGGCAATCCGCGATAGAGAAGGTAGATATTGTAAAGGCCGAGCAGGCCGAGAATGCTCAAAGCCGGGATCAGCGAGAAAATGCCGGCAAGCCAGCTCGCCGTGCTCGCATAGGTCGCGACCTTGAAGGCTTGCACCCGGTCCTTGGTCGCGCCGAAGGTCGGCGCCAGCGCCTCGATGATGAGGGCGATGACAGCGACGCTCACAAGGCTCATGACATAGGTTGCGATCGCATTCGAGATGGCGCCGCCGAGCGACAGGCGGAAGTGATAGCCCATCGCGCCATAGCCGAAGATGAGGCCGCCAAGCGCGCCCGCCAGCGCGGGGATCGCCGCGAGGATGAGGGCATATTCCGTGTAGAGCCTTTGAATGGTTGTCTGTTCGCCGTCGATCTTGGCCCATTCGGCGTCAGGCGTGAGAATGATGTTCTTTGCCCGCTCGACAATCGAAGCGGTCTTCGGCTGATCTGCTTCGCTCATGAACTGCTCCCCCTTGGTCTGGTGGTCCAAACTTGCCCGCATCGGAAGGGTTCGTGCGCAAATCCGTCGGCGGAGCGGACGGTCGTTCGCCGGCGCCGAAGGGTGCCCGTAACCTTTGGAAAGTGTGGGTGCGGGCGGGCCCGCTGTCAAACGCCGTGGCCGACGTGCCCTCCGGCTCGGGGGCGGAACCGGGGCCGCCGGCGGCTCCAGCGCCATACATCATTAGGTCCTTGGCGGGGATGGCGGGCAGCGACTATAAATCTGCCCAATGTCACGCATTAAGAATGGCCGTGTGCGGCGCGCGTGAACGGGGACGGGGAAAGCATGACCGAAGGCTATGAACTCTACGGCGCCGAGCCGAGCTACTACAGCGGCAAGGTGCGCGCCTATCTGCGCTTCAAGCGTATTCCCTTCGCCGAATATCCCAACACGCCCGAGAATTACCGCAAGGTGATCCTTCCCCGCGTCGGCTGGGCGGTCATCCCCGTCATGGTCACGCCCGAGGGCGAGACGCTTCAGGATTCGACCGACATCATCGACGCGCTCGAACTGCGCTTTCCCGAGGCGCCCGTCTATCCGTCGACGGTGAAGCAGCGGCTCGCGGCCCTGCTTCTCGAAGTCTATGGCGACGAATGGCTGAAGATCCCGGCCATGCATTATCGCTGGAACCGGAATTACGACTTCGCCATTTCCGAATTCGGCAAGATGTCGGCGCCTGAACTGAACGGAGAGGCGCAGCGCGAGGCGGGCCTCAGGATTTCGAAGCCCTTTGCGGGCGCGCTCCCGTTTCTCGGTGTCACGCCCAAGACCGAAGCCGCAATCGAGACATCCTATGAGGCGCTTCTCGGAGAGTTGGACCGGCACTTCGCCGTCTATGAGTTCCTTTTCGGCACAAGGCCCTCGATCGGCGATTTCGGCCTGATCGGCCCGCTTTACGCGCATCAGTATCGCGACCCGGCATCGGGCGAGCTGATGAAGCGCATCGCGCCCAATGTCGTCGGCTGGGTTCAGCGCATGATGAAGCCGCCCCATCCCAAGGGCGGCGAGTTTCTCGCCCGCGACGAGGTGCCGGCAACCGTGCTGCCCGTGCTTCAGCGCATGATGCGCGAAATGCTGCCCGTTCTCGTTTCGACGGCGCATCACTTCGCCAGATGGGTCGAGGAGCATCCGGGCGCGAAGCAGGGCACGGAGGAAATTCCCCGCGCCATCGGCACGCATGTCTATGCGCTCGAGGATGCGAAGGAAAACCGCGCGATCTTCCCCTTCGATCTCTGGATGCTCCAGCGCCCGCTCGACTATCTCGCAAGCCTCGATGGGGACGAGAAGGCGCGCGCGCGCGAACTCCTGGTGGCGGTTGGCGGCGAGGCGCTGCTCGATTTCCCGGCCTTCCCCCGGCTCACGCGCCGCAACTTCAAGCTCGCGCTCGCCTGATCACTTCACCTGGCCGCCATCGACCACCAGCACAGCGCCGGTGATGAAGCTCGCACGCGGGCTCGCCAGGAAGAGCGCCGCATCGGCGATTTCTTCGACCTTGCCGAAGCGGCGCAGCGCCACCTCGCGTTTGATCCAGCGCGCCCAGTCGTCCGGCCGCTCCTTCGTGTTCTTCTCCCACACGCCGCCCTCGAAGAGGATGTTGCCGGGCGCGATCGCATTGACGCGGATGCCTTCCTTGCCGACGAGCTTGGAAAGCGCCCGCGTCGTCTGGTTGACCGCCGCTTTCGACGCCGCATAGGTGACGGCGGTGCCGAGCGCCTCGACGCCGGCGATGGAGGAAATGAAGATCAGATTTGCGCCCTCGCGCTCTGCGGCGGGCCGCTTGACGATGCGCCTCAGCGCCTCGCGCGCAAGGAAGAACGAGCCCGAGAGGTTCTGAAGAAGGTCTGCATCCCACAGCTCGTCCGAAACGTCGAAGCCGAGCGGCGCCTTCGACATGCCGACATTGGCGATGACGGTGTGAAGCCCGCCGAGCTTTGCCTCCGTCGCGTCGAGCGCGGCGGCGAGATCGGCCGTGTTCGTCATATCGCCCGCAATGGTGAGAAGGCCGGATGCCGGAACCCCCTCGGCGATGAGCGCCTCGCGCGCCTTGTCGAGCGCAGCTTCACCCCGTCCGGTAAGCGCGACCCTTGCCCCCTCCCGCGCGAAGGCCCGCGCCATGCCGAAGCCGATACCCCGGCTCGCGCCTGCGATAAAGACCGTTTTGCCCTTGAGTTCGAGATCCATCATTCCCCCGCCTTGCCGGATTTCCTTGTCCGCACAGTGCAGGCCAAGCCCGCCCCGGCGTCAAGCGGCCTTGCTTGTCGGCGCGTGCACGCCTGCCTTAGACTTCCCTCAACCAGAAAAATCGAACGGGAGAAGCTCATGGAATACGCCCAGATCAGGGTCGAGAAGCGGGGAGCCGTCGCGCTCATCACGTTGAACCGGCCCGACCGCCTCAATGCGTGGACGCCGCGCATGGCCGAAGAGCTTGGTCATGCGATCTCCGCCGCCAATGACGACCGCGACATTGGCGCCATCGTGATGACGGGCGAGGGGCGCGGCTTTTGCGCCGGTGCCGATGTCGATCAGGTCTTCAAGGCGCGGGTGGACGGCAAGGACCCCGGCAACGATACGCGCGGCGGCTCGGGCGGCATGCCGGCGGGCGTGGACTGGATCGCGCTTGCCCGTTCGTCGAAGCCGCTGATCGCGGCTGTGAACGGCGTCGCCGTCGGCATCGGCGTCACCATGATCCTTCCCTTCGATGTCATCGTCGCGGCGGAAGAGGCGAAGTTCGGCCTCGTCTTCGTCAAGATGGGCATCGTGCCGGAGCTTGCCTCGTCGCATTTCCTCGTTTCCCGCATGGGTTGGGGCAATGCAAGCGAGATGATGCTGACGGGCCGCCTCTATCCGGCGGAGGAAGCGCGTGCGAAAGGTCTTTGCGAATATGTCGTTCCGCAGGCGGAGCTTCTTTCAAAGGCGCTCGAAATCGCCGAACTGATCGCCGAGAACCCCTCGCGCCAGCTTCGCATGACCAAGGCGCTTCTCACCGAGAATGCCTGCACGACCGATCTCGCCCGCGCCCAGAAGCTGGAGACGGATGCGCTTCAGATCTGTTGGACGACGCCGGAGCATCGCGAGGCGGTCGATGCGTTCCTCAACAAGCGCAAGCCCGATTTCCGGAAGGTGGCATCATGAGCGTCGTCAATGTCAGCCTTCAGCTCAATGATGTGACGCCTATTCGCCGCGAGCTTGCGCTCGAGGATGGCTCCGTCTCCTTCCTCGAATGGCAGGGCGGAAAGCACCAGCCGGCGCTCCACTTCGCGCATGCCAATGGCTTCAATGCGCTGACCTATCGCCGCCTTCTCTCTCCGCTCGCGAGCCGCTTCCACATTCGAGCCTGGGACGCGCGCGGCCACGGCATGACGAGCCTGCCCGCGAATCCGCAGGGCCATTCGAGCTGGCGCATCTATCGCGACGATCTGATCCGTGTGGTCGAGAATTTCGCCGCCGAGACGGGCGGGCCCGTTCTGCTCGGCGGCCACTCCATGGGCGGCACGACGAGCCTCATGGTCGCCGCCGAGCGGCCCGATCTCGTGCGCGGCCTCGTGCTCGTCGATCCCGTCCTCGTGCCCTCTTTCGCGCGCATGGTGATGCGTTTCTACCGCATGCTCGGCCGCAAGGGCGGGCCCCTCTCGCTTGCCGATGGCGCCGAGCGCCGCCGCGCGGTCTTTCCCGATCGCGCCGCCATGGTCGCGTCATACAAGGGGCGCGGCGCCTTCCGCACCTGGCCGGAAGAGGTCATCGCGGACTATGTGGAGGGCGGCACGAAGCCGCGCGAGGACGGGCAGGTGGAGCTTGCCTGCGCACCGCAATGGGAAGCGGCGAACTTCCGCGCGCAGGATCACAATATCTGGCACGACATCGGCCGCCTGCGCTGCCCGCTGACGCTGATTTATGCGGGGCCCGCCTCGACCTGCCGCGCGCCCGCGCCGGAGCTTCTCGGCAAGCACGATCCCGAGGCGACGATCCTGCGCATCGGGCAGTCGAGCCATTTTCTGCCGATGGAATATCCCGATGCGGTGCGCCGTGAGACGCTGGCGCTTGATGCGCGCCTATCGGCCTGAGCTTGTGTGGGGCGCGCGCAGTCCGGCGCCGATCCGCTCCAGCATCATTTCGGTCGAGCCATCGGTGAAGGCGGCGATCTTGGCCGAGGCGAGGTGCCGCCCGAGCGGCAGCTCCTCGCGAAGCCCGGCGGCGCCCATGGCCTGAATGCAATCCGCGATGCGCGGCACCGTCACCCGGCCGGCAAAGTTCTTTGCATGCGCCGCCGCCATCACCGCGTCCCGCCCCTCGTCGATGAGGCGTCCTGCATCGCGCGTCAGCGCGCGCAGGGCTTCGAGATCGGTCGCCACATCGGCAAGCGACCAGCGAAGCCCCTGATGCTCGACGAGCGGCTTGCCGAATGCGTGTCGCCTCGCGCCATAGTCGAGCGCGGCTTCGAGGCTCGCCGCCAGCATGCCCGCGCACATCGCCGCCACATAGACCCGCGCGCCGTTGACGCTCTGCATGGCGAGCTTGAAGGCCGTGCCGGGGCCCGCGAGCAGGTCGTCGTCGGGAACGAAATAATCCTCGAGCGCGAAGCCGCCCGCGCCGATCGCGTGGCCTCCCATGAGCGCATAGGCGGGCTTGCGCGCGAAGCCCGGCCGCCGCGCATCGACGAGAAAGCAGGCGATGCCCCGCCACCCAGCGCTTGCATCGGTCTGCGCATAGGTGATGAAGATGTCGGCGACGGCCGCATTGGTGATCCAGCCCTTCTCGCCGGAAAGGAGCCATCCGCCCTCGGCCTTGCGCGCCATTGTGCCGATCGCGGCGAAGTCACTGCCCGCGCCCGGTTCCGAGAGCGCCGTCGCGCCGAATATCTCGGCCTTCATCAGTGCCGGGACGAGGTCCTCGCGATGCCGTGACACAGCGCTCTGCGCGAGCTTCGCGGCCACATTGTGCGTGTTGATCATCGAGAAGGCGAAGGCCATGTCGGCGCGCGACATCTCCTCGGCGATGGCAAGCTTGAGAAGATAGCGCGCGCCAAGCCCGCCGAGCGCTGCCGGCACTTCGAGGCCGAGCAGGCCCTCCCTGGCGGCCGCTTCCAGCGCCTCGACCGGCATCCGCCGCTCGCGCTCCCATCGCGCGGCGTTGGGCCGAACGATTTCTTCCGAAAATCGCCGTGCGCGGTCGAAGATTTCGCGCTCCCGCTGGTCGAGCATCGCGCTCAGAAATTCGCTCATGCCTCTCCCCGTTTATCTTGCGACAGAGTAGCCTTGCTCCCGCACATCCTCAATTCCGCCGGATCGCTCTCTTGCCCTTCTCATTCGCCGAAGCCGATCCCGACCGCTCCGCCAAGGAAGAAATGCTCCGGGCCATGAGCGACGGGGAGCTTGTCGCTGCCTATCGGGAAACGCGCGCCGCCGCCCGGCGCGCCCGCGGCGCGCGCGATATGGAACGGCTTTATCCGCTCGTTCGCGGCATGAAGACGATCCAGCGCATCGCGGGCGAGCGCGGGATCGTCATCGCGGCGGGGCAGGGCGCCTCAGACGCCTAGTCCCGGCACGACCAGCGATTCAAGCCTTTCGCGCAGTTCGTCGGGAATGGGAATGGCCTTGCGCGTCTCGAGATCGAGCGCGATGGCGACGGCCTCCGCCGTGGCGATCGATTGGCCGGTTTCGAGATCGAAGAGCCAGTGGCCCCAGACATAGGTCTTCGGCCCCACCTCCTTGAGCCCGCTGCGGAGCGTCAGCACATCGCCCACGCGCGGATAGCGCCGGTAATGGAAGCGATATTCGAGCGCGGCCCCGCCGACGCGGGAATTCTTGGAACGGTCGTCGCCGCGCGTCTGGCCGAGAAGGTTCGGAATGGAATCCGAAACGATCCCCATGAAATGCCGCGTGATGAGAAAGCCCTGCGCGTCGCATTGCTCGGGCTGGATCTCGCCCTGCCATGTGAAGACGAGGCTCATCTTTTCAGCCTCTTCGAGCGTCGGCGCTGTTCGTGGCTCGTAGAGCGTGAGGCCGCGCGGCGCGCCATGCTGCGGCAGATCGACGATGAGCGCCTTGGCGGCGGCCTTGGCCTTGGCCGGCAGCGGCTTCAGCTCGTGCGAGTCGGCGTCCAGAAGTTCCACATCGGCGCTGAAGGTCGCGGCGACCTCGCCCGAAACCGTGTTCCACATCTCCTCATAGACGCGCAGCCCGTAATCGCGCACCTCGAGCACGCCAGTGCGGATGGTAAAGGGCGCGCCGGGGCGCTGCTCGCGCAGGAAGCGAACATGATGGTCGCGCGCGACGAGCCGCGCCCGCTCCGCATCTATGAAGCGCGGGCCGAGGCCGAGATGCACGCCGAGCGCGGCGAGCCCCTGCGTCGCATGCTCCATATAGAATTGCACATTCATGTGCCCCATCTGGTCCGACTGCCATGTCTGCACGCTCGAGCGCGCGACATCGATCATCTGCGCCATCTGTCTTTCCTCATTTCTCGTTACGATATTGAATTCGGTCAGGCGCGCGCGAAGCGGCGCGCGACGCTGTCCGGGATGTGAATGGCCTTGCGGCTTTCGCGGCTGAAGAGAAGTCCGAGCCCCTCCGCGGCGCAGGCCGGCTCGCCCGTCTCGCCATTGAAGAGCCAGTGGCGGTATCGAAGCGTCTTGTCCGTCGCCTCGACGAGGCCGGTTCTGACGATGATGGTTTCGCCCGCCATCAGTTCGCGGAAATAGCACAGCCGCATTTCGACGGTCGCGGTCGCAAGTCCCTTGGCCGCCTGTTCATGCCGGCCGAGCCCCGCATGCGCCCACATATGGCCCTGCGAATCCGAAAAGCGCGCCATGAAGAAGCGCGCATTCATATGGCCGTTGGTATCGCACTCCCACGGGTTCACGACGGAGCGGTTGCTCTCGATCATCTGGAGTTCATCGGCGCGGGCGAGCGAGACGTCGCGGTCGATCGCCTCGCGCGGCAGGCCGCGGGGAGTCGCATGGGCGGGAAGATCGCCCATGAGCGCCAGCGCCTTCTCGCGCGTGCCCTCGGGCCAGGGCGTGAGCCTGCGCGTCGCGAGATCGAGGCAGCCGACATCGACGACGAAAGTGGCGGCGAGCCTGTCGTCGAGGATTTCGCGCATCTCCTGATACATGAGCATCGTCTTTTCGCGCATCTCAATGACGCCGGAGCGGACGAGCACGAGATCGCTGGTGCGCAGCTCGCGGTGAAAGCGGATGTGATGCTCGAGCGCGACATAGCCGAGCCCGGTTTCGCGCTGATGCGCATGGCCGAGCCCGATCGCGGCGCGGAAATTGTAGGAGGCGTCCGATGTCTTGCCGATATAGTGCTGGATGTTCATGTGGCCCATCTCGTCGCATTCCTGCAACGAGACATAGCCGCGATAGGTGTCGATGAGCCCGCTCATCGCACTATGTCCTCGAGCGTATGAAGGTGAGGGGCGAACTGCGCGCGCTCCTCTTCCGACAGGGCGACGGCGCGGCGCTTGTCGAGGTCGAGCAGGACCGCCGTCACCTCGCTCGTTGCCACGAGAAGTCCCGTCTCTCCATTGAACATGAAATGGCAGAGGCGGATCGTCTTCGCGGCTACTTCGACGAGCGCCGATTTGACGATCACTATGTCGCCGGAGACGACCTCGCGCACATAGTTGAGCCGCTGTTCGAGCACGACGCTGCCGCGCCGTTCGCGCATCAGGCGCTGCCTGTCCATGCCGATCCCCTGCCAGAGATGGCCGGACCCGTCCGAATAGCGCGAGATATAGAACTGCGTCGCCATATGGCCGAAATCGTCGCAATGATGGCGCGCCACCGGCCCGCGATAGATTTCGATGAGGTCCTTCGTATCCGCCTGCGCGAGCGTGATGTCGGGTAGCCGCGTCTCGCGCCGGACGCTGCGCGCCTCAGCATGTTCCGGCAGCGGGCCGATGAGCGCGCGGCCTCGGGCAAGCGCCTCCTCCGGCCAGGGCGCGAGCTTGCGTGTCTTCATGTCGAAATGCGCGCTGACGGCTACCATGGTCGCCGCCGTCTCATCGGTCGCCGCGTTGAGAAGCTCGTGATAGACGACGAGCGTGCGCGGCCGCATGTCGATGAGCCGCGAGCGCATGCGCACCATGTCGCCAGCATAAAGCTCGCGGTGAAAGCGATAATGCTCCTCGATCGCGATCATGGTGCGGCCCGTTTCGCGGATTGTGCTCGGCGTGAGACCGAGTTCATGCCGCAGAAAGAACGCGCCGTCCGATGCGCGGGCGACATAGAACTGCACGTTCATGTGCCCATTGTCGTCGCACTCCCAGGTATTGACCGCGCCCCGGAAGCTGTCGAAATAACCGTTGACGAGAGACATGTCGCGGATCAGCCCGTCACACGAGCGAGGAAGGCGTCGGCGCGCGCATTCGCGGCTCTGGCGATCTCTCCCGGAAAGGCGACGAAGCCATGCGCGCCGCCCGGATAGACGGCAAGCTCCGCTTCCCTTCCTGCCGCCACCCAGCGCGAATACATGAAGAGCGTGTCGTCGAGAAGCGCGTCGCGCGTGCCGATGGTGAAGAGGGCGGGCGGCATGTCCCTGAGATCCGCATAAAGCGGCGATATGTCGGGATCGCGCCGGTCGAGCCCGCCGGGCAGGAAGGCATCGCCGAATTTCGCGATATCGACGGTCCTGAGAATGAGCCGTTCGTCGCCGAACTGTTTCTGGCTCGGCGTCATCGAAAGATCGAAGGCGCCGAAGACGAGATTGGCGCCACTGAAGCCCGTGAAGCCGTGCCGGTCGCGCATTCTGAGCAGCGTCACGGCAGAGAGATGCCCGCCGGCGGATTCACCGCCAATGGTGAGCCTGTCCGTGCCGAATTCCGCCTTCGCGTTCCGCGCGAGCCAGAGCGCCGCCGCCTCGCAATCGTCCGGTCCGGCGGGATAGGGGTTCTCCGGCGCGAGCCTGTATTCGACGCTGACGCAGGCAAGCCCGGCATTGGCCGCGATGCGCTCCAGCATCGGGTCCTGCTGGTCGGCGGCGCCGAGCACCCAGCCGCCGCCATGAATATGGAGATAGACGCCCTTGGGATTTTCCGGCGCGATGATGCGCAGCGGCACCTTGTGGCCGTTCTTTCCCTCGATATGCAGCGTGCGGGCACGCTCCGATTTCGGCGCGAGCGGAAAGGCCCCTTCGCCGCGGGCGCGGGCATCGCGCACCTTCTGCGCGCCCACATCCCACCATTCCTCCATCCCGGCCATGGCCTTGATGATGGCGTCATTGATGGCCCGCGTTTCGGCGGTAATCGCCTCGGGGCGGAAGAGAGCCGGATCGAACGGAGTGTTGCCTGACATGAATTGCCTCCCATTTTCTTTTCAGGGAGTAGACCGGATTCTGCGCTTGTCGTCTAATATGAACGTGAGGGAGGCCCCGTGCGATGGAAACAGCGCTCGTGCTCAAGGTGCCGGAAGCGGAGGAGGCGGTATCGCATTGGCGGCGCCGTCACGATCCCTCGGCGACCGAGGGCATGCCGGCACATGTGACGCTCGTTTATCCTTTCAGGGAATGGGGCCAGATCGACGCAGCTGCGGAGGAAGCGCTCGCCTATCTTTTCGCCCGCGCCCATCCCATTGACCTGCATTTTGCGGAAACCCGGCGCTTCGCGTCCATTCTGTGGCTTGCGCCCGCAAGGCCCGAGCCGGTGATCGCGCTGGTGCGGGCGATGCGGCTCGCCTTTCCCGAAAACCTGCCCTATTCGGGCGCCCATGCCGAGGTGGTGCCGCATCTGACGGTCGCCCATGCCGCGGACGGGGAGGACGCTCAGGCGGAACTCGACCGCATCGAAAGAGAATTTCTCGCCGAGGCGCGACGTCACCTGCCCATTCGCGCCCGCATCGAGGAAGTCTCGCTCTTCCGCAAGGAAAGCGGCGGCTGGCGCGAGGCTCGGCGCTTTGCGCTGGGCAATGGCTGAGGCTATCGCCCGCCGGACGCGCCCCGGATAGCCGCGTCTCAGACGGAGGCAGCGTAAGGCGGCGCGGGATCGTACTGCATGCCGATCTGGGTCGCCCTTGCGTGCCCCTCGCCATGCATCTGCCCGACGAGCCAGAGCGCCATGTCGATGCCGGCCGAGACGCCTGCCGAAGTGACGACATTGCCGTCGCGTACATAGCGCAGCCGCTCGACGACCTCGGAGGCTTCGCCGCGCTTGCGCAGCGTATCGACAAAGGCCCAATGCGTCGTCACGCGCTTGCCTCGCGCAGGGCCGGCCGCCGTCAGCAGCATCGCGCCCGTGCAGACGCTCGTCACCCATTCGCAATCGCCCGCCACGCGCGAGATCCAGTCGAGCAGCGGCTTGTTGTTCACCTCCCGCCGCGTGCCCTGTCCGCCGGGAACGAGCAGGAGATCGAGCTTCGTCACATCGGCGATGCTTGCCATCGCCTCGACGCGCATGCCCTTGGCGCAGGTCACGGTCTTTCCGGTTTCGGAGATGAGGACGACCTTGTCGGGACGCCTGTTCTCTGACCGCGCGAACATCTCGTTCGACATGGTGAAGACTTCATAAGGCCCGACAAAATCGAGTTCCTCCGCATCGTCGAAAATGAGGATGCCGATGGTGCGCTCACGGGACATTGGGGTGCTCCTCCATTGTGAAGCTCATGTTGAGCGGGCGCTTCGCCGTCTGGAAGCGTTCGCGATAGCGATGGGGCGTGACGCCGAACTGGCGCAGAAAGGCTCGGCGCATGCGCTCGGCCTGTCCGAAGCCCGTATCGAAGGCGATGGTTTCGATCGGCAGCGCGCCTTCGGTGAGTTTTCGCCGCGCCTCGTCGAGCCGTGCGCGTTCCACGAAGTGAGCGGGCGTCGTGCCGGTTTCCTCAACGAAGCGCCGCGCGAAGGTGCGCTCGCTCATATGGGCGACGCGCGCCAGCACCGGAACGGTGAGGTCGTCGCGCGGGTTTTTCACGATATGCGTGCAGACCCTGGCGATCCGCGCATCGTCCACGCCTTGCGCGGCGAGTTGGGCGGAGAATTGCGACTGGCCGCCGGGGCGCATCATGAACATGACGAGATGGCGGGCGATGTGGAGCGCGCGCTCGCGGCCGAGATCCTCCTCGACCATGGCGAGCGCAAGGTCCATTCCCGCAGTGACGCCCGCCGATGTCCATATATCGCCGTCGCGCAGATGGATCGCGTCGTCATCGACCTCGACGAGGGGGTAGCGCTTGCGCAGGGACGTGGCCCATGCCCAATGCGTCGCCGCGCGGCGCCCGTCGAGCAGCCCCGCTTCCGCGAGCAGGAAGGCGCCGGTGCAGATCGAGGCGATGCGCCTCACATGCCGCGATGCCTCGCGGATGAAACCGGTGACGGCCTCGTCGTTCAGGAGCTTTCGGCCGCCCTCGCCGCCGGAGACGATGAGCGTGTCTATATTCGCCATGTCCTTCGGGGTGAGATCGCCGAGCCCGCGCGTGGCGATGAGGTCGAGCCCGCATGTGGTGCGGAAAGGGCCTTTGTGAGGCGCGATCAGCTCGATCGAATAGGCGGGATTTTCCTCGCCATCCTCGGCTGCTGAAAAGATCTGCAAAGGTCCCGCCACGTCGAGGATCTGTGCATCCTCATAGGCAAGCATCGTCACCTGTCGGCGACCAGGGCGGGGCGTAGGGCGGCGGATGGGATCGGGCGTCTTCATGCCCAGGACACTAGGCCGCCCGCGGTCTGGCGGAAATGCCAAATGACAGGCAATTTCCGCCAGACCTTGAGAGACGGGTTAGGGCTCGCGCGCCGTTCTGAGCCCGCCAAGCGCCAGTGCGATCATCGCCGCAATGGCGCCCAGAATTCCGGCCATGAAGAGCAGGAAATCGAGCGTGTTCCAGTCGAACCCGGTAATGCCGGTTCCGCGTCCGCCGGTGAGGGCCGAAATCGTCGAGGCGACGACATTCGTCCAGCCGGCGGTGACGAGGCCCCAGAAGACGACCCTCTGCGCCGCCTGCGAGAGCGACAGAAAGCCCGCCGCCGCCGCGCTTGCGATCATCAGGAGGCCGTTCAGCACGCCCTCGAGATGTGCCATATGCCAGGCCCTGACGGCCTCGCCCGTCTCCGCAGTCGCATCCGGCGCGATCGAGGCGACCACCGCCGAGCCGTAAGGAAACCCCGCCGCGAATCCGGCCAGCAGAACGAGTGCGCCGTTGACGACCAGCAGCGCCTGCAATTCCTTTTTCATGTCATCCCCCCGAGACGGCCCGCCTCAAGCCCTGAGCGTGCACTTGCCGTTGTTGATGACGACGACGTCGCGCTCCTTCACGCGGGCGCGGAAGGAGACGATGTTGCCGTCCTTCCAGAGATCGACCGCGATCGTCTCGCCAGGGAAGACGGGCGAGGAGAAGCGCACGTCGAAGCCCGTGATGAGCGTCGGATCGTAATTGCAGATCGGCGAGCTGATGATGGCGCGGCAGGTCGTGCCATAGGTGCAGAGCCCGTGCAGGATCGGCTTCGGAAAGCCGGCGGCCTTGGCGAAATCAGGATCGGAGTGGAGCGGGTTGCGGTCGCCCGAGAGGCGATAGAGTAGCGCCTGGTCGGGCCGTGTGTCCGCCTCGACCGTCATGTCGGGCTGGCGCTCCGGCAGCTTGTGGGGTTCCGGCGCGCCTTCGCGCGGACCGCCGAAGCCGCCATCTCCGCGCGCGAAGATGGTCGATTGCAGCGTGCAGAGCTTGTCGCCGCTCTGGCGTTCACGGATCACCGACTCGGTGACGATGATGGCGCCCTTGTCCTTGCCCTTGTCCCATGCGCCGATGACGCTGCTGTCGACGCTGATCTTGGCGGCGGCGGGAAGGGGCTTGTGGAGCGTCAGCTTCTGCTCGCCATGCACGACCATCAGATAATTGATGCCGCTATTGGCCATGCCGCCTGCGCCCCAGGCGATCACCGTCGCCTGCGTCGGCACGGTCCTGAGGTTCTTCTCATAGACGAAGGGAAGCTCCTTCGCATCGAGCGGGTCGCGGCCGAAGCCGACGCCGAGCGCATAGAGCATCGTCTCCCGGTCGCCATACTGGAATTCCTGGCCGAGCGTCTTGGACGCCATCAGTTTGTCGTAGTCGATTGCCATGGGGCACCCTCCCTCAAGCGTGATTTGCTTTGTTGGGGCATAGCAAAGCCGGAATGTCCGCCTTCCGCAAGACGGCTCGCGCCGACGTCGCGGCGGCCTCAGCGTTCGCCCAGCACCTTCCAGAGGCTCGTCGCCGTCATCACGCGCTGATCCCCCACCGTGAAGTCGGCCGAGATGAAGATGATGGCGCGCGTCCTGTGATCGACGCTGGTGCGGCAGAAGATGGTGTCGCCGAGTTTCGCCTCGCCGAGCTGGCTCGCCTGCATGCTGAGCGTGACGCAAGACCGCCCGCCCGATCCGCGCCATGCCGCGCCGCCCATGAAGGCGTCGGCGAAGGTGAGCATCATGCCTTCGTGAACCGTGCCGTCCTCGCGCACATGGCGTTCGTCGGCGACGAAGGCCGCGATGCGCGAGCCATCCGCCTCTATGCGCTCGAATTGGGGGCCGACATGCGCCTCGAAAGGATCGAAAATCTCCACCGGCGCGAAGCCCTCGGGCGCCGCGACACCGCTCTTCGTCGGCAGCGGGCGGCGCACCGGCGCGCTGGCGTCGCGCGATTCTGTCATTTGCCCTCTGTTCCGGCCTGCACGGCATAGACGCCGGACGCCGTCATCAGGATGCGCGGGCCGACCCGCAGATCGCCCGAAATGAAGAGCACGCTCTTCGTCGCCCGCGTCACCTCGGCCCGGCCCTCGATGCGCTCGCCCCGTTCGCCCGCGCTCACGAAATCGCAATTGATGGAAAGCAGCCGGACATTCGCGCCCGCATCGCGCGCCTGCGCGGCCGATCGCGCGACCTCGCCCAGAACGATGGAGGCCAGCGTCATCATCATGCCGCCATGGAGCCTGTCGGCGCCGTTCAGATGCTGCTCGGCGATGTCGAAGACGAAGACCTCGCCATTGACGTCGTGCCCGCGAAAGACCGGTCCGGCAAATCCGGCAAAGCCCTTGGACTGGACGGGCGCGAAACCCGGCGGAATGCTCTTGGCCAACTGGTTCATGGGAACTCGCTCGATAGCAACTTGTGGAACAGTGATGGGCCTTATCTAGTCCCCCTCGTCAGGGGGGAAAAGAGAGAATGCGGCGCGAGGCCGCTCTTTGGCTAGAATGGCCGTATGCGACAGGCAACCACCATCCTTTCCGTACGAACGAACGGCCGCGGCTTCACCGACATCACCGCGCGGCTTCGCGGCTGGGTGGAGGAGCAGGGCATGCGCGAGGGACTTCTCACCCTGTTCATTCGTCACACATCCGCGTCCATTATTGTTCAGGAGAATGCCGATCCCGATGTGCTTTCCGACCTGATGGACGCTTTCGACCGGCTCGCCCCTCGCGGCGCAGCCTATCGCCATTCGACCGAGGGGGCGGATGACATGCCCGCCCATATCAAGGCCGCGCTCACGGCTGCGGGGACTTCTATCCCGCTGATTGACGGGCATCTTGCACTCGGCTCCTGGCAGGCGGTCTACCTCGTCGAGCATCGCGACCGGCCGCACGCCCGCGAGATCGCGCTTCACCTCCTTGGCGAATAGCGAAGGGCCTCGGCAGGTTTATTACCCATAATCTTATTTTCCGCGGGGGTGCGGGGCGGTGTCAGGGACGCAGGGGAGGCGGGGAGATTCTTCTTTCCGAACCGGCGCCTGGCCGTCTATGGTGCGGCTCAAATCGCCGGGGCGTCCGCCAGGAATGCTCCACAAAAGACCGGGCAACCGGCGCCGAAATCCAATTCCATCGGAGGATCTCCATGTCGAGAGAAGCAGTCATCGTTTCCACGGCCCGTACCGGCCTTGCCAAGTCCGGCCGCGGCGGCTTCAACATGACCCATGGCGCGGCCATGGGCGGCCACGCCATCAAGCACGCCATCGAGCGCGCGGGCATCGAGCCGGGCGATGTCGAGGACGTCACGATGGGCTGCGGCAATCCCGAAGGCGCGACCGGCATGAATATCGGCCGTCTCTCCGCCATCTGGGCCGGCTGCCCCGTCACCACCTCGGGCTCGACGCTGAACCGCTTCTGCTCCTCCGGCCTCAACTCCATCGCCATTTCGGCCGGCCGCATCGTCAATGAAGGTGTGCCGATCGCCGTCGGCGCGGGCGTCGAGTCGATCTCGCTCGTCTCCATGGGCGGCATGAACACGAAGAACATCACCGAAGAAAAGCTCATGGCGACCTATCCGGCGCTGTGGATGCCGATGATCGAGACCGCCGACATCGTCGCCAAGCGCTACAATGTCAGCCGCGAGTATCAGGACGAATATTCGCTCCGCTCGCAGCAGCGCATCGCCGCAGCCCAGGCCAGCGGCAAGTTCGACTACGAAATCGTCCCCATGCAGACCAAGATGAAGGTCGTGGACAAGGCCACGGGCGAAGAGAAGATCGTCGACTACACCGTCACGAAGGACGAGTGCAACCGTCCGGAAACGACGCTTGAGGGCCTCGCCTCGCTGAAGCCCGTGCGCGGCGAAGGCAATTTCGTCACCGCCGGCAACGCCTCGCAGCTTTCGGACGGCGCGGCCGCCGTCGTGCTCATGGAGCGCAAGGAAGCCGAGAAGCGCAACAAGGACATCCTCGGCGTCTTCCGCGGCTTCGCGGTCGCCGGCTGCGAGCCCGACGAGATGGGCATCGGCCCGGTCTTCGCCGTGCCGCGCCTCCTCGAGCGTCACGGCCTCAAGGTCGACGACATCGACCTCTGGGAGCTGAACGAAGCCTTTGCGAGCCAGTGCCTCTATTCGCGCGACCGTCTCGGCATCGACCCCGAGAAGTACAACGTCAATGGCGGCTCCATCGCCATCGGCCACCCCTTCGGCATGACCGGCGCGCGCTGCGTCGGCCACATCCTGCTCGAGGCGCGCCGCCGCAAGGAAGCGGGCCAGAAGCTGAAGTATGGCGTCGTGACGATGTGCATCGGTGGCGGTATGGGTGCGGCCGGCCTCATCGAATTCGCGTAATTCGGAACGTTTGATCGTGAAAAGGCCCGCCGGTAAAGGCGGGCCTTTTTTCTTTGCGGTTGCCCTCGCTCTCGCCGCATATTCCTCCGTCACCCCGGACCTGATCCGGGGTCCATCTATTCGGATCGACGGCAGGAAAATGGATGCCGGATCAAGTCCGGCATGACGGGAAGCGGAAAGGAAACCCATGCGCTACTTCGACGATTTCGTCGTTGGCGAACGCCACGAGATCGACGCCGTCTATGACATGACGGAGGAAGAGATCGTCTCGTTCGCGCGGAAATGGGACCCACAGCCCTTCCACATCGACAGGGAAGCCGCCGCGAAATCCGTCTACGGCACGCTCACCGCCTGCGGCACGCATATCCAGGCGGTGGTGCTCTGGCTTGCCGCGCGCCTGCCGGAGGAAACCGCCGTCATCGGCGCGCTCGGCTATGACGAGGTGCGTTTCCACAAGGCCGCGAAACTCGGCGATCGTCTCCGCCTCGTCATCGAATGCATCGAGACGAAGCCCTCATCCTCGAAGCCCGACCGCGGCGTGGTGAAGAACCGCCACACGCTCGTCAACCAGACGGGCGAAACCGTCTTCACCCAGACAACGACGCTTCTGATCGCACGGAGGAAGTGACTGTCGTCGATTCCTCTGTCTGACCTCGGATAACCGGTGAAACACGCGCTCTTTGAACCCTCTCCCCCAAGGGGGAGAGGGCAGGGTGAGGGGGAGCGCCCCTAAAGCCCCAGCACCAGCTTCGCCATGATGCCGCGCTGAATTTCGTTGGAGCCGCCATAAATGGATGCCGCGCGATTGTTGAGATAGCGCGGCATGACGGTGAGGCCGTGAACGGGCCCGATGGGCGCGATGTTCGAGCCCGGCTCGCGCGCCGCTCTCTGATCGGCGTTCGCGTAATAGGCGAGAGCCTCGACCGCGAGTTCGTCGATCGCCTGCGTCGTCTCCGTGCCGCGCGTCTTGAGCATGGAGGAGGCGGGGCCCGGGTTCTTGCCGCCCGCGAGCTCCGCCATCACACGATGCTCGGTGATCTCTATCGCCTTCACCGCGATCTCCGTCTCGTCGAGCTTGCGCCGGAAGGCGGGCTCGTCGATGAGCCTCGTGCCGTCGCCCGCGCGCTCGGCCATGGCGATGGCGCGCAGCTTTTCGAGGCCAACCGCGAGGCCCGCCGCATAGGCGCCGCCGCGCTCGAATTCGAGGAGATATTTCGCCACCGTCCAGCCTTCATGTTCGGGGCCGACGCGGTTCGCCTTGGGCACGCGCACCTCGTCGAAGAAGACCTGGTTCACCTCGTGCTCGCCCGCGAGCGTGATGATCGGCTCGACCTTGATGCCGGGCGTATTCATCTCGAGAAGGAGGAAGGTGATGCCCTCCTGCGGCTTGCCGTCCCATTTCGTCCGCACGAGGCAGAACATGCGATTGGCGAAATGGGCGTGCGTCGTCCAGATCTTCGAGCCGTTGAGCACATAGTCGTCGCCGTCCGAGACGGCGCGGAGCTGAAGCGAGGCGAGATCCGAGCCCGAGCCCGGCTCCGAATAGCCCTGGCACCAATAGTCTTCGCCCTTGAGGATGCGCGGCAGATAGAAGGCCTTTTGTTCCGGCGTGCCGTATTTCATCAGCACCGGCGCGCACATGCGAAGCCCCATGGGCGAGAGATGCGGCGTGCCCGCTCGCGCGCATTCCGATGCCCAGATGTATTTCTGCATCTCCGTCCAGCCCGTACCGCCATATTCGACCGGCCAGTTGGGCGCCACCCAGCCCTTCTCGTAGAGGATCTTCTGCCAGGCGAGATTCCACTTCTTGTCGGTGAAGACGCTGGTGGTGAGGTTTCCCGCGTCCTTCAGTTCCGGCGTCAGCTTCTCATCGAGGAAGGCGCGCACCTCGTCGCGGAAGGCGGCGTCCTCGCGCGTGAAATTGAGATCCATGGAGAGGCCCTGATCTTGAAGCGCCCCCGGTTTGGGATGCCGGGGGCGCATGGGAACGTGATGGCAAAGGGGAGCGTTCTTCAGAGCCCCAGCACGGCTTTCGCCATGATGTTGCGCTGGACCTCGTTGGAGCCGCCATAGATCGACGAGGCGCGAGTGTTGAGATATTTGGCCATCGGCATCAGCGCGTGCTCGGGCCCGACCGGCGCGACATTGGAGCCCCAGATGCGCGCCTCGACGACATGCGGCCCCGCGTAATAGGCGATGGCCTCGATCGCAAGCTCGGTGATCTTCTGATTCGTTTCCGTCCCGCGCGTCTTGATGATCGAGGAAGCGGCGCCGGGGTTTTGCCCGTTCGACAGCGCCGACATGATGCGGTGCTCGGTGAACTCGACCGCCGTCACCTCGACATCCGTCTCGTCGATCTTGCGGCGGAAGGCCGGATCGTCGATGAGGCGAGTGTCGTCGCTGGAGCGCTCGTCGGAGGCGATGCGGCGCAGCCTGTTGAGCCCGTTGCGCAGATTGGCGCCATGCGCCGAGCCGCCGCGCTCGAATTCGAGCAGGTATTTCGCCACCGTCCAGCCATTGTTCTCCGCGCCGACGAGGTTCTTCTTTGGCACGCGCACATCATCGAAGAAGACCTGATTGACCTCATGGTCGCCCGCGAGCGTGATGATCGGTTCGACCTTGATGCCGGGCGCCGACATGTCGTCGATGAGGATGAAGGAGATGCCTTCCTGCGGCTTCGCCTTGGGGTCGGTGCGCACGAGGCAGAACATCTTGTTGGCGATATGCGCGCCCGTCGTCCAGAGCTTGGTGCCGTTGATGACATAGTCGTCGCCATCGGCGACCGCGCGGGTCTGCAGCGAGGCGAGGTCGGAGCCCGAACCCGGTTCCGAATAGCCCTGGCACCACCAGTCCTCGCCCGAAAGGATGCGCGGCAGGTAGTGGTCCTTCTGGTCCTTGCGGCCATGGCCCATCAGCGTCGGGCCGACCATGGAGAGGCCCATATTGGAGGAGATGGGCGCGCCCGCCGCCGCGCATTCCGAAGCGAAGATGAAACGCTGCATCACGTTCCAGCCCGGACCGCCATATTCCTTTGGCCAGGATGGAGCCGACCAGCCGCGCTTGTGCAGCCGCTTCAGCCATTCGACCCTGAGGTCGTGATCGGCGAGGATGCCGGGCGTCAGCCGCGCATGGGCCTTGAGATCTTCGGTCAGATTTTCGTCGAGAAAGGCCCTTACCTCGTCGCGGAAGGCGACATCCTCGGCCCGCATGGCGAGATCCATCTTTTCCTCTCCTGTATTTCGTCCGGCCTCGTGTTTTTGCTCGTCTCGCCGGCTCTTTGCCCCTTACAGTATAGGCCTGAGCCAAATCCGGTCCATCGCGTTTGCCGCTCGCCGCCTGTTCATCGATGGGTGACGCACGGTCAGCCTTGGTCTGGAGCTGGAGCCCGCCCACAGAAATACGGAATCCGATTGCCGGGATGGAAGTTGCCAATCACATCATCCTGATCGTCGCGGTGCTCGTCACCTTTGCGATCTTCGCCAGCGTTCTTTCCTCGCGCATCGGCGCGCCCGTCCTGCTCGTTTTCCTCGGCCTCGGCATGCTGGCGGGCGAGGACGGGCTCGGCGGTATCCAGTTCTCGGACTTCAAGGTCGCCTATCTCATAGGCTCGGTGGCGCTGGCGCTGATCCTTTTCGATGGCGGTTCGCGCACGAGGCGCGATGCGTTCAAGCAGGCGGGCGCGCCGGCGCTGATCCTGGCGACGGCCGGGGTCGTGTTCACCGCCCTCATCACCGGCGTGGCGACGCATTACCTCCTCGGCCTCGAATGGGTGGAGGCGATGCTCCTCGGCACCATCGTCGGCTCGACCGACGCGGCCGCCGTCTTCTCGCTCCTTCATCTCAAGGGGCTGCGCCTCAAGCAGCGCGTCGCCGCGACGCTCGAGGTCGAATCCGGCATCAACGATCCGATGGCGATCTTTCTCACCCTCATCCTCGTGCAGGTGGCTGCGAGCGGCGAGAGCCTGCAACATGCGATCGCCCATCCGCTGCCGCTTCTGTGGGATTTCGCCTGGCAGCTCGTCGGCGGCATCATCTTCGGCGTTATCGGCGGCCAGATCGTGCTGCGCGCGGTCAACCGGTTGCAGCTCTCGGCCGGGCTCTATCCGATCCTTGCCTGCGCGCTGGCGCTCGTCGTCTTCGCGACCACGCAGGCCGCGGGCGCGAGCGGTTTTCTCGCGATCTATCTCGTCGGCTATCGCCTCGGCAACAATGCCCATCGCGCGACGGCGGAGATCGCCCGCTTCCTCGACGGCATGGCCTGGCTGTCCCAGATCGGCCTGTTCCTGATGATGGGGCTTCTCGTCACGCCGTCTCGGCTCTTGCCGATCCTGCTGCCCGCCCTTGCGATTTCGGCGGTGCTGATGCTGGTCGCCCGTCCGGTGGCGGTCGCGCTCTGCATCTGGCCGTTCAATTTCACGCGCAAGGAAGGCGCGTTCATTTCCTGGGTGGGCCTGCGCGGCGCCGTGCCCATCTTTCTCGCCATGATCCCGGTCATGTCCGGCCTCCACAATGCCTATGTGATTTTCGCCGTCGCCTATGTCGTGGTGCTGACGTCGCTCATTGCTCAAGGCTGGACCGTGCCCCGCATCGCGCGCATGGCGGGGCTCGAACTGCCGCCGCGCCCGAGCCCGCGCGCCCGGGTCGAACTGGGGCTTCCTGCCGGCGTCGGCCGCTCGGTCGTCGCCTATACGGTCGATCCCATGAGCATCATGGCTCTGCGCCGCCCGCGCCGGCTGCCGCTTCCTGCGGGCACGGAAATTCTCTCGGTCATGAGCGATGGGCAGGTGCGCACGCTCCAGCCAGGAGACGGCTTCAATGGCGGCGATATCGTCATGCTGCTGACGGAGCCCGATGCGCTTCCCTCGCTCGACCGCCTCTTCGGTGCGCGAAAGGCGCGGCCCAAGGCCAAGGGCATCGGCCCCGTTGACTTCACGCTCGACGCCGGGGCCAATGCAGGCGAGGTCGCCGAGATGTATGGCTTCATGGTGACGCCGCATGAGCGCGACCTCTCGCTTGCCGGCCTCATGCAGGCGCGTCTCGGCCGCGAGATCGAGGTTGGTCAGCGCATCCGGGCGGGGTCGGTCGAACTCGTCGCCATCGGCATCGATGCGGAGCGCGCGCCGAGCAAGGTCGGGCTCGATCTCGATCCGCCGCCGCCGCAAAGCGCGATGACGCTGCTCCGCCTGCGTGCGAACGAGATCAGGAATTCCGTGCGCGAGATGTTCCTGTCCTGATTTTGTCTCACCGGCCCGCTTCAGGCTATGTTTGCGCCAACGGGCAACTCTGGGAGGGTCGATATGGATCTGCATCTGAAAGGCAAGAAGGCCATCGTGACGGGCGCGACGCGGGGCATCGGCCGCGCCATCGCGGAAACGCTGGCGGCGGAAGGAGCCGATGTCGCGATCTGCGCGCGCAATCAGCTACAGGTGAACGAGGCGGTCGAATCGCTGGAGAAGAAGGGCGTTCGCGCCTTCGGCGGCACGGTCGACATCGCCGATGCCGAGGGCTTCAAGACATGGATCGCGAGCGCGGGCCAGCTTCTCGGCGGCATCGACATTCTCGTCTGCAATGCCTCCGCGCTTCAGAACGGCAATACGGAAGAGGCATGGAAAGCCTCTTTCGAGATCGACGTGCTGGGCGCCGTCCGCGCGACCGACGCGGCCATGCCCTTTCTCGAGAAGGCGGCCGAGCAGCATGGCGACGCCGCCGTCATCATCATTTCGTCGATTTCGGCCGCTGAAACGACCTATGGCAATTCCTACGGCGCGCTGAAGGCGGCGCAGATCCATCTCGCCAAGGGGCTCGCCAAGGAAAAGGCGGCCAGGCATGTCCGCGTCAACACGATTTCTCCGGGCACGGTCTATTTCAAGGGCGGCGTCTGGGACATGATCGAGCAGCACATGCCCGACACGTTCAAGGATGCGATGCGCCGCAACCCGACGGGCCGCATGGCGACGCCGCAGGACATTGCGAATGCCGCGGCCTTTCTGGCAAGTCCCGTCTCCTCCTTCACCACCGGCATCAACATGGTGGTCGATGGCGCGATGACGAGCCGCGTGAATTTCTGAGACCTACCCCACCAGTTTCATCCAGCGCCGCATCACGCGCCGCGCGAATGCCTGTTGCGGATCGAGCAGCGCGTCGATGGGGCCGATCTCTTCGGCGATTGCCTCCACCGGCACGCCCTGCTGGCGCGCACGTTCGCGGAGCCAGCCATCGAGCGTCGCGCGCGTGAGTTCCAGATGGAACTGAAAGGCATAGGTCCCGCGCCCGAGCCGGAATGACTGGTGGCGGCAGCTTTCGCGCGTCGAGAGCCATGCGGCGCCCTCGGGCAGGTCGAACGTATCCCGATGCCACTGCATGAGGCCGAGCCCGTGCTCTGCGTCGTGCAGCAGCGCGTCGCCCGCCGCCTCCGGCAGCCAGCTCTGCGGCAGAAACCCGAATTCGTCCTCGTCCATCCGGCGTACATCGGCGCCGAAGGCGCTCGCAACGAGTTGCGCGCCGAGACAGACGCCCATCACCGGCTTCGCGCCTGCATGAAAGTCGCGGATGAGCGCACGCGTCCGCTCGATGAAGGGATATCGCGCCGCTTCATAGACGCCCATCGGCCCGCCCATGATGACGAGCGCGTCATGCCCATCCATGCTCGCCGGCACCTCGTCGAGCGGCGATGAGGGATCGCCATAGCCGTAATGGATGGTCCTCACGTCGCAATCGGCGCCCTGCAGGCGTGCTTCATCGAGCAGCACGCCGGGCGGCGATGTCACATCGTTGACGAGGAAGAGAATGCGCAT
>NZ_DAOKYX010000011.1:64796-90222 GCF_035325945.1 Parvibaculum sp.
TCGGGCCAGGCTTTCGCAAGCTCCCAGGCGGTGAACATCGGCGTCACCACATCGTAGCGCCCCTGCGCGATCACGCCCGGAATGCCCTTGAGCCTGTGGGCATTGAGGATGAGCTGGTCCTGCGGCTCGAACCAGCCCTTGTTCATGAAGTAGTGGCACTCGATCCGCGCGAAGGCGAGGGCGAAATGCCCGTCGGAGAAGCGCGAGACGCGCTCGGGATCGGAGAGAAGCGAGAGCGTCGTTCCCTCCCAGATGCTCCAGGCTTTCGCGCAGGCGATCTTCGCCGCCTCGTCGTCGCCGGTGAGCCGCTTGTAATAGGCCGCCATCAGATTGCCGCGCTCTTCCTCGGGAATGGGCGCGATGAAATGCTCCCATGCGTCGGGGAAGATCGCATCCGTTCCTTCCTGATAGAACCAGTGCAGCTCGCGCTTCCTCAGTGTGAAGATGCCGCGCAGGATGATCTCCGTCACGCGCTCGGGATGCGTCTCCGCATAAGCAAGCGCCAGCGTCGATCCCCAGGAGCCGCCGCAGAGCTGCCAGCGCTCGATCTTGAGATGTTCGCGCAGCCGCTCAATGTCGGCGACGAGATCCCAGGTCGTGTTCTCGCGCAGTTCGGCGTGCGGCGTCGAGCGCCCGCAGCCGCGCTGATCGAAAAGGATGATCCGGTAGGCGCGCGGATCATGCGTGCGCCGCATCGTCGGGTTGGAACCGCCGCCCGGCCCGCCATGAATGATGATGACGGGCTTGCCGTTGGGGTTGCCGCACTCCTCGAAATAGATCGTATGCAGCGCCGAGACTTTCAGTGTGCCCGTGCGATAGGGCTCGATCTCGGGATAAAGCGTGCGCCGTGCGGCCTCATCGAACATGGTTCACCTCGTTCTTTCGCTGCGGGCTAACGTCGCGCTTCATGCCCACGCTTCGGCAGGCAGCGCTCTGTCTGCGGCGCCTTGAATCAAGCTCTTGATAAATCATCCAAATCCTGCCGGATGCAAGCCGCGCCCCTTGCGGACGCAAGGTTATTAACCACTTTTTTGATTCTCGCGCCCCACAAGTCGTTGACGTGAATCAAACCGCGGCTACTATATCTGGACGCGCCGGGCTTCGGCGACGCGATATGAAGCAGGGGCCGGCGCAATCTCGAAATTATTGAATTCTGTCTCGTTCCGGCGGGGCAGAGGGGCGGCGAGGCTTAAGCCTCTCCGGCGGAAGGTTTTGCGCTCTTTCGTGGCGGCGGATGAGGCGCAACGGGGCCAAAGAGGGGATCAGGCGAAATGCTGAACGATACGTCGAAAACGGTCGATATGAGCGATGTCGAGGCCACCGTTTCTGCGATCATCACGGGCGAGCGCGCGCCGCGCCGGGCCGAGGCGCGCCGCCCGCGTGCCGATCTTCTCGAACCCGAAATGCCCTTCGGCGAGATGGATCAGGCTGTGCAGCACGCGCATGGCTATCGCGTGAAGGTCGATCACGGCCGCGACGCGCTCTTGACCGAATTCGGCAAGGCGACGCTGACGGACCGCTATCTCATGCCGGGCGAGTCCTTTCAGGATCTCTTTGCGCGCGTCGCTTCCTACTATGCCGATGACGCGGCGCATGCCCAGCGCCTCTATGACTACATCTCGAAGCTCTGGTTCATGCCGGCGACGCCCGTGCTTTCCAATGGCGGCACGCAGCGCGGCCTTCCCATCTCCTGCTTCCTCAATGAAGCCTCCGATAGTCTGGAAGGTATTGTCGGCCTCTGGAACGAGAATGTCTGGCTCGCGGCCAAGGGCGGCGGCATCGGCTCCTATTGGGGCAATCTGCGGTCCATCGGCGAAACCGTGCATGGCAATGGCAAGACCTCGGGCATCATTCCCTTCATCCGCGTGATGGATTCGCTGACGCTCGCGATCAGCCAGGGCTCGCTGCGGCGCGGCTCGGCGGCGGTCTATCTGCCGATCGACCATCCGGAAGTCGAGGAGTTCATGGAGATCCGCCGTCCGACGGGCGGCGATCCGAACCGCAAGGCGCTCAATCTCCATCACGGCATCCTCGTCTCCGACGCCTTCATGCGCGCCGTCGAGACGGATGCGGACTGGGAGCTGAAGAGCCCGAAGGACCGCTCCGTGCAGAAGACGGTTTCGGCGCGTTCGCTCTGGATCCGCATGCTCACCTCGCGCATCGAGACGGGCGAGCCCTACATCATCTTCAAGGACACGGTGAACAACGCCCGTCCCGAGCACCACAAGCTCGCGGGGCTCGAGGTGAAGACGTCCAATCTCTGCGCCGAGATCACGCTGCCGACCGGCATCGACCATCTCGGCCAGCAGCGCACGGCCGTCTGCTGCCTCTCCTCGCTCAATCTCGAGACCTATTTCGAGTGGCAGGATCACCCGACCCTCATCGAGGACGTGATGCGCTTCCTCGACAATGTGCTGCAGGATTTCATCGAGCGCGCGCCGGACGAGATGGCGCGGGCGAAATATTCCGCCGCGCGCGAGCGCTCGGTCGGCCTCGGCGTCATGGGCTTCCACTCCTTCCTTCAGGCCAACATGATCCCCTTCGAGGGCGTGATGGCGAAGGTCTGGAACAAGCGCATGTTCCAGCAGATCAAGACGCAGGCGGATGCCGCCTCCAAGAAGCTCGCCGAAGAGCGCGGCGCCTGCCCGGACGCCGCCGATTATGGCTTCAACGAGCGCTTCTCCAACAAGACGGCGATCGCGCCCACGGCCTCGATCTCGATCATCACCGGCGGCACCTCGCCCGGCATCGAGCCCATCGCGGCGAACTCGTTCACGCACAAGACGCTTTCCGGCTCCTTCAACGTGCGCAACCGCCATCTGGCGAAGATCCTCGAGGAGAAGGGCCGCAACGACGACGACACCTGGTCGTCCATCGTCGTCAATGGCGGCTCGGTGCAGCATCTCGACTTCCTTACGGATGACGAGAAGGACGTTTTCAAGACCGCCTTCGAACTCGATCAGCGCTGGGTCGTCGAGCATGCAGGCGACCGCGCGCCGCTGATCGATCAGGCGCAGTCGGTCAATCTCTTCCTGCCGGCGGACGTGCACAAGCGCGAACTCCACCAGCTCCACCTTCAGGCGTGGAAGAAGGGCGTGAAGAGCCTCTATTACTGCCGTTCGCTGTCGATCCAGCGCGCGGAGAAGGCCGAAATCGTCTCGCTGGTGCCCGCGAAGAATCTCGAAGTGAAAACGCTCGATCAGGTTGCGGCCGAAGGCCGCCGCGAAGCGGTCGAGTATGAGGAATGCCTGGCCTGCCAGTGAGGCAAGGCCGGCATGACGAACAGGTGAATTGGGAGCAAGGCCGATGTCCCTTCTCGAAGAACGTCTCGTCTACAAGCCCTTCCGCTATCCATGGGCCTATGATGCGTGGCTGACGCAGCAGCGCATCCACTGGCTGCCGGAGGAAGTTCCGCTCGCTGACGATGTGAAGGACTGGGCGAAGAAGCTCACGCCGGGCGAGCGCAATCTTCTCACGCAGATTTTCCGCTTCTTCGTTCAGGCCGACGTCGAAGTGAACAACTGCTACATGAAGCACTATTCCGGCATCTTCAAGCCGACTGAAGTCGCGATGATGCTCAGCGCCTTCTCCAACATGGAGACGGTGCACATCTCCGCCTATTCGCACCTGCTCGACACCATCGGCATGCCCGAGACCGAGTACGAAGCCTTCCTCAAATACCAGCAGATGAAGGCCAAGTTCGACTACATGCGCGAATGGGGCGTGGCGACCAAGGCCGATGTCGCCAAGACGCTCGCCGTCTTCGGCGCCTTCACCGAGGGCGTGCAGCTTTTCGCCTCCTTCGCCATCCTCATGAACTTCCCGCGCTTCAACAAGATGAAGGGCATGGGCCAGATCATCACATGGTCGGCGCGCGACGAGACGCTGCACACGAACTCGATCGTCAAGCTCTTCCGCACCTTCGTCGAGGAGAACCCGGAAATCTGGACGGATGAGCTTCAGCGCGACATCTACAAGGCCTGCGAGACGATCATCCATCACGAGGACGCCTTCATCGACCTCGCCTTCGAGATGGGCGGCGTCGAGGGTCTGGAGCCCGGGGAAGTGAAGAGCTACATCCGCTGGATCGCGGATCGCCGCCTCGTTCAGCTCGGTCTTCAGTCGATCTACCGGATCGAGAAGAACCCGCTGCCCTGGATGGACGAGATGCTGAACGGCATCGAGCACACCAATTTCTTCGAGAACCGCGCGACGGAATATTCCAAGGCCTCGACGCGCGGCACCTGGGAGGATGCCTTCGACTGAGGGGCGGGCAACATTCTCGAAGTCGTCATCCCGGGCTTGTCCCGGGATCCAGCGGCCACCCGCTCCGAACCCGCCGCTCAGGACCCCGGCCTCGCTCTCCGCGCCCTTGGTCATGGTCTTCATTCCGTTGATCTTCTACCGTGCGGTGGTGAAGCGCCTCTGAGCGGAGATGCCGATGAACCTCGCTGCGTCATGGCTTTTCTGGGCCTTCCTATCCGCCTGCTTCGCGGCGCTGACGGCGATCTTCGCGAAGCTGGGCGTCGAGGACATCAATTCCGATCTCGCGACGCTCATCCGCACATTCGTCATTCTGCTGACGCTGGCGCTCATCCTCGCCGCGATGGGCGAGCTGAAACGGCCGGAGGCGATCACCACCCGCACATGGGTCTTTCTCGTTCTGTCGGGGCTCGCCACGGGCGGCTCGTGGCTCTGCTACTTCCGTGCGCTGAAGATCGGACAGGCGGCTCAGGTCGCGCCCATCGACAAGCTCTCGGTGGTGCTCGTCGCCATTTTCGGCGCCATCTTCCTCGGCGAGAAGCTGACCCTCACGGGCTGGGCGGGCGTCGGGCTGATCGCGCTCGGCGCCGTTCTCGTCGCGCTCTGAACCCGCTGTTCTTTCATCCCGCGCCGTCATAGGCTTTCCCCATGCGCCAGCTCATCGCCGTCCTGACCCTCTGCCTTTTCGCTGGCTCTGCCCTTGCGGCGGAGCCCTGCGCGCCACGCAAGGCGGCCGCGCCCGCGCTTCAGCGCCTCGAGGCCGCGATGGCGGGCCATCGCTTCGTCACCTACACGCCGACATCGCTGAAGGTGGTCGACGGAAATGTGACCCGCGCCGATGCGGAGAGCATCCGCGCCGATCTCATGGCGCTCAGGCCCTGGTTCGACGCGCTCGTCACCTATACCGCGCGCGACGGCGGCGAGCTTGTCCCCGGCATAGCGCGCGAGCTTGGCTACAAGGCCATCGTGATCGGCATCTGGACGCCCGGCGACCCGGAGGAGATCCGCAACGCGCTGGCGGCGGCGAAGCGCTATCCCGATTTCGTCGTCGGCCTCTCGCTCGGCAACGAGATCGTGTTCGGCAAGCGCGGCACATGGGGCGAGCTTGCCCGCTATGTGAAGCTCACCCGCGAGCGCATGCCCACACTACCGATCACCGTGACGGAGCCTTTCGCGCAGTTCCTCGAAGGCGATGCGGGCGATGTGCGCTCGAGCCTCGACTTCATGCTGGTGAACGTCCATCCCGCTTTCGAGACTTGGTTCAAGACGGCGGGCGCGGAAAACTGGGCCGACTTCGTCGTCAAGGTGACGGAGAAGCTCGGCGGCGTCTATTGCGGCCCGATCCTCGTCAAGGAGACGGGCGTGCCGACCGGCCCCGCCGATATGGGCTTCAGCGAGGCGAAGCAGGCGGCCTTCTGGCGCGCTCTCGAAGCGCAGATGAAGCCGTCGCGCGCGCGCGCCTTCTCCTATTTCGCCGCCTTCGATGCGCCCTGGCGGACGCAGGACTTCAACCCCGTGGCGGGGTCGCACCCGGAAGAAGCCTATTGGGGCCTCTTCACCGAAGCGCGCGCGCCGAAGGCCGCCGCTCAGGGGCTGAAGAAACTGCCGCAATAGGTCAGCCCCTTTCCGCGCATCCGGTTTCTTTGCACCTTTCCAGCTTGCTCCCTCTCGCCTAAGGTCACGCCCGAAAGGTCCGGGGGAGGGGAAATGAGCACGGTACTGACGGCTGAAGAGCGCCGCATCTTTGCGCGCGCGAGCAGGCGGATCATCCCGCTGATGATCGTGCTTTACATGGTGAGTTTTCTCGACCGCGTGAATGTCGGCTTCGCGGCGCTCACCATGAATGCCGATCTGGGTTTCTCGCCCACCGTCTTCGGCTGGGGCGTCGGCATCTTCTTCATCGGCTATTTCATCTTCGAGGTGCCGAGCAACATCGTCATCGAAAAGGTGGGCGCGCGCATCTGGATCTGCCGCATCATGCTCACCTGGGGCGTCATTTCCGGCGCCATGGCTTTCGTCGGCAGCGAGACGAGCTTCTATGTGCTGCGCTTCCTGCTCGGCGCGGCGGAGGCGGGCTTTGCTCCCGGCATGATCCTCTATCTCACCTACTGGTTTCCGGCCGAGCTGCGCGCGCGGCTCTATGGCACCTATTTCATCGCCATTCCGCTCGCAAGCGTCATCGGCGCGCCGGTATCGGCCTATCTGCTGGGCTTCGACGGCCATTTGGGCCTCAAGGGCTGGCAATGGATGTTCCTCATCGAGGCGGCGCCCGCCCTCCTTCTCGGCATCGCCGTGCTCTGGCTCCTGCCGGACGGGCCGGCAAGGGCGCGCTGGCTGAGCGCGGAGGAAAAGCGCGTCATTGCCGATTGCCTCGCCCGCGACCGAGCGAACGCGCAAGCCGATGCGCGCCATGCGCTCTGGCCGGCGCTCAAGGACGCCCGCGTCATCGTCATGAGCCTCATCTATTTCGGCCTCGTCATCGGCCTTTACGGCATCAGCCTCTGGTTGCCGCAGATGGTGAAGGGCATGGGCTTCGGCAATGTCGCCGTCGGCTGGATCGTCGCGGCGGTCTATGCGGTCGCGGCCATCGCCATGCCGCTCTGGGGCGCATCGAGCGATCGCAGGCAGGAGCGCATCTGGCACACCTCGATCGCGGCCTTCCTCGGCGCGGCGGGCTTCGTCGGCGGCGCGTACTTCGCGTCGCCCCTCCTCACCATCCTGTCGCTCGGCCTTGCCGCCATCGCCGTCTATGTCTCCATCGTGCCCTTCTGGGCGCTGCCGCCGACCTTTCTCGGCGGCACGGCGGCGGCGGGCGGCATCGCGCTCATCAATTCGGTGGGCAATCTCGGCGGCTTCGTCGGGCCCTATGCCGTCGGCTGGGTGAAGGAGACGACGGAGAGCTATTCGGCCGGCATGCTGGCGCTGGCGGCGGCGCTCGTGGCGGCAGGCGCGTTGACGCTCATCATGCGGCTCCGGCTCACGCGCAAGGCGCCCGTCGCGGCGCCCTCGGACTGAGGGACGCTCAGCCCATCAGATAGACGCCGCGCCCGGAGGCAAGGAGTTTGCCGTCCGCGCCCGTGATTTCGGTTTCGGCGGAGGAGACTTTCGAGCCGAGCTTGATGACGCGCGAGGTGGCGCGAATGGCGCCGCCCGTCGCCGGCCGGTGGTAATCGACGCGCAGATCGACCGTCGCGGTCGCCATCGACCTTGTCGTCAGGATCGCATAGAGCCCGCCAAGGTCGATAAGCGAGGCAAGAATGCCGCCATGCATCGACTTGCTGTTCGGGTTGGAAACGAATTCCTCCCGCCATTCGAGGCCGATGACCAGCCGGCCTTCGCCCGCTTCCTCGACCTTGAGGCCGAGCCAGCGCTGAAAGGGCGAAATGTCGAGAAAGTCCTGCCAGGTCTGAAGCGGCTCCGTCATCCTCCGGCCCTCCCGTCAGCGCTGGATCGTCCGCGCATGGAGCCCGCGCTCCGGCCGTGATAATGCTTGACCATGTGTCTCCAGCCCTCCCACAAATCCCCTCTCCCGAGGGGCGTCCATTTCACCCGCCCCGCATGGAATGGCAAGAGCGGAAAGATGAAGCGCCTCGCCGGTCTTCTCATCCTGCTGTCGGCGATCCTCGCGGCTGCTCCCTGTGCGGGCGCGCGGGCCGGGGAGGCCGCGCCCCGGCGCGTCGTGTCGATCAATCTCTGCTCCGACATGCTGGCGCTCGAGCTTGCCGATCCGGGCACCGTCAAATCCGTCTTCCGCGTGACCGCCGACCCGGAGGATTCGCCCGTTGCCGATCTCGCAAGGCGCCTGCCGCTCAACAATGCGACGGCGGAGGAGATCCTCTCGCTCAATCCCGATCTCGTGCTCGCGCATCGCTATACCTCGCCCTTCACCCTCGCCATGCTCGAGCGCGCCCATGTGCCGGTTGTGCAGGTGAAGGACGCGGCGGATTTCGAGGATATTCGCGACAATGTGCGCGCCGTCGCCGCCGCTCTCGGCCATCCCGAGCGCGGGGAAGCCTGGATCGCGCGCTTCGATGCCTCGCTCGCCCGCTCCGCGCGCATGCCGCCGCGGCCTCCCGTTCGCGCCGTCATCTATCAGGATCTCGGCGGCGCGGCGGCGTCCGGCACCATTCTCGGTGCGCTGCTCGATCATGCGGGCTTCGAGAATGTCGTGAAGGCGAGTTCCGGCGGCGGCTTCATCAATCTGTCGATCGAGGAGCTGATCGGGCTGCGGCCGGATTTCGTGGCCGTCGGCGTCTATCGCGCGCATGAGCCGTCGCTTGCGCATGAACTGCTCGTCCACCCCGCGCTGCGCGATTATACGACGCGCTTCGCCCGCACGGTGGAGCTGCCCGCAAAGCTCTGGACCTGCGGCACGCCCTTCGTCACCGAAATCGCCGACAGGCTCGCCGCCGCCCGCGACGAATTTGCCGCCGCGAGGGTCAACTGATGCGCGCGCGCCCGTTCCTCACCGTCAGCCTCGCGCTCGCCGCGCTCGTCGCGCTTCTCTTCATCGCCTCGGTTTTTGTCGGCAGGGGCGGCGAATTGCTGTTCGGCAGGCTTCGGGCGATCGACGCGATCGACCGCGAACTCGCCTGGCTCATCCTTGAGGAAGTGCGCCTGCCGCGCGCGCTGCTCGGCCTTCTCGTCGGCGCGACGCTCGGCCTCACAGGCGCGGCGCTTCAGGGCCTGTTGCGAAACCCGCTCGCCGAGCCCGGCCTCATCGGCGCATCGAGCGGCGCGGCGCTGGGCGCCGTGCTCGTCTTCTATTTCGGCTTCGCGGCGGGTGCGGGCCTGCTTGTGCCTTTTGGCGGCGTGGCGGGCGGGCTTGCAAGCCTCGGCGTCCTTTATCTGCTGGCGGGGCGCGATCCCTCGATCGTCACGATCATCCTTGCCGGCGTCGCCATCTCCGCCTTCACCTCGGCGCTCACCTCGCTCGCGCTGAGCCTCGCAGCCTCCCCCTATGCGGTTTACGAGATCATCTTCTGGCTTCTCGGCTCGCTCACCGACCGGAGCATGGATCAGGTGCGTTTCGCCGCGCCTTTCATGGCGCTCGGCGTGCTTCTCGTCGCCACGGCGGCGCGCGGTCTCGATGCGCTGACGCTCGGCGAGGATACGGCCGCGACGCTCGGCTTCGATCAGGCGTCGATCAAGGCGCGCGTCGTCATCGGCACCGGCCTTGCGGTGGGTGCCGCCGTGTCGGTCACGGGCGTCATCGGCTTTGTCGGCCTCGTCGTGCCGCATCTCCTCCGCCCGCTGGTGGGCCACGAGCCGGGGCGGCTCCTCTGGCCGAGCGCGCTGGGCGGCGCGGCGCTGACGCTCGCCGCCGACCTCGTGGTGCGCCTTCCGCTTTCAGGCCCCGAACCCAAGCTCGGCGTCGTCACATCGCTTCTCGGCGCGCCCTTCTTCCTCTGGCTCATCCTGCGCACCCGGCGGGAGGCGCCCTGATGAAGCTCACGGTGGAAAATCTGCGGGCGGCGCTTGGAGGCTCGCATGTTCTGCACGGCGTCTCTCTTGCCGCCGATGCGCCGGGCTTCATCGGCCTCGTGGGGCCCAACGGCGCCGGCAAGACCACGCTCGTTCGCGCCATCGCCAATCTCATTTCCTTCGATGGCCGGATCGAGATCGACGGCAGCCCGGTCGCGGAACTCGAGCCGCGCGTCCGCGCGAAGCGGATCGCCTATCTCGCGCAAGGGGCGGAGAGCCATTGGCCGCTTTCGGTCGAGCGTCTCGTGGCGCTCGGCCGCCTGCCGCATCTCGAGCCCTTCCGTGGGCCGGGCCCCGAGGATGTGGCCGCTATCGAACGCGCCATGTCGCTCGCCGATGTGAAGAGGTTCCGCCACCGCGACGTGCTGACGCTTTCTGGCGGCGAGCGCGCCCGCGTGCTGCTTGCCCGCGCGCTCGGCGTCGAGGCGCCGCTCCTGCTCGTCGACGAGCCCGTGGCGGCGCTCGATCCCTATCACCAGCTCGGCGTGATGGAAGTGCTCCGCGCCTATGTCGCGCAGGGGCGAACGGTCATTGCCGTGCTGCACGATCTTTCGCTTGCCGCGCGTTATTGCGACCGGCTCATCCTGCTCGATGACGGGCTGATCCGCGCCGATGGCGCGCCGGGCGATGTGCTGACGCCTGAAAATCTCCGCTCGGTCTATCGCATCGAGGCGCTGATCGGCGGCGAGGGGCAGGGGTTCCACATTCTTCCGCTGAGGCGGGTGGAATGAAAAAGCCCTCCCGTCGCTCGGACGGGAGGGCTCGAAGTTTGTTCTCGATGGGCAGGCTTATTCCGCCGCCACGTAGTTCCCGACCTTCTGGCCGAAATTGACGGCCTTGAGATATTCGATGCCCTTTTCGGCGATCGCATCTCCGACCATTTCGTCGCCCTCGCCCTTCAGCTCTTCCATGTCGACATAGATCGCATAGAAGGCGCGGGTGCGCTCCGTGATGATGCCGCCCTTGAGCAGCGTCTTGATCAGCACACGGAAGATATTGGTGCTGCTCGACATGGCCTTGCGGCGGTCGTCATCGGTGCGCGTCTTGAGGATGATTTCCTGCACTTCCTGCCAGTCGAGGCCGTACTTGGCGTAGATGTGCTTCTTCTGCTCGGGGCTGCCGAGGTTGAAGAGCAGCGTCTGGAAGCAGGTCGCGGCCCAATCCTCGATGCGATTGCGCTCTTCCTCATTGAGGTGGGGTACCGTGCGGTCGGCCCAGATCTTGCCGAACTTGTGATGGAAGGCTTCGTCCGTCATCACGAGCTGGCAGAGATGGCGCAGCAGCGGATCGTTCGAATGGGTGTAGAGCGAGGCGAAGGCGCCCATGGCGAGGCCCTCGACCAGCATCTGCATGCCGACGATCTTCTTGTAGACTTCCGGCGCCAGCACCATTTCGGTGAGCAGGTTGCCGAGCGTCGGGCCGACCGGGTAGGGCTTGCCCCAGCGCGTCTCGATATATTTCGAGAAGCCGGTCACATGGCGCGCCTCTTCGCGCGTCTGGTTCGCGGCATATTCCTGCGCGCCCGGATCCTTCAGGATGTGGCAAAGGCTCGCCGAGAGCGCGAGCGCGCCGGCCTCGCCATGCAGGATCGAGGAGAGCGACCAGCGCGTCGTGTCGTTCGCGAACTGGATCTTCTGCTGCTCGGTCAGCCGGTCGGCGATCGGCGTATGCAGCTCGAGCACCTGGTCGAGCGGCATGATCGGCGTCGTGTCGAGGTCGAAGGGCTGGTCGTAGTCGATGTATTTCTTGTCGAGCGGATCCCAGAAATGGTCATGGGTCGCTGAAATGATCTTGTCGAAGGCCGTCGAACGCCGGCCATAGCGATCGACGTCCATCATCGCCGGGAAGTCGTCAGGGGCGACGGCGTCGTAAGCGGCATCTTTGGTGATGTCGTTGCTCAAGGTTCTGTCCTCTCCAATGGCCGCGCATTTCTGGGGCGAGCGGCCAAACTCCTCCATCCGGCGCGAGCCCGCACCGGCTGACTGTGACTCTGCGTCACAAGGGGGGAGGGCCAAACCCGATTCGTGTTTTTGTTTGAAAATAGGAAACGTTCGCAACTGCGAAAGACAATGGCGGGTGGCCCTTGTCAGCCCGCGTCTTCGGGGTCGCGCATCTGCCGCCCGACCTCGCTCGCAAGGGCGAGGAGGTGGGGCAGGATTTCCGCGGCCCGCGCGGCCGTCAGCCGGTTCGAGGGCGCCGTGACCGCGAGCGCGAAGCGCGAAAGGCCGGGATTGGAAAAGAGCGGCACGGCGAGGCTTGCCGTCGTCGCGTCGAATTCGCCCTGCTCGTAGCGATAGCCTTCGGCGAGGATGCGCTCCGAAAGGTCGAAGATCGCCCGCAGGCTTCGCGGCGTCCTGGGGGTCAGCGGCGCTGGCGGGCGGTCGCGATAGAGCGATTGCACGAAGGCGCGCTCGCGATAGGCGAGCAGCACCTGCCCCGCGCCGCAGGCATGCGCGTCCATGCGCGGCAGTCTGGTGAGGGCGTCGCCCCCGAGGTCGATGCCCCGCGCCGGGTCGATCGCCAGCGCCTGCGTGCCGTCGAGCCACGCCAGATAGACCTCCTCGCCAATGGCGGAACTGGCGCGCAGGACGAGGCCCCGCGCCGCATGGGAGAGCGTGGCGAGCAGCGTCACCCGGTCGGCGACGCGGAAAATCTTGTGGCCGAGCGTATAGCGTCCATCCTCCGCATCCTTGCGGACATAGCCATGCCGCACCAGCACGGCGAGATGCCCGAACGCGGTCGAGCGGTGCATGCCCTCGGCGCGCGCGATCTCCGCGAGGCTCATGGGCCTGCGTTCGCGCGAAAGCCGTTCGATCAGCGCCAGCGCCTTGTCGAGTGAGCTGTTTGCATACTGAGCCATGAGGGAGTCTTATCAGCCCCGGCGCGGGCCCGCGAGTGGGCTGGAAACTGGGGTAGAATGAGCCTTGCGCCGGGCCCGGCGCGCACGGAACCGAGAAGGACGACATGAACGAGAAGCCCCATCCCCCGGCCGTCGAAACCGCGCAGACGCGCTCTCCCTCCTTCCGGCCGGCTTTCGACGATCCCGATTTTCTCCTGCGTGACGAGCTTCGCCCCGTTCGTCTTCAACTCGAACTGCTGAAGCCGGAGCTTGTGCTTCAGGATCACAATATCCGTTCGACCATCGTCGTTTTCGGCAGCGCGCGCGTGCCCTCGCCAGAGGATGCCGAATGCCATTGCGACGAGGCCGAGGCGGCGCTGGCCGCCGATCCGGACAATGCGGAGCTACGGCGCGAGGCGCAGGCGCGCCGGAACCAGCGCGAACGCTGCCGCTATTACGAGGAGGCGCAGCGTTTCGGCCGGATCGTCTCCGAAGCCGCGCAGACGCCCGAGTGGCGCGACTATGTCATCATGACGGGCGGCGGACCGGGTATCATGGAGGCGGCCAATCGCGGCGCCTCCGACGCGGGCCGCGTTTCGGTGGGGCTCAATATCAGCCTGCCGCACGAGCAGGTGCCCAATCCCTACATCACCCCGGAGCTTGCCTTCCAGTTCCACTATTTCGCGCTTCGCAAGATGCATCTCCTGATGCGGACGAAAGCGCTCGTCGTCTTTCCCGGCGGCTATGGCACGCTGGACGAGCTCTTCGAGACGCTGACCCTCGTCCAGACCGGCAAGATTGCACCCATGCCCATTCTTCTTTTCGGCGAGGAATACTGGCGGCGCATCATCAATTTCGAGGCCATGGTGGAGGAGGGCGTGATCTCCCCTTCGGATCTCGACATCTTCCGCTTCGTCGAGAGCGCCGAGGAGGCATGGCACATCATCTCAACTTTCGAAAAGACTGCGAGCGCCCCGCCGGCCCCCGGCCATCAGCCGCTCTGAGCGGCTGATGATCCACCGGATTTTGCATTGCGTAAGACATTGCCGGGACCACTTCACAAATATCGAATGTCATGTCCGCCATCGTCTGGTTCCGTCAGGATCTGCGCCTTGCAGACAATCCCGCCCTCGTTGCCGCCGCTCAGCGCGGTGAGGTTCTGCCCGTCTTTATTCTCGATCCGGACATGGCGATCGGGGGCGCGTCGCGCTGGTGGCTGCATGGGAGCCTCGAGGCGCTTGGGCGCGATCTCGCGCGGCTCGGCGCGCCGCTCGTCCTGCGGCGGGGCCGGCCTCTCGACGTTCTGAACGCGCTTGTCGATGAAACGGGCGCCCGCGCCGTTTTCTGGAACCGCTGCTACGAGCCTGAAATCATCGCGCGGGACAGCCAGGTGAAGTCGGCGCTCGCCGCGCGCGGCATCGAGACGCGGAGCTTCAATGGAGCGCTTCTCATTGAGCCCTGGGAGATGAAGACCGGCGCGGGCGAACCCTACAAGGTTTTCACGCCCTTCTGGCGGGCGCTCTCGGCGCGGGCACCGTTCGATGCGCCGGCCCCGGCGCCGACTTCGCTGCGCGGGGCTCATACCGTCGCGTCGGATGATCTCGTCGCCTGGCAACTCAGGCCCTCACGGCCTGACTGGGCAGCAGGGCTTCGCGCCTCATGGCAGCCCGGCGAGGCGAGCGCGCAAACGCGCCTCGTCGCCTTTCTCGAGTGCCTCGCCGCGCGTTATGACGATCAGCGCGACTTTCCCGCCATCGAGGCGACATCGTGCCTCTCGCCGCACCTCCATTGGGGCGAAATATCACCGCGCCGGATCTGGGCGTCTTCCGCCGCTTTCGCCCATGCGGAGCCTTCCGCATCGGCGGGCGTCGGCTCGTTCCTGCGCGAACTCGGCTGGCGGGAATTCTGTGCTCATCTTCTATTCCATTGGCCGGAAATTGCCTCGCGCGCCTGGAAGCCGGCCTTCGATGCTTTCCCGTGGCGGGGGGACCGGCAGGGCTTCGATGCCTGGGCGCGCGGGCGCACCGGCTATCCGATCGTCGATGCGGGCATGCGCGAACTCTGGCGGACGGGTTTCATGCATAATCGTGTGCGCATGATTGTCGCCTCCTTTCTCGTGAAGGATCTGATGATCGACTGGCGCGAGGGGGCGGGCTGGTTCGAGGACACGCTTGTCGATGCCGATCTCGCCAGCAATCGCGCCAACTGGCAGTGGGTGGCGGGGTCGGGCGCCGACGCATCGCCCTTCTTCCGCATCTTCAATCCGGTGACGCAGGGCGAGAAGTTCGACGCAGAGGGCGCCTATGTGCGCCGCCATGTGCCGGAACTCGCCGGGCTCGACCGCCGTTTCATACACAGGCCATGGGAAGCGCCGAAGGCCGTGCTCGACGAGGCGGGCATCGTGCTCGGCAAGACCTATCCCCTGCCGATGGTGGACCACGCCGCCGCGCGCACCCGCGCGCTCGCCGCTTATGAGGCGCTGAAGCGGTGCCGAGATCAGCGCGTCGCGAGATAGTGCGAATAGAGCGCGAGGCTCGCCGCGACCGTCGCGTTGAGCGATTCGACCGCGCCTGTCATCGGAATGGCGAGACGACGGACCTTCAGCGTTTCGGGTATCCCCCGGCCTTCCTCGCCGAGCACGAGCCGCATGTCGCGCGGCCATGAGAAGCCCGCCATGTCCTCACCCTCCGCATCGAGCGCGAGAATGGGGCCGGCGCTGTTGCCAAGCTCCGCCCATGAAGGCCCGCGCAGAAGCGTGAGTTCGAATTGCGCATTCGCCGCCGCGCGAAGCGCCTTGGGGTGAAAAGGATGGGCCGCTTCCGCCATGAGCACGATGCGCGTGGCGCCGAAGGCCGCGGCGCTGCGAAGCGCGGCGCCGAGATTGTTCGGATCGCCGAGCGCGCAAACGAGTTCGAGCCCTTGGGGCGGCGAGGCGAGATCGGCCTTGGGCATTTCGGGCGTCTTGCCGACGAGAAGCGGAAAGCCGGTGCCTGATGGATCGAGCGCGTCGAAGATCGCGCGCGAGACACGGAACTTCTCGATATGGGCGGGCAGCGGCAGGCCTGCGACCTGATCGGGGTCGATGGCGATCACGGCATGGAAGCGCTGCGGATGGCGCGCCAGGGCTTCCGGCACCGCCTTGCGCCCGGCGAGCAGAAACTCTCCATGCTTTCTGATGCCGCGACTCTCGACGAGTTGTTCCCATCTCTTCGCATGAGGATTCTGGGAACTTTCGATGACGCGCCAGTAACCGCTGCTCATATGTGTTCGATTTCTTCGGTATTCGGTTGGGGTGTTCAGTCGGGACGGCACGACCGGCTCTGCCTTAATTGGCCCGCGGCGCTCCCATTTATGCCGCTTTTTTGACGCGAAGCATATCTAGCCTGTCTGATCGGTAATGTTTGGAATTTCTACGCGGCTTCGGGCGAGCTTCGCCGGCCGCACCTGCCGGAAAGGGCGGGAAAAAGGACGTGAGAAATGAAGACGATCGGAATTGAGAGACGGGCCTCCTCGCGCATGAGGAAGCTCCTGCTCGCCGCGCTGGCGGCCTCGGCCCTGACGACGGGCCTTGCGGCAGGTCCGGCGCTGGCCGATCCCCCTCGCCACAAGGCTCACTGGGATCGCGGCTATCATCGCGGCTGGGAACGCCACTATTGGGGGCCGCGCGGTTATGTCTATTGGGCGCCGGGCTATGCCTATCCGCCGCCGCCTGTCGTCTATGCGCCGCCGCCCGTCTATTACGCGCCGCCTCCGCCGCCCGTTTATTACGGCGCACCCTCGCTCAATGTGGTGATACCGATTCGCTGACCGGGCTTGCTTGCATCCCCTTCTTGTCCCGGCGACACTTCGCCCAACCGAGAGGGGGATTCATGTCCGGTCTGGTGAGTGAGGAAGTCGAAGGGCGGCCATTACCGGTGGGCGGCTTCTGCGAGGAAGCCTTCGCGCCTGTGCGCCGCGCCTTCGTCGAGAATTTCACGCTGCGTGGCGAGCCGGGAGCCGCCATCGCGCTCATTGTTGGCGGCCGCGTTGTCGCCGATCTCTGGGGCGGCTGGCGCGACCGCGCGCGCTCGGCGCCCTGGCAGCGTGAGACGCTGGTGAATTTCTTTTCCATCGGCAAGGCGCTCTCCGCGCTCTGCGCGTTGAAACTCGTCGAGAAGGGACTTGCCGATCTCGATGAACCGCTGGCGCGCGCCTGGCCCGAATTCGCCGCCTGCGGCAAGGAGGCGATCACGCTCCGGCATGCGCTTTCGCATCGCGCGGGCCTTCCCGCCATTCGCGCCGCGCTTCCCGATGGCGCGATGCTCGACTGGCCGCTCATGATCCGCGCGCTCGAAGCGCAGGCGCCCTGGTGGGAGCCCGGCACGGCTCATGGCTATCACGTTAATACGTTCGGCTATCTTCTCGGCGAGATCATCCGCAGGCGGATGGGTGTGACGCTGGGCACGCTGCTCCGCGACGAGATCGCAGGCCCGCTCGGCGCGGATGCCTATATCGGCCTTCCCGTGGCGGAGCACGGACGCGCCGCCGAATTTCTCTGGCCGGAGGTGAACCCGCCCGCGCCCGAAGGCGTCATGAGCGACGATGTGCTGATGAAGTGGAACACCTATTGGAACCCGCCGGGCATTTCAGGCGCGGGCTGGATCAACAGTGCCGCGTGGCGGAGCGCGGAAATCCCCTCGACCAATGGGCACGGCACGGCGCGGGGCGTCGCCCGCATCTATTCAGCGCTCGCCAATGGCGGCGCGATCGACGGGGTCGAGGTCATCGCCCCGTCGCTTCTCCGCGAAGCCGTGACCGAACATTCCTACGGGCCCGACCGCATTCTCGAGCGCGTCTCGCGCTTCGGCCTCGGCTTCCAGCTTCCCCAGCCCGAGCGCACGTTGGGCCCCAATGCGGGAGCCTTCGGCCATTTCGGCGCGGGCGGCTCGCTCGGCTTCTGCGATCCGGAGGCGGCCGTCGCCTTCGCCTATGTCACGAACGACATGGGCCCGCGCTGGCAGAACCCCCGCAACAGGGCGCTGATCGAGGCGATCTATCTCGGACTGGAGGGGAAGGGCTGACCGGAAGAGAAAGGCTGAGGCTGCCGGGGGTAAGGCATGGTGCTGTTGGAGAGGATTGAACTCTCGACCTCTCCCTTACCAAGGGAGTGCTCTACCACTGAGCTACAACAGCATCACATTGCGGCCTCGCGCCGGCGGGCGACGCGAGCGGGCGGAAAGTGCCACAGGGTGCCACCCCGCGCAAGCATGGAACGGCAAAGTTGACGAGCCCTTTCCATTCGGCCCATATGCGCGTTATTGCCAGCTTCCGAGGTTCAGGGCCAGCGCCATGAGAGACAAGCCGCACGACAATCAGGGCCGCCGCCAGCCAGGCCAGGGTCCGGCCCGCGCCCAGCAGGCGCGCGAGGCGCGGCTTGCTGAAGCGCTGAGGGCGAATCTGCGCAAGCGCAAGGCGCAGGCCAAGAGCCGCTCCACCGAATCGGCCCCCGGGCAGGATCCGAAAACATCCCCCGAGGCTGAGTGATTTCTCGCTCTTTGCGGCCGGAGCGGCGTGACTCTTCGGGCCTCCGCCCCTATAAAACGGGGAACACCCGGAGCGCATGAGCCTTCGGGCTTCCGCTCACCGGACCCCATCATGGACACGATCCACATTCGCGGCGCCCGCCCGCTCAAAGGGGCGATCCAGATCAGCGGCGCGAAAAATGCCGCGCTCCCGCTGATGACGGCGGCGCTTCTGACCGACGAGGCGCTGACCCTCACCAATGTGCCGCAGCTCACCGATGTGCGCTCGCTGATACGGCTGCTTGGCGTGCTCGGCAGCGAGATCGAGCGGGTAACGGGGCCGCATGGCGACGCGCTGACGATTCGCACCGCGACCATCCGCTCGACCACGGCGCCCTATGAGATCGTCTCCCAGTTCCGCGCGAGCTTCTGGGTGCTGGGCCCGCTGGTCGCCCGCTGCCGAACGGCCAAGGTGTCGCTGCCGGGCGGCTGCGCCATCGGCGCGCGGCCCGTCGATCTCTACATCAAGGGCCTGCAGAAGATGGGCGCCGAGATCGACCTCGTGGACGGTTACGTCCTCGCCAATGCGCCGGAGGGCTTGAAGGGCGCCATCATCCGCCTGCCCATCGTTTCGGTCGGCGTCACCCATACACTGATGATGGCGGCGACCCTCGCCGATGGCGAAACGATCATCGAGAACGCCGCGCGCGAACCCGAGGTGGCGGATCTCGCCAACTGCCTCGTCGCCATGGGCGCGAGGATCCAGGGCATCGGCACTTCGACCCTGAGGATCGAGGGCGTCGAGCGCCTCCACGGTGCCACGCACCGCGTGATTTCCGACCGTATCGAGGCGGGAACCTATGCGATCGCGGCCGCCATGACAGGCGGCGATGTCACGCTTGCGGGCGTCGAGCCGGAGATTTTCGAGGCGGCGCTGTCGCTGCTGCGCGCGGCCGGTGTCGGCGTCGATGCGCGGCAGGGCGAGGTGCGCATCTTCCGCAATGGCGAGCGTCTTCAGGCGACGAATGCGGTGACGCAGGTCTATCCGGGCTTTCCAACCGATCTGCAGGCGCAGTTCATGGCGCTGATGACGACTGCGGCGGGCGAATCCGAAATCACCGAGACGATCTTTGAAAATCGTTTCATGCATGTGCAGGAGCTGGCGCGTTTCGGCGCGGACATCTCGCTTCACGGTGACAAGGCGCTGGTGCGCGGCGTCGAGAAGCTGAAGGCCGCGCCCGTCATGGCGAGCGATCTGCGCGCCTCCGCCGCGCTCGTCATCGCGGGCCTCGCGGCGGAGGGCGAAACGGCGATCAATCGCGTCTATCATCTCGATCGCGGTTTCGAGCGGATCGAGCAGAAACTCTGTGCCTGTGGCGCCGAAATCTGGCGCGCCAAGGCATCCTGAAACAAGACGTCCTGAAACTGGGGCATCCTGAAGGGAGTGTCGGGCCGATATGAGCGGGTTGCGCCTCAGCGCGGAAGACAAGGTCGATCTCGAAGTCATCTCCGCCTGCCTGCAGGATGCGGTGACGCAGGTGCGCGATCTCGTCTTCCTGCCGCAGGCGCGCCGCTTCGCCATGGTGGTCAACCGCTTCCGCTGGGAGGCGGAGGGGCGGCGCGGCAAGACCCATGAGCGCTCCCGCGCCGGCCTGCATTTCGAGAATGTGCTGAAGGCCCGCGCCCGCAACATTGCGCAGGGAAGGCCTGAAGGCGTGCTCAATCTGCTCGCCATCGGCTTCGAGGAAGTCGATGCGCCTTCCGGCATCGTGACCCTTTCCTTCTCGGGCGGCGGCGAGATCAGGCTTGAAGTCGAGGCTCTCGATGTGCATCTCTCGGATCTCGGCCTCGTCTGGGAGACGGGCAACCTTCCCACACATGATGCCGACTGACTTTTTCCGGTTGAGAGACCTTGAGCCATGGCCATTCGACTAGATGCTTCGGCGCCGGATTTTTCCCGGGCCTTTGAAACGCTCCTCGGCGCCAAGCGCGAAGCGTCGGTCGACGTCAACGATGCCGTGGCGAAGATCATCGCGGATGTCCGCGCCCGCGGCGACGAGGCGGTCATTGAGCTGACGAAACGCTTCGACCACATGGCGCTGACGCCAGCGACGCTGCGGATCGCGGATGCCGAGCTCGACGCCGCGCTCGGCGCCTGCGACGGAGAGACTCTCGAGGCGCTTCGCATGGCGAAGGCGCGCATCGAGGCCTATCACGCGCGCCAGAAGCCCGAAGACGGCCGCTACACTGATGCCGAGGGCGTGGAGCTTGGCCATCGCTGGACGCCGGTCGGCGCCGTCGGCCTTTATGTGCCGGGCGGCACGGCGAACTATCCAAGCTCCGTGCTCATGAATGCGGTGCCCGCGAAGGTTGCCGGCGTGAAGCGCGTTGTCATGGTCGTTCCGACGCCGGACGGCAAGGTCAACCCGCTCGTGCTCGCGGCGGCGCGGCTCGCAGGCGTCGACGAGGTCTATCGCGTCGGCGGCGCGCAGGCCGTGGCGGCGCTCGCCTATGGCACGGCGACGATCAGGCCCGTGGACAAGATCGTCGGTCCGGGCAATGCCTATGTCGCCGCCGCCAAGCGGCAGGTCTTCGGTCTGGTCGGCATCGACATGATCGCGGGGCCTTCCGAAATTCTCGTCGTCGCCGATGGCGAGAACAATCCGGGCTGGATTGCGGCCGATCTTCTTTCGCAGGCCGAGCATGACGAGAGCTCGCAGTCGATCCTCATCACGGACGACGCTGATTTTGCCTCGCGCGTTGAAGAGGCGGTCGAGGCGCAGTTGAGGGAGCTTCCCCGCGAGGCGACGGCGCGAAAGAGCTGGACCGATTTCGGCGCCGTGATCGTCGTGAAGACGCTTGCCGATGCGGTGCCGCTTGTCGACCGTCTCGCGCCGGAGCATCTGGAAGTGGCGCTCGCCGATCCCGAGCCTTTCGCCGCGCAGGTTTCCAATGCCGGCGCGATCTTTCTCGGCCGCTACACGCCCGAGGCCGTGGGCGACTATGTGGCGGGATCGAATCACGTCCTGCCGACGGCGCGCAGCGCGCGTTTCTCCTCGGGCCTCAACGTGCTCGATTTCATGAAACGCACCTCGATCGTGCGCTGCGATCCGGCTTCCCTTGCCGCCATCGGGCCCGCGGCCGTGGCGCTCGCGAAAGCCGAGGGGCTCGATGCTCATGGCAGATCGGTGTCGATCCGGCTCAATAAATAGGCCCGCCCGCCATCGGGTCATTCGGCCGGACGCCGAAATCCTTCATCTCGATGCGGGGCAGGGCCGGGCAATCCGGCCGTCCCGCTCGCTTCGGTCCGTCAAATCGGCTTAAAGTGACGAGCGCCTGCAAGAGAGCCACAGACGAGGGCATGGACAGTTCGCGAGACAGATCGACCTTCAGAATCGCCGAGCTTGTGCTCGACGAACGGACGGTCGTGCGCCGCAGTCCCGATGTCGAGCACGAACGCAAGGTCGCCATCTTCGATCTGCTGGAGGAAAACAGCTTCGCGCCTGTCGGCAGCCCCGGCGGGCCCTATGTCCTCCATCTCGCCATCGAGGAAAACCGGCTCGTCTTCGACATCCGTCTCGACAAGGAAACGCCGCACGGCAAGGTCATGCTGTCGCTGACGCCATTCCGCAAGATCATCAAGGATTACTTCCTGATCTGCGAGAGCTACTACGACGCGATCAAGACGGCGGCGCCCGCGCAGATCGAGGCGATCGATATGGGCCGGCGCGGCCTTCACAATGAAGGATCGCAGCTTCTGAAGTCCCGCCTCGACGGCAAGGTCGATATCGACTTCGACACGGCGCGGCGGCTCTTCACGCTGATATGCGTGCTGCACATCAAAGGTTGAGCCCTATGAGTTCCAGGACGCAGCCGGGTTCCGTGCTCTTCGTCTGCAATCTGAATTCGGTGCGCTCGCCCATGGCCGAGGCGCTGATGAAGTCGATCTGCGGCAAGCGGATCTATGTCGATTCGGCAGGGCTCGCGCCCACCGAGCGTGATCCCTTCGTGCTTGAGGTTCTGAACGAGATCGGCGTCGACATGGCCGCCGACAGGCCGATGAGCGTGGAGGATATCGGCATCGGCTCCTTCGACCTCGTCATCTGTCTGACCGAGGAGGCGCGCGAGCGCATCTCCGCCGAGCTGCGGGGAGAGGCGGTCGAAATCGAGTTCTGGCCGACCATCGATCCCTTCGCCGCGGGCGAGCGGGGGAGCCGCGAGCAGAAGCTCCACGCCTATCGCCAGCTCCGCGAGGAGCTGCGGCGGATGATCTCGGACCGCTTCGCGGGCGGCGAAAAGGCCCGGACAGGTGGCGCGGAGCGCTGAATTTCGCGCTAAATCAAGGGTTTGCGCGCATTTGGCGGGCCAAAAGTCGCCTCTCCCTCTTGATTTTGGCTGGCTTTGTGCTCATTCTCCCGGCCAAATCTCGAAGGAATTTGAATGTCCAAGGAAGAGCTGCTTGAGTTTCCGGGCGTCGTGACGGAGTTGCTTCCGAACGCGACGTTTCGCGTCAAACTCGAGAACGATCACGAAGTCATCGCCCACACCGCCGGCAAGATGCGCAAGAACCGCATCCGCGTGCTCGCGGGCGACAAGGTGCTTGTTGAAATGACGCCCTACGATCTCACCAAGGGCCGGATCACCTATCGCTTCAAATAAGCGCATGGCGGGGTTTCTCCGCGTGAGCGCGTGCCCCTGGCGCCGTCCGAGATGACCTCTCCAGCAAAGCCCCGCCTCATCCTCGCAAGCGCATCCCCGCGCCGTCTCGCCCTTCTGGAGCAGATCGGCGTCGTGCCCGATGCCGTGGCCGCTGCCGATCTCGACGAGACGCCGGCGCGGGACGAGCTGCCGCGCGCCCATGCCCGGCGCCTGGCGCGCGAAAAGGCGGAGGCCGTGGCGGGCCGCGAGCCCGGCGCGCTGGTGCTGGCTGCCGATACGGTCGTCGCCTGCGGGCGGCGCATTCTCCCCAAGGCCGAGAGCGAGGCGGAGGCGGCGCGCTGCCTCGCGCTCCTGTCCGGCCGGGCTCACCGTGTCTATACGGCGGTTGTGCTCGTCCATCCCGACGGGCGGCAGGCCGAGCGGGTGAGCGAGACGCGGGTGACGTTCAAGCGCCTTTCCTCCGCCGAGATCGAAGCCTATCTCGCCTCGGGCGAGTGGCGCGGCAAGGCCGGGGGATATGCCGTTCAGGGCAGGGCAGCCGCCTTCGTCCGCGCGCTGACCGGTTCCTATTCGGGCGTGGTGGGCCTGCCCCTCTTCGAGACGGCGTCCCTCCTTTCCGGCGCCGCCCCCGCTCTCTACCCAGGCCGCTGACAAGAGTGTTAGAGTAGCCGCCGGTCGAATGAGAGCTTGATTGATCCGGCGCGTCCGAAGAAAGCGCCGGCGGTCGCAAGGGATTGCATGTCCGAGGAAGTGCTGATCAATGTTGGGCCCGGCGAGACGCGCGTAGCGATCGTCGAGAGCGGACGCCCCGTGGAGCTCATTCTCGAGCGCACCATGGAGGACGACCTCAAGGCCAAGACGGGGCGCGCGGGACATTCGCTTCTCGGGAACATCTTTCTCGGCCGCGTCCAGCGCGTGCTGCCCGGCATGCAGGCGGCCTTTGTCGATATCGGCCTCGAGCGGGCGGGATTTCTCGGCGCGCGCGAGGCGCGCTGCCTGTGCGAGCTGACCCATCTCGACGAAGGCATATTGCCGCCGATCAGCGCCTGCGTGACCGAGGGGCAGACGATCCTCGTTCAGGCGACGAAAGACCCGATCGGCGACAAGGGCGCGCGGCTTTCGGCCAATGTCACCATTCCCGGCCGTCTTCTCGTGCTGGTTCCGAACCAGTCGGGCGTCGCGCTGTCGCGCCGCATCGAGGACGAGGACGAGCGCGCCCGGCTGACGGCGCTGGTGGAGGAGATGGTCGCCCGCTTCGGCTCGATGGGCGTCACGGGCGAGCCTGCGGGCTTCATCGTGCGCACGGCGGCAATCGGCGCCACCGTCGATGACATCGCCGCCGATGCGCGCATGCTCGCCGAGGAATGGCGCAAGCTGCGTGAGATCGAAAAGCGCTCGAGCCCGCCCTGCGTCGTCTTCCACGATCTCGATCCCGTGTCGAAGACGCTGCGCGACTATGTCAGCACCGAGACCGGCCGCGTGCTCATCGACGATGCGGAAGCCTTTGGCGAGGCGCAGCGCTATGCGCGCCGCGTGATGCCCGAACTCATCGACCGCATCCAGCTTTTCAACGGACCGGGGCCGCTCTTCTCTCTCTATGACATAGAGGGCGAGATCGAGCAGGCGCTGGAGCCGCGCGTGGAGCTGAAATCGGGCGGCTGGATCACGGTCGAGACGACCGAGGCGCTGACCGCGATCGACGTCAATTCGGGCCGCTATACGGCCGCGACGGGGCTCGAGGAGACGAGCGTCAAGATCAACCTCGAAGCCGTGGACGAGATCGCCTATCAGCTCCGCCTGCGCGGTACAGGCGGGCTCATCGTCATCGACTTCATTCACCTGAACGATCCGGCGAACATCCAGAAGGTTCTCGACGCGCTCAACTCCAATTTCGCGCATGACCGCGTGCCGACGCAGATTTCCGGCATGTCGGAATTCGGCCTCGTCGAAATGACGCGCAAGCGCGTGCGCGAGCCGCTGAACAAGCTCCTTACCGAGCCCGCCTATGCCAATGGCCGCCCGCGCCGCAAGACCTGCGCGACGGTGGCGAACGAGCTTCTGCGCAAGGTGGCGAGCGAGGCGCAGGCCTCGCCCGGCCGCGCCATCGTCGCGCGCGCAGCACCCGAGGTGATCGACTGGCTTGAGCGCGGAAACGCCTATCTCATCGACAGGCTGCGCGCGAAGATCGCGGTCAATCTGAGCCTCGTGGCCGAGCCTGTCTTCAGCCGCGAGCGCATTGACGTCGGGGCCGTCCAGGCATGAGCGGGCAGGGCGGAGCGAAGGCGGCGGGCGGCAAGGTGGTGCCGCTGCGTGCCTCGAGGCCGTGCCCCATCTGCGGCAAGAAATCGGTGCCGGAATTCCACCCCTTCTGCTCGAAACATTGCGCCGATGTCGATCTCAATCGCTGGCTGAAGGGGGCTTACGCCATCCCGGCCGTCGAGCCGCCCGACGAATGGGACGAGGGCGCGGGGCGGGGCGACGGCGAGCAGGATTGAGCGTCCCAAGCCCCTCTGGCGCCAATGTTTTTTAACCCGCCCGGCGCCTTTCCTCGGCACTGGACAGACCCCAGCCAATCTCTTATAACCCGCGAGCCTCGCCGCCCGGGCTCGCCCCGGCCGGAGCGCCGCCCAGGTAGCTCAGTTGGTAGAGCATGCGACTGAAAATCGCAGTGTCGGTGGTT
>NZ_DAOKYX010000012.1:0-5895 GCF_035325945.1 Parvibaculum sp.
CCGCTCATCAAGCGGCAAACCCGGCACGCGCGCGACCAAATACCGGGGCAAGAAGAGGTAGCTCCCTCATCCCTGACAATCGTCCGCCCACGTCTTGATTTTGGTGAAAAATCACGCAACACTTGCCACCTGACACGCCTTTCGGGGGGAAGCGATGTGGAAGACTCAGGCACATACCGGTATTTTCATTGGCTGACCGGCGAGCTGCAGACCGCATGGACTGCGGCGGAACCCCATCTGACGTCGGACTTCGCGATTCATCTCTATGTCGAGGCCGCGTCCATCGCGGCCATGGCGCTCTCGCTTCTCATCGCCTATCGCGCCAAGGACAGGCTTCGGCAGCTCAGGCTTGAAGCCTTCAACATCCCCTTTCCCGGACGCACACCAACGCGCGCGGAAGCCATTCAGCGGCGCATTGCAAGAATTCGCCAGAGGACGAACGCGGCATGGCTCGGCTTTGCCGGCGACTTCGCGCTCCTCTTCGTCTTCGGCCTCTGCGTTCCTGCCATCGGCCTCTATCTTCTCTGCGCCAACTACGGCTGGTTCGATCCGGTGGGCATGGCCTTCATCGACCTGCATGACGGAAAACTCGTGCAGACCGCCGACAGGCTGGTGCTCGTCGGCTTCGTCATCAACCAGGTCGCCCATGGCGCGCTGCTGGATTTCCCCGAAGTCTTCGCCATCGATTTCGGGCGGGTGACGAGCAACCCATCGAACCTCTGGTTCTCGTCGCTGGTGCTCGCCTTCCGCACCATCGTCGGCGGCTTCAGCCTCGCGCTCGCCGTCTCGGTGCGCGACACGCTGCTCGTGCTCTGGCGGGTGCGCCTTCAGAACAACAAGCAGATCGCGCAGTTGCAGGCCGCGGTGGCGCCGGTGGCCGCCGCATCCTAGCTCGATCCCGCGTCGTGGCCCGGCTTGTCCGGGCCATCCATGTCTTTCGAACGCAAAAGGAAGGCGTGGATGACCCGTATGAAGCGGGTCATGACGGGGTGTGGATGTTGTGACGCGGGGTTACCCCCTCCCAACCCTCCCCCTCAAGGGGGGAGGGCTATCAGGCGGTTCGCCGGCTTACCTCTGCGGCCTGCCGCCGACGATGGAGACGCGCTCGCCCTGGCGCGAATAGGGGTAGTAGTCCCAGACCGCGTGATGCTGCGCGCAGCGATTGTCCCAGAGGACGAGCGTGTTCGGCTCCCAGCGCACGCGGCACTGGAAGACCGGATTGCTCTCCAGATGCCGCCATAGCATTTCGAGAAGCGCCGCGCTTTCCGATGGCGTCAGGCCTTCGATATGCGTGGTGAAGCCGCGATTGACATAGAGGAGCTTCCGCCCGGTCTCCGGGTGGCGCGTGATGACGGGATGCCTCGTCTTCGGCCAGCCGCCTTCCGGCGCCGCCTTGCCATAGCCGCCCGTATAGGGCTTGGCGCCGTCATGCACAGCGTCGAGCCCTTCGAGGAAGGTCTTCATCGCGGACGAAAGTGTCTCATAGGCCTCATAGGCGCTGAGAAAACAGGTGTCGCCGCCGCAGCCGATTTCCGGGACCTGCGTGATGTAGAGCATCGACCCGAATGGCGGCTCCTCGTCGCAGGTCACATCCGCATGCCAGCCCTCGCCCGCCACATAGCGCGAGTTCTGGTCGGCCTTGATCGGCAGGATCTCGGGATCGCCCTTGGGCTCGCCCTCCTTCACCGCCGAATGATAGGGATGCGTGTGCAGCTTGCCGAAATAGCGCCCGAAGCGCTTGTGGTCCTCGCGCGTGAGCTTCTGATCACGGAAGACGAGCACCAGATGATCGGCGAAAGCCTGCTTCACCTCGGCGAGCTGCGCCTCGTCGAGCGGCTGCGAGAGATCGATGCCCTCGACCTCCGCCCCGATGACCGGCGTCAGCGGTGCAATGCCGATGGTCTTGTAGTCCCGCCTTCCCTCCGTGCGCGCGATGCGCATATGAGCCCTGCTCGCCATGATGTCCTCCTCATCATTGCGTCGCGGATTGCGACCCTTCGCCGGAAGGCTAGCGCCGCAGGGCTGGCATCTCGCAGCGGAAAGTTCCAATATTCCGCTCAACGGAACAGCAAGGATGGCAGCGCCGCGAAACGGCGGAAAAGCCGGGAAGAAATCGCATGGCCGAAACGCCGAAACCCGCCCGCGAGCCCGTCGCCCGCGCGCTCAGCGTGCTCGAAGCGCTGAACCGCGCGCCGCTCCTCCATGTGGGCGAAATCGCCGAAGCGACCGGACTGCCGAAATCCTCCGTCGTTCGCCTGCTCACGCAGCTTGCCGATGCGGGCTATGCCGAGCGCATGTCGCGCATGGCCGGCTGGCGCGCGACTTCGCGCGTTCTGCGGCTTGCCTCCGGTGTGCGCGAAAGCGACCTCGTCGCCGAGGCCGCGCGAGAGCCCATGTACGCCTTCACGCGCAAATATCGCTGGCCGGTCTTTCTCGGCATCCCCCAAGGCCATGAGATGATCGTGCGCTTCGGCACGGCCTCGGAGAGCCCCATCGCTCTCGATCCCGTCGTCCACAATCTGCCGACGACCTTCCTTCTGAGCGCGCTGGGGCAGGCGTGGCTCGCCTTCTGTCCGGCGGCGGAGCGGGAAGACATCATCGCCCGGCTCGCGCAGTCGCGCCGCGCGAGCGACCGCCTCGCCCGCGATCGCGCCGACCTCGACCTCATCCTCGCCCGCGTGCGCAAGCGCGGCTATGCGATCACCGACGAGGCGACGCGCCGCATGACGACGAGAGTGATCCGCAGCGCGCTCGAGGCGCGCAAGCGCGCCACCGGTCTCGGCGTGCCAATCCTTGCGGGCCCGCGCATACTCGGCGCGCTCTCGCTGCGCTATTTCCGTTCGAGCCTCAGTGACGCCGAGGCGGCGCGGACCTATCTGGAACCGATGCGCGAACTGGCGAGGGAGATCGCGGCGAAGACCGGCGCACCCGCGCACTCATCCGGCAATGAAATAGGAACATGATGAACGCCACCAACACCCTCCTCATCGGCACGACCGGCATGCTGAAGTCGGCGGCGGCCCATGCCGTCGCGCGGTCGAAGCGCGCCGTGCTCCTTTCCCGGCATGTGGAGGACTTCAGCTTTGGCAGCGACACGCTCGATGTGAAACTCGTGCGCGTCGCGAAGTCATATGAGGACGAGGCGGCGTTTCTCGACGCCGTGGCGGCGCATGCACCCTACGATCTTGCGCTCACTTGGATCAGGCCGCGCGGCGAAATCCTTCGCGCCGCGCTCGACGGCATGATCGCGCCGGGCGGCAGGCTCATCGAGGTGATGGGCAGCCGCTCGATCCTTCTCGGCACAAATGGCGAAGCCTCGCTCGCCGAGCGGCGAGCGGAGGCTCTGGCCCTACAGCCCGGCATTACCTATGCGCAGGTGATCCTCGGCTTCGTGATCGAGGAGACGGGCTCGCGCTGGCTCCGGCATGAGGAGATCTCGGCCGCCGCCATCGCGCAGATGGACGCGCCGCGACCCCGCCTCGTCGCGGGCACGCTGGAGCCCTGGGAGAAACGGCCGCAATAAGGCCCGTCGCCGCCAACAGGCGTGGCCTCCTGGATTGCCGGGTCAAGCCCGGCAATGACGAGGAAGAGACGTCGGGACATATCTACAAATGTCATGCCCGGGCTTGACCCGGGCATCCAGTGCCGCACACTCGGCCGATGCGGCAATATTACGTGTACATCCTTGCAAGCGGCCGGAACGGAACGATCTATACCGGCGTTACAAATGACATTCTCCGCCGCGTTCACGAACACAAGACGGAAGCGATGCGCGGCTTTACGAGCCGCTATGGTGTGAAGCGGCTTGTCTGGTTCGAGGTGCACCCAAGCATCAGAAATGCCATTCAGCGCGAAAAGAACCTGAAGCACTGGCCCCGTGCGTGGAAGCTCACATTGATCGAAGCGGCCAATCCGAATTGGCGTGATCTTTATGAAGACCTGATGCGATGACGCTGGATTGCCGGGTCAAGCCCGGCAATGACGAAGTAAGCGCTATCGCTTCCCGCGCAGCCGCTTGCGCTTTTCGGCGAAATACATCGCCTCGAGCTTCAGCCCGTCCGGATCGAGGAAATAGACCGCGCGGTAGCCTTCGCCATAGTCCGGATAATCCGCAGGCGGATCGACGACCTCCGCGCCCATTTCCTGGAGCCGCTCATAGACCTTGTCGACGTCGCCCGGCCGCGAAAGCTCGAAGGCATAATGATGGAAGCCGACATCACCGATGCGATGCCTGTGCTTCTTCCCCTTGGCGTCGGCTTCGGTGATCCAGTACATGGTGCGGCCATTGTTCCAGCCGACCGTCTTGCCGAATTCCCATTCGCGCTCGAAGCCCATGAAGCCGAGCAGCTCTTCGTAGAATGCGGCCGAACGCCTGAGATTGCCGACACGGATGGCGAGATGATCGATGCCGAGGACGCGGACCATTGGCTGCCTCCTTCGCTTTCGCTCCCTGCCGTGTAGCGTCGCGCAGGCGGCGCGCCCGCGCAAGGCGCGGCAAAGAGCTACGCCGATTTTCCCGCCAGCAGGGCGCGGCCCGCGCGATACCAGCCCATCAGGCGCTCATTCGTCTTGATCGCGCGCTTGAGACCGAGACGCGTATGGAGCGCGCCCGCCGAGGCGAGGCCCCAGGGCGTCGCCGCCTCGACGAGATTGAAGATTGCCATGGGCGCATCGCAAAAACTTTCCTTGTAGGCGGCATGGCCGACGGAAAGATCATAATGTGTGTGGCCCGCTTCGATGCTCGTGGCGATGAGTTTCAGAAGATGGATGCGGCCCGGCGAGAGCTTCGCATGGGCATGGTCGTAAACGTGAACCATCAGCGTCGCGCGGCCATGCCAGACATGGGCGATCGAGCCCGAGATCATGCGCCCGTCAAGCGTGAGCTGCGCGACCTGGAGATTGAGAAGCCCCTTCTCCGCAGGCAGCGCCGCAAGCGCCAGATAGGCCGCGCGATGAGCCTCATCCTCGAAGATCGAGGCAATGCCCTGCTGGCGAAGCTGTTCCGCCTTCTGGTCGAGGATTTCGAGCGCCATGGCGCGCGCCTCGTCCGGCGTCGCGGCGACGCGGAAGGCAAGCACGCCCTGCGCGCCGAGCTTGCGCTCCTTCACGCGATCATTGCGCCGCGTCTCCGGCCGGAAGCGCGTGATGAACTCCTCATGGCTCGACGGCAGCGCGAAGACGAAACCGGGATCGGAAGCGGGCTCGCCGCCAAGCGCGACGAAGGGATTGCGCGCCTCACCGAGATATTCCGGCTGGTTTTCAAAAAGCACGACATCGTGCTTCGGCAGCGCGCGCTGAATTTTCGGCCAAAGCGCGGCGAAGCGCCCATGCGGCAGATGATCGGCGAAGTCGGGCGCGATGAGCGGGCCCTTGTAATCGGCGAACTTCCCGCCGAGCCAGACGAGGCAGCGTGCACCCATGTGCCGCTCGATCCCGAGGGGCGCGAGCATCAGGGGCCTGCCGCCAAGCGAGATCGTGAGGATCGCCGGTTCGATGCCCGCCCCCGCATGAGCGTGCCATTGCGCGAGCCAGTCGAAGCTCTGAAAGCCGGTGCCGAGCGCCTCCTGCTCGAAGCGGCGCCAATCAGCCTCGGCCGAGGCGAAGCTGCCGTGAACCGTGAAGGCCAGCCCCCGCCGCGCCGGAGCGACCGGACGCAAGGCCAACGGGCCGGAAGGGCGCAGGGAATGGCGAAGCGCGGCCGGTTGTCTTGCGCTCGCGCTTTCACCCGACATGGCCATTTCGGTATCCTCGCATCATTGCGGCACGCGCGTCGTTCCGTTTCCGAACGCGGCGGCGCCTCTCCATCGATTTTCCTCATAGGAGAGCAAGTTTCCGGCCAGCCCGCCGCGCGTGGCTGCCATTCGCGCGCCGCGCCGCCAGCTCTGCTAAAGTCCC
>NZ_DAOKYX010000012.1:5995-66934 GCF_035325945.1 Parvibaculum sp.
CCCGCCGCGCGTGGCTGCCATTCGCGCGCCGCGCCGCCAGCTCTGCTAAAGTCCCGCCAGCTCGCCATAAGCCAGTTCGCCATAAGGAGGACATGATGCCAGCGCTGATCCCGGTGACGACGGCAGCAACGCCGGAAGAAGGTGCGCCGCCGCCCGACCGTGTGCTCGCGGGCACGCCGAGGAACCGGACATGGAACGCCTATGAAGCGCCCGATGGCCGCTTTTTCTCCGGAATCTGGGAATCGGAACCCGGCAAATGGCGGATCGAATATACCGAGGCCGAGTTCTGCCACATTCTCGAAGGCGAGAGCCGCATCGCGGGCGAGGACGGGACGCTGGTGACCGTTCGTGCTGGAGACGCCTTCGTCATACCGGAAGGTTTCAAGGGCACCTGGGAAGTGGTGACGCGCACCCGCAAGCACTACGCCATCCACCTGCCGCCAGAGAACTCACAAGAGGACTGAGATGAAAGCTGCTCTCGTCACCGGCGCCGCGCGGCGCATCGGCCGCGCCATCGCTCTGGCGCTCGCCGGGGAAGGCTACGCCGTCGCGCTCCATCACTACCAGTCCGATGCCGAGGCGGCCGGCCTCGTCCGCGAGATCGGCATGAGGGGCGGCAAGGCCGTCGCGCTGAAGGGCGACCTCGGCAATGTGGCCGATGTTTCCGCGCTCGTGCCCGACGCCGTGAGGGAACTCGGCCCCCTCACCCTTCTCGTCAACAACGCCTCTATCTTCGAGGAAGACGGGCCCGCGACCATGACGCAGGCGAGCTGGGACGCGCATATGGACACGAACCTCAGAGCGCCCGCCTTTCTCTCCCAGGCTTTCGCCGCGCAACTGCCGGACGGCGCCCGGGGCAACATCATCAACATCATCGATCAGCGGGTCTGGCGGCCCAATCCGCGCTTTCTCTCCTATACCGTGTCGAAAATGGCGCTCTGGGACCTGACGCGCCTTCTCGCGCAGGGCCTCGCCCCCCATATCCGCGTCAACGGGATCGGCCCGGGACCCACATTGGCCAATCAGCGCCAGACCGAGGCCGATTTCGCCCGCCAGACTGCGGCAACAATTCTTCGCCGCGGCACGTCGCCGGACGAGATTTGCGACGCCGTTCGGTTTATTCTCGCCGCGCCCGCCATGACCGGCCAGATGATAGCGCTCGATGGGGGCCAGCATCTCGCCTGGGAAACACCCGACGTGATCGGTATTCCTGAATGAGTTGAGAACCCCCGAAAATGAGCCAGCCCGAAAACGTCCTCCCCCTCAAGATCGCCGACGCGGCGCACTCCATCCGTCATGTCTTCGTGCGTGACCTGCTGCTCGACGCCCATATCGGCGTCTACGCCCATGAACAGAAGACCACCCAGCCCATTCGCGTGAATGTGGATCTGACGGTGCGCGAGACGGTTCATGGCGACAAGCTCGCCAATGTCGTCTGCTATGAGGAGGTGGTGAACAGCATCAAGGCGCTCGTCGCCAGCGGGCACCTCAATCTCGTGGAGACGCTCGCGGAGCGCATCGCCTCCACCTGCCTTCAGGACCCCCGCGTCAGCGTCGCGCGCGTCCGGATCGAGAAACTTTCGGCGATTCCGGAGGCCGCCAGCGTCGGCGTGGAGATCGAGCGCGCCAGACCCTCAGCCTGACGCGGGCAGCGCGGTGGGACCGGGTATCGGCCCTCCGCAAAAAGCCGCAATGGAATCAAAGCCTTGTTACTTCGGCAGGCGCGTGCGGAGCGTTTGTACACAGCGCCGCCTCGATCCGAAAATTACGATTTTCCTTGACTCGCGCTATGCTCGGGCCGCAGCGGCTATCGCGCAAAAACAAAAAAATCCTTAATATTCAAACACTTAAATTTGTCACGGATTTCGGCGTGGCGTCATAAAAGTTAACCATGACAAAGGCTTGACGAAGAACAGGCAGAATATTTCAACAAACTTATCCACAGGGGAATTTGGAGGAACCGGAAGGCTCCAGAATCGGGCTTCAACGCTGGCAGGCAGTCTTCCCGCGAGGCACGAGCCGGCCAGACGAACGCGACAAAACGGACCATGAACAGCAAGGAAGACGGCAGCAACGGATCGGGCGAAGGTGCCACCGGCCAGGGTGAAGCGCCCCGGCCGCGCGTGACCGCGGCGGAGAAGCTCATCGGCGCCGATCTCATCGCCGAAAAGGTGAAGCTGCTGCCCGACAGCCCCGGTGTCTATCGGATGTATGGCACGGGAGGCGACCTGCTCTATGTCGGCAAGGCGCGCAGCCTCAAGAAGCGCGTCTCGAATTATACGAAGCTCACCGGGCACTCGAACCGCATCGCGCGCATGATCGCATCGACTGTCGCCATGGAATTCATCACCACGGCGACGGAAACCGACGCGCTCCTCCTCGAAGCCAATCTCATCAAGAGCGGCAAGCCCCGCTACAACGTGCTGCTGCGCGACGACAAGTCGTTTCCCTACATCCTCCTCACCGGCGACCATGCCTTTCCGCAGGTGCTGAAGCATCGCGGAAGCCGCACGCGCAAGGGCGATTATTTCGGCCCGTTCGCTTCCGCAGGCGCCGTCAATGCGACGCTCAACGCGCTCCAGAAGGCGTTTCTTCTGCGCTCCTGCTCCGACAGCGTTTTCGAGAGCCGCACGCGCCCCTGCCTTCTCTACCAAATCAAGCGTTGCAGCGCCCCCTGCACCGGAGAGATCAGCGCCACGGATTATGCGGCGCTGGTCGAGGAAGCGCGCGACTTCCTGCGCGGCCGCTCGCGCAAGACGCAGAAGGAACTCGCGGCGAATATGGAGGCGGCGGCGGCCGCTCTCGATTTCGAGCGGGCCGCCATCTATCGCGACCGCATACGCGCGTTGACCCAGGTACAGCAGCATCAAGGCATCAACCCGCACACGCTGACGGAAGCCGATGTCATCGCCGCCTGGAGCGAGGGCGGCCAGACCTGCGTTCAGGTCTTCTTCTTTCGCGCCGGGCAGAACTGGGGCAACCGCGCCTATTTCCCGCGCCATGACAAGGATGTCGAAACGGAGGAAGTGCTGGATGCCTTTCTCGCGCAGTTCTACGAGGACCGGCATCCGCCGCGCCTCGTGCTGCTGAGCCATGACGTACCGGGCAGAGCGCTGCTGGCGGAAGCGCTTTCCATCATTGCGGGCCGCAAGGTCGCGGTCGGCGTTCCACGCCGTGGCGAGAAACGCGAGCTGATCGACCACGCCCTCACCAATGCGCGCGAAGCGCTCGGCCGCCGCCTCGCAGAAAGCTCCACGCAGCGAAAGCTCCTCGAAGGCGTGGCGGAGGTCTTCGGCCTCGGCGAAGCGCCGACGCGCATCGAGGTCTATGACAACAGCCATATTTCCGGCTCGAAGCCCGTCGGCGGCATGATCGTCGCAGGCCCCGAAGGCTTCATGAAGTCGCAATATCGCAAGTTCAACATCAGGAGCGACATCGAGCCCGGCGACGATTACGCGATGATGCGCGAGGTGCTGACGCGCCGCTTCACGCGCCTGCTGAAGGAATCGGGTGAAATCGCGGGCGAGGCCGAGCCCCGCCCCGGCGACGAGACGGAGGCGGCCGAGGCCGCGCACAAGGAATTTCCCGACTGGCCGGATCTCATCCTCATCGATGGCGGCGCCGGCCAGCTCAAGGTCGCCTGCGAGGTTCTGGCCGAACTCGGCATAGACAGCGTCGCCATGGTGGGCGTCGCCAAGGGTCCGGAGCGCGATGCGGGCCGCGAGCGTTTCTTCATGCCGGGCCGCGATCCCTTCATGATGGAGCCGCGCAACCCGGTTCTCTACTACCTTCAGCGCCTCCGCGACGAGGCGCATCGTTATGCAATCGGCAGCCACCGCGCCCGCCGCTCGAAGGCGATCGGCGTCAATCCGCTCGATGACGTGCCGGGCGTCGGGCCGGGGCGCAAGCGCGCGCTGCTGCGCCATTTCGGCTCGGCGCGGGCCGTCGCGCGCGCCGGGCTTGCCGATCTCGAGGCCGTGGACGGCATCAGCGCCAAGGTTGCCCGCACGATTTACGACTTCTTCCATGGGAGCCCCGAGACTTCCGGCAAATAGTGCTCCCTGCGGCTGACATACCGCGCAGCTTTGCTATGCTGCCACGACAAGGAGAATCCCCTGCCGGGAAGAGGCGCGAATGCCCACCAGCCTGCCCAATCTGCTGACTTATGCCCGCATCGCGATGGTGCCGGCCGTCGTCGCCTGTTTCTATTTCGACGGCGACGCCGCGCGCTGGTGGGCGCTGGCGATCTTCGTGCTGGCGGGCATCACCGATTTCTTCGACGGCTATCTCGCGCGCGCATGGGCGCAGCAGTCGAACCTCGGGCGGATGCTTGATCCGATCGCCGACAAATTGCTCGTCGCGGCCGTTCTACTCGTGCTCACACGGGCGGGCACCATCGCCGGCTGGTCGCTCTGGGCGGCGCTCGTCATTCTCTGCCGCGAGATTCTCGTTTCGGGCCTGCGCGAATTTCTGGCGGAAGTGCGCGTGAGCGTGCCCGTGTCGCAGCTTGCGAAGTGGAAGACCGCGATCCAGATGATCGCCATCGCCTTTCTTCTTGCGGGTCCGGCGGGCGACAAGCTCATCCCCGGCATCACCGAAACGGGCATCGCCCTTCTCTGGGCAGCGGCGATCCTGACGCTCTATACGGGCTATGATTACTTCAAGGCGGGCATCGGCCATCTGACCGGACCGGTCAAGACAGCCGATCCGCGCAGAGCCGCCGGACAGGACGGCAAGCCGTGAAAATCCTTTACTTCGCCTGGGTGCGCCAGAAGGTCGGCACCCCGGAGGAAGAGATTGCGCTTCCGGACGGGCTCGGCGATGTCGCCGCCCTCATCGACTGGCTGAAGACGCGCGGACCCGGCTATGAAGCGGCGTTTGAAAATCTGGACCTCATCCGCGTCGCCGTCGATCAGGCACATGTGGATTTCGATGCAAGCATCGAACGCGCGGAGGAAATCGCCTTCTTTCCACCCGTCACCGGCGGCTGAGAGAGACCCATGATCCGGGTGCAGACCGAGGATTTCGACATCGGAGCAGAAATGGCCCGCCTCCTGCGCGGCCGCACCGATATCGGCGCGCTGGTGAGCTTCACGGGCCTCGTGCGCGACGTGACGGGCGACGCCTCCGTCTCCTCGATGGAGCTCGAGCACTATCCGGGCATGACGGAGCGCGAGCTTGCGCGGATCGAGGCAGAGGCCAATGCGCGCTGGCGCCTTCAGGCGAGCCTGATCGTCCATCGCGTCGGCGAGCTCGCGCCGGGCGACAATATCGTGCTCGTGATCACCGCTTCCGCGCATCGGGAGGATGCCTTCAGGGCGGCGGAATTCCTGATGGATTATCTCAAGACCCGCGCCCCGCTCTGGAAACGGGAAGCGGGGCCCGAAGGCGCCCGCTGGGTCGAGGCGCGCGCCAGCGACGATGTGGCGGCGGCGAAATGGGACGAAAAAGGCGGCTGAGTTTCCTCAGCCGCCTGGTTCAGATTCCCTGGGCCTTGCGCTTATGCGCGGGCCGCAACCGGCGCGCCGCCACGCACTTCAGCCGTGTAATCCTCGAAGAGCTTCGCGGTGATCGCGCCCGGCGTGAAGCGGTGGGGTCCGATCTCGCCCACCGGCGTGACTTCCGCCGCCGAGCCAGTGATGAAGCATTCACTGAAGGAGGAAAGCTCCTCCGGCAAGATGTGGCGCTCGATGACCTCGATACCGCGCCGCTTCGCAAGCTCGATCACGGTCTGGCGCGTGATGCCGTTGAGGAAACAATCCGGGGTCGGCGTATGGATGACGCCGTCCTTGATGAAGAAGATGTTGGCGCCCGTCGCCTCGGCCACATAGCCGCGATAGTCGAGCATCATCGCATCGGCATAGCCGTTGTTCTCGGCCGCATGCTTGGAGATGGTGCAGATCATGTAGAGGCCGGCGGCCTTCGCGTGAGAGGGCGCCGTCTCCGGCGAGGGACGCTTGTACTTCGCGATGTCGAGGCGGATGCCCTTCTTGCGCTGCTCGGGGTCGAAATAGGAAGGCCATTCCCAGGCCGCGACCGCGAAATTGATCCTGTTCTTCTGCGCCGAGACGCCCATCGCCTCGCTGCCGCGCCAGGCGACCGGGCGCACATAGCCGTCAACGAGGTTCTGCGCCTTCAGCGCGGTGCGGCACGCCTCGTCGATTTCCTCGACCGAATATGGGATCTTGAAACCCATGACCTCGGCCGAATTGATGAGCCGTTCGGAATGTTCGCGCAGCTTGAAAATCTTGCCATTATAGGCCCGGCAGCCCTCGAAGACGCAGCTTGCATAGTGGAGGCCATGGGTCAGTACGTGCACCTTGGCATCGGCCCAGGGAACGAGCTCCCCGTTGAACCAGATAAAGCCGTCGCGTTTGTCGAAAGGAATGTCTGCCATGTGCGTGTTCCTGTTCCGCCGCCTACGTTCGGTGATTAAAAGCTGTCTGGCTGGCCACTTTGCCCCCGATGGGGTCCCGCGAAAACAGATAGTATTCGGAGATTCGACCGGCCACGTTCTGTCTGATCTCTTGGCGGTAGGAAAACACTAACATGGCCGGAAAAAATATGTCAACATGGCTGACATAAATTTATGAGCAAGACCAGAATTATTGGAAAAGAGCGCCCCTCCGCTCCGCCGGAGCCGCAGAAAGCCGTGCCTCCCGATGCGGACGAGCCGATCATGGAGGCGATCGAGCTTCTCTTCTTCGGCTACCGCGATTTCGTTAGCGATCCCGATGTGATCCTCACATCGTATGAGTTCGGCCGCGCCCACCACCGCGTCGTCCACTTCGTCGGGCGCAACCCCGGCATCACGGTCGCCGAACTGCTGAGCATTCTGCTCATCACCAAGCAGAGCCTCGCCCGCGTGCTGCGCCAGTTGATCGAGCGCGGTTTCATCGAGCAGAAGACGGGCGAGAAGGATCGCCGTCAGCGCCGCCTCTACCTCACCGCCGCCGGGCTCGATCTCTGGCGGCGCCTGCTGGAGCCGCAGCACAGGCGCGTGCGGCGCGCCTTCGCGGCGGCCGGCCCGAACGCCGAGCGCGCATGGCGCGACGTGCTGCTCGCGCTTCTCGACGAGGAACACCGGCCCGAGGTCGAGCATGTCATCGCCAAGGACGCATCGCCCGAAGGCACGAAGGATCGGAAATGAACGAAAGCGCGGTGAACCCCGCTTCCCCCGGCGCGCAGCAACAAAAAGCCGCAACGCCCGGCACCCCGCCCGCCGAGGATGCGCCGCATATTCTCGTCGTCGACGATGACCGGCGCATTCGCGAGCTTCTGAAGCGCTATCTCGCGGATAATGGCTACCGGGTGACGACGGCGGAAAACGCCGCCGAGGCGCGCGCGAAACTCGCCGGTCTCGCCTTCGACCTGCTCGTGCTCGACGTCATGATGCCGGGCGAGAGCGGGCTCGAACTCACGGCCTCGCTCCGGCGCTCGTCGAGCGTGCCGATCCTCATGCTGACAGCGCGGGGCGAGACGAGCGATCGCATCGAAGGGCTCGAGCATGGCGCCGACGACTATCTCGCCAAGCCATTCGAGCCGCGCGAACTCCTGCTGCGCATCGGCACCATTCTCCGCCGCGCCATGACACCGGGAAGCAGGGCCGACGAAATCTCGCTCGGCGAATGCCGCTTCGATCCGGTGCGAGGCGAGCTTCGGCGCGGCGACGAGATCGTCCGTCTCACCACGCGCGAAGTGCAGCTTCTGCGCATCTTCGCCACGCATCCCGGCCAGCCGCTTTCCCGCCTCGACCTTTGCGACAACGAGGCGGCGGAACGCTCCATCGACGTGCAGATCAACCGGCTGCGGCGCAAGATCGAAGCCGATCCCCGCAATCCGAGCTACCTTCAGACGGTGCGCGGCGAAGGCTATGTGCTGATGCCGGACTGATCGAGGCCAGAAAATTCATGGCGTTCCGCCCCTTCCAGATCATCAAGCGCTTTCTGCCGACCGGCCTCTACTGGCGATCGCTCATCATCATCGTCGCGCCGATGGTGATCCTTCAGGCCGTCGTCACCTATGTCTTCATGGATCGCCACTGGCAGATGGTGACGGAGCGCCTCTCGCAGAACACTGTCGCCGACATGGCGCTGGTTCTCGCCGAATATGAAAGGAACCAGACGCCCGAGCAGGCCGCCGAGATCGCCATGCGCGCCAACACGTTCCTGTCGATGTCGGTGGCCTTTCTCCCCGGCGAAAACCTGCCGGACACGCCTTCGAGCAATCGCGGCCTGCTCGATCATTCGCTCTCCGACGAGATCCGCAGCCAGATCAACCGCCCCTTCTGGATCGATACGCAGCGCTACAGCGATTATGTCGACCTGCGCGTTGCCTATGATGGCGGCGTCATGCGCGTGCTGGCGCTGCGAAGCCATGTCTATGCCGCCAACTCGCATATCTTCATCGTCTGGATGGTCGGCGCATCGCTGGTGCTCATCACCGTCGCCATCCTCTTCCTCCGCAACCAGATCAGGCCGATCGAGCGGCTCGCGGAAGCGGCCGAAAGTTTCGGCACCGGACGCGACGTGCCGGCCTTCCGCCCGCAAGGCGCATCCGAAGTGCGCCGCGCCGCCCGAGCCTTCCTCCAGATGCGCGAGCGCATCCAGCGCCAGATCGAGCAGCGCACCGCCATGCTCGCCGGCGTGAGCCATGATCTGCGCACGCCGCTCACACGCTTCAAGCTGCAACTCGCCCTACTCGGCGATACGCCCGAGACCGAGGAACTGAAAGCCGATGTGCGCGAAATGGAACGGATGCTCGAGGATTACCTCGATTACGTCCGCGACCACCAGCGCGAGGAAACGGAAATCGCCGATCTCTCGGACCTTCTCGACGAAATCCGGTACGACGCGCAGCGCCGGGGCCGCGAGGTCAGGCTGGAAACGCATGGCGATCTCACGCTTCCGCTCCGGCGCAACGCCTTCAAGCGCTGCCTCACCAATATCGTCGACAATGCCTGCAAATATGCGGCGCATGTCTGGGTGACCGCCGTGCGCGACGGCGACGACATCGACATCGTGGTCGATGACGACGGCGCGGGAATTCCCGAAGATCAGCTTGAGGAAGTCTTCCGCCCCTTCTACCGGCTCGACGCGGCGCGCAATCTCGACGAAGGCGGAACGGGGCTCGGGCTTGCCATTGCGCGCGACATTGCGCGCGGCCATGGCGGCGACATTCAGCTTGCGAGGAGCCCGATGGGCGGCCTCCGCGCCGTCGTTCACGTGCCGGTATAAGGAGGCCGGCATGAGGATATAGAGGAAGCCGGCCTAGGCGGCCTGCCCGTCCTTGCGGGCGCTGCCGAAACGCGACATGGCCGCGATGAAATCTTCACCCTGCCGAAGGCGCCGGTCGAGTTCGGCCATGGTCTTCGCCTGGTCCTCGCCATCGTCGAGCCAGACACGGAAGGCTGCCGCCCAGACGAGCGCAAGGCCGCGCACGCGCAAGGCGCCGCGCAATCCCGAAGCGTCGATGCCGGCCGCCTCAAGCATCCAGCCCAGCGATTGCAGCGCAGGGCGCAGCAGCGCCGCTGCCGCCACCGGATCGCGGGCGATATCGCGCGCGATGTTCCTGAGCGCGGGCTTCTGAGGTGCCAACGCATCGAAGCGCAGCATCAGCACATCGAACAGCCGGTCGCGCGCCGCCTCTCCCGCGAGGTCCTCGGCCCCGGCGGCCGCCAGCACTTCCGCATCGATGCGCCGCGACCAGGCGGCAAGGATCGCGGCCTTGGTCGGGAAAAGCTGCGCCAGTTCCGGCAGGCCCACCTTCGCCGCCTCGGCAATATCGGCAAGCGCGAGGTCGTGCCAGCCGCGGCTCGCGGCAAGCTTCAGCGCCGCGTCGATGATCTTGTCCTCGGGGGTTTTCTTGCGTGCCATCTGCGTGCTTTGTCCTGCTCTCCCGCAGGAGAACATAGGCGCTCACGCCGGAATGCGCCACCAGCGCCGGAGCGCGACGAGCGGCCACGCGGCCGCGACAAGACCGAAGTGCCAGGCGCCTACTGGCCGAGTTCGCGCGAGCGATCGCGCGCCGCCGCCGTTGCACGCCGCAGAAGCTGCGAAAGACCGCCCTCGCCCATGAGGACATCGAGCGCCGCGGCCGTCGTTCCGCCGGGCGAGGTCACGTTCTTGCGAAGCGTGGCGGGCGTCTCGTCGAGCCTGTGGAGCATTTCCCCCGCGCCGGAAACGGTGGCGCGCGCAAGCCGGGCCGAAAGCTCCGGATCGAGGCCGAGCGCCTCGCCCGCCGCCGCCAGACATTCGGCGAGGTGGAACACATAGGCGGGGCCCGAGCCCGAAATCGCCGTCACCGCATCGATGAGCGGTTCGCTCTCGACCCAGCCCACCTCGCCCACGGCGCCGAGAAGGCTCGCCGCCTGCTCGCGCTGCTCGGCGGTCACGCGCGCATTGGCGCAGGCGACCGTGATGCCGCGCGAAACGGAAGCGGGCGTGTTCGGCATGGCACGAACGGCGTGGAGCCCGCCGCCGAGAAGTTCCTCGAGCCTCAGAAGGCTCGTCCCGGCCGCGATCGAGATGAAAAGCGTATCGGGCGAAACGAGCGCGCCAAGCTCCGGCAGCACGGCGGCCATGGATTGCGGCTTGACGGCAAGCACGACCACGGCGGGCTTGCGCGCCGCAATGTCGGCGATGGAAAAGTTGAGCGGGATACCGCGCTCGGCGATCAGCCGCGCGATCTCGGGCGATGGCGCCGGATCGCGCACGAAGACCTGACGGGGCGCAAGCCCCTGCGCGAGCCAGCCCGAAAGCAGGGCGCCGCCCATCTTGCCGGCGCCGACAAGAACGAGCGGTCGTTGCAGAACTATCGTCATGCTGGAAACCGTATCACTGCAAAATGAGGCTCAGGCTCTGCCCCGCGTCTCGAACATCGCCGCGGCGATGGCGTCCTCGGCGCTCTTGCCCGCCCAAAGGACGAACTGGATCGCCGGGTAATAGCGCTCGCAGGCCTCGACCGCCAGCCTGAGCAGGGCCTCGCATTGCTCGGGCGTCGCCGTGGCGCCGCCGCAAAGTAGCAGGCTGTTGCGATAGAGAAGCGCGCCTTCCTCCGACCAGAGATCGAAATGGCCCGACCAGAGCTGCTCGTTGATGAGGCTCAGCAGATGCCTGATCTGCGGGCGCTTCTCCGCCGGCACGCGAATGTCGAGCGTCGAGGCCACGTGCAGGCCCGAGAGATCGTTGCGCCAGTTGAGCGAGATGTGATGATCGCGCCACTCGCCGGCAACGCAGATCGTCAGTTCGTCCTCATGGCTGCGCTCGAAGATCCAGTCCCGGATCGAAGCCACCTGTTCGAGCAGATCCAGGGGATTTGCGTCGAACTCGTCTGCTTCAACGAGGGAAGCGGTCATTCTGTACCCCAAATCGGCGGCCGCAAGGGCGTGCCAGAACCCGTGATCAATATATTGTGGGTCCAGCTTCCTCGTCCCACCACCTGAACGTGACGCATGTGTTGAGTCGGCGCAACCCTTGAGGGTGCACCGGGCGCGAAAAACTGGGGATTATTCAGCCTGTAACGGAGCTTTCAGGCGTTATTCGCCGTCATTCGCCCCGTCCGCCGGTTCGGCCGTCCGCGCCGATCCCGAGCCCCGCGACTTCCGGGCAAGCTGGGCCTCGAGCGCCTCGATGCGGAGCTTCAGCGCCTCGTTCTCCTCGCGGGCGAGCCGGGCCATGTCGCGCACCGCCTCGAAATCCTCGCGCGCGACGAGATCGAGATCGGCGACGAGCCGCTCCGCCTGCGAGCGGATAAGCGTCTCGACTTCCTGACGCACGCCCTGCGCGGCGCCGGCGGCATTGGTGAACAGCCGGGCGATCTCGTCGAGAACACGGTTTTGCGTCTGGGTCATTTGGCTCTCCTTGCACCGAAGGCGCGACATTACCCCGCCCGAACCGAAAAATCGAACGGGGCGATTTGTCTCCCTCCGGCCTGCGTCTTGACACAAGGTGCGGGGCGGCGACACTGGCGCGGGCATTCCCGAGAAGACGAGGCCACATGACCGGCATCCCCTTTCCCGACATCGATCCGGTTCTGGTCCATCTCGGGCCCGTCGCCATCCGCTGGTATGCGCTGGCCTATATTGCCGGGCTCGTGCTCGGCTGGCGCTATATCCTCGCCGCCGTCGACACGCCGCGCCTCTGGGCGGGGCCCTCGCCCGTCGCCAGGCTCGAGATCGACGACGCGCTTCTCTGGGCGGCGCTCGGCGTCATCGTCGGCGGAAGGCTCGGCTACGTCCTCTTCTACAATTTCGACTATTACCTCGCGCATCCGGGCCAGATTCTCACCGTCTGGCATGGCGGCATGAGCTTTCACGGCGGCGCCTTCGGCGTGCTCGTGGCGCTCTTCATCTTCGCGCGCAGGCATGGCATCGCGCCCCTCGCCCTGATGGATCTCGCCAGCGCCGCCGCTCCCATCGGCCTCTTCTTCGGCCGCATCGCCAATTTCATCAATGCGGAACTCTGGGGCCGCGCCACCGATCTTTCCTGGGGTATCGTCTTCTGCAACGACATGATCGCCGCCGCCAATCGCGGCATCTGTCCGGCGGGCGCCATCCCTCGCCATCCGAGCCAGCTCTACGAAGCCGCGCTCGAGGGCATCGTGCTCTTTCTCGTCCTCCGCCTGCTCACGCACCGCCTCGACGCGCTGAAGCGCCCCGGCACGATCTTCGGCGCCTTCATCGTGGGATATGGCCTCTGCCGCGTCTTCGTCGAATTCTTCCGCGAACCCGATGCGCAGCTCGGCTATCTCTATGGCGGCTGGCTCACCATGGGCATGGTGCTTTCGATCCCGATGGTCCTCGCGGGCGCGCTCATCGTCTGGAAGGCGCCCATGCTCGCCCAATGGACGGCGCCGCGCTCGGCGAGGCCTTCCGCGACCGCCTCCGGACCAAAATAGGATGACGCTTCTTGCCGAGCACCTCGCCCGTCTGATCCGCACGACGGGCCCGCTGCCGCTTTCCCATTACATGGCGCTGGCGCTCGGCCATCCCGAACACGGCTACTACATGACGCGCGACCCGCTGGGCGCACGGGGCGATTTCATCACCGCGCCGGAAGTGAGCCAGATGTTCGGCGAGCTTCTCGGCCTATGGATCGCCGACACGTGGTTCGCGCAGGGGCGCCCCTCTCCCTTCATCCTTTGCGAGCTTGGGCCGGGGCGCGGCACGCTGATGGCGGATGCGCTGCGCGCGCTTCGCTCCGTCCCCGGTATTCTCGATGCCGCGCGCCTTCATCTCGTCGAGACGAGCCCTGCGCTCAGGACCGAGCAGGCCGTGCGCCTGCCCCATGCGACATGGCACGACCGCTTCGACGGCGTGCCGCCGGGGCCTCTCTTCCTCATCGCCAACGAGTTCTTCGACGCGCTTCCGATCTCGCAATTCATCCGCACTAAACAGGGCTGGTGCGAACGCCATGTCGCCTTGCGCGAGGCGGATGGCGACGGCCCCGCCTTCGCCCCCGTGCTCGCGCCCGTGCCGCTCGCATCCGATGCCGTGCTGCCGCTGGCCATGCGCGATGCGCCGGTGGGAAGCATCGCCGAAATCTCGCCCGCCTCTGCCGCCATCGCCGAGGCGATCGCGACCCGCATAGCCGAGCATGGCGGCGCGGCCCTCGTCATCGACTACGGCCATGCGAGGAGCGCGCCGGGGGACACGCTGCAGGCGCTCCGCGCACATCGTTTCGCCGACCCCTTCGAGGCGCCCGGCGAGGCCGACATCACCGCTCATGTCGATTTCGAGGAACTGGCCCATGCCGCGAGGCGCGGCGGCGCCACCGCGCATGGCCCCGTCGAGCAGGGAGCCTTCCTGAAGACGCTTGGCATCGAGGCGCGGGCAGCAGCGCTGAAATCCCGCGCGACACCGAAACAGGCCCATGACATCGACACCGCGCTTCACCGGTTGACCGCGAGCGAAGAGATGGGCAGCCTCTTCAAGGTTCTTGCGTTCACGCCGACTGCCGCTCCCTCGCCCGCCGGTTTTCCTGAACCCCGGGAGCCTCATTGAGGAACGACACATGCTCACCGCAAAGCCTCTCGACGTTCTGCCTCATGTGAGACATGGCTTCTTCACGCGCGAGGGCGGGGTTTCGACCGGCATCTATGCGACGCTGAATTGCGGCTACGGATCGAATGACGATCCAGGCGCCGTCAGGGAAAACCGCGCCCGCGTCGCGCGCGCGCTCGGCAGCGAGCCTGAAAGCCTCCTCACCGTCTATCAGGTGCATAGCGCAAGCGTGATCCGCGTCACCTCGCTCTGGGAGCATGGAAGCGCGCCGCAGGCCGATGCGATGGTGACGGACGAACCATTGATCGCGCTCGGCATCCTCACCGCCGATTGCGCGCCTGTTCTCTTCGCCGATGAAAAGGCGCGCGTCATCGGCGCGGCCCATGCAGGCTGGAAAGGGGCGCTCACCGGCGTGCTTGAAGCGACCGTCGAGGCCATGTCGGTGCTCGGCGCGCACCGCTCGCGCATCGTCGCCGCCATCGGCCCCTGCATCTCGCGCGATGCCTATGAGGTCGGGCCCGAATTCCGCGAACGCTTCATCGAGGCCGCCCGCGCCAATGAGCGCTGGTTCATCCCCTCCTCGCGCGAAGGCCATTTCATGTTCGACCTTCCGGCCTTCGTCGCGGCGCGGCTCGAAGAAGCCGGCGTCGGCGCCGTGGCGACGCTCGGCCTTTGCACTTACGCGGACGAAAAACGCTTCTTCTCCTATCGCCGCACCACCCATCGCGGCGAAAGCGACTACGGCCGGCAGATTTCAGCCATCGCGCTCCGCCCCGACGCCTGAGACGAACCGCTCCCGGAGCATGCGGCGCGTGATACCCTTGTGTCATGCGAATCGCTCACCTCTCTCCGGGGCGGCGCTCATGCCCATGACGAAACCGAGAACGGCCAGAACGCGCAGGCCCGGCGGCCTCGCGGCGGCCATCGCCGTTCTCGTGCTCGCAGGCTGCGCGGAGGCGACCGCGCCCGCATCGCGGGCGAACCAGACCCCGCAGACGAGCGAGGCTCCACGGACAAGCGAAGCGGCGACCTTCCGCCCCTCGGAACCCGCGAGCGAGACGGCCACGAAGGTGCGCATCGCCGCGCTCGGCGAGGCAAGCGCCGACAGGGCCCGGCTACTTGGCGAGCTTCTGCGCCGCCGATCCGGCGCATGGCCTGCGGCCGAGATCGCCGGCGTGCTCGACGCGGCCTCCCTTCCCCGCGGCCTTTATGCGGTCGCCGTGCTCGATCTCAGGGATGCGCATGGCGCGCGCCTCCACCGGATCGTCGAAGACGAAAGATTTGAACGCGGCGACGCGGGCGCGCTCGCCGATGAAGACATAGAGCGTCTTGCCGCGAGACTGGCGACGAGGCTCGCCCTCTGGCGCTCGCCCACCTCGATCGACTTTGCCGCCGACGAGGCGCTGGCGCGGCCGATCTTCGCGGAGGCCGCCGCCATGGACCATCGCGGCTCGGACGCGCTCAGCACAGGCAGCATTGCGCTGCAGGAGAGCCGCAGTCCGAAGCTCCGTTTCGATATCGCCGTCGACCCGGCCCCCGGCGACGGTGCGGAGGCGCTGACGAGAGCGCTCGCCGATGCCCTCGCCCGCCGCGCTCCTGCGGCGGATTGGGGCTGCGGCTGCTACCGGCTGCACGGCAAGGTTGCCATCGCCACCGCCGAGGCAGGCCGGACGTCAGTCCGCATCGACTGGCTCGTTGCATCCGGGGATGGCAGGCCGATTGGCGAAATCACCCAGTCGAGGCTGCTTTCGCCCGAAAGCATCGCCGCGCGCTGGGGCAAAATCGCCGATGAAGCCGCCGAAACGGCGGCGGAGGGGGTTCTCGCCGTTGTCCTTCCCTCGGGCGGCCGGGAGGCGGGCAGAAGCTGAGTAAAATCCCGGCCGGAACGCCGGACATATCGCCCACCCCCGTCCGGGCGCCTGTTTACAGGCACGAAACGCCTTGTTACAACCCGCTCGCGCCGTCGCGCGGGTGTCACAATCAGTGCGGTACCAGAGGGATTTGAGACTATGAAACTCGTCGCAGGCAACTCCAATCGCGCCCTCGCCGAGGCCATAGCCGCCTATCTCAACCTCCCCCTCACGAAATCCGTCGTCCGGCGCTTCGCCGACATGGAGGTCTTTGTCGAGGTTCAGGAAAATGTCCGCGGTCAGGACGTTTTCGTGATCCAGTCGACCTCCTATCCCGCGAACGACCATCTGATGGAACTGCTCATCATCGTCGATGCGCTGAAGCGCGCCTCCGCGCGCCGCATCACGGCGGTGCTGCCCTATTTCGGCTATGCGCGGCAGGACCGCAAACCCGGACCCCGCTCGCCGATCTCGGCAAAGCTCGTCGCCAATCTTCTTACCACGGCCGGCGTCAACCGCGTGCTGACGCTCGATCTCCATGCCGGGCAGATTCAGGGCTTTTTCGACATCCCGACCGACAATCTCTTCGCCGCGCCCGTCATCACGCGCGACATCCAGCAGCAGTATAATGGCGAAGACCTGATGGTCGTCTCGCCGGATGTCGGCGGCGTCGTCCGCGCGCGCGCCATCGCCAAGCGCATCAATGCCGATCTCGCCATCGTCGACAAGCGCCGCGAGCGCGCCGGCGAATCGGAAGTCATGAACATCATCGGCGATGTGAAGGGCCGCTCCTGCATCCTGGTCGATGACATCGTCGATTCGGCGGGCACGCTCTGCAATGCCGCCGAGGCGCTGCTGAACAAGGGCGCGACCAGCGTCTCCGCCTATGTGACCCATGGCGTTCTCTCCGGCGGCGCGGTGGCCCGCGTCTCCGCCTCGCGGCTCAAGGAACTCGTGATCACGGATTCGATCCAGGCGACGGAGGCGATCCGCGTCGCCCACAACATCCGCACGGTGACCATCGCCCCGCTCATCGGCGAGGCCATGCGCCGCACGGCCGAGGAACGCTCGGTCTCGAGCCTTTTCGACTGACCTGGCGGGGCTTCCGGCCCACGTTTCTGCCCCCTCGCCCGGCCTAGCGCCGGGTTGAGTTTTGGCCTTTCCGGCGCTATAAACCGCCCCGTCGGCGTCCACACCCCTGGAGGAAACGCCGCATCCGGGCCCTACGGGATCGTCCCAAGGGCCGTTTTTATTGGAGAATCAATGCCATGGCCGAGAAACTGACTCTCAAGGCCGAGGCGCGTCCGAAGGGCAGCAAGGGGGCTGTCCGTTCGCTCCGTCTCGCAGGCCGCGTCCCCGCCGTGATCTACGGCGACAAGAAAGCCCCCGAGCTGATTTCCGTGAGCTACAAGGATCTGAATGCCCTCTACCAGACGGGCACCCTGACGAGCCAGCTCCTCGAGATCGACGTCGATGGCCGCAAGGAACGCGTCATTCCGCGCGACGTGCAGCGCGAGCCTGTCCGTGACTTCCTCATCCATGTCGACTTCCTGCGTCTCGCCAAGAACGCGATCATCACCGTCGACGTGCCTGTGCAGTTCATCAATCACGAAGCCTCGCCGGGCCTCAAGGCCGGCGGCGTGCTCAACGTCGTCCGCCACGAGATCGAACTCGCCAGCCCGGCGGAAGCCATTCCGGAATTCATCACGGTGGACCTCACCGGCTATGAGATGGGCTCGTCGATCCACATCTCGTCCGTGCAGCTCCCCGAAGGCGTGAAGCCGACCATCACCGACCGCGATTTCACGGTCGCGACGATCGCGGCTCCGGCTGCGGTGGTGTCTGCCGAGCAGGCCGCTCCCGCCGAAGCTGCTGCTGCCGCTGCACCCGCCGCAGGCGCGAAGGCGCCCGCCGCTGGCGGCAAGAAGTAATCCGGTCAGGCCGGGACAAGCTCGATGCTGATCATCGTCGGCCTCGGCAATCCCGGCCCGAAATATGCCTTCAACCGGCACAATATCGGCTTCATGGCGGTGGATGCGATCATCCACCGCCATTCCTTTTCGCCGGAGCGCCAGCGCTTTCAGGGCCTCGTATCCGAAGGCGTACTGAACGGCGAGAAGGTCATCGTGCTGAAGCCGATGACCTATATGAACGAATCCGGCCGTTCCGTCGGCGAGGCCATGCGCTTCTACAAGCTGACGCCGCAGGACGTCGTCGTCTTCCATGACGAACTCGACCTGCCGCCCGGCAAGGTCCGGATCAAGACCGGCGGCGGGCATGGCGGGCACAACGGCATACGCTCGATCGCGGCCCATATCGGCGAGAATTTCCGCCGTGTGCGCCTCGGCATCGGCCATCCGGGATCGAAGGAACGCGTGCTCGGCGCCGTGCTCGGCGATTTCAGCAAGGCGGAGATGAAGTGGGTCGAGCCGCTGATCGACACGATCGCGAGCGAGGCGCCGCTTCTTGCGGAAGGCCGCTTCAACAGCTTCGCCAATCGCGTGCATCTGGCTCTCAATCCCGAGCCGCCGAAAGAGAAGAAACAGCCGCCGCAGGAAAAAGGCCCTGCGACCGGTCAGGAAAACGGAGATAGCTAGTCATGGGTTTCAAGTGCGGCATCGTCGGATTGCCGAATGTCGGCAAGTCGACCCTCTTCAACGCGCTGACCCAGACGGCGGCGGCGCAGGCCGCGAACTATCCCTTCTGCACCATCGAGCCCAATGTGGGCGAGGTGGCCGTGCCCGATCCGCGTCTTGAAAAGCTTTCCGCCGCCGCGAAGAGCAAGGAAATCATCCCGACGCGGCTCACCTTCGTCGACATTGCCGGCCTCGTCAAAGGCGCCTCCAAGGGCGAAGGGCTCGGCAACCAGTTCCTCGCCAATATCCGCGAGGTGGACGCCATCGCCTATGTGCTGCGCTGCTTCGAGGACGGCGACATCGTGCATGTCGCGAACCGCATCGATCCGATAGCGGACGCCGAGACGGTCGAGACGGAACTCATGCTCGCCGATCTCGAAAGCCTCGAAAAGCGCGTCGTGCCGCTCGAGAAGAAGGCAAAGGGCGGCGACAAGGAAGCGCGCCAGCAACTCGACCTCATGAACATCGCGCTCGATCTGCTGCGCGAAGGCAAGCCCGCGCGCATCGCCACCTCTCAGGGCAAGATCTCCGAAGACGACGAGAAGGCATGGAAGGCGCTGAACCTTCTCACCTCGAAGCCCGTTCTCTATGTCTGCAATGTGGACGAGGGTTCGGCCGCGACCGGCAACAGCTTTTCGAAGTCCGTCGAAGAACGCGCCGCTGCCGAGGGCGCGGAGAGCGTCGTCATCTCCGCCCGCATCGAGGAGGAGATAGCCCAGCTTCCGCCCGAAGAACGCACCGAATATCTGGAAACGCTCGGCCTCGATGAGCCCGGCCTCAACCGCCTCATCCATGCCGGATACAAGCTCCTTCACCTCATCACCTATTTCACGGTAGGCCCGAAGGAGACGCGCGCCTGGACGATCACGCAAGGCACGCGCGCGCCGCAGGCCGCGGGCGTCATCCATACCGATTTCGAGAAGGGCTTCATCCGTGCCGAGACGATCGCCTATGACGACTATATCGCGCTAGGCGGCGAGCAGGGCGCGAAGGATGTCGGCAAGATGCGCCTCGAAGGCAAGGACTATGTGGTGCAGGATGGCGACGTCATGCACTTCCGATTTGCGAATTAAGGCGCCGGAAAGCCCCATCAGACCGGTTTCCTGCCTTGTCGCTGCCGGGCGATGACGGCCTGCGAGGTGAGTAGATGCCCCAATATCACTGGGAAGATTTCAAGGTCGGCGAAACGGTCGAATTCGGATCGAAGCACGTGACCCGCGAGGAGATCCTCGAATTCGCCGGCGAGTTCGACCCGCAACCCTTTCACCTCGACGAGGAAGCGGCCAGGCACTCGATCCTTGGCGGGCTCTGCGCCAGCGGATGGCATAGCTGCTCCATGCTGATGCGCATGCTGTGCGACAATTTCATTCTCGACAGCGTATCGCTCGGCGCGCCCGGCGTCGATGAAGTGCGCTGGGCAAAGCCGGTCTATGTCGACGACGTGCTCTCCGTCCGCCGCACCTGCGTCGATCGCCGCGTCTCCAGGAGCCGCCCTGAAATGGGGCTGACGCGCTTTTCCTATGAAGTACTCAATCAGAAGCGCGAGACGGTCATGACAATGGTCGGCTGGGCCATGTACGGCCGCCGCCATCCCGGCGCGGAGGTGGAAGACTGATGCCCTGGTTCGAGGACGTCGAGATCGGCACACGGACGGAGCTTGGCTCCTACACCTTCTCCGAGGAGGAGATCGTCCGCTTCGCCACAAAATACGATCCGCAGCCCTTTCACATCGACCCGGAAACGGCGAAGGCGGGCCCCTTTGGCGGCCTCGTCGCCAGCGGCTGGCACACCGCCGCCACATGGATGAAGCTCATGGTGCGCACACGTATGGGCGAGCGCGCCGCAGCCCGCGAGGAGGCATCGTCCGAGCCGGCGGCCGGCCCCTCCCCCGGCTTTCTCGACCTCAAATGGCCCACGCCAGTCCGGCCGGGGGACACGATCTCCTATTCGACGACCGTCATCGAAAAGATCGAACTGCGCTCGCGGCCGAACTGGGGCATCATCCGAAGCCGAAACGAGGGCGTGAACCAGAATGGCGAACTCGTTCTGAGCTTCACAGGGCAGGGACTCGTCCAGCGCAGAACATAAGACAGGGAGGAGATGCTATGTCGCGGAAAGGAAAAACGATCACGCTGAAAAGCGGAGATGGCGCCGATATTCTCTGCTACCACGTCAAGGCCGAGGGAAAGCGCAAGGGCGGCCTCGTTCTCATCATGGAAATCTTCGGCGTCACGGCGCATATCAAGGACCTTTGCGACGGCTATGCGGCAAGGGGCTATGACGTGCTCTCGCCCCAGCTCTACGACCGGCAGGTGAAGGACTTCCAGGCGACCTACGCCCAGGAAGACATCCAGAAGTCGCTCGACTACCGAGCGAAGAACCCGATCGAGAACACCGTCATGGACGTGCAGATGTGCGTGGACAAGCTCCGCGCTGACGGCTGCGAGAAGGTCTTCATCACCGGCTATTGCTATGGCGGCACGGTCACATGGGTCGCCGCCTGCCGCGTGGAGGGCCTCGACGCCGCCGCCTGCTACTATGGCGGCGCGATCAAGGATTTCCTCGGCGAAACGCCAAAATGCCCGACCATCAATCATTTCGGCGAGAAGGATCATTCGATCCCGATGGATGTGGTCGAGCGGATCAAGAAGGCGCATCCCGAAGTGCCCTCCTATGTCTATGACGCCGACCATGGCTTCAATTCCGATCGCCGCAACAATTACGACAAGACGGCGGCCGAGCTTGCGCTGAAGCGGACACTCGAACTTTTCGATAGCGTGTAACGCCCATCCGGGCTTCCGCCTGCGGGAACTGTCGGATTGCGGAGTGCCATCCCTAAAATCGGGATGGCACTTTTGTTTTCGATGACGCAATTCCATTGCGCCATTGTGAATTCGAGTCATATTGATCGGCACCACAAGCGAGTGCCGCCGATGAAAAAGACCGCCGATCCCCTGCTTCTGGAAAACCAGCTCTGCTTCGCGCTCTATTCCGCGTCATTACAGATGACGAAGCTCTACAAACCCCTCCTCGCAAAAATCGGCCTCACCTACCCCCAATATCTCGCCATGATGGCTCTCTGGGAGGAGGACGGGGTCACGGTCGGCGCGCTTGGCGAACGGCTCTTTCTTGATTCAGGCACGCTGACCCCGCTGCTGAAACGCCTCGAAGCCGCCGGGCTCATCCGCCGCACGCGCAACGAAGCCGACGAGCGCCAGGTCCTGATCGGGCTGACGCCGGAAGGCCGGGCGCTGAAAAGGAAGGCGGCCGACATCCCCGGCAAGGCCATCTGTGCTACCGGCCTCTCCCTCGATGAACTGGCCGACACGAAGAGAAAGCTTGAAAAGCTGCGGGCGCATCTCGCCGCCTGATTTCCGAAATCCCGTCACCGGAAAAATTCCGCATTTAATATTGCGCACAATATAATTGCTCTCTATGTATTAGCCGAACCTAACGAGACAAGGGAGATCACCCATGAAGATCCTCTATGAAGCCGTCGCGACCTCCTCCGGCGGACGGACCGGACAGGCGAAGTCATCCGACGGACGGCTCGCCGTCACGCTCGACACCGTCAAGGAACTCGGCGGCACGGGCGGCGCCGGCACAAATCCCGAACAGCTTTTCGCCGCCGGCTATTCGGCCTGCTATCACAGCGCCCTCAAGCTGATCGCCGGCCAGAAGAAGGTGAAGGTCCCGGCCGATTCTGCCGTCACCGCCCATGTCGGCATCGGCCCCAACGACAAGGGCGCGGGCTTCGCTCTCGCTGTCACCCTCGAAGTTTCGCTGCCGGGCCTCGACCGCGCGGCGGCTCAGGCCCTTGTTGACGAAGCCCATCAGGTCTGCCCCTATTCCAACGCGACACGTGGCAATGTCGACGTGAAGCTCGTGCTTCTCTGACATATCCATCGAGCGGGAGGTCACATGAGCGACAGAACTGCCTTCGATTTCGAGTTCAAAAGCATCAAGGGAAAGCCCCTGCCCCTGAGCGGGTTCCGCGGCCACCCGATCCTCGTCGTGAACACGGCCTCAAAATGCGGGTTCACGCCGCAATACAAAGGCCTCGAGGCCGTCTGGCAGAAGCACAAGGCGGATGGGCTCGTTGTTCTCGGCGTGCCGTCCAATGACTTCGCCAATCAGGAGCCGGGCGATGCCGAGGAAATCGCGACCTTCTGCGAGATGAATTTCGGCGTCGACTTTCCGCTCACGGAGAAAGTGTGCGTGAAGGGGCGAGACGCGCATCCCTTCTTTCAGTGGATAGGAGAACAGGGTGGCTTTCTCTCGAAGCCGCGCTGGAATTTCTACAAATATCTCATCGGCCGCGACGGCAGGCTGAAGACATGGTTCGCGAGCACCACGACACCCGACTCGGCGAAGTTCCAGTCCGCCGTGAAGAAGCTACTGACGGAGTGATCGCTGCCGCGATCAGAAAAGCGGCTTTCCATAGGTTCTGAACTTCTCGACGACGCGGGCCATCTCGTCGGCGTCGAGAAGCTCGGGCTCGCCGATCTGCAGCGCTCGCCAATATTGACCGGCGAGCGTCTCGACCTCATGGGCAAGGTGAAGCGCGTCCTCCACCGTCGCGCCGACGGCGATCTGCCCGTGATGGGCGAGAAGGCAGGCCCGCCTACCCTCGAGCGCGGCCACCGCATGAGCGGCCAGCGCCTCCGAACCGAAAGTCGCATAGGGCGCGCAGCGAATGTCGCTCCCGCCCGCGACCGCCACCATGTAGTGAAAGGCCGGGATCGCTCGCTTCATGACGGCGAGCGTGACCGCATGGTCGGAATGCGCATGGACGATGGCGCCCGCATCCTCCCGCGCGCGATAGATCGCAACATGCATCGGCCATTCGCTCGAAGGCTGAAGCCTGCCGGAGGCGACGCTCCCGTCGAGCCTCAGCGCCACAATGTCTTCCGGCAGAATATCCTCATAGGCAGCGCCCGAAGGCGTGATGAGAACGACATCGCCGCATCGCGCCGAAACATTGCCCGATCTCTGCGGCGAGAGCCCCGTGCGCGCCAGATCGAGCCCGGCATCAATCACGCATTGGCGCAGCCAGGCTTCGTCAGCCATCGCGCCTCTCCGGATAGAGCGAGAGCAATCCTTCGCGGCTCGCCGCCGCCACGCCGCGCTCCGTGACGAGCCCGGTGACGAAACGCGCGGGCGTCACATCGAAGCCGTAATTCGCGGCGGGGCTTCCCGGCGCGGAAATCTCGACCGTCACGATCTCGCCCTTCTCCGTCCGCCCCGTCATATGCGTGACCTCGCGGGCGCTGCGCTGCTCGATCGGAATTTCGCGCACGCCATCGCTGAGCGTCCAGTCGATCGTGGTGTGCGGCAGCGCGACATAGAAGGGAACGTCATTGTCCTGCGCCGCCAGCGCCTTCAGATAGGTGCCGATCTTGTTGGCGACATCGCCCGTCGCCGTCGTCCGGTCCGTGCCGACGATGCAGAGATCGACAAGCCCGTGCTGCATCAGATGCCCGCCCGTATTGTCGGGAACGATCGTGTGCGGAACGCCGTGACCGCCAAGCTCGAAGGCGGTAAGCGAAGCGCCCTGATTGCGCGGCCTCGTCTCGTCGACCCAGACGTGAACGGGGATGCCCGCATCATGCGCCATATAGATCGGCGCGAGCGCCGTGCCCCAGTCGACGCAGGCAAGCCAGCCCGCATTGCAATGGGTGAGCACGTTGACGGTCCGGCCCGGCTTCGATTCCGCGACGCCGCGAATGATCTTGAGGCCGTTGATGCCGATCTGGCGGCAGATCTCGACATCATCGTCGCAGATCTTTGCCGCCGCCGCATAGGCAGCCTCGACGCGGCTCCGGCCGCCATGCGGCGTCACGGCCTTCACCATCTCGTCGAGCGCCCATTTGAGATTGACGGCGGTTGGTCGCGTCGCCGCGAGCATCGCATAGGCTTCGTGGAGCGTGGCGTCGGAGGCATCGTCGCGCAGCGCCAGACAGAGGCCATAGGCCGCCGTCGCGCCGATGAGCGGCGCGCCGCGAACGATCATGTCCTTGATCGCGCGCGCGGCATCGTCCGCCGAGACGAGGCGAACGAAGTCAAATTCATGCGGCAGTTTCGTCTGGTCGATCACCTCGATGGACCAGCCGTCATCCGCAACCCGGATCGTGCGATAATGAACGCCGTTGATTTTCATGGGCCCAACCTCTCGACGATTGTCAGTCCGTGCCCTGGGCGGGACGATCTTCTATTTCGATCTCCGCGATGCGATGACCTTCCATCTTCGTCACCGTGAAGGCAAGCCCGTCGCGCTCGAGCCGGTCGCCAAGCTCCGGCAGGCGCCCCAGATACCACATCACATAGCCCGCAATGGTCGAATAATGATCGCCCTGCATCGCGAGATCGCGCCCGATGGCGACCGCAAGATGGCGAATGTCGGCCCAGCCCTCGACGCGCCAATGCCCCTCGCCGAGTTCGGTTAGCCAGTGGACGCCACTCTCCTCGTCGGGGAATTCGCCGGCGATCGCCTCCAGCATGTCGGTCGAGGTCACGAGTCCCTCGATGGTGCCATATTCGTCGGTGACGAAAGCGAGCTGAACGCGCGTGCGCCGGAACATGTCGAGCAGCTTCAGCACGCCGAGCCCCTCATGCACCACGAGCGGCTCCCTGATGCTGCGCTTCTCATCGACGCGGCCCTGCGTCAGAAGATCCTCCATCAGATCCTTCGCCCGCGCATAGCCGACGAGATCGTCAACCGTGGTGCGGCAGACCGGATAGAGCCCGTGCGAGGAATTGCGCAATGTGGCGAGCGTTTTCTCGGCGTCGTCGGCAAGCGAAATCCAGACGATTTCAGGCCGCGGCGTCATGATCGAGCTCACCTGCCGTTCGCCGAGCATGAGAACGCCGCTGACCATGGTGCGCTCTTCGGCGCCGAAACCGCCGCCCTCCACCTCCGCCGCCGGCCCCGCAACGCCCGCCTCGCCCTCATCGATCTCACCGCCCAGCAGGCGGAAGACGGCCTCCGCCGTGCGCTGCCGGAAAGGCCGCGCGGCGGCCAGCTTCGCCCTGTTCCGGTTGGCCCACTGGTTGAACGCTTCGATAAGGATGGAAAAGCCGATGGCCGCGTAGAGATAGCCTTTGGGAATATGGAAGCCGAAGCCTTCCGCGATCAGGCTGAAGCCGATCATCATTAGAAAGCCGAGGCAGAGCACGACGACGGTCGGATGCGCGTTGACGAAGGTGGTCAGCGGCTTGGAAGCAAGCATCATCACCAGAATGGCAATGATGACGGCAATCATCATGACCGCAAGATTGTCGACCATCCCGACGGCGGTGACGACGCTGTCGATCGAGAAGACGGCATCGAGAATGATGATCTGCGTGACGATAAGCCAGAAGCCCGCATGAACCTTGGGCGCGTTCCGGTCCGTCTGCGGCGGCTCCAGCCGCTCATGCAGTTCTCTCGTCGCTTTGGTGAGCAGGAACATGCCGCCCGCAAGCATGATGAGATCGCGGCCCGAGGCGGTTACTCCGTAGACAGTGACGAGCGGCGCCGTCAGCGTCACGAGCCATGAGATGCTGGCAAGGAGCCCGAGGCGCATGATGAGTGCGAGGCTGAGCCCGGTCAGCCGCGCCCGGTCGCGCTGATGCGGCGGCAGCTTGTCTGCAAGGATCGCGATGAAGACGAGATTGTCGATACCGAGGACGATCTCGAGCACGACAAGAGTGGTGAGACCCAGCCAGATCGTCGGATCAGCAATCCATTCCATCGGAAGTGTTCAGTGCCCCTCGAATGAGCAGAGCGACAAAACCTCGATATCGAACGCTTCGAGCCGCTGACGCCCGCCAAGTTCCGGAAGCTCGATGACGAAGCTCGCCGCCATGACATTGCCACCGGCGCGCGCAATGAGCTTGACCGCCGCTTCCGCCGTGCCGCCCGTCGCGATGAGATCGTCGATCAGCAGCACGCGGTCGCCTTCGCCGACCGCATCCGAATGAATTTCCACCGTATCGGTGCCGTATTCGAGATCATATTCCTGGCCGATGGTCTTCCAGGGCAGCTTGCCCTTCTTGCGGACGGGCACGAAACCGAGCTCGAGCTGATGCGCGACCGCTCCGCCGAGAATGAAACCGCGCGCCTCGATTCCCGCCACGAGATCGAACTTCGCACCCTTGTGAAGATCGACCAGCGCATCGACCGCCTGCCGGAAGCCCGCGGCGTCACCCAGCAAGGTCGTGATGTCGCGGAACAGGATTCCGGGCTTCGGATAGTCGGGAATGGTGCGGATGAAATCTTTGACGTCCATGGTCTCCAGCCTCAGCTTGCCGGGCGCAGCACACGGCCGGCGACCGCATCGAGCTTCCTGACGAGTTCGGGGTCGCGCTTGGCCGGCGCGGTGATGAGCGCGGTATCGAGCACACGGTCGAAGCCCTGCGGCGAAGGCGCGCGCTCCGGCCCGAAGCTCTCCGCGACCGCGCGAACCACGGCCCGCGCATGGCCGGCATTTTCCTCCAGCACGCGCACCACATCCGAAACCTCGACATGCGCATGATGCGGATGCCAGCAGTCATAATCCGTCACCATGGCGACGGTCGCGTAACAGATCTCCGCCTCGCGCGCGAGCTTGGCCTCCGGCATGTTGGTCATGCCGATGACGGAGCATCCCCAGGAACGATAGAGGTTCGATTCCGCGAGGGTCGAGAATTGCGGCCCCTCCATCACGAGATAGGTGCCGCCGCGCGAATAGCGTATGTCGTTGGCCTTGCAGGCCGCCTCGATATGGTCGCCGAGGCGTGGGCAGACGGGCTCGGCCATCGAGACATGCGCCACGAACCCCTCGCCGAAAAAGCTCTTCTCGCGCGCGAAGGTGCGGTCGATGAACTGATCGACGATGACGAAAGTGCCCGGCGGCAATTCCTCCTTGAGCGAACCGACCGCCGAAACCGAAATGATGTCGGTAACGCCCACGCGCTTGAGCGCGTCGATATTGGCCCGGTAGTTGATGCTCGATGGCGAATGGGGGTGGCCGCGCCCGTGACGCGGCAGAAACACCATCTCGACCGGGCCGTTCGCGGTCGGCAGCTCGCCGAAATGAAGCTCGTCCGACGGCTCGCCCCAAGGCGTCGAAACGCGCTCCCAGCGCTCGTTCCGCAAGCCCGGAAGCTCATAGACGCCGCTGCCGCCGATCACGCCCAGAACTGTCTTCGCCATCGCCGCTCCTCACTGCCGATACGCCGGCCAAACCGGCGGGACCATAACAAGAAATTCCGCGATGAACATGAAAAAGGGCCTCCTGAGAGGCCCTTTTCCGCCTGAAATGCCGTGTGGCGTCAGTGCTGGTCCTGCCAGACCTTCCGCGTCACGAAATAGAGGAGACCCGCCAGCGCGAGGAGATAGAGCGCGACCTGGAAGCCGAGGCGGTGGCGCTGCTCGAGCTTGGGTTCGGCCATCCACATCATGAAGTGCGCCACGTCCTTCGCCTCCTGATCGAGGGTGTTCGGCGTGCCGTCCTCATAGTCGACCTGGCCGTCGCTCAGCGGCGCGGGCATGGCGATGATGCCGCCGCCCGCCGTGAAGGCCGGGTTGTAGTGGCCGCCCGCCGGAACGGTGACGTCGGCCGGCGCTTCCGCATAGCTCGTCAGCAGGGTGTAGATATAGGTCGCCCCGCCCTCGCGCGCCTTGGCCATGAGCGAGAGATCCGGCGGCGCGGCGCCGAGCGCGGCCGCGGCCGCTTCCTCGTTCGGATAGGGCGAGGGGAAGACGTCGCTCGGCTTGCCGTCACGCTCGAACATCTCGCCCGAAGCGTCGGGTCCGTCCTGAACCTTGATTTCGGCGGCAAGCGCCTTCACCTCGGCCTCGGAGAATTCCGGTCCGCCCGGCTCGCCGAGATTGCGGAAGTGCAGATACTTCGCCGAGTGGCAGGTCGCGCAGACTTCCTTGTAGACCTTGTAGCCGCGGCGAAGCGCGTCGCGGTCATAGGTGCCGAACGGCCCCTCGAAGGACCAGTTCACCTGCTTCAGATGGGCCTCGCCACCCTCGGCGCGAACCGGCCCCGACAGGGCGAAGACCGCGCCGAAGGCCACCGCCGCAACCGCGGCGACACCTGCGAGCTTCACGCCGAAGCGCGAGCGGGAAGAAGTTCCGATCATCTTTGTCATTTGGCTCTCTCCCCTGCTCAGTTCTTCGCGGCGGATTTGCCAAGAACCGATGCGGCGATGCTCTCGGGCAGCTGCTTCGGCTTCTCGATCAGCCCCAGCACGGGGAAGAGAACGAGGAAGTGGAAGAAGTAGTAGAAGGTCAGGATGCGCGCGAGATGCGTCACCGTGAAGGCGATCTCGCCGACCTGCATGACGACCATGTCGGGCGTCTTCGCACCGCACCAGCCAAGCCCCAGACACACGACGAAGTGAATCCAGAAGAACTGCTTGAAGAGCGGGCGGAAGCGCGCCGAGCGCACCTTCGACGTGTCGAGCCAGGGCAGCACGAAGAGGATGCCGATGGCGCCGAACATGAGCAGCACGCCACCGAGCTTGTCGGGCACTGCGCGAAGGATCGCGTAGAAGGGCAGCAGGTACCATTCCGGCACGATATGGGGCGGCGTCTTCAGCGGATTGGCCACCTCGTAGTTCGCAACGTCGCCGAGCGAGTTCGGATTGAAGAACACGAAGAAGGCGAACATGAGCAGGAAGATCGACATGCCGAACAGGTCCTTCGCCGTCGCATAGGGCGTGAAGGGAACCGTGTCCTGATCCTTGTTCTTGACCTCGATGCCTGCCGGATTGTTCTGCCCGGTCACATGCAGCGCCCAGATGTGCAGAATGACGACACCGGCGATGAGGAACGGGAAGAGATAGTGCAGCGAGAAGAAGCGGTTGAGCGTCGGATCGCCGATCGAGAAACCGCCCCAGAGCCAGGTCGAGATCGACTGGCCGACGAACGGAATCGCGCTGAAGAGGTTGGTGATAACCGTCGCGCCCCAGAAGCTCATCTGGCCCCAGGGAAGCACATAGCCGAAGAAGGCCGTCGCCATCATCAGCAGGTAAATGAGCACGCCGAGAATCCACAGCACCTCGCGCGGCGCCTTGTAGGAGCCGTAATAGAGGCCGCGGAACATGTGGACATAGACGGCGATGAAGAACATCGACGCGCCGTTCGCGTGGATATAGCGCAGCAGCCAGCCATAGTTCACATCGCGCATGATGTGCTCGACGCTGGCGAAGGCCAGTTCCGTCTGCGGGATATAGTGCATGGCGAGCACGATGCCGGTGACGATCTGGACGGCAAGGCACATGGTGAGGATGCCGCCGAACGTCCACCAGTAGTTGAGATTCTTCGGCACGGGGTAGCTCACCGCCGTGTCATGTGCGAGCCGGACGATCGGCAGGCGCGCATCAAGCCAGCGCGAGAAGCCGTTACCGGGATTGTAGGTGCTGTGACCGCTCATATTTCGCGTCCCCTCAGCCGATTTTTATCTTGGTGTCGGAAATGAACGAATAGGGCGGAACCGCGAGGTTGAGCGGCGCGGGCCCCTTTCTGATGCGGCCGGAGGTGTCGTAGACCGAGCCGTGGCAGGGGCAGAAATAGCCGTTATATTCGCCCTTGTAGGCGAGCGGCACGCAACCCAGATGGGTGCAGATACCGACAAGGACGAGCCACTGCCGCTCGAGTTCGCCGTTCGGGCCCTTCATGACGCGCTGGTCGTCCGTCTCCGGATCGGGGAGCGAGGCGACATCGACCTCATCGGCCGCCTTGATCTCCGCCTCGGAGCGGTGGCGCACGAAGACCGGCTTGCCGCGCCACTTGATCGTGATTTCCTGACCGACCGGGATGTTGGAAAGATCGACCTCGGTGGAGGCGAGCGCCAGAACCGAGGCGTCCGGGTTCATCTGGTCGATGAGCGGCCAGACGGCGGCAGCTGCTCCGACGGCAGCGAAGGCGCCAGTGGCCACATAAAGGAAGTCGCGCCGTGTGGGCTCGTCCGCGTGGATTTCTGCCACGGTTGAGGTCTCCTTGAATGAAAGGCCTGACGCCGCTCTCCCACCCCTTCCGGCGGCCCTTCGAGGAAACTCCCCCCAAGGTCGAAGCGACGCGGCACACCCGCATATTAAGAGCGAAAGCCCCCGATTCCGGGACCGAATCCCCGGACTTCGCCCCATATGCGGCGTTTTGTGGCATCCATCGGGGAGCTTGTCCAGCCCCGGCTTCACTGTGGCAGGATGACGCATCGCCGCATAGTTCAATCAATGCCCCCGAGCCGGAAGAGACCGATGCGCCTTGCCCTTTTCGAGCCCGATATTCCCCAGAACACCGGCACGCTGATCCGCCTCGGCGCCTGCCTTGGCGTCCCGGTCGATGTGATCGAACCCTGTGGTTTCCCCTGGGGCGACCGGGGTGTCAGGCGGGCCGGCCTCGACTATATCGGCCTTGCGGAGGTGACGCGGCACGCGAGCTGGGAGGCTTTTCTGGCCGCCCGGCAGTTCAGCGGCGAACAGGGCGAGCGCCTCATCCTCCTGACGACGAAGAGCGCCGAGCCCTATTGGCGCTTCTCGTTCCGCCCCGGCGACACGCTTCTCCTCGGCCGGGAATCGGTCGGCGTTCCGCCCCATGTCCATGAACGGGCCGACGCCCGCCTCACCGTGCCCATGCGCCCGGATACCCGCTCCCTCAATGTCGCGATCGCCGCCGCCATGGTGCTCGGCGAGGGCTTGAGGCAGACAGGAGCGTTTCCGGCCGCTACAAATGCGGCGTCAATTTCTGGAGGCGGGGCATGACGGATCTCACCGAAAAGCGAAAGGCGCGCGCGGCAGCCTGGTTTCGCGAATTGCGCGACATGATTTGCGCCGAATTCGAGAAGCTGGAGGACGAGCTCGCCGGCACCTATGCGGAGCGTCAGCCCGGCCGCTTCGTCCGCACTCCCTGGACGCGCGGCGACGGCACGAAGGACGAAGGCGGCGGCGAAATGTCGGTCATGCATGGCCGCGTCTTCGAGAAGGTCGGCGTACACATCTCGACCGTGCATGGCGAGTTTTCGGAGGATTTCCGCAAGCAGATCCAGGGCGCCGAGGAAGACCCCCGCTTCTGGGCCTCGGGCATCTCGCTCATCGCCCATATGCAGAACCCGCGCGTGCCCGCCGTTCACATGAACACGCGCCATGTCGTGACGACGAAGGCCTGGTTCGGCGGTGGCGGCGACCTCACGCCGGTGCTCGACGTCCAGCGCCGCGACGACCACCCCGACACGATGGACTTCCACGCCGCCTACAAGCGCGCCTGCGACAAGCATGATGCGAGCTATTACCCGCGCTTCAAGAAATGGTGTGACGAATATTTCTTCCTGCCCCACCGCAACGAGCCGCGCGGCACGGGCGGCATCTTCTATGACCACCACGACACGGGCGACTGGGAGAAGGATTTCACCTTCACGCAGGATGTCGGCCGCGCCTTCCTCGACATCTATCCCGACCTCGTCCGCCGCCACATGAACGAGGCGTGGACGCCGGAGGAGCGCGAGGAACAGCTCGTACGCCGCGGCCGCTATGTCGAGTTCAACCTGCTTTATGACCGCGGCACGGTCTTCGGCCTCAAGACCGGCGGCAATGTGAACTCGATCCTGTCTTCCATGCCGCCCGAGGTGAAATGGCCGTGAAGGCTTGACGGCCAATGGCCAGGGGCGAGACGGCGGCGCAGCGCTTTCTGCGCCTCAACGGCTACCAGGGCACGTTCCGCGAAGTGCCGGTGCCGAAGGACCGCAAGACTTCGGCGCTCGAAATGGCCGAGGCGGGCGGCCTCGACCCCGCGCGACTTTTCAAGACACTGATCGTCGAGGCGGATGACGGAAAGCTCGCGGTCGCCATCGTTCCCGCCTCGCGCGATCTCGACCGCAAGGCGCTGGCGCGCGAGATCGGCGCCAAGCGCATCGACCTCGCGGCGAAAGAGAAGGCCGTGAAGACGACCGGCTATCAGATGGGCGCCTGCAGCCCGCTCGGCCAGAAGAAGAAACTGCCGACCTTTCTCGATGCGAGCGCGGAAGGCTTCGAGACGATCTATGTGAGCGGCGGCGCCTTCGGCCTCGAACTTGAAATCGCGCCCGGCGAATTGCTGAAGGCGACGGAAGGCCGCCTCGCGCCGATCGCCTGAACTAGACGGCCCTTGAGTGCCGCGCCTCGCCCGTGTCGAGATAGCGGTCGAAGGCGGCGCAGACGGCGCGCACGAGAGGCTTGCCCTCCTCGGTCATGACGAGGCGGCGGCCTTCGCGCCGCACGATGCCGTCGGCTTCGAGCGCGGCGAGCGAGGCAAGCTCGCTCTCGAAGCTCTCCCCGGCCGCGCCATGCGCCGCCAGCACCTCGTCGAGATCGACCGCCATGTCGCACATGAGCCGCTCGATGATCGCGCGGCGAAGCCTGTCCTCGCCCGTGATCTCGATGCCGCGCGCGATGGGAAGGCGCCCCTCGCGCACAAGCGCCTTGTAGCGGTCGATGGCGATTTCATTCGCCACATAGCCATGCGGCAGCGAGCCGATGGCGGACGCCCCGAAACCGATGAGCGCCGGCGCGCTGTCGGTCGTGTAGCCCTGAAAATTGCGGTGAAGCGCGCCGCTCCTCTGCGCAAGGACGAGTTCGTCGTCCGGCAGCGCGAAGTGATCGAGCCCGATCGCGACATAGCCGAGCGCCTGAAGCCGCGCCGATGCCGCCTCATATTGCCGCCAGCGCTCCGCCATGTCGGGCAGCGCATCCTCGGGGATGAGCCGCTGATGCGTCTTCATCCACGGCACATGGGCATAGCCGAAAAGCGCGATGCGCGCGGGCGCGAGCGAAGCGCCGCGTTCCACCGTCTCGATGACGCTCTCGACCGTCTGATGAGGAAGCCCGTAGCAGAGATCCATATTGATGGCGCCGATGCCATGCGCCCGCAGCCAGAGGATGACGCGCTCCGTCACCTCGAAAGGCTGGATGCGATTGATCGCCGCCTGAACCTTCGGATTGAAGTCCTGCACGCCGATGGAAGCGCGGGTGACGCCCGCCTTCGCCATTGCCTCCACATAGGCTTCATCTGCCGTTCGCGGATCGAGTTCGACCGCGACCTCCGCACCGGGCAGAAGATCGAAACGCGCCCGCATCGCATCGACCATACGCGTGAAATCGTCAGGCGTCAGAACGGTGGGGCTGCCACCGCCGAAATGGATGTGGCGAACGCCCATGCGCGAGGGAAGCTTCGAGGCGACGAGCGAGATTTCCGCCAGAAGCGCCTCGAGATAATCCGCAACCGGCGCATATTTCTTCGTCGCCTTGGTGTGGCAGCCGCAGAACCAGCACATCTCCGCACAATAGGCGACATGCGCATAGAGCGAGAGCGGCGTGTCGGGCGCAAGAGCGCCGAGCCATGTCTCATAGCGCGCCGCATCGACGCGCGGGCCGAAATGCGGCGCTGTCGGATAGGAGGTGTAGCGGGGAACCCGCAGATCGTATCGTTCTATGAGATCGGCTCGCATGGGGGAACGCTACGTCCCCCGCACGCGCTTTGAAATTGGCCGCTTTGTCGCGGGGGGAGGCGAAACGCCGCGCATTCGCGCGGGCCCACCCCGTCTCAGTACACCGTCGCCTGCACGATCGCCTTCAGCCGCTCGATGATCGAGAACTCGTCATCGGTGAAGTCGGAATCGATCCACCATTCCTCGACCTCGCGCCAGACGCGCCCGACCTCCGGCCCCTCGGGAACGCCGGCCGCCTTGATCATCTGGCCGGTCAGCGGCATTTCGGGCCGTTCCCAGCTATCGGCCATGGCGAGCAGGGCGCGCCACTGGAAATTGTTGTGATCCTTGCGGTCGTTCGCCCAGCCGAGCATGACCCGGTCCTTGAAGAGGTCACGGCCCATCACATAGACCGCGCGGCGCATCTCGCGCATGGAGAGATAGGAGACGACCTTCGTCTTGTCGTTGAGCGCCTTCGAGATGCGGTCGCGATCCTTGTTGGAAAGCCGGAGCCGGTCGGCGAGCGCCGCCACACCCGCCTCGTCGAGATCGAGCGTGGAAGCGAGCCGCAGCACCGCGTCGCAGGTGAAAAGCTGGTTCGCCTCGATGTCGACGAGCTTCTCGAAGCGGTCGAGGCGCGAAGCCTCGGGCAGAACGACCGAGAGGATGCCGGCGGCGGCCATCTGGCGGAAGGCGGCAGCCGCCTCGTCCGCGGCGGCAATCTTCAGCAGCTCGTCGCGCACGCGCTCGCCCGAAAGCAGGCGAAGCCCCTCGCGCAGGCTGGCGCAGGCCTTGAGCCCCTCCGCATCGGGCTCGCCCCTGCCATAATGCGCATGTATGCGGAAGAAACGCAGGATGCGCAGATAATCCTCGCGGATGCGCGCTTCGGCATCGCCGATGAAGCGGACGCGCCGCGCCTTGAGGTCTTCGCGCCCCGTGCCGAGCGGGTCGTGCACGGTGCCGTCGGCATCCGCATAAAGCGCGTTGATCGTGAAATCGCGCCGCTTCGCATCCTCCAGCCAGTCGCCGGTGAAGGCCACTTCGGCGCGGCGGCCATCCGTCTTCATGTCGACGCGGAGCGTGGTGATCTCGAAATGACGCGTCGGCGTGACCGCCGTGATCGTGCCATGCGCCAGCCCGGTGGGGACGACCTTGACCCCTTTTGCGGTCAGGAGTTCCTGCGCGCGCTCCGGCGTCTCGCTCGTCGCGATGTCGATGTCGGTGACGGGCTCGCCGAGAAGCGCGTTCCGGACCGAACCGCCGACGAAGCGCGAAACGCCGCCGCCCGAGGCGAGCGCATCCATGACGGCGCGCGTATCGGCATCGTTCAGCCACTCGGCGCGGGCAAGCTCTTTCTCGGCACTCATCGCGTCACTCCCTCGGATTGTTATTGAGCGGCGAAGATCCGGTCATACATGTTCTTCAGCATGCCGGCCGTCGCACCCCATATGTAATGGCCATTATAGGGCATGGCATAGTATTCGCGCTCCCGCCCGCGCCATGTGGCGCGATGCCGCTGATGATTCAGCGGATTCATCAGAAAGGAGAGCGGCACCTCGAAGACTTCCGCCACTTCCGCATCCTGAATTCTGAGCGTGAAGCCCGGCCGCACGAAGCCGACCACCGGCATGATGCGAAAGCCGGTTCCCGTCTCGTAGGTGTCGAGATAGCCCGCGATCTCGACGAATGAGGATTGGAGCCCCACCTCCTCGTCGGCCTCGCGCAGCGCCGTTTGCGCCGGAAGCTCGCCGGGGTCCATCTTGCCCCCAGGAAAGGCGACCTGGCCCGCGTGATTGCCGAGATTGTCGGAGCGGCGCGTCAGCAGCACCTTCGGCTGGTCCGGATATTCGACCACGGGAACGAGCACGGCAGCCGGCCGCAGGACCGGGCGCTGATCGCGATCGACCCAGTCGAGCGGCGCGAGGTCGCCATCGCCCCGCGGCGCGGTCGGCCCCAGCATGACTTCGAGCGGCGGCGGCGCGGGGTCCACATGGGCGAGTATCCTCGAGCGGTAATCGTTCATGGTTGCCGCGGCCTAGACCGCCATCTCCTCGGCCGGCATGAAGGGGAAGAACACGCCCCCCGACCAGACGCCGAACCATCGCCGGCCCTCGTGCTCCTCCTCGACGCCGAGTTCCACGAGATCGTAGAAGACGGCGCGATTGATGAGCGCCTCGAGCCGCGCCCGCACATGGACGTAAGGTGCGGGCTCCCCCGTCCGGGCATCGACGACGAAGCGGATCGGATGTTCCTTCCCCGCGACCGTCAGATCGCCGACATTGGTCGTGAAACTCAGAACCTGCTCGCGGCCGCTTCCCTCGACCGACATGGCGACCCCCACGAAGGGCGCGTCGTCGACCCTGATCCCCACTTTCTCGACGGGGGTGACGAGATAGTACTTCCCGTCCTCGTCATGCCGGAGAATGGTCGAGAAGAGGCGGACGAGCCGTTCGCGGCCGATTGGCGTGCCCATATAGAACCAGGTGCCGTCGCGAGCGATTCGCATGTCGAGGTCGCCGCAGAAATCGGGATTCCACAGATGGACCGGCGGCAGGCCGCGCGCCTTCCTGCCCTCCGCTTCCGCGGCGGAAAGAAGCCCCGACGGGTTCTGGACCTGTGTCCCTTCTGCCTTCTTTTCGGTGGACGACGCCATACTCTCCGCTTCCCTGATGCCAAACCACGCGGCCGGCCATATTATCGTCAAGAAGCCCATTGCGAATGGTGGCCGGCGGCCAGTGGCGGCCTGCCACGCCTTTCGCTTCTGAAAGGCCATAGCATTCTTTATACTTAGGTCAATGCAGACACTCAGTGAAGCGGACGGTAACGCCGTTCAGGAAATCGAGGCCACCGGCGCAAAGATCGCGGCGGCGCGCGCGGCCATTGGCGAAGTCATTTACGGCCAGGAGCAGGTGATCGACCAGACGCTCGTCACCGTGCTGGCGGGCGGCCATGCGCTGCTAGTGGGCGTGCCGGGCCTGGCGAAGACGCTGCTCGTCCACACCATGGGGGCGGTGCTCGGGCTCGACGACAAGCGCGTGCAGTTCACCCCCGACCTCATGCCCGCCGATATTCTGGGCTCGGAGGTGCTGGAGGAATCCGAACGCGGCCACAGAAGCTTCCGCTTCATCAAGGGCCCGGTCTTCTGCCAGCTCCTGATGGCCGACGAAATCAACCGCGCCAGCCCCCGCACGCAGTCGGCGCTGCTGCAGGCCATGCAGGAAAAGCAGGTGACGGTGGCAGGCGTGCGCTACGAACTGCCCTCGCCCTTCCATGTGCTCGCAACGCAGAACCCGCTGGAACAGGAAGGAACCTACCCGCTGCCCGAAGCGCAGCTCGACCGCTTCCTCATGCAGATCGACGTCAACTATCCCGACCTCGAGGCTGAAAGGCGCATGCTGCTGACAACGACAGGCCTCGAGGAAACGACGGTGCGCCCCGCCATGACGGCGGAAGACCTGCGCGCCGCGCAGCGGCTCGTGCGCCGTGTGCCGGTGGGCGAGAAGGTCGTGAACGCGATCCTCGAACTCGTGCGCGCCGCGCGCCCCGAAGAGGGCGCCTCCGCCGAGGTCGAACGCCATGTCGCCTGGGGCCCCGGCCCGCGCGCCAGCCAGGCGCTGATGCTCGCCGTGCGCGCCCGCGCGCTCATCGACGGGCGCTTCTCGCCCTCGATCGAGGATGTGAAGGTGCTGGCGGCGCCGGTGCTGCGCCACCGCATGGCGCTCAATTTCTCGGCGCGTGCGGAAGGCGTCACCGTCAGCGGCGTCATCGAGCGTCTCTGCCGCAACATTTAGGGCCAGCGCCATGCGGCTTCCCTTCTCACTGGCGGCCACACCGGCAGCGACGGGCCTTCGCGAGCAGGCCGAAGCGCTGGCCGAAGCACTGCCGCCGCTGGCGGCGGAAGCCGAGCGCATCGCCAGCACCGTCGCGCAGGGCGTGCATGGCCGCAGGCGGACAGGGATGGGCGAGAGCTTCTGGCAGTTCCGCCGCTTCCGCGAGGGCGACACGGCCGCAAACGTCGACTGGCGCCACTCCGCCCGCTCACGCCACCTGTTCGTGCGCGAGGTCGAACTCGAAGCAGCCGAAAGCGTCTGGATATGGCGCGACGGCTCGCCCTCCATGGACTACGCCTCGGAACTTGCGCTGACGACGAAGAAGGACCGCGCCACCGTGCTCGCCCTCGCGCTGACATCGCTTCTCGTCCAGGGCGGCGAGAGCGTGGCCCCGCTCGGCGGCGGCGCGGCCGCAACGGCGGGCCGCACCGCCCTGCGCCGCATGGCGCATGCGCTCATCGACGCATCGGGAACGGGCGACCAATCGAGCCTGCCGCCCCCCCAGCGCCTGCCGCGCTATGCGCAGGTCGTTCTCATCAGCGATTTCCTCTCGCCCGCCGATGACATCGTCACCTGCCTCAAGAGCTATGCGGCGGACGGGATACAGGGCCATCTCATCCAGGTGCTCGACCCGGCGGAGGAGGATTTTCCCTTCACCGGCCGCACGGAATTTGAAGGGATCGAGGAAAATCTCCGTCTGATGCGCGGCCGCGCCGAGCGGCTGCGCGGCGCCTATCACGCGCAGCTTGCCCTTCATCGCAACCGCATCATGGACGCGGCGCAGCGCCTCAACTTCACCTTCGCCACCCACCGCACGGACCGCGCGCCGCATACGGCGCTTCTTGCGCTTTACGGCGCATTGTCCGGCCCGCTCGACGCCCGCAGGCCGTCGCGTCCGGGGGCGTGAACGCCATGCTTCACCTCGGCGCGCTCGCCTTCGCCAGCCCCTGGATGCTCCTCGGGCTCGCCGCCCTCCCCGCGATCTGGTGGCTGCTCAGGATCAGCCCGCCGCTCCCGAAGCGCGTGCGCTTTCCCGCGATCCGCTTTCTCATCGGCCTCGCCCCGGAAGAGGAGACCCCGGCCCACACGCCGCTCTGGCTGCTGATCCTGCGCTCCGTGCTTGCCGCACTCATCGTCATCGCTCTCGCCGACCCACTCTGGAACCCGGCGCCGAAGGTCGCGGGCTCCGGGCCGCTGCTCATCGTCGTCGACAATGGCTGGGCCTCCGGCGCGCGCTGGCGCGACCGCGTCAACGCCATCGACGCCCTCATGACCGAGGCGCGGCGCGACAACCGCCCCGTCCTCGTCGTCGGCACGGCGCCCGCCGCAACACCCCCCGAGCTCATCTTCGGCTCGGCCGACGATGCTTCGGCGCGCGCCCGCGCCCTTCAGCCCCTGCCAGTTGCGACCGACCGCCTCGCGCTCGCCGCCCGGCTCGCAGGCCCGCACGTCCTGCCTGCCGCAGGCGCGCAGATCATCTGGCTCAGCGACGGGCTCGACGATGGCAAGGCGTCGCGCTTCTCCGCCGCACTTTCGGCGCTCGCCGGATCGCATGGCCTCGAGGTCGTGGAGCCCCGGCCCGACGACATTGCCCTCGCCCTCCTCCCTCCCGCGACCGAGGGAGACCAATTCGTCGCCACGGTTCTCCGCGCCGACGGCACGGCGCCGAAATCGGGAGGCGTGCGGGCGCTCCAGACCGATGGCGGGCTCGTCGCCGAAGTGAACTATAACTTCGCGGCCGGGCAGCTCTCGACGCCGGTGCATTTCGACATTCCGCTCGAACTGCGCAACCGCATCAGCCGCATCGACATCGCGGGAGAAAATTCGGCGGGCACGGTGAGCCTCATCGACGAGCGCTGGCGGCGGCGCAGCGTGGGCATCGTGTCCGGCGCGCCAATCGAGGAAGCGCAGCCGCTTCTCTCCGATCTCTACTATCTCCAGAAGGCGCTCGATCCCTTCGCCGAAGTGCGCCGCGCCTCCGCCGCGCGCGAGGCCAAAAGCGAGATCGCCGACCTTCTCTCATCGTCGCTTTCGGTGCTCGTGCTTTCCGATCTCGGCAATCTCGTCGGCTCCGACCGCGACGCCATCGCCGCCTGGGTCGAGGATGGCGGCGTGCTTCTGCGCTTTGCAGGCCCGCGAATGGCGGGCGAAGGCGACGATCTCCTCCCCGTGCCGCTGCGGACCGGCGGGCGCGCGCTCGGCGGCACGCTCTCCTGGACGAACCCGCAGCATCTCGCCCCCTTCGAGGCGTCGAGCCCCTTTTTCGGCCTGCAGGTGCCGGACGATGTATCCGTCTCGCGTCAGGTGCTCGCCGAACCGACGATCGACCTTGCCAGCCACACCTGGGCGCGGCTTCAGGATGGTACGCCCCTCGTCACCGCGACAAAGCGCGGCAAGGGGCTCGTCGTTCTCTTCCATGTCACGGCGAATGGCGACTGGTCCAACCTGCCTCTCTCCGGCCTCTTCGTCGAAATGCTGAGGCGCGTCGTCGCCCTTTCGCAAGGCGTCGCGCCGGGCGGCGCGGAGAGCCATGCCACGGAGGCGACGCTTGCGCCGGCCCGCACGCTGGACGGCTTCGGACATCTCGGCCCGCCGCCCGCGACAGCGATCCCTATCGCGGCGACCGCCTTCGACAGCACGCAAGTCAGCCCGCGCAATCCACCGGGGCTTTACGGCCCCGCCGACAGCCCCCGCGCCTTCAACCTTGCCCGCGCCGACATGAAGCTCGAGCGGATGGGCGCGCTTTCCGGGATCGCCAACCGACACAATTACGCCGATGCGGCCGAAATGCGGCTCCGCCCCTGGGCGCTGGCGTTCGCTCTTGCGCTCATCATCGCCGACGGTATCGCCGCCCTCTATGTAACGGGGCTTTTCGATGCGAACCCGATCCGCCGCCGCAGGCGCGGGGCGCTTCTGCCCGTTCTCGCCGCGGGGCTCGCCATCCTCGCCGCCGCGCATGCGACGCCCGCCCGCGCAGCCGATCCGGACAGCTTCGCCCTGGCCGCGACGACCGAAACCCATCTCGCCTATGTGCTGACGGGCGATGCCTCGGTCGATGAGGTGAGCCGCGCCGGGCTCACGGGGCTGAGCGCAATTCTCCGTGAACGGACCTCATTCGAGCCCGCCGACCCCATGGGCGTCGATGTCGCCCATGACGAACTCTCCTTCTTTCCCATTCTCTACTGGCCGATGACCCCCGGACAGGAAGCGCTTTCCCCCGAGGCGCTTTCGCGCATCGACCGCTACATGAAGACGGGCGGCACGATCCTCTTCGATACGCGCGATCAGGACCGCGCCATGGGCGGCCAGCCGGGTCCCGGCACGGAGACATTGCGCCGCCTTCTCAGCCGCCTCGACATTCCGGCGCTCGAGCCGGTGCCGGAGGGGCATGTGCTCACCAAGTCCTTTTATCTGCTGCAGACTTTTCCCGGCCGCTGGGCGGGCGGCCAGCTCTGGGTCGAGGCGACGAGCGCAAGCAGCACGGGCGCGCACCACTCCAATGACGGCGTCTCCTCGATCGTCATCGGCTCCAACGACTATGCCGCCGCCTGGGCGCGCGACGCGAGCGGCCGCCCGCTCTATCCCTGCCAGCCGGGCGGCGAGATGCAGCGCGAACTGGCCGAACGCTTCGGTATCAATTTCGTCATGTATGCGCTGACGGGCAATTACAAATCCGATCAGGTCCATGTGCCTGCGCTCCTCGAGCGGCTGGGACGGTAGGAGCGCGCATGGCCTGGGACATCATATTCGAGCCTGCCCTTCCGCTGCCGCTCATCGCCCTTCTCGGGAGCGCCGGGATCGCGATCACCGCCTATTCGGCCTGGCGCGGCGCGCGCGGCACGGCCTGGCGCATGGCGGCGCTCGCCATCACGCTGCTTGCGCTTCTCAACCCGACCATGCGCGAGGAAGACCGCCAGCCCGTGCCGGACGTTGCCGCCATCGTCGTCGATCGAAGCCAGAGCATGGATGTCGGCGCGCGCCGGAAGGAGGCAGGCGAGGCGCTTGCCCGCATCGAGAAAGCGATCCGGAACCTCAAGGGCGTCGAGACGCGCATCGTGGAAGTCGAGGGCGGCGCGGGCGGTAGCTCCGAGAATGACGGCGAAGGCACGCGCGCCTTCGCGGCTCTTGAAGGCGCTCTGGCCGATGTGCCCCGCGAGCGGGTGGCTGGCGCCGTTCTCATCACCGATGGCGAAGTCCATGACGTGCCGAAGACCGCGGCGGCGCTCGGCTTCGACGCGCCCGTTCATGCGCTCATTGTCGGCCGCAGGAACGAGAGGGACCGCCGCCTGACCGTGCTCGAGGCGCCGCGCTTCGGCATTGTCGACGAAGCGGTGAAGCTCGCCTTCCGCGTCGACGACACGGGCGCAAGCGCGGGCGAGGCATCCGGCATGACCGCGCCGGTCACCATCTCCATCGACGGCAAGGAAGTGATGAAGACCGCCGTGACCGTCGGCGAGAAGACGGAGGTCTCGCTGTCGCTGAAGCACGGCGGCCTCAACGTCATCGAGATCGACGTCGCGCCCGGCCCGGAGGAACTCACGCTCCTCAACAATCGCGCCGTCGTCGTCGCCAATGGCATCCGCGACCGTCTGCGCGTGCTTCTCGTTTCCGGCGAGCCGCATCCGGGCGAGCGTACCTGGCGCAACCTGCTGAAGGCAGACCCCTCCGTCGATCTCGTCCACTTCACCATCCTCCGCCCGCCGGAGAAACAGGACGGAACGCCCATCGGCGAATTGTCGCTCATCGCCTTTCCGACGCGCGAACTCTTCGTCGACAAGCTCGACCAGTTCGACCTCATCATCTTCGACCGTTTCAAGCGGCAGGGCGTGCTGCCGCTCGAATATCTGTCGAACATCGCCAAATATGTCGAGAATGGCGGCGCGCTGCTCGATGCGGCGGGCCCCTCCTTCGCCTCGCCCTATTCGCTTTACCGCACGCCGCTCGCGGTGATCCTGCCCGCTCAGCCGACGGGCGACATCACGCTTGGCGGCTTCCGGCCCGAAGTCACCGCGACCGGCCACAAGCACCCCGTCACCGCCGATCTTCCGGGCAGCGCCGACAGCCCGCCCAAATGGGGCCGCTGGTTCCGCGTCATCGACAGCAGGGTCGAGCGCGGCGAGGTGCTGATGGAAGCACCCGGCGGACGCCCCCTCATGGTGCTCGACCATGCCGGCAAGGGGCGCGTCGCGCAGGTGCTCTCCGATCAGATATGGCTCTGGTCGCGCGGCTTCGAGGGCGGCGGTCCGCAGGCGGAACTTCTCCGCCGCCTCGCCCATTGGCTGATGAAGGAACCCGACCTCGAGGAAGAAAATCTTTCGGCCACGATCGAGGGCGACACGCTGAGCGTGAAACGCCGGACCATGGCCGACACGACGCCGCCCGCCGAAGTCACCCTGCCCTCCGGCAAGACGAAGGAACTCGCGCTCGAAGAAACCGCGCCCGGCCGCTTCGAAGGACGCATTGCCGCCAGCGAACTCGGGCTCTACCGCGTGACGCAGGGCGACCTCAGCGCGGTGACGGCGGCAGGGCCGCTCAACCCGAAGGAATTTGCCGATGTGCGCGCGACGGAGAGCCGTCTGAAGCCGGTCGTCACGGCAAGCGGCGGCGGCATCTACTGGGTCGGCAAGGACGCCGAGGACACGCCCTCCGTGCGCGGCGTCCGCCCCGAGCATGACGCGGCCGGCGACGACTGGCTCGGCCTCAAGCGCAACGGGCAATATCTCGTGCGCGCGGTCCATCAGGTGCCGCTGCTGGCGGGCCCCCTCGCGCTCATCCTCATTCTCGGGGCGCTCGCCCTCGCCTGGCACCGGGAAGGCCGCTGACGAGGCGGCAAAAGCCCGCGCTCCGCGCTTGCGGCATCGCCGGGCCGGGCGTATGTTCGCCCGCGATGTTATAATATTACATTTCCGGGACCCCCTAATGGAGCCCTCCTCCGACCTCCCCGCCGCCCCCTCCGCGCCGCCCGCCTTCTCCGCTCTCGGCGCGAGCGTGCCGCAGCGCCTCGGGATCGCGGGCCTCCTGATCGCCCTTATCTGGCTCGCCGTCTACTGGGCGCGCGCCTGATGGCCGGTCTCATCGACATTGACGACCTCACCGTCGCCTATGACCGGCGGCCAGCCGTCCATCATCTGAGCGGCAGCTTCGCCCAAGGCAGCCTCACGGCCGTTGTCGGCCCCAACGGCGCCGGCAAATCGACGCTCCTCAAAAGCATTGTCGGGCTTCTTCGTCCGAGTCAGGGGCGCATCGCCATGCGCGGCATCGCTCATCGCGATCTCGCCTATCTGCCGCAGCAGGCCGAGATCGATCGCAGCTTTCCCATCGACGTCGCCGACACGGTGGCCCTCGGCCTCTGGAACGGAACCGGCATCTGGAAGGCGGTCACGGGCGAGGGCCGGCGGCGCACAGCGGCGGCGCTTGCCCGCGTCGGCCTCGAGAGCTTCGCCCGTCATCCGATCGGCAATCTGTCGGTCGGGCAGTTTCAGCGCGTGCTCTTCGCCCGCATCATCCTTCAGGATGCGCGAGTCATCCTTCTCGACGAGCCCTTCGCCGCCATCGACGAGCGCACCACCGCCGATCTCCTCGCCATCGTGAAGCGATGGCATGAGGAAGGCCGCACGGTGATCGCCGTGCTGCACGACATGAACGAGGTGCGCGAGCATTTCCCCGAAACGCTGCTCATCGCGCGCGAACTTGTGGCCTGGGGGCCGACAGGAGAGGCGCTCACCGATGAGATGCTCGCCCGCGCCCGCGCCATAGCGCGCACCTGGACGAACGGGCACGGCCGGGAGCACGCGGCATGAGCTTCTATGCGAGTGTCATCGCGCCCTTCGCCGAATATGGCTTCATGCGGCGCGCCCTCGTCGCCTGCCTTGCGCTCTCGCTCGGGGCCGGACCCATCGGCACCTTCCTCGTTCTCCGGCGCATGAGCCTCATGGGCGATGCGATGAGCCACGCCATCCTGCCGGGAGCCGCAATCGGCTTTCTCGTCGCAGGTCTTTCGCTCTGGGCCATGTCGGTGGGCGGCCTCGTCGTCGGCCTTGCCGTGGCGCTTCTTGCCGGCATCATCAGCCGCGCGACGGCGCTGCGCGAGGATGCGAGCCTCGCGGGCTTCTATCTCATCAGCCTCGCGCTCGGTGTGCTCATCGTCTCGACGCGCGGCTCGAATGTGGACCTGCTGCATGTGCTTTTCGGCAGCATCCTTTCGGTCGATGACGAGGCGCTGCTTCTCGTCGCGTCCATCTCGACCGTGACGCTATTGGCGCTCGCCATCATCTATCGCCCGCTCGTCGTCGAGTGTTTCGATCCGGGTTTCCTGCGTGCGGTCGCGGGCCGTGGCTCGCTCTACCACGTCGTCTTCCTCGTGCTCGTCGTCGTCAATCTCGTCGCCGGATTTCAGGCGCTCGGCACGCTGATGGCGGTCGGCCTCATGATGCTGCCCGCCGCCGCCGCCCGTTTCTGGGCCGTCTCCGTCTGGTCGCTCGCCGCCGTCTCAAGCGCGATCGCCTTCATCTCCGGCTGGATCGGGCTTCTCGTTTCCTACAATTTCGACCTCCCCTCCGGCCCTTCCATCATCCTGACAGCCGGCGCGATCTATGTGCTTTCGATCCTCACGGGCTCGCAGGGCAGCCTGCGAAAGCGCTTCTTTCCCGGCGCGCATTTCCACAACGAGCCTCATGATCCCGCCTGAGACGACGCCCATGAAAAGACTTTTCGGCGTATTGGCTCTTCTCCTCGCGCTCTTTCCCGCGCCCGCTTTCGCCGCGCCGCTCAAGGTAGTCGCGACCTTCAGCGTGCTTGGCGACATGGTGCGGCAGGTCGGCGGCGACCGCATCGACCTCACCGTGCTCGTTGGGCCCGATGGCGACGCCCATACTTTCGAGCCGAGCCCCGCCGATGCGCGCCTGCTCGCCCGCGCCGATCTCCTCTTTCTTAACGGGCTCGGCTTCGAGCCATGGCTTGCCAAGCTCGCCGCCGCCTCCGGCACGCAGGCCCGCTTCGTCGCCGCAAGCGATGGCGTCGAGCCGCTGAGCATGAACGAAGGCGGCGCGACCGTTCCCGATCCTCACGCATGGCAGGACCTTGCGAACGGCGCGATCTATGTCCGCAATATCGAGGCGGCGCTCGCCAGCGCCGCGCCTGCCGACGCCAAGGCTTTTCACGAGAATGCGGCGCACCTGCTGCGCGAGCTTGCCGATCTCGACAAGTGGACGCGCGCCGAGATCGCCGCCCTGCCCGAGCCCTCGCGCAAGATCATCACCACGCACAATGCCTTCGGCTATTTCGGCGCGGCCTATGGCATCGCCTTCCTCGCCCCTGAAGGGCTCAGCACCGACGCCGAGCCGAGCGCGCGAACGCTTGCGAGGCTCATCGACCAGATCAAGCGGGAGCACATCCGCGCCCTCTTCATCGAGAACATGTCGGACCCCCGCTTCATCCGCATGATCTCCGCCGAAACGGGCGCGAGCCTGGGCGGCAAGCTCTATTCCGATGCGCTCTCCAAACCCGGCGGCGCCGCGCCGACCTATCAGGCCATGTTCCGCAACAATGTGCCGCAGCTCGTGGCGGCGATGCGGCAAAATCGGTGATGGCGGCCGAAAGGGGCTGATGTATAAGCCGGGCCTTCTGCGACGGCTTGCGCCCCCGCCACCCCATCAAAGGCCCCGCGCCCATGCTCACGACGGTTTCAGACTGGCGCCCGATGCGGCAATCCGATCTCGGCGCGGTCGATGAGATCGCGAAGATCGTCCATCCCGCCTATCCCGAGGACATCGCCGTCGCGACCGAACGGCTCGCGCTCTTTCCGCAGGGCTGCTTCATCGCCGAAGGCGAGGCCGGCCCGCTCGGCTATGCGATCTCGCATCCCATGATCCTCGGCAGGCCCGCAGCGCTCGACAGCCTGCTCGGCGGCCTCCCCACCGAGGCCGACTGCCTCTTCCTCCACGACATTGCGCTGACGGCAAGGGCGCGCGGTCTTGGCCTCGGCCGCCTGCTCATCGCGCGACTAAGGGAGGTCGCCACCCGGCAGGGGCTTGCCCGGCTCGCCCTCGTTTCCGTCAACAATTCGCAAGCCTACTGGCAGGCACAGGGTTTCGAGGCATTGGCGCCCGATGCGGCGCTCGCCACCAAGCTCGCAAGCTATGGCGACGATGCCGCCTATATGGCGCGCGTCCTCTGAGCAGGCGCCTCGCGCATCTCCGGCGCAGGCTTCGTGATCGGGCCGTGCGCGGCCGCGAAAGCGCCAGGCTCCAGTTCCCGATAGAGAAGCCGAGCCGGATCGACCGGCCCCGGCATGGTGAGCCGGCCCGGCGGCACGGGAGCGAAACCGACCTTGGCGTAATAGGGCGCATCGCCCACAAGGATCACCAGCCGGTAGCCGAGCGCCTCCGCATCGGAAAGTCCGCGCTGCATGAGCTTGACCCCGCAGCCCTGCCCCCTGAGCCGCGGCTCGACGGCAAGCGGCCCGAGCATGAGACCCGGCACGCCACCGATGACGACCGGCCAGAAGCTCAGCGAGCCGACCATGCGGCGCTCGACCTTGCCGTCGCCGGTCACATCATTGGCGAAGGCGACATAGCAAAGCTCCGGGATCGCCCTGTTGCCCTCGCGCAACCGCTGCGCCGTCTTGGCATAGCGGCCCGGGCCGAAGCTCAGGTCGAGCAATGCGTCGATGGCGGCCTGATGCTCCGGCCGCTCGAATTCGATTTCAAACATGGAAAGCTGTCTCTCGGGTCTGGACGATGCGCTAGGGGGTGGTGGCACCCGCCGCTCTGCCTTCCGGGCGTCAGCCCTGGAAGCCGAGAACGCGACGGCGCGCCCTGCGGAGAGCCTTCCGGCCCTCGCAGCCCATTCGTCGTCGCTCGATCGCAAGGCGCGTCATGTCCAAATCCCTCCGGGTCCGGGCGCAATTGCTGCCGACCCTCGCAGACATGGACGCGGATAGCACACACGGATACCCGACGTAAAGCGGCAAGCTCGGCCCGAAGGCCCTGAAAAGGTCTGGAACCCACCGGGTCCATTCGCTAGCTTGCCACCAACTCCAGGCCCAACGTCATAATCAAAGATCAGGGAGAGAACCCATGGGACTTCTTGAAGGCAAGGTGGTGCTCGTTACCGGCGCGGCAGGCGGCATCGGCAAGGAATGCGCGCTGATCGCGGCGCGCGAAGGCGCGAAGGTCGTCGTCAACGATCTCGGCGGCAGCGTGAAGGGCGGCGACGAGGGCAACGCCTCGGCGGCCCAGAAGACCGTCGACGAGATCAAGGCGGCGGGCGGCGAAGCGGTCGCCAACTCCGACAGCGTGGCGCTGAAGTCGGGCGCCGAGAACATGATCGCCCAGGCGCTCGACACGTTCGGCGCGCTGCACTCGATCATCAGCCCGGCCGGCATCCTGCGCGACGGCATGTTCCACAAGATGCCCGACGAGGACTGGGACGCCGTCATCAACGTCCACCTCAACGGCAGCTACAACATCGCCCGCGCGGCCATCAATCATTTCCGCGAGCAGCAGGAAGGCAGCTTCGTTCTCTTCACCTCGACCTCCGGCCTCATCGGCAATATCGGTCAGGCTAACTACGCCGCCGCGAAGATGGGCATCGCCGGCCTCTCGCGCATCATCGCGATGGAAGGCGCCTCGAAGAACGTCCGCTCCAACATCATCGCGCCCTTCGCCTGGACGCGCATGATCGCGACGATCCCGGTCAAGGACGAGGCTTCGGCCAAGCGCGTCGAGCGCATGAAGAATGCCATGCGCGCCGAGCAGGTCGGCAATTTCGCCGTGGCGCTCGCCGCGCCGAGCTGCACCGCCAACGGCCAGATCTTCGCCGTCCGTGGCAACGAGCTCGTGCTCTTCTCGCAGCCGCGCCCTGTGAAGTCCGTCGCCCGCATCGACGGCTGGACGCCGGAGACGATCCTGACCCACGCCTTCCCGGCGATGGAAGGCGGCTACACCGATCTCGGCAATACGGGCTCGGTCTTCACCTGGGAGCCGGTGTAAGCGTTTACCCACAATTCGTCACGGCCCACTTCATGGGGGCATGACGAAGAAGTGAATATGGACATTCCCGGCGGCGGCACCCATATAGGTGCCGCCGTTCGGCTTTCAGGAGGGTGAAATGGCAAAGAGAAAGACGCCGCCCCCGCTAAAGGGGCGGAACCTTGCGGCAAAGGCCCTCGCCTCGCCGCTCCACCGGCAGCGGGTGGTCAAGAACCGCCGCAAATACGACCGCAAAAGGCGCGATGCCACCGAAGGCTTCGCGCCTTTTCATTTGGCACCGGCCCTCCGCTTCGCCTGACGCCCCGTCTGGCGTTTCGGGGCGAGCGATCCCGTCCAGCGCGCCCGGCCCGGCCCGAACTTCTCCACCGCGAAATCGACAAAGGCCCGGACCTTGGCCGAGAGATGCCGCGTATGCGGATAGATGACGTGGAGCATCAGCGGCGGCGGCACCCAGTCATCGAGAACGGAAACGAGTTCGCCCAAACGAAGCGCGTCGCAACTGATGAAATCGGGTGAAATGCTGAGCGCCTGCCCCGCGCGCAGAACGGCCGAGGCCGCATCCGCATTGTTGCAGAGAAGCGGCCCCTTGAGTTCCACCTGAACGGGCTTCCCATCGCCATTGCGGAATTCGAGAAGCTCCGGCCGCGACATTTGCGTGTAGAGGATGAAGGGATGGTCCGCGAGGTCGCGCGGATGCTTCGGCACGCCATGCGCCTTGAAATAGCCGGGCGTGCCGACGACGAGGCGGCGCACCGGCGCGAGCTGCCGCGCGATGAGGCTTGAATCGACGAGCGGCGAGATGCGCAGTGAAACGTCGAAGCCTTCTTCCATGAGATCTATGCGCCGGTCGTTGAGTTCGAGCTCGACGACGAGTTCGGGATAGCGCGCGAGAAATTCGGGCAGCACAGGCCCGAGTTCCCTGATGCCGAAGGTCATCGGCGCGTTGATCCGGAGTCTCCCCCTGACCGCCCCTTCGATGCAGGAGGCATCGCGCTCGGCCTCCTCCGCCTCCGCGACGATGCGGGCCGCGCGCTCGAAGACGACGGCGCCCGCTTCGGTCACGCTGATCCGCCGCGTCGTGCGGTTGAGAAGCCGGACACCCAGCTCGTCCTCCAGCGCGGCGATCTGCCGGCTCACCATGGATTTCGAGAGCTTCAGCGCGTCCGCGGCCGCGGTGAAGCTGCCAAGCTCCACGACCCGGGCATAGACGGCGAAGGCATTGAGATCGAGCGGCATTTGTTGCACCTCGAAGAACAATCTGTTCTCGAAACAATGAATTGTCTCAGAAGTTTGCGCAAATACTTTTAGGGCACCAATCCGTTGCACCCGGCCATGAAACGCCGGTCCGATCAGAAGCGAGGAAACAATGTCGGCGAATACGCGCGTTCTTGTGCTTTATCACAGCTCTTACGGCCACATCGAAAAGATGGCCGAAGCGGTCGCGGAAGGCGCCCGCTCGGAAGCCGGCGTCGAGGTCGTGGTGAAGCGCGTTCCCGAAACCATGCCCGAAGAGGCGATGAAGCAGGCGAACATGAAGGTCGAGCAGAGGGCGCCGCTCGCAACGCCGGCCGAACTCGCCGATTATGATGCCATCGTCTTCGGTACGCCGACGCGCTTCGGTAACATGTCCGCCCAGATGCGAAACTTCCTCGATCAGACGGGCGGGCTCTGGGCGCAGGGCAAGCTCATCGGCAAGGTCGGCAGTGTCTTCACCTCGACCGGCGTCGGCATCGGCAATGAATCGACCATTCTGACGACGCAGGTGACCCTGCTTCATCACGGCATGGTCGTCGTCGGCGTGCCCTTCGGCGCGCCGGGCATCGGCGATATTTCCGAGGTGCATGGCGGCTCCTTCTACGGCGCAGGCACCATTGCGGGTTCCGATGGCGCGCGCCAGCCGAGCGAAATGGAACTCGGCATGGCGAAATATCAGGGCGCGCATGTCGCGCGCATCGCGAAGAAAATGAAAGGCTGAGGCTTCTCGCGGCGCGCGCACCTCCTTCGGTCCCATGCGCGCGCCGCGATACTCCGGCCGGCAGCGTTGCTCCTCCCCGGCTGCCGGCCGGTCGAATTCCGAAAGGAGAAACACATGATCGACGTCAGACCCCTGGAGACCCTCGGCGGCGAGAACCATGGTTGGCTCGACGCCAGGCATCACTTTTCCTTCAGCAATTATTACGACCCCGCCCGCATGGGCTGGGGCGCGCTCAGAGTGTGGAACGACGACCGCATCAAGCCGCATACCGGTTTTCCGCCTCATGGCCACCGCGACATGGAGATCGTCACCTTCGTGCGCGAAGGCGCAATCACGCATCGCGATCACCTGAACAATCAGGGCCGCACGCGCGCGGGCGACGTTCAGGTCATGTCGGCTGGCAAGGGCATCCAGCACGAGGAATGGAACCTCGAGGACACGGACACCACGCTCTTCCAGATCTGGATCGAGACGCGCAAGAAGGGCATCCGCCCGCGCTGGGAACAGGCGGAATTTCCGAAGGAAAACCGCAAAGGTCAGCTCGTGCAGCTTGCAAGCGGCAAGCCCGACGCGCCCGCCGAAGCGCTCTATATCGAGCAGGACGCCGCCATTCTCGGCGCGACGCTCGGTGAGGGACAGGAGGTCGTCCACGAACTTGCGGGTGGGCGGCTTGCCTATCTCGTCCCGTCGAAGGGAAGCGTCACCGTCAACGGCGTGCTCGTGCCCGAGCGCGCGGGCGCTGCCATTCGCGGCGAGGAGAGGATCGTGATCCGCGCCGCGGAAGATGCGGAGATCCTGCTCGCCGATCTTCCGCCTGAAGTTTGAGGAGGTATAGCAATGGGTCTTCTCGTCGACGGAAAATGGCACGATGAATGGTATGACACCGGCAAGACGGGCGGCCGCTTCGTGCGCAGCGACGCGGCCTTCCGCAACTGGGTGACGGCGGACGGCTCTCCCGGCCCCTCGGGCGAAGGCGGCTTTGCCGCAGAGGCGGGGCGCTATCACCTCTATGTTTCGCTCGCCTGCCCCTGGGCGCACAGAACGCTCATCTTTCGCAAGCTGAAGCGGCTCGACGACAAGATTTCGCTCACCATCGTCGATCCGCTGATGCTCTCGGAAGGCTGGACGATCGACGGCACTTATCCCGGCACCCTGCCCGACAGCGTGAACGGCAAGACGCGGCTTCATGAAATCTATCGGCTCGCAAAAGCCGATTACACCGGCCGCGTCACCGTGCCCGTGCTATGGGACAAGACGCGCAAGACCATCGTCTCGAATGAATCCTCCGATATCATCCGCATGCTGAACTCGGCCTTTGACGGCCTCGACGGCGTGGACGACTCGCTGGACTTTTACCCCGAAGAGTTGCGCCCGGAGATCGACGGCCTCAATGCCGCGATTTACGACCGCGTGAACAACGGCGTCTACAAGGCCGGCTTCGCCACCACGCAGGCAGCCTATGACGAAGCCGTGAGCGCGCTCTTCGACGAGCTCGACCGGATCGAGACGCGCCTTTCCGGCCAGCGCTATCTTGCGGGCTCGAGGATCACCGAAGCGGACTGGCGGCTCTTCACCACGCTCATCCGCTTCGATGCGGTCTATCACGGCCACTTCAAGTGCAATCTGCGGCGCATCGCGGATTATCCGAACCTCTCGAACTATCTGCGCGAGCTCTATCAGGTGCCGGGCGTCGCAGGAACCGTGAACATGAGCCACATCAAGCTGCACTATTACGGAAGCCACAAGACGATCAATCCGACAGGCATCGTGCCGATGGGGCCGGTCCTCGATTTCTCGATCCCGCACGACCGGGCGCGCTTTCCCGCCTAGAGCTTCGGCCCGAAGATGCGGTTGACGCCGACGAGGCTGCGGTTCTCGTCATAGCGATCCATCGGCGGCAGACCGAAATGGAATGCCTTGAGCGCCGCATCGCCGCTCTGGCGGACATCGAGATCGACATTCGAGGTCACGCAGAAATTGTTGCCGTGGCGCGCCGTATAGAAGCCGCCGCAATGACGCACCGCCGCGCGCAACATGCCGAGCTGAACGTCGTTGAGCCGCTTGAGTGTCGTCTCGTCGCGCGGCAGGGCATTGGGATCGAAATCCTCGGCCGCCGCGAGCGCGCCGATGCCGCCGCAAAGGATCATGGCCGACAGTGCGAAAGTGGCTGCGATTTTTTTCATATCGCTCCTCCGATCCCCCTTGGCTCACATTAGCGCTGGCGGCGGCGCTCCGGCTACTTAAGATGGAGGGAAACAAGCAGAGGGATGGACGATGGCCGGTTTTTCGGATTACGACAAATATGATGCGCTGGGCCTGGCGGATCTCGTGCGCAAGCGCGCCGTGAAGCCGGAAGAACTGCTCGATGAAGCGATTACCCGTACCGAAAAGGCCAACCCGACGATCAACGCCGTCGTGCTCAAGCATTACGACGAGGCGCGCGCCCAGATCGCGCGCGGCCTGCCCCAGGGCCCCTTCACCGGCGTGCCGTTTCTTCTGAAGGATCTGCACCTCCTTCTCGACGGCACGGTGACGACCTTCGGCTCGGCCTATTATCGCGGCAACAAGGCCGATCACAACAGCACGCTCACCGAGCGCTATCTCGCCGCCGGCCTCGTCATCTTCGGCAAGACGAACTCGCCAGAATTCGGGCTATCGACCTCGACCGAACCGCATCTCTATGGCCCCACGCGTAATCCGTGGAACATCGAACATTCGGCGGGCGGCTCCTCCGGCGGCGCGGCGGCGGCAGTCGCGGCCGGTTTCGTTCCCGTCGCCAATGCGAGCGATGGCGGCGGCTCGATCCGCATTCCTGCGGCGGCTTGCGGCCTTTTCGGCATGAAACCGACGCGCGGCCGCACGCCCATGGGCCCGGATCGCGGCGAAGGCTGGTCGGGCATGTCGATCTCGCATGTCGTCTCGCGCTCGGTGCGCGACAGCGCCGCCATGCTCGACGTCACGCATGGCAACGCCCCCGGCGATCCCTACGATGCGCCCGCCTATACCGGCTCCTATCTCAGCGAGGTGACGGCGGAGCCCGGCCGCCTGCGCATCTCCTTCACCACCCGGCGGCCGAACGGCACCCCATGCCACAAGGATGTCGTGGCCGCGATCGAAGCGACCGCGAAGCTCCTTGCCGATCTCGGCCATCATGTCGAGGAGGCAGAGCCTGAGATCGACGTGCAGGAAATGGCCACGCATCAGATCACCATCATCGGCGCCAATGTGGCCTTCGCTCTCAGGTCCCGCGCCGCGCAGCTCGGACGCGAGGCCTCGCAGGACGACATCGAAGTCTTCACGCGCCTCATCGCCGAAAACTCGGCGACGCGCGGCAGCGCCGACTATGCTGGCGCGATCCTCTACATGCACCAGATGGGGCGCAAATTCGCCGCCTATCACGAGCGCTACGATGTCCACCTGTCGCCGACGCTCGGCCTGCCGCCGCTGAAGCTCGGCATTCTCAATACCATGTCGAACGATATCGGCGCCTATCTCGCGGCCAGCGCCGAATCCGTGCCCAATATCGGCATCTACAACATGACCGGACAGCCGGCCATGTCGGTTCCGCTGCACTGGAATGCGGAGGGGCTTCCCATCGGCGTCATGTTCTCGGGCCGCTTCGGCGACGAGGCGACGCTTTTCCGCCTCGCAGGTCAGCTTGAGGCGGCAAGCCCCTGGTGGCACAGGCGGCCCGCGACCGCCTGAAGCCGCTCACCATAAATCGGCAGGTTCGAGTCCTTCCATCACCTCGCCAATGCGGGCCCGCGTGCCCGGCGTCGTTCCTTCGGGCAGCGCGCCGGGCGCGAAGAAATCATACTCCGCGATTTCGAGGCTCGACCGCGTAACGCGCTCATAAGTTCCGTGCTCGACCAGAAAGAGCGCGACGTGATCCGACTTGAACTCGCGGAAATTGGCGTAGAGCCCGAAGAGCCGGGGCCTGCCGCGCAGGATGATGCCCGCTTCCTCGTCGAGTTCGCGGGTGAGCGCCGTCAGCATGGTTTCGGAACGCTCCACGCCGCCGCCCGGCAGGTACCAGCCATCGACATAGGAATGACGGACGAGGAGCACATGCCCGCGCTCGTCGCGCACGAGCCCGCGCACTCCTGCCGTCAGGGGCCGGCTGAGCCGGAAATAAAGGCGCGTAAGGGGCCGAATCACGCGCCAGACGGGAAGAGGAAGATTCGCCATGGACGAAGCCTATCCCATGTTTTCCGCGCCGCATCGCCAAATGGAGGACAGGCCGCCCCTCCGGCCGTTTAGAAGCCATCAACACATGCTGCGTTAACTTCGCGGGAAGAAATTGGGCATGCGCCGTCGCGTTTTCGTCGGGGGTGAGTTGGGCATGGGCTTTCTTTCGCTGTTCACGGGCGGCAAAAGAAAAAAGAGGCGGAAGAGAAAAGGGCCGCCGCCGGACAGGCCGCGCGCGCCGCGCAGCGCGGTTGCGCGCGCCTTGCGCCATGTGGCCGCCGCCTCCGGCTCGCCGCTCGCCGCCGAAATCGGCCAGCGCATCGCGACCGCCTTTTCCACCATCGAGACGGCCGTGCTCGCCATCGACGCCGTCTGCGACAAGCTCGGCGAGGCGCGGGATCTCGTCTCCGCCGCGCAGGCGACAAGCGATGCCGGGCGCCGCGCGCTCTTTGCCGGGCGCTATGACGATGTGCGCGCCGAGATCGACGCGCTTGTCGGCTCCGCCTCGCACAATCGCGTCAACCTCATCAACGGACGGCTGATCGGCGGCCGCTCGCCCGCCTTCGACATCGCGCTCGACGAACGCGGCCGCGCGAGCATCGCGGTCCAGATCGCCAATCTGACGACGGGCCCCGGCGGTCTTGCGCTCTCGCCTCCGCGCTCGGCCTTCGCCGAGGATACCGAGCTTGCAACCATCGCCGCCGAGATCGTCGCGGCGCAGGCCCTCGCGGCAAGTGTGAGCGCCCGCTTCGCCGATCACGCCGCCCTTCTCTCGGAGCGTCTCCAGCGCCTTCAATCCGCCGCGGGCTCCCGCGTCATCGAGGCGGAGCTTCCGACCGGCGCGGACGCCATGCCGCCTGCCGAGGAGGAACTGGGCCCCGTCGATCTGAGCATCGCCGAGGTCGAGGAAAGGCTTCACAAACTCGCCGACAGGCTCGCCGAGCGTGCCGCGCAGGCCGAAACGCAGCCCGCAGGCTGACCCCCCCATAATTCGCGCGGCGGGCGCAACGGCGTTCGCGCCTTGGCCGCCTCCTTATGCTAGCTTTCGCAAAGCATCAGGGAGGATGAGACGATGACGGGCAATCCAGCAGCCGCGAGCGCCAATGCCGAACAGATCGAAGCCTGGAACGGCGTCGTCGGCGCGAAATGGGTCGCCAATCAGGATCGCCTCGACCGCGTCCTTGCTCCCTTCGGCAGGGCTATCCTCGAGGCCGCGGCGCCGAAACCCGGCGAACATGCGCTCGACATCGGCTGTGGCTGCGGCGCGACGACGCTCGAACTGGCGCGGCAGGTCGGGCGCGAGGGGCGCGTGATGGGCATCGACATATCCGGGCCGATGGTGGCGCGGGCCCGCGACCGCGCAGGCATGCTCGGCCTCTCACCCGTCTTCGAAGTTGCCGATGCCTCCTCCTACCCCTTCGAGCCCGGCAGCTTCGATCTTCTCATGTCGCGCTTCGGCGTCATGTTCTTCGACAATCCGCCATCGGCCTTCGCCAATCTGCGCCGGGGCATGAAGCCCGGCGCCCGGCTCGCCTTCATCTGCTGGCGGGCGCTCGGCGAGAACGACTGGGTCAAGGTACCGCTCGCCGCCGCCCTCGCCCATGTGCAGCCTCCCGCGCCGACGCCGCCCGGAACGCCAGGCCCCTTCGCCTTCGCGGATCGCAGCCACGTTCTCTCGATCCTCGAACGCGCGGGCTTCAGTTCCATCGCCATCGAGCCTTTCGATGCGCCCATGGCCATCGGCACGCCCGAAGGCGGCATCGAGGAAGCGCTGACCCAGTCGATCGAGATCGGGCCGATCGCCCGCCTCATCGCGGATGCGCCCGAAGATGTCCGCGCCCGCGCGCGCGACGCCGTGCGCGAGGCGCTGCTCAAGCACCGCACGGAGAGCGGCATCGCGCTGGGCGGCGCCGCCTGGATCGTGACCGCTCGTGCCTGATCGCCGACATCGGCCCCGATGATCCGTCCACGCTACGGTTTTTTTAAGACCTGTTGACTATGCTTTCCCTCAGGCGCGTGGGGCGCCTGTGACCCGGAATGCCTTTCGCCACATGGCGAGATGGCGCATGCCGGGCGCGCATATCGTTGCATGAGTGCCGGAGCGAGTAACCGGGCTGGCCGTTTTCCGCCAGTCCTGAATTGCCTCCGGTTCGGGGGTTAGCATGGCTCGATCCATATTCGAGACTTTGACGGTGCTCGTCGTCGACGACAGCATCCATATGCGCCGGCTCATTTCGCGACTTCTCGAAGTGATCGGCGTCCGGCACATTCTTCTCGCGGCCGACGGCGAGGAAGCCTGGTCGAAATTCCTGACGCACAAGCCCGACATCGTCATCACCGATGCGGCGATGAAACCGATGGACGGCTTCGTGCTGACGCACAAGCTGCGCACCCTCGACGAGAGCGAGCTTTGCGCGGTGCCGATCATCATGGTCTCGGCCCACAGCCAGCTCTCCGCCGTCGAGCGCGCACGCGATCTCGGCGTCACTGACTTCCTCTGCAAGCCGATCTCACCGCGCCTTCTTTATGAACGCCTCCTCGGCGTGCTGAACCGCCCGCGCGATCTTCTTCCGCATCCGTCCTTCGCGAGCCCCGAGCGCCGCCTTTGCGACGAGCCCTTCGAGGGGCCCGAGCGGCGCAGCGGCGTCGCCTATATCTGAGGAGTCGCCAGATGGATGACGCCACCGCTCCCGATATCGGCGCGCGCTTCGTGCGCCTGCCCTCGGTCGCCGAACGAAAGCTTGGGGCCGACTACGCCGCCCCGATCCGTCTCGACCCGCGCATCCTCGAACAGATGCAGCAGACGATCCGGGACCTCGGCGCCCAATATGCGGGCACAATCAAGGCGCAGGTCGGCTCGCTCTTCGCCTTCATCGATGCTGCCTGCATGGCCGGATCGGCCGAGGCGCGCGGCCAGCTTTACAGCCTCGCCCATGAAGTGCGCGGCATTGCGGGCACATTCGGCTTTGCCATCGTCGGACGCTTTGCGGACTCGCTCTGCCGCTATATGGAAACGCGCAAGTCGCTCGACCCGACCATCATGCGCTTCCATGTCGAGGCGATGTATGACGCCTTGCAGAACGCGGATTGCGATCCGGCGCTTGCCGACGAAACGCTCCGCTCGCTCGAAAGGCTCACCGAAGCCTCCAAGACCGACGAAAGATCCTACGGATGAATAGCGGCCCGCCGGCGCAGCACGAGCTTCTGCGCTCGCTGAGAGTTCTCATCGTCGATGACAGCGCGGAGATGTGCCGGCTGCTTGTCGCGCTGTTCGCGACCATGGGCGCCGGCGACGTGGCCTGCGCGGCAAGCGGCGAGGAAGGGCTACGGCTTTTCGCCTCGGGCGACTTCGACCTCATCATCACGGACGGCACCATGCAGCCCATGGATGGCTACGAGATGACGCGGGCCATCCGCGCCATGAGCGAGACGAAAGGCGCGGGCGCCGACCTGCCCGTGCTCATGATCTCCGGCCACAGGGACAAGGAACTCGTGACCCGCGCGCGCGACAATGGCGTGACCGATTACATCGTGAAGCCGGTCACAGCCGAGTTGCTCTATGAGCGCGTGCTGGCCGCCATCCTGAAGCCCATCCACCTTATCGAGATGGAGGGGTATCGCGGCCCTTCGCCGACGCGCCGCCTCGTGGCGCACAAGGCGGACATGCCTAGCGGGCAACCTCGTCGAGGAAGCGGGCAAGAAGCGGATTGACCCGCTCCGGCGCCTGCCAGAACGGCATGTGGCCAAGCCCGTCGAGAATATGCACCTTGCCGTCCCAGAGGTTCCGGTAGGTGAGCGACGTCAGAAACGCATTGTTGACGAAGGGTTCGGCCCCGCCCGAAACGACGGCGAGCGGCTGGGGCGCGGTGGCGGCGATCTCGCGCCCGTCGAGATCCCGGCCTTCGATGATCGACTTGAGCATCAGCGGACGGAAACGGCCATCGGCGCGCATCTCCGCCTCGAGCATCCACGGCTCGAGTGGCACGCCCGCTCCCACGCCCGCCTGCGCCTGCGAGCGCGCCTCTTCCTCGGTAAAGCTCTCCTTGAAGGTGAGCCCCATATTGTCGGACGGCAGAAAGGCCGACTGCATGTCGCCTGTCCCCGCGGGCGGCGTGCCGGTGATCCATGCCGCCACCGTGCCCGGCCAGCGCGCCAGCAATTCGAGCGCGATATGGCCGCCGAGCGACCAGCCGACGATGACGGCGCGGCCAATGCCCCGCGCCTCGAGGAAAGCCATCGCCGCATCGGCAAAGCCGTGGATCGAATAGGTCGTTGCGGGGTCCGGCGCGTCGGAACTTTCGCCATGGCCCGGCAGGTCGAAGGCGATCAGGCGGTAGCGCCTGCCGATCTCGCTCTCGAACTGGCGGCCAAAATAGGTCTTGCAGGCCGAATTGCCGTGAATGAAGAGCACCGCTGGCCCCTCGCCCCCGGATTCGACCCAGGCGAGCCGGCCATGAGGCGTGTCCGCAAATCCCGATTTCCGCATGTATTTTCTCTCCCCCGCTTGCCGTCAGAGCTTAGCCGTCCGCCGCGCTGCGATCCTCCGATTTCGGCGCCCTGCCCTGCCGGTACAAAAAATGACATGAGCGTCATTATTTTTTGCATCCATTAACCCTCCACGTTATATTGATACTCAATGAGGGTTGGACGCCGCGCCCGCCTCGTTCGGTCGAGTTCCGCCCCAGTGAAGACGAAGACGTCAAACCAAGGAAGCCATTCGGGCCTGGAGGAGGAACATGACCAACACTGAGACGAACCTGACCGTCGATCCGGCATACGAAGCCGTAGCCCCCGACGATTTTCCCTCGATGATGGATGTTGAGCGCTACGGCAAGCGCTCGACGGCGTTCGACAAGATCATCTCGGCGACGCACGATCATTTCTGGGATCCGATGGACAAGAAGTACATCGACTTCTCCCAGCCCTTCGACATGGAAAACGAGTATCTGATCGACCCCGCGCAGAATACCGATCTCAAGACCGCGGTGGCCGACAAGCTCGACGAGAAGCAGAAGATCAAGCTCGTCAATCTCGACGTTCAGTGGTCGCTTTCCTCGATCCTTCATGGCGAAGCCGGCGCGCTCGCGCTCTCGGCCTCGCTCTGCCACATTCTCCGCGATCCGGGCGCGCAGGAATATGCCGCCAACCAGACCCGCGAGGAAGCGCGCCACGTCGCGGGCTTCTCGAACTACATCAAGGCCCGCTGGGGCAAGCCCGTGCCGGTGGGCCCCGCGCTCGGCAACATCCTCACCGAGCTCGTTCTCTCGCCGCTCGTCTGGAAGAAGATCGTCGGCATGCAGATGCTCGTCGAAGGCCTCGCCATGGGCGCTTTCGCGACCTTCTACAAGATCAGCCGCGACCCGCTGATGGTGAAGCTCATGCAGCTCACCATGACGGACGAGGCGTTCCACCACAAGTTCGGCAAGATCTGGGCCGACAAGACCATCCCCAACCTCAATCCGGCCGAGCGCGACCAGATCGAGGACTGGGCCTGGCACGTCTTCGAGGTTCTGCTCTACAACCTCGGCAGCCCCGAGCAGAAGAAGCACATCTACACCGCCGTCGGTCTCGACTGGGAGTGGGTGCAGGGCGCGTTCATGGAAGCGCTGACGGACGTCAACATCCGGCAGGAGATGCAGGAGACGACGAACATCTTCCGTGTGCTGATCAAGACGCTGCTCAAGGCGGGCATCATCACGAACCGCACCGCCGGCAACTACGCCGCCTTCATCGACATGAAGGAACTTCACCTCGAAGGTGACCGCATGGTCGGCGACGACATCGCCGAGGAAGGCATCAAGTACCTTCTGCAGATCAACGGCCAGGGCAACCGCGACTACTCGCTCGACAAGATGTCGGCGGCCGAGTAATCGCACTGCCGAACGAAACGAACGGGGCGGCACCTTCGGGTGCCGCCCTTTTCGTTTGCGACGCCGCAATCCCGCTGGCGGCAAGCGCCGTTCCCCGTCCCGTGCATGTAAAACAGATCGGCCGGAGCCCGCGCGCCTTGCTGACATTGCTGTAACGAGCGGGCCA
>NZ_DAOKYX010000012.1:67034-76947 GCF_035325945.1 Parvibaculum sp.
AGGCGCGTGACGCGCCGGACTTTCAATGTAATATGCCTTCCAAAATCAAATCCGGCCTTGAAGGCCGATAAAATCAAAAAACTTCGGGAGGAAGTCCATGCCTTGGAATTTCGGCGACATTCTCGACGCCATTGCGCCGGTCCTGCCTCAGGACGCGCCGGCTTTCGCGCATCTCGACCGCACCATCACCTGGGGCGAGTCGACGCGCCGCACGAACAATCTCGCCCGCGCCCTGATCGAACGCGGCGCGAAACCGGGCGACAAGGTTGCCTTCTACATGCGCAACCGGCCGGAATACATGGAACTCCTCAACGCCTGCTTCAAGGCGCGGCTGACGCAGGTGAACGTCAACTATCGCTACAAGGCCGAGGAAGTCTTCTACATCTTCGACAATTCGGACGCGCAGACCGTCGTCTATGGCTCCGAGTTCCGCGACATCATCGAGGAGCTTCGTCCGCGGCTGAAGAAGGTTGGCACCTTCATCGAGGTGAGCGATTCGAACGACATCGCTCCCTTTGCGGAGCGCTATGAAACGCTCGCCGAAACGGGCTCCGGCGAAAGGCTCGATATCAAGCGCTCGCCCGACGATCTTCTCTTCATCTACACCGGCGGCACGACCGGCATGCCCAAGGGCGTGATGTGGCGGCATGACGACCTGCGCGAAATCCAGCTCGCCGCCGGCCGCAAGCTCGGCCCCGTGCCCGAAACGATGGATGCGCTCGTCGAGGCGATCAAGGCCATGGGCCCGGCGGGCCCGCATCTTCCTGCCTGCCCGCTCATGCACGGCACCGGGCTTCTGAGCTCGCTCAACGTGGTGATGAGCGGCGGCTGCATTGTCACCCTCGAAAGTCCCTCGCTCGACCCGGAGGAGCTCTGGGCGGCCGTGGAGCGCCACAAGGTACAGACGATCGCGATCGTCGGCGACGCCTTCGCCAAGCCGATGCTCCGCGCGCTGGAGGAAGCGCCCGGCAAATACGACCTGTCGAGCGTCGTGACCATCGTTTCCTCTGGCGTCATGTGGTCGACGGAAGTGAAGCGCGGCCTGCTGAAGCACATTCCGCAGGGCATCATGACGGACAGCTTCGGCGCCTCGGAGGGCATCGGCTTCGGCGCCTCGATGATGACGGCGGCGGGCGAAATCCAGACGGCGAAATTCCAGATCGGCGACCGCTGCAAGGTCTTCGACGAAAACGACCAGCCAGTCGAGCCCGGCAGCGGCAAGCCCGGCATCATCGCCATGGCGGCGCCCATCCCCGTCGGCTACTACAAGGACGAGGAAAAGACGGCCAAGACCTTCCGCACGATCAATGGCGAACGCTACTCGATCCCCGGTGACTGGTGCACGGTCGAGGCGGACGGAACGCTGACGCTTCTCGGCCGCGGCTCGGTCTGCATCAATACGGCAGGCGAGAAGGTCTATCCCGAGGAAGTCGAGGAAGCGCTGAAGACCCATCCCGCCGTCGACGATGCGCTCGTCATCGGGCTTCCCGACGAGAAATGGGGACAGGCCGTCACCGGCGTCGTCAAGATCGCCAGCGGCCAGAGCTTCGACGAGGCGGAGCTGCGCGCCCATGTGCGCGAACAGCTCGCGGGCTACAAGACGCCGAAGCGCATCATCATCGGCGCCGTTCCCTTCCGCGCGCCGAACGGCAAGGCCGATTACAAGGGCGTGACCGAGTTCGCGAAGCAGGAACTTGGCATGGCCTGACCCTCCCCTATCGGGACACATGAACGACGAGACGTCATGGCCGGCCTGTCCGGCCATGACGCGAATACAGGGGAGCAAGTCATGAACCAGGACGAATTCGCAGCGCTTCTCGCGCGTTTCTCTGCCGCCGCCACCGCGGGCGATGGCAAGGCTTTCGCCGAATGTTTCACCCAGGATGCGGTCTATCACGACTACATCTATGGCGATCACAAGGGCCGCGCCGAGATCGCGCATATGCTGACGGAGCTCTTCCATCGCGATGCGCGCGATTATGACTGGCGGATGATCGATCCCGTCTGCAACGGCGATCTCGGCTATGCGTGGTCGCTGTCGAAATTCACCTCGACGCTCCCTGCCTATGAAGGCAACGAGATCGTCATCGACGGCATGAGCCGCTTTGAGCTCAGGGACGGGCTCATCAGCGACTATCGCGAAAGCGTCAATGGCGGTGTCGCCATGGCGCAGCTCGGCGTCGAGGAGCCGCGTCTGGTCGGCGTCCTGCGCAAATGGGCGCGCCAGCTTCGCGCCCGCCCCGAGGTGCAGGCTTACCTCAAATCCTGATGCCGTTCCTGCCAATATTCGCGGCAGGCTTGATTTGACAGCCGCCACGCGGTCATTGGCAATTGCCTCGGCCGACGCTGCTGATATTCTGTGACAACCTAAGTATTACAGGCGACAAACGAGGAAGCACCAATGGAACCGCTCGAGAAGTTCCGGCAGGAAACGCGCGAATGGCTGGAGGCGAACTGTCCGCCCTCCATGCGCACGCCGATGCCCGAGGATGAAACGCCCTGGGGCGGACGCAATGCGCGATGGAAAAATCCGGATTCCAAGGTCTGGCTCGACCGCATGGCGAGCCGCGGCTGGACCGCGCCGACCTGGCCGAAGGAATATGGCGGCGGCGGTCTCAGCAAGGAAGAGAACCTCGTTCTCCAGCAGGAAATGCGGCGCATCAAGGCGCGCCAGCCTCTTTCGAGCTTCGGTATCTGGATGCTCGGGCCGGCGCTTCTCGAATTCGCCAATGAGGAACAGAAGCGCGAGCACCTGCCGCCCATCGTGCGCGGCGAGATCCGCTGGTGCCAGGGCTATTCGGAACCGGGTGCCGGCTCCGACCTCGCCGGCCTGCAGACGAAGTGCGAGGACAAGGGCGACCACTATCTCATCAACGGCCAGAAAATCTGGACCTCCTACGCCGACAAGGCCGACTGGATCTTCTGCCTCGTCCGCACGGATTCGACGAAGAAGCATGAAGGCATCAGCTTCATCCTCTTCGACATGACGACACCGGGCGTCGAGGCGCGCCCCATCACCATGATTTCCGGCGCCTCGCCCTTCTGCGAAACCTTCTTCACCGATGTGAAGGTGCCTAAGAAGAATCTCGTCGGCGAGCTGAACAAGGGCTGGACGATCGCCAAGCGCCTGCTTCAGCACGAGCGCGACATGATTTCCGGCATGGGCCTCGGCTCCGGCGTCGGAAGCTCGGCAAGTCTCGAATCGCTGGCCAAGGATTATTTCGGCGAAGCGAATGGCCGCGTGGCATCGGCCGCGCTGCGCGAGCGCATCGCCCAGCAGAAGATGGACGGCAAGGCTTTCGCGCTCACGCTTCAGCGCACCGCCGAGGAAGCGAAGGCGGGCACGGGCACCGGCGCGGCCTCCTCGATCTTCAAATATTACGGCACCGAGCTCAACAAGCGCCGCTACGAGCTCATGCTCGAAATTCTCGGCACGCAGGCGCTCGGCTGGGAAGGCGAAGGCTTCAGCAACGAGGAAATCGGCATCACCCGTTCCTGGCTGCGCTCCAAGGGCAACTCCATCGAGGGTGGCACATCCGAAGTGCAGCTCAACGTGGTGGCCAAGCGCGTGCTCGGCCTGCCGGACTGAACCGGGCAAGCCGCGCTCCCTCGCAAGGTGAGCGCGGCGCCCTCCTCCCGCTTTCAACCAGAAAATCAAAGAGTCGAATTCGATGGCACTGGCACTCACCGAGGAGCAACAGCTTCTACGCGATACGGCGACGCAGTTCTTTCAGGAGCGCGTTCCGATCGCCAATCTGCGCAAGCTCAGGGATACGAACGACCCCGCCGGCTTCGATCGCGACATCTGGAAAGAGATGTCCAATCTCGGCTTCGCCGGCATTCTGATTTCCGAGAAATATGGCGGTTCCGATTTCGGCCCCGTCGGCCTCGGCCTCGTGCTCGAACAGGCAGGCCGCACGCTCGCCGCAAGCCCGCTCATCTCGACGGTTCTGCTTTGCGGTTCGGCCGTGCAGCTCGCCGGCAGCGCGACGCAGCGCCAGGAAATCCTCTCCGCCATCGCGGCTGGCGAACTCATCATGGCGCTCGCGCTCGAAGAAGGGCCGCACCACAACCCGGCGCATATCGCGACGCGCGCCGTCGGCGAGGGCTCGTCCTTCCGCATCAGCGGCAGGAAGACCTTCGTGCTCGACGGGCATGTCGCCGACCGGCTCATCGTCGCGGCGCGCACCTCCGGCAACGTCAATGACAAGTCCGGCGTGACGCTCTTTCTCGTCGATCCCAAGGCGCAGGGCGTGAAGATCACGCGCACGCATATGGTCGACAGCCGTAACGCCGCCAATGTCGAGTTCGACAATGTGATCGTGCGCGCGGACAGCGTGCTCGGCTCGGTCGATGGCGGCAACGACGTGCTCGAGCAGGTTCTCGACATCGCGCGCATCGGCCTTTCCGCGGAGATGCTCGGCCTCGTTCAGGCGGTCTTCGACCAGACGCTCGACTATCTGAAGGAGCGCAAGCAGTTCGGCGTCACCATCGGCTCGTTCCAGGCGCTGAAGCATCGCGCCGCCGTGATGTTCTCCGAGATCGAGCTTTGCCGCTCCGTCGTGCTCGACGGCCTGTCCGCGCTCGAGGCGCGGCGCAACGACGTGCCGCAGGCCGCGAGTCTCGCCAAGGCGCGGCTTTCGGATACGGCCCGCCTCCTCACCAATGAAGGCCTGCAGATGCATGGCGGCATGGGCATGACCGATCAGTTCGACATCGGTCTTTACATGAAGCGGGCCCGCGTGGCGGCCGCGACCTTCGGCGACGCGAATTTCCACCGCGATCGCTACGCGACGCTCGAAGGCTTCTGATCCGGGCGTAATCCCGCCGCAATTTGTCCGAATTGTGGCGGGAGCGGCCTCGGCCCGCCGGAATACGGGTAACGGTTTGTAATTTAATGCGCGCTTTCTTGACACCGCCAGCAGAGCGGTATGAGCTTGCGCCAACGCACTTCTCTCACGAGAGAATTTTATCGATTCGGGAGTGACGACATGTACAGGATGACCCTTGCAGCCCTGGCGGCCGCCGCCGGTATCTTGATCGCCGCCGCGCCGTCATTCGCCTACACGACCTATGAGATCCAGGGCTCGAATGGCGCCAATTTCACGAGCCCCGACGACCAGCAGCAGTCGCAGAACGGCTTCAGCTTCTCCACGCGGACGTCGACGGGCTCGGCCAATCCCTACGATCCCTTCGCGACATCGAATTTCGGCGCCCCCCAGCAGCAGCAGGAGAACCTCTCCCGCGACATGAACTGGCAGGGCACCGGCTATTATCTGCGCCCCAACAATTGACGGTCGCGCGATGCATTCAGAAAGCGCGGTGTGCAGGCACCGCGCTTTTTCTTTGAGCGGCAGCGCCTGAGCCCTCCGATACTCGACAAGGCCGGACGCTCGTCCCATACTGCGCCCGCACCCGCCCGGCGGGCGCCCACCCCTCGATCAAGGACGACAGAGACACCGGCATGGCTGACGACAAGAACACCGACGATCTGCCCGAGCGCATCACCGTGCTCGCCAAGGATTTCACGCCCGCGGCCATGGAGTTTCATCGCCGGAACATGAGCGAGAAGGGCTACCGCATGGAAGGGCAGATCGTGCGCCGGAAGTTCCAGATGATCGAAGGGCTCGGCGCGCCGAGCGATCTGTTCGACGGCGAGCTCCTCTACGCCGTGACCTTCGTCCGCAAGCATATCGAGAGATGATCCAGGCGGGGTAGCTCACCCGCGCAAGCTTCGAGATTTTCCCGCATTTTCAGGCGTTTGGCACACAAGCGCCCGGCTCGGGAGTGGACCGGTCAGCCTAAACGGTTGACTTGGGACGGGTAATCCTGTCTCCTTCGTCCGCAATCGACATTTTGGCCTGCCTTGGCTGATCTGCCCTTCGGGCCACTCAAGACACTTCCAAAAATCAGGTTGTCATCACAGCCGCGCGATGGAAGCGCGGTTATTTCCGCACGCAAGTGCGCAAGGAGACCTATATGGCTACTGGTACCGTGAAGTGGTTCAACGCTCAGAAGGGCTATGGCTTCATTCAGCCGTCCGATGGCGGCCGCGATGTGTTCGTGCACATCAGCGCCGTCGAGCGCGCCGGACTGAGCACCCTGAACGAGGGTCAGAAGATCAGCTACGAGCTGGTCACCGAGAAGGGCAAGACGTCCGCCGCGAACCTCTCGGTCGCGTAAGATCCTTTCGATCTTGTGACACGGATGGCCGGGCCTAGCGCCCGGCCATTTGCATTTGGGGAGGCAAAGCGCATCCGGGACGCCTCCGCTTCAGCGCCATTTCGCGTTATCGCATGCGCCCGTCCGGGCTAGACTGCCCGCCCAGCGAACGAGGCGGACGGAATGGCACCTTCATCGGCCGGGCGGGCAATGGCCTTCATCTTCGTGACGGTGCTGATCGAGACGATCGGCTTCGGAATCATTCTGCCCGTGCTGCCGCAACTCATCGTGGAGCTGACCGGCAGCGACATCTCGACCGCCGCGCTCTATGGCGGCTGGCTCGCCGTCGTCTATGCGGGCATGCAGTTCTTCTGCGCGCCCCTGATGGGCAATCTCAGCGACCGCTTCGGGCGCCGGCCCGTGCTTCTTCTCTCGCTCGCGGCCTTCAGCATCGATTATGCCCTGATGGGCCTCGCCCCGACGCTCGGCTGGCTCTTTCTCGGCCGTCTCGTCGCCGGGATCACCGGCGCCTCCTACACGCCCGCCTATGCCTATGTCGCCGATGTGAGCCCGCCCGAAAGGAAGGCGCAGAATTTCGGCCTGATAGGCGCCGCCTTCGGCCTTGGCTTCATCATCGGCCCGATCATCGGCGGATTGCTCGGCGATCTCGGCGTTCGCGTGCCATTCTTCGCCGCCGCAGGGCTCGCGCTCGTGAATGTCGTTTATGGCTATTTCGTCCTGCCCGAAACGCTGCCGAAATCCGCCCGCCGCGACTTCTCATGGGCCCGCGCGCATCCGCTCGGCGCTCTCCAGGCGCTTCGCCGCTATCCCGTCGTGCTCGGCATCGCGGGCGTGCTCTTCCTCCACTATCTCGCGCATCATTCGCTTCCGGCCGTGTGGAGCTTCTACGGCGCCGAGAAATTCGACTGGGGCCCGCGCGAGATCGGCTATTCGCTCGGCGCCGTCGGCCTCATGATGGCGATCGTACAGGGCGGGCTCATCGGAAAGATCGTGCCCCGCCTCGGCGAAAGGCGCGCCGCCTATATCGGGCTTGCCTTTTCGGGCATCGCCTTCCTCGGCTACGCCTTCGCGCCCAACGCCTGGGTCGTCTATTTCTTCATGGTGCCGAGCGCGCTTTCCGGCATCGCCTACCCCTCGCTTCAGGGCATCATGACGGGGCTCGTGCCCGCCAACGCGCAGGGCGAGCTGCAAGGCGGGCTCGCCAGCGTCTCGAGCATCACCGCCATCATTAGCCCCTTCGTGATGACGCAGCTTTTCGGCTATTTCACATCGCCCGCGGCGCCCGTCCACTTTCCGGGCGCGGCCTATTTCGTGGCTGGTCTTCTCGAATTCGCCGCCGTCGCCATGCTTCTCCGCGTGATCCGCCTCAAGCCTCTGCCTGCGCGGAGCTGAAGCGGCGGCTGCATGATTTTCCCGCTCTTTTCTTGACAGGCGGCGGCGCGGCCGCTTGCATCGTTACGGCGTCCCGCCGACAGACGCCCCGGCAAGGGGCAAGAGGAACCGATGAGCCTTCAGCTTTACGCGATGAACCTCCTGCTGCGCTACCAGATCAAGCGCCGCTTCAAGAAGGCGCCGGATGTGATGACGCTCCGCCCCGTCATGGAGGCGCAGGAGCCGATAAGCGCGAAGCTCCCGGCCGAGATCGTCCAGCAGCAGATCGAACTTGGCGGCGTGACGGTCGAGAAATTGACCGCCAAGGCGGTCGCATCGGAAGGTGCGGTCTTCTACATCCATGGCGGCGGCTGGGTCGCGGGCTCGCCGCGCACGCACCGCCCGCTCACCTGGCGCCTCGCGACGAAGCTCGGCATGCCGGTCTATGCGGTCGATTACCGCCTCGCGCCCGAGCATCCCTTCCCCGCCGGTCTCGACGATTGCCTTGCCGCCTACCGCGCGCTGATCGAAAAGGTGCCGCCCTCCTCCATCGTCATCGGTGGCGATTCCGCGGGCGGCAATCTCACTCTGGCGCTGGCGCTCCGTCTCAAGGCTGAAAACATTCCGCTGCCCGCGGCACTTTTCTGTCTCTCGCCCGCGACGGATCTCGCCGCCACAGGCAGCACCATTCACACCAATGCGAAAGCGGACGCGCTCTTCGTCGAGGAGATGATGCACACGCTGGAGCCGCGTTACGCGCCGGGCGCCGATCTGCGCAATCCTTTCCTCTCGCCTCTCTATGGCGATGTGGCGGGCCTTCCGCCGACGCTCTTTCAGGTTGGCGACACGGAAATGCTGCTCGATGATTCGGTGCGAATGGCGCAGAAGATGCAGGCGGCCGGCGTCGCGGCGAAGCTCGATGTCTGGCCGAAAGTGCCGCATGTCTGGCACCTCATGGCCGACATCCTTCCGGAAGCAAGACGCGCCATCGACGATCTCGTGGCTTTCATTCGCGTGCATGTCCATTCCGCCGGGCACCCGTCGCTGGAAGCGGCCGGAACCCCGGCCATCGCAGCAAGGCAAACGCCCATGATCAAGGTTCACCACCTCAACAATTCCCGTTCGCAACGCATTCTCTGGCTGCTGGAGGAGCTGGGCGTCCCCTATGAGATCGTCCCCTACCAGCGCGACGCCGTGACGAACCTCGCGCCGCCGGAACTCAAGGACATTCATCCGCTCGGCAAGTCGCCGGTCATCAGTGATGGCGATCTCGTCGTCGCGGAATCGGGTGCCATCATCGAATATCTGGTTCGCAAATATGGTCAGGGCCGGCTCATGCCCGCCGAAGGCTCGCCGGACTTCGTCAGATATCTGCAATGGATGCACTTCGCCGAAGGCTCGGCCATGCTGCCGCTTCTGCTCGCGCTCTATGTCGGGCGCCTTGGCGATGCGGGCGCGCCGCTTCATCCGCGCATCTTCGGCGAGATCGCAAACCACCTCTCCTATATGAACGGCGCGATTGAAAAGGGCGGCTATCTGCTCGGCCACGAATTCAGCGCCGCCGACATCCAGAACTCCTTCGTTCTCGAAGCGGCGAAGCTGCGCGGCTTTCTCAAGGATTATCCGAACCTCCTCGATCTCCTTGCGCGGCTGCAGGCGCGGCCCGCCTATCGGCGCGCGCTTGAACGGGGCGGGCCCTACGCCTTCGCCTCCTGATGGACGGGAGCCATATCGAGCAGGTGATCGGCTTCATCCGCCTCCATTCGGAGTGGACGGGGCCGATCATCTTCCTCGTCGCCTTTGGCGAGTCCTTCGCCTTTCTGAGCCTTCTTGTCCCCGGCACGGCGATCATGATCGCTGCGGGCGCGCTGGTGCCGGAGGGCATCATCCCCGTCGCTCCGCTGATCCTTGGCGGCATTGCCGGAGCGACCCTCGGCGACGGCATTTCCTACTGGCTCGGGCGGCGCTTCGGCCACGTCGTTCCCGGCATGTGGCCCTTCTCGAAACGGCCCGAATTGCTGCGATCCGGCCATGAGTTCTTCGCGCGCCATGGCGGCAAGAGCATTTTCATCGGCCGCTTCTTCGGCCCCGTTCGCGCCGTCGTGCCGCTCGTCGCGGGCATGATGGACATGCCCGCGCACCGCTTCTGGCTCGCCAATATCGCCTCGGCGCTGATCTGGGCCCCCATGCTCACGCTTCCCGGCATATTCGCCGTCTCGGCATGGAAGATGATCGACCAGGAGGAAGGCTGGTGGCCGCTCCTCCTTTTCGCCGGCGTCATGGCGGCTCTCGTCGTCCTGTGGTTCGGCTGGACCTATCGCAACGGCAAGCGCTAGACCTATTCGGCCGTGTGGCGCCC
>NZ_DAOKYX010000013.1:0-32663 GCF_035325945.1 Parvibaculum sp.
GCAAAGAAAAACGCCGCCCCGGAAGGGCGGCGTTTCGCAGTTCTGATTGAGCGGATGCGGGAGCCGGTCAGGCTTCCGTCTCGCCCTCGGCGGCTTCGCCTTCCTCGGCCGGTGCCAGTTCCTCGGCTTCGAAGAACTCCTCGGCCTCGATCTCGAAGTCCTGATCGCGCTTGGTCAGATCTTCGCCGGACGCCTGGCGCTGCGCCTCTTCCTCCGAACGGGCGATGTTGACCGTCACATTCGAGGAAACTTCCGGGTGCAGAACGATGCGGACTTCGCGAAGGCCGATCGACTTGATCGGATGATCGAGCGAGACCTGGTTGCGGTCCGTCGAGAAGCCGCCCGCGGTGAGCGCCAGCGAGATGTCGCGCGTGGTGACCGAACCGTAGAGCTGTCCCGATTCACCCGCCTGACGCAGGATGATGAAGGACTGGCCGTCGAGCCGGGCCTTGACCTGCTCGGCTTCGTTCTTGAGTTCGAGGTTGCGAGCCTCGAGCTGCGCGCGCTGCGACTCGAAGCGCGCGATGTTTTCCTTGGTGGCGCGGAGCGCCTTCTTGCGCGGCAGGAGGAAGTTACGGGCGAAGCCGTCCTTCACTCTCACCACATCGCCCATTTGGCCGAGCTTTTCCACCCGTTCCAGAAGTACGACCTGCATGTCTGTCTCCTTTCCCGGGCTCAGCCGATGACGTAGGGCAGAAGCGCGAGGAAGCGCGCGCGCTTGATGGCGCGGGCGAGTTCACGCTGCTTCTTGGCGGAAACCGCCGTGATGCGGCTCGGAACGATCTTGCCGCGCTCCGAGATGTAGCGCTGCAGGAGCTTCACGTCCTTGTAGTCGATCTTCGGGGCGTTGGCGCCGGAGAAGGGGCAGGTCTTGCGGCGGCGGAAGAAGGGCCGGCGCGCGGGGGCTGCTGATGTGCTCATTATTCGTCACTCCCTTCCGAAGCTGCTTCGTCGCGGTCGCGCGAGAAGCGGGGGCGGTCGCCACGGGGACGGTCGCCACGGTCGAATCGGTCGCCGCCACGGCGCTCGTCGCGGCCGCCACGGTTCTGCAGCATCGCCGACTGGCCGGTCTCATGCTCCTCGACGCGGATGGTGAGGATGCGGATGACGTCTTCGTTGATGCCCTGCTGACGCTCCATTTCGGCAACGGCTGCCGCCGGCGCGTCGATGTTCATGAGCGTATAGTGACCCTTGCGGTTCTTCTTCACCTTGAAGGCGAGGTTCCGTAGGCCCCAATATTCGGTCTTGCTGACCGAACCGCCATTTTCCTTGATGATGTTCGAGAACTGTTCGACCAGTCCTTCGACCTGCTGCTGCGACACGTCCTGTCGCGCAATGAAAACATGCTCGTAAAGAGCCATTGAGCCTTTTCCCATTTGTATCCGGCCCCGGCGCAAAGCCCCCTTTGAGCCCTTGAAAAGGCTCTAAAGGACCACCAAAAGAGCGGAGACACCGGAGCCCGGGATTTCTCCCTGCCGCGCCTTTGGGGCACGGTGCGCCGTTCAGCCTCCAACCAAGGCCTTCAGAAGCCGCGCAATATAAGGAAAAACCCCGGAGAAGCAAGGGGGCAGGCGCTGGGTGCGGCCATGCGGGCGCCTCTTGCAGGCGCGGCGGAAAGCGGCGGAATTCGGGGGATCGGCCGGGCTTCTTGACTCGACTCTGCCTGCCTGTATCTCTTTCCGCTTCCGGGCCGCGAAGAGCCCGTGTCAGTTAACAGCGTTCGCAGGGAGCGTCGATGAGCAGGGCTTTCACCTTTCCGGGGCAGGGATCGCAGGCGGTCGGCATGGGCCGCGAACTGGGCGAGGCGTTCGCCACGGCGCGCGAGGTCTTCGAGGAGGTGAACGAGGCCCTCGGCCAGAACCTCACCCGGCTGATGTGGGAAGGCCCGCAGGAAGACCTCACCCTGACCGAGAACGCCCAGCCCGCCATCATGGCCGTGAGCCTCGCGGTCGTCCGCACGCTCGAGAAGGAAGGTGGCTTCCGCCTCGCCGACAAGGCGGCCTTCGTCGCCGGCCATTCGCTCGGCGAATATTCGGCGCTCGCCGCCGCCGGCGCCTTCAGCCTCGCCGATACGGCGCGCCTCCTGAAGCGGCGCGGCCAGGCCATGCAGCGCGCCGTGCCGGTCGGCGTCGGCGCCATGGCGGCCCTCCTTGGTCTCGACTATGACGCCGCCGCCGAGGTGGCGAAGGAAGCCGCGCAGGGCGAGGTCTGCGAGGCCGCGAACGACAATGGCGGCGGGCAGGTCGTCGTCTCCGGCGCCAAGGCCGCGGTCGAGCGCGCCATCGAGATCGCCAAGGGCAAGGGCGCGAAGCGCAGCATGCTTCTGCCGGTGAGCGCTCCCTTCCATTGCGCGCTGATGCAGCCCGCCGCCGACGAAATGGCCGACGCGCTCGCCGATGTCGAGATCCGCACGCCCTCCGTGCCGCTCGTCGCCAATGTCACCGCCTCGCGGGTCGCCGATCCGGCCACCATCCGCGATTTGCTGGTGAAGCAGGTGACCGGCATGGTGCGCTGGCGCGAAAGCGTGCTCTACATGGAAGAGCAGGGCGTCACGCATTATGTCGAGACCGGCGCGGGCAAGGCACTTGCCGGCATGATCAAGCGCATTGCGCAGCAATCGCCTGAAATCGTTTCGGTGGGCACGCCCGCCGATATCGAAGCCATTCTGAAGACGATTTAAAACGGGGAGCCAACATGTTCGACCTCACAGGAAAAACCGCGCTCGTCACGGGCGCGTCGGGCGGCATCGGCTCCGACATCGCCCGCGCGCTCCACGGGCAGGGCGCGACGGTCGCGCTCTCCGGCACGCGCCGGGAGGCGCTCGATGGGCTCGCCGCCGAGCTTGGCGGCCGCACGCATGTGCTGCCCTGCAACCTCTCGGATGCGGCCGCAGTCGATGCGCTGCCGAAGCAGGCCGAGGACGCGATGGGCGGCCTCGACATTCTCGTCAACAATGCGGGCCTCACCCGCGACAATCTCTTCATGCGGATGAAGGACGAGGAGTGGGACGAGGTTATCCGCGTCAATCTCACCGCCGCCTTCCGCCTCTCGCGCGCCAGCCTTCGCGGCATGATGAAGCGCCGCTTCGGCCGCATCATCGGAATCACTTCCGTCGTCGGCGTGATGGGCAATCCCGGCCAGGGCAACTATGCGGCATCGAAGGCCGGCATGATCGGCATGACGAAGTCGCTGGCGCAGGAAGTGGCGAGCCGCAACATCACCGCGAATTGCGTCGCGCCGGGCTTCATCCGCAGCGCCATGACCGATGCGCTGACCGACGATCAGAAGGGCCGCATCATGGGAACGATTCCCGCCGGCCGGCTCGGCGAGGCGAGCGAGATCGCCGCCGCCGTGGTCTTTCTGGCCAGCAACGAGGCCGCCTATGTGACCGGCCAGACGATCCATGTTAACGGTGGTATGGCGATGATCTGATCCGTGAAGTTCGCGTCCAGAGCAGAAAATCAAATGAAATCAGTGGTCTGGTTAACCTTTTCAATGTAGCGCCTTTTCTGGTGCGGGAACGAAAAGTGTGTTACCTAGGCCCTCGATTTGGCTTGCGGTCCTGCCTTGAAATGGGCCAGAAGAAGGGCAGTCTTTCCGCCGAATTCGATCGCTAGTTTCCTCTGAGCCGATGGCATGGGGAGTGGGGCGTGAGGCCGGTCTAAAACAGGAATCTGAGGATTTAAAATGAGTGATATCGCGGAACGCTTGAAGAAGATCGTGGTCGAGCACCTCGGCGTCGACGCCGACAAGGTGACCGAGAACGCGAGCTTCATCGATGATCTCGGTGCGGACAGTCTCGACAACGTCGAACTCGTGATGGCGTTCGAGGAAGAATTCGGCGTCGAAATCCCGGACGATGCCGCCGAGAAGATCCTGACCGTCAAGGACGCAATCGAGTTCGTGAAGGCGAACGCGAAGGCCTGATTACGGACGCGAGGGAGCGCGGGAGACCGCGCTCCGCCGCGTGCGCGGGGGCCGTTCGCGGCCCCGGCCTCGCGGCTCTGCTTCGGGTTTCAAGTGAGACGCCCCTGATCGGGCGGCGGGGGAGTAGGAAGAGACATGAGACGGGTTGTCGTCACCGGACTTGGCATGGTCTCGCCGCTCGGATGCGGCGTCGAAACCACATGGAAAAGGATTCTGAACGGAGAATCCGGCGCCGGAAGAATCGAGAAGTTCGAGACTGACGACCTCCCCTGCAAGATCGCTTGCGAAGTGCCGCGCACGGGCGAAGGCGCGTTCCTCCAGGATGACTGGATGGACGCCAAGGAAGCCAAGCGCGTCGACGAATTCATCGTTTTTGCCGTAGCTGCCGCGACCCAGGCGCTCAACGATGCGGACTGGCATCCCTCGACCGAGGAAGAGCGCTGCCGCACCGGCACGCTGATCGGCTCCGGCATTGGCGGCCTGCAAGGCATCGCCGAAACGGCGCTCATCCTGAATGAAAAGGGCCCGCGCCGCGTGAGCCCCTTCTTCATCACGGGCCGCCTCATCAATCTCGCCTCGGGCTATGTCTCGATCCAGCATGGGCTCAAGGGCCCGAACCATTCGGTCGTCACGGCCTGCTCGACGGGCGCTCATGCGATCGGCGATGCGGCGCGGCTCATCGCGCTCGACGATGCCGACGTCATGGTCGCGGGCGGCACCGAATCGGCGATCAGCCGTATCGGCATTGCGGGCTTCGCTGCCTGCCGCGCTCTCTCGACGAGCTTCAACGACGAGCCCAAGCGCGCCTCGCGTCCCTATGACAAGGACCGCGACGGTTTCGTGATGGGCGAGGGCGCGGGCATCGTGGTGCTCGAGGAATATGAGCACGCCAAGGCGCGAGGCGCGAAGATTTACGCCGAGGTCGTGGGCTACGGCCTCTCCGGCGATGCCTACCACATCACCGCTCCGCCCGAGGACGGCAATGGCGGCTTCCGCTCGATGCAGGCGGCGCTCAAGCGTGCCGGCATCTCGGCTTCCGAGATCGATTACGTGAACGCGCATGGCACCTCGACCATGGCCGACACGATCGAGCTTGCGGCGGTCACGCGTCTTCTCGGCAACGCCGTCAACAAGACCTCCATGTCCTCGACGAAATCGTCGATCGGCCATCTGCTCGGCGCTGCCGGTGCGGTCGAGGCCATCTTCTGCATGCTGGCGATCCGCGACGGCATCGTTCCGCCGACGCTCAACCTCGAAAATCCCGAGGTCGAGACGGAGATGGATCTCGTGCCGCTGAAGGCGAAGCGGAAGGAAGTGAACTACGCCCTGTCGAACTCCTTCGGTTTCGGCGGCACGAACGCCTCGCTGGTGCTCAAGAAAGTCGATTAATTGACGAAGGAAGGCGAAACGCCTGCCGATGCGTCCGGCACTTCGCCGGTTCGGCGAAGGCTGCTCGCGCGTGTCCTGCTGTTTCTTCTGGTCGTGCTGCCATCCTCTCTGGCCGTTCTCGCCGGCGGAGCCTTCCTCTATGGCAAATGGCGCTTCGAGGCGGCGGGTTCCGCCGCCTCGCCGACGGTCGTGTGGCTCGCGCCGGGGCTCGGCCTCAATGCGATCAGCGAGCGTCTCGCGGACGCCCATGTGCTCGACGAGCCGCTCGTCTTTCGCGTCGCCGTCCGCCTCAACCGGAGCGCGGGCAGGCTCAAGGCCGGCGAATATGAAATTCCGGCACATGCCAGCATGGCGGAAATCGTCCGTATCCTGAGGGAAGGCAAATCGATCGTCCATCGCCTCACCGTGCCCGAGGGACTGACGAGCTGGCAGGTGATGGAGATCGTGAAGGGCGATCCGGTGCTGACGGGCGACATGCCGCTCGTTCCGGATGAAGGCTCGCTCCTGCCGGAGACCTATCACTTCACTCGTGGCACGACGCGCGCCCAGATCGTGCAGCGCATGCAGAAATCTGCCTCCGCCCTCATCAACGAGCTGTGGCCGCATCGCGCGGAAAACCTGCCTTACAAGACGCAGAAGGAAGCGATCATTCTCGCCTCCATCGTCGAGAAGGAAACGGGGCTCGCCGCCGAGCGCCCGCGCGTGGCCGCCGTCTTCGTCAATCGCCTGCGCAAGTCGATGCGGCTGCAATCCGATCCGACGATCATCTATGGGGTGACGGGCGGCAAGGGATCGCTCGGGCGACCGATCAGGCGCAGCGAACTCGACCGCGTGACGCCCTACAACACCTATCAGGTGGACGGACTGCCGCCGACGCCGATCAGCAATCCGGGCCGCGCCTCGATCGAGGCCGTGCTCAATCCGCCCGAGACGAAGGATCTTTATTTCGTCGCCGACGGCACGGGCGGCCATGCCTTTTCGACTTCGCTAGACGAGCACCAGCGCAATGTGAGCCACTGGCGCCGCGTCGAAAAAGGCATGGCGGGCCGATCCGCCGCGCCCGCGCCTGAACCCGAACGAAAAACTCCGGGCAAGGCGGAAGCACCGCCCCCCGCCGCCGCGCCGGCGTTGCCCATGCGCGCCCCGGCGAAGCGCGCGGGCGGCTAGCCGTTCTTGCTATACTCCCGGCCGTAATCGCGTGATTCTTGGAAGGTTCCGCCGATGCCCCTGATCAGCATGACAGGCTTTTCCCGCGCGGATGGCGAGCAGGGGCTCGCCCGCTGGCATTGGGAATTGCGAAGCGTCAACGGCAAGGGGCTCGACGTGCGCTTCCGCCTGCCGCCGGGCTTCGAGAGCATCGAGCCGCGGCTGCGCGAGGAACTGGGGCGGCATGCGCGGCGCGGCAATGTACAGGCATCGCTGACGCTCGACCGCGCAAAGACCGCGGCACCTCTCCGCATCAATCAGGATGCGCTCGCCGCCGTTCTCGGCGCCATCCGCAGCCTGCGGGGCGAAGTCGAACTCGCGCCGCCGAGCCCGGAGGGCATTCTGGCGCTGAAGGGCGTTCTTGAAAGCGCCGAGGCCGAGGAGAACGAGGACGAGCGCGCTGCCTTCGAGGCCGCGCTCGTCTCTTCCTTCGGCGTGGCGGCAGCCGCGCTCGCGAAGGCCCGCGCCGATGAGGGGCGCAAGCTCGAAACAGTTCTGCGCGAGCATGTCGATGAGATAGAAAGGCTGACGCGCCAGGCGGCGGCCTCGCCGGTGGTGAGCGTCGACGCCATGCGCGCGCGCCTCAAGGCGCAGATTGCCGAGCTTCTCGGGGCCTCGCCGTCGCTATCGGAGGAGCGGCTCGCTCAGGAAGCCGCGCTGCTCGCGACCAAGGCCGATGTGCGCGAGGAGATCGACCGTCTCATCGCCCATGTCGCGCAGGCGCGCGACCTTTTTGCAAGCGGCGAGCCCGCGGGCCGCAGGCTCGATTTTCTCACGCAGGAGTTCAACCGCGAGGCGAACACGCTTTGCTCGAAGGCCGCCGATGTCAGCCTCACGCGCATCGGCCTCGAGCTCAAGGCGGTGATCGATCAGCTCCGCGAGCAGGTGCAGAACGTCGAATGAAAAGAGAGAGCGCATGAGCGTGGTCAATGTCGGACGCCGGGGCCTGATGCTTGCCTTGTCCTCGCCCTCGGGCGCAGGCAAGACGACGCTTTCCCGGATGCTGCTGGAAAGCGACCAGATGATCACCATGTCGGTTTCCGCGACCACGCGCCCGCCGCGTCCGGGCGAGGTGCATGGCCGCGACTACTACTTCATCAGCGCCGAGGATTTCGGCGTAATGCGAAACCGCGGCGAGTTTCTGGAGAGCGCCAAGGTCTTCGGCAACTACTACGGAACGCCGAGCGCTCCGGTGCAGGAGGCGCTGGCGCGCGGGCACGACGTTCTTTTCGATATCGACTGGCAGGGCACTCAGCAGATCGATGAGATGGCGCATGAAGACCTCGTGAAGGTCTTCGTTCTTCCGCCTTCGGCGCAAGACCTCGAGCGGCGCTTGCGGACCCGCGCGCAGGATGCCGACGATGTGGTGGCCACGCGGATGGCCAAGGCATCCGACGAGATCAGCCACTATCAGGAATACGAATACATCATCATCAACGACGACATCGACCGCGCCTTTCTGGAATTGCGCGCGATCCTTCAGGCCGAGCGCATTCGCCGAAGGCGGCTCACCGGCCTGTCGAATTTCGTCAAGCAGTTGCGCGACACGCTCTGACCGCGAGGGCGCCCGCGGCCCGCGCGTCGGGGGCTAGAGGCAGCCCATGACGGGCAGGAGGTCGTCGGCCTTCTGTTTCTGCTCCGCCGAGAGAACCTTGTAGAGCCCTTCGGTCGCGGGCTTCAGCGCCTCGAGCGCGGCAAGCCTCGATTTCATCATGCGGATGTGCAGGTCGAAGAAGTTGACCGCCGAGCGATCGTCCGAGCGCAAGGCGTCGTACATCTGCTTGTGCATGCTGGCCATGACCTGCGCATTGGCACGCTGCGCGTCGGCATAGGCGTCCCAGGCCGCGCCTTGCGCATCGGTGATCTTGAGCTCCGCCTTGAGGAAGGCAAGCCGCCCCTCGACATAGCTGTCGATATCGGCGCCGCCGCTGTCGGCGCGATAGCCGAACATGCCGCAGCCGCCCATCATGCCGGGGCCCCAGCCGCGGCCGTAGCCAGATCCATAACCCATCATTCCGGGCCCCCAGCCGCCCATCATGCCCGGCCCCCAGCCTTGTCCCCAGCCTTGCCCCCAGCCGGGCCCGGGCCCTCGTCCCTGTCCCATCATTCCGGGCCAGTTGCGCTGTTGCGGCGGGCTCGCCTCCTGCGCGAAGGCGATCGGGCTGCAAAGAAGCGCAAGCAGGGTGATGAGCGCGGCAAGCCTGAGTTTCATGGCGTCCTCCTCGCATGGGTGAGGCGGCCATTTTGTGTCGCGCATGCGGGGCAGGTCATTGCGCGAGGTCAAAATTCAGGCGCTGTCCACGGCGGCGCGGAGCAGGGCATCGACCTTCGTGGCGACCTGATCGAGCTTCGGGTTCCCGACGGCACTCATGGAGGCGAGGGGATTGATCGCCGCGATCTCGACCCAGCGCGGCCCGCTTTCGCGCACGATCACATTGCAGGGCAGCATGGTGCCGATCTTGTTTTCGACCTCGAGCGCCTTCGCCGCCATTTCGGGATTGCACGCGCCCAATATCCGGTAAGGCGACATGTCGAGACCGAGCTTCTTCTTCATCGTCGCGGCGATGTCGATGTCGGTGAGCACCCCGAAGCCCTGTTTGGCGAGCGCGGAGGTGATGCGCGCGACCGCGTCGTCGAACGAGGTCTCCAGCGTCCGGGCATGGTAGTAGGTCATGATGCGCGTCTCCCTGGAAGCCGCCGGCGGGCATCGAGGAGGCGGGCGCCTCATGCGGAGAAGCGCGCTACCCCGTGCCGAACATGATGTTCAGCATGGAGAAGCGGCGCTCCGCCGCATTGAGCGAGATCAAGACGCGAGGATGAGCCTCAGGGCTTCAGCACGACGCGGCCGAGAACCTGGCCGTGGCGGAGATCGTCGAGCGTCTTCGAGGCCTGCCCGAGCGGGCGCTCCTGAACGGGGATCGGATCGATCTTGCCCGCCTTCACGAGTTCCATCATCTCAAGCGTTTCGCCGAGCGAGCCCACATAGGAGCCGCCGATCGTGATCGCGCGCATGGGGAACATCGGGATCGGCATGGAGAAGCCGCCGCCGAAAAGCCCGACGACCACGACATGGCCGCCCTTGCGGACCGCGCTGGTGGCGAATTTGAGCGAAGCTTCGGAGCCGACGAAATCGACGGCGGCGGGCACACCGCCATTGGTGTCGGCGAGGAGCTTCTTCAGCGCGTCCTCGTCCTTCGGGTTGTAGACCTCATGCGCGCCCGAGCCGCGCGCGGCCTGAAGCTTCTGCTCGTCGACATCGGCGCCGAGCGGGGCCGCCTTGAACATCGCCTTCGCGAATTGCAGGCCCATCATGCCGACGCCGCCAAGGCCGACCACGAGCACGCGCTCTTCGGGGCTGACTTCGCCGAGCTTCTTCATCGCGCTATAGGCCGTGAGCCCGGAGCACATATAGGTGGCGGCAAGGCCCTGCGACACGCCGGTATAGTCGATGAGGTAGCGCGGATGGGGCACGAGCACATGGGTCGCATAGCCGCCCGCAACCTGAATGCCGAGATTCGCGGGCTTGTTGCAGAGGTGTTCCTCACCGCGCCGGCAGGTCGGGCATTCGCCGCAGCCGATCCACGGGAAGGCGACGCGGCGCTGGCCGACGGCCACACCTTCCGCATCCTCGCCGAAGGCGATCACTTCGCCTTCGATTTCGTGGCCGAGCGTGAAGGGCAGCTTGCGGCCGCCGCGCACATCGAGCTTGTTGCCGCCGCCGAGATCGAAATAGCCGTCATGGAGATGCACGTCCGAGTGACAGACGCCGCAATGCGTGACCTTGAGAAGCACCTGCGTGCCCGTCGGCTGCGGCGTCTCGCCTTCGATTTCCTTGAGCGGCTGGCCGTAATCGACGATCGCTTGCGATTTCATGGGGTGTCTCCTCTACTGTGCATGAGGCCGTCTGCGCATTTCCGCAGCGTCCGGTTGCCGCAATGTTGCACGCCGGGGCCGAAGCGACAACTGCCAGAGAGCGGCGTTCAGCCCGTTGCGGCGAAGGCTCTCGCCAGCGCGCAGAACTGTTCGACGCTGAGTTCCTCCGCGCGCTGCGTCGCATCGATTCCCGCTGCCTCGATCATCGCGGCGGGATTTGCCGTCAGCGATTTGAGGCTCGAGCGCAGCATCTTGCGGCGCTGGCCGAAGGCGGCGGCGACGACGCGCTCGAGCGCGCGCGGATCGGCGGGGGCGAGCACCTGCGCGCGCGGAATGAGTTCGACCACGGTCGATGTCACCGCGGGCGGCGGCGTGAAGGCGCTGCGGTTCACATCGAAGAGCATGCGGGGTCGCGTCCGCCATTGCGCGAGCACGGCGAGCCGGCCATAGGCCTTGCCGCCCGGCGGGGCGACGATCCGCTCGGCGACCTCCTTCTGGAACATGAGCGTCAGGCTCGCATACCAGGGCGGCCAGGGCTCGGTCTGGAGCCAGCGCACGAGGAGCGGCGTTGCGATGTTGTAGGGCAGATTGGCGACGATGCGCGCCGGCCCTTTCACCAGCGCGGCCATGTCCGTTTCGAGCGCGTCCCCCTCGATGATGGTGAGGCGGCCCGGATAGGCGGCGGCGATTTCCTCCAGCGCCGGAAGGCAGCGCCTGTCGCGCTCGATGGCGATGACGCGGGACGCGCCCTCGGCCAGAAGCGCGCGCGTGAGGCCGCCTGGTCCCGGCCCGACCTCGATGACCTCATAACCCTCGAGCGGGCCCGCGGCCCGCGCGATGCGGCCGGTGAGATTGAGATCGAGAAGGAAATTCTGCCCGAGCGCCTTCAGCGCGCCGAGACCATGCTTCGCGATGACTTCGCGCAAGGGAGGCAGTGTGTCCCCGGTCATGCGGCAGCCCGGTGGCGCGCGATCTCCTGCGCGAGCCTGATGGCCTCGATGAGGCTCCCCGGATGGGCGATGCCCTTGCCCGCAATGTCGAGCGCCGTTCCGTGGTCGGGCGATGTGCGGATAATGGGAAGGCCGAGCGTCGTGTTGACGCCGCGCTCGAAGTCGATCGTCTTGATCGGTATCAGCGCCTGATCGTGATACATGCAGAGCGCGGCGTCGTATCGCGCGCGCGCGGCCGCATGGAACATGGTGTCGGGCGGCAGCGGCCCCGCCACCTCAGCGCCCTCGCGCCTTATCGCATCGAGCGCCGGTTCAATGATCTCGATCTCTTCCCGCCCGATATGTCCCTCTTCGCCGGCATGCGGATTGAGGCCCGCGACCGCGATGCGGGGGCGGGTGATGCCGAAGTCGCGGCGAAGCGCGCGGGCAAGGATGACGCCCTTTTCCGCGATCATGTTCGTGGTGAGCGTGGGCACGACGGCGCCGAGCGCGATATGCACAGTGACCGGCACGACGCGAAGCCCGGGGCAGGAGAGCATCATGACCGGCGTCGCGCCACCCGTGCGCATGGCGAGATATTCCGTGTGCCCCGGCACGTCGAGCCCAGCTTCATAGAGCGCGCGCTTGTGAATGGGGTTGGTAACGAGCGCCGACGCCGCGCCCGATGAAGCGAGATCGCAGGCGAGGTCGATCGCGCGCATGACGGCCGCCGCATTGGCGGGCGCAAGGCGGCCGTCCTCCACCGGTGCACCTAGCGCGATCGGTAGCACGGGAAGGGCGTGGTCGAATGCCGACAGCGCCTCGGCCGGGCTCGAAATTTCGGCGACGGGAATGTCGAGCATGAGCCGTGCCGCGAGGTCGCGATAGAGCGACGGTGCGCCCACCGCGAAGAAGGCGGGCAGGGTTTCTGCCTTCCGCGCCGCCCATGCCTTGAGCGTCACCTCGGGGGCGATGCCCGCGGGCTCTCCCATGCTGAGCGCAATGGGGGCCAGCGGCGTCGAGCGTGGCTCTGCGGGGCTCTTCATGGCTTTGAGGTCCAGCCCGTCGGCTTCTGGGCCGGCTCCCGGTTTGATTACCTGATGTCGATCACGGCATCGCGGCGCAGGTCGCGGAGGTGACGGCGCGCCATCATCGACAATTGCTGCGAGAAGAGATTGTCCTCGATGTCATCGCGCGTCGGCATGGCGGTCGCGTCGGCCTTGTAGTCGCAGACGGCGATCATCTCGAAGCCCTGCGCGCTGCGGATCGGCGTCAAGACGTGGCCGGGCTTCGCGCCGGCGAGCGCTTCACGGATCCTCTGGTCGAGCTGGCCGAAGCTGACGGTGCGCGGCGCCTGCGCCACTGCGCCGACGATGGATTTGATCTGGTCGGGGATGCCGTCGCAGGTCTTGAACTCGCGCATGAATTTCTGTGCTTCCGCCACGCGCCGCTCGACGAAGGCGGCCGGCGCGTCGGGCGTCAGCGGCAACAGGATATGCGCGAGGGTCCACTGATCCTGCATCGCATCGGGGCCGATGCCGGTCTGCTTGTTGCGGAGTTGCACGATGTAGAAGCCGTTCAGCGTCTGGATCGGATCGGAAACCGCGCCGATCTGCATCTGCTCGATGTTCGGCGCGACATCCTTGGGCAACTGGCTCGCATGCACCCAGCCGATGTCGCCGCCATTGGCCGCGCTCGGAGACTGGCTGAACTGGCGCGCGACGGCGGCGAAGGGCGCGCCCTGGCGAAGCTGCTCCACCAGACGCTGCGCGCCGCCCGCCATTTCCTGTTCCTGCTGCGGGCTGTCATAGGTCAGCAGGATTTCTGACACGAGATAGCGCGGCTGATCGGCCTCGGCCTTGAGCCTGTTGAGAACCTCGTCGACCTCGTCCTGCCCGATATTGATCAGCGGGCCGAATTGCTGCCCGATCACCTTGTTCCAGGCGATGCCCGCGAAGATCTGGCTGAGCAGGGCGTTCTTGGTGATGCCGTTCTCGCTGAGATATTCGTCGATCTCCTTCGGGGTCATGTTGGCCCGCGCGGCGATCTGGTTGTATTCCTTCTCTATGTCTTTCGGATCGACCTTGAGTTCGAGCCGCTGCGATTCTTGAATTTCCAGAATCTCATCGATGAGGCCCCTGAGAACCTGCCCCCTGATGCGGTTCACCGTTTCGGGGTTGTCCGGGATGCCCGACGTCACCATCACGAGCTTCACGCGCTGATCGAGGTCGTAGCGCGAAATGATGTGGTCATTGACGATGGCAGCGATGCCCTGCGCGTCCTGCGCCGCCGAGGCTCCGTCCGGCGCCAGAGCCGCGATGCTGGCCGGGTTCTGCATCGGCATGCCTTCACCGTCGGCCGCCTGAAGCGGGCTGGCCGCCGCGATCCCGAGCAGGCCGGCAAAGGCGACGATGGAGAAAAGCCGGGACAAATTCTTGGCGGCAGGCGTGAACGCGCACGCGAGCTTCATTGGCTTCATGACTCTTTCACAGGGGCCGGAACCCCTCCATTTAGGCCCGGACGGCCCCGGCCTTAAGCGCACAGAATACTTCAATCGGGTCCCTAATCAACCAAGGACGCTGGGCAAAAAAACGCAACTTTTCAGCGGCTTGGCGCCGTTCTATGGGGCTTGCGATCAGTATAGGCCATTCCCCCGGCGGCGATAACCGAACACCTCCTTGGCTGGATTGCCGAGAACCGAGGTGCTGGGGTCGCCGAAGACGGTGGGGCCGGGATTGACGATGCCCATCTGGCCCGGGCGGCTGCCCAGTCCGGCCTCCGAACCCACGCCGGTCGTGCCGAGATTCTTGAAGGTGATCTGGATCAGGAAGGTGTTGGACCTCTGGATGTCCTGATAGCTGATGTTGGACTGGTAGAAGCCGATGGCGAGGCCGAAGCAGTCGTCCTGATAGCCGAGGCCGATCTCATTTGAAATCGTCTGGGAATTGGCGAGGTCGCGCACCGAGCCGCCGAAGAGGCGCCAGTATTCGCTGAGCTTCAGCACCGTGCCGAGCGACACTTCCTCACGCGCGCCGGCGGCTGTCGTGAGCGCCTGGTCCGCGGCGAAATAGGCATAGCCGAGCTGCGTCGTCAGCGGTCCTGTGCGCGCGAGAATGTCGAATTCGTTGCGGCTGAACTTGAAGTCGTTCTTGTTGATGCGGAAGCGATGGACGGCGAACAGGTTGTCGTTGGGCGCAACGCGGATAGCGCCGACATAGTCCGAGCGCTGATCGCGCAATCCGCTCGCCGTGGTGAAGCTCGTGTCTTCGTTCATGCGGAAGCTCTGGCCGAAGAGCACGCTCGCCTGGCCGCCGCCCGACCCGAAGATCGAATAGCGCACGCCGACATTCGTCCGTGCGCCCGTTTCCCAGCGATCGAGGCCGGGAAAGCGATTTTCCGAAAAGAGGCTCGTGTCGTCGAATTCGACATTGAGCGAATCCATGTTCGGAATGCGCTCGTTATTGCCGATGCTGGGCGAGTAGATGACCTGCGCGATCGGCTCGATCACCTCGCGGAGCGAACGGCCGGCGCGCACCAGCGGGTAGCTCGCCTCGGCGCCGAAGGTGGGCAATCCGCGAACGATTGTCTCGTTGCCGAAGTTGATGCCGGGCGCCGCCGGGTTCGGCACCTTGTCGGTCCAGTAGGCATCGCCGCGAAGGCTGGCGAAGAGCCGGTAGACCTCGCCGCCTCTGGCGGTGAACGGCATGTCCCAGTCGAAGCTGCCGGAGACCCGCCGCGAGCCGAGGCCGCCCGGTGTTCCGAGCAGCATGGCGTTGCTGGAGAAGTTGAGGCGCCCGGCCCCGAGCAGATCGCCGAAATAGTGATTGAAGTCCACCGTCGGTGCGACCCAGGGCGTATCGCTGTTGCTGGCGAGCAGCAGGTTCTGGAAGTAATAGGCGTTGGCGGAGAAGCTGTTGCGCCCGTTCACCTGATTGAGGTGGATGTTCGAGGTGAGATCGGTCGCGTTCGACAATCCGTATTTGCGCAGATAGGTGTTGTCGGTGACGAACTCGCTCTGGAAGCCCCAGCTCCAGTCCGGTGCGAGGCTGAATTCGCCATTGCCGAACAGGCTGCCGCGGAAAGGCTCGTCGCCCTGGGTGCCGGGCTTGCGCGTTTCAGGCCAGTTGGCGGTGCCGAAGAAACGGTAGGAACCCTCCGCGATCCGGTGCCGGAATTCGCCCTGATAGACGATGCCTTCCTTGGTGGTGAAGCGCGGCGCGAGGGTCACATCCATGTTGGGCGCGATCGCCCAGAAATAGGGGATAGTGATCTGCTGCCCAAGCTCGGTCGAGCTTGCGAAATCGGGCGCGAGGAAACCGGACTTGCGTTTGACCGTCGGATCGGGCTGCGAGAAGAAGGGCAGATAGAAGACCGGAACGCCGAAAAGCTCCATGAACGCATCTTCGAAGACGATGCGCTGTTCCGTCTTGTTGTGGACGACGCGAAACGCCTTGATCTGCCAGAGCGGGGTCGTCTGTCCCTTCTTCGTGCAGATTTCGCAGGGGCTGTAGACGCCGCGATGAAGCGTGGTGATTTCGCCGCCCTTGCGTTCGGCGTCCCTGCCGGCGAGGCGCGACTTGTCCGTCATGAGAACCGAAAGCGTCTGCGCGACGCCGTCCTTCAGTTCGTTTCGCAGCACGACATGATCGGCGAAGGCGACATTGCCATCCGGGTCGAGCAGGGCGACATGGCCGTCGGCCGTCGAGACGCCGGTGGTCTCGTCATAGGTCACCTTGTCGGCGAGCAGGATGCGTCCGCCATAGGCGATTTCGACATGGCCGGTGGCGGTGACGACCTTGCGCTCGCGGTCATAGGTCAGCTCGTCCGCCTGCATCAGGACTTCGCCCGATTCGGGGTAGGTCCTCGCCGCCTCCGCACCGCCGGGTGCGCGGGGCGTGGCAGATGCCGGGGCGGCCTCGGCCGGCGGCGCGGCGAGGAACGAGAACGCCGCCGCCGCGACAAGCAGTGCAAACCGGCGGCCGGTCGACCCCATCCTCGATCCCCTCTTCAAGTTAGCCCCCAACGTCGATGGATCCGTCCGATATTTAACCGTCTTCGAGGTGAAAGAGAACCGTAAGACCCAAAAGAGCTGCCACGATAGCGGGTGCCCATGCGGCAAGGAAGGGCGGCATGACCCCCGTCGTGCCCAGGGCGAGGGACAGATCGCTCAGGAAGTAGAGCAGAAAACCGGCGAAAACGCCGCCGAGAACGAGCTGGACGAGGCCGCCGAGCCTCGATGCCCGGAGCGAGAAGATCGCCCCGACGAGCACCATGGTGCAGAGCAGAAAAGGCGTCGACAGAATATCATAGAGGTGGAGTCGGTAGCGCAGGGCGGAAAAGCCCGCATCCTCCGCCATCTCGATGAAATGGGGCAGGTCCCAGAACGATATGGTGTCGGGGTCGGCGAAGCTTTCCTGAACCTGGGTGATCGTCAGCGTGGTCGGCTGGCGGTAGCGTTCGAAATACCGGGGCTGGTCGTCGGCCATCGTCACCCAGGCGTCCTTGATATCCCAGTAGCCTGATTCCAGCGACGCGCCCTGGGCGTCGATGCGCCCGATGAAGCGGTCTCCCCGGCTGTAGAGGAGGATGATGACATCCTCAAGCCTGAGGCCGCGCTCGCTGATCCGCAATGCGTGGACGACCGACTGCCCGTTCGGGTCGGCCTGCCGCAGCCAGAGCCCGTTCGACGAGACGGCGAGCAGGCTCGTCTGTCCGCGCAGGAATTTCGCCTCGAGCTGGCTGTAGCGCGCCGACATGGTGGAGGCGACAGGGTTGTAGACGGTGACGAGGAAGATGCCGATGGCGAAGGCGACGCTCAGAGCGGGCGCCAGGAACTGCCATGCCGAAATGCCGGCCGCCCGCGCCACCACAAGCTCCTGATTTCGCGTCAGCCGCAGGAAGGATGCCATGCCGCCGAAAAGCACGGCGAAGGGAAGCGTATCGGCGCCGATGGTCGGCAGTTCGAGCAGCGCCATCGAAGCCAGAACATCGAACGGGATGTTGGGATTGTTGGCCGCGCGCCGCATCAGCTCGACGAGGCTGATCATGTAGATGAGGCAGAGCACGATGCCGAAGGTGATGAGCACCGTCACCAGAAACTGGCGGGCGAAATAACGCGACAGCGTCCATGAAAGGTTCATGCCGTCACCGCCTTGCGCTGCCGATGAAGGGCAGCCCCGCGAATCTGGACCGCAAATTCCCGAAGTTCCGGTCGAACCGGAAACCGGAGAGAACCGCGACGCATGCGGCGCAGACGGCGATCGGCAGAAGATAGATGAGCACGATCGCGGCTGGCTGCGTCGCTGCCGTGTTGACGACGCCGAAGCCTGCGACCCGCGCGACGACCGCCACGAGCGCGGCAAGCCCTATCCGCAGCGTATAGCCTCGCCGGTTGAGGGGCGCGGGGAGCAACGTCGCCAGCGCGATCAGCGCGAACATGAGTGGATAGATGCCGGCGACCAGCCGGTCATGGCCTTCGGCGCGCAGCCGTTTTTTCCGCGTCTGCCCGTAAATGTCGTTGCTGGCCGGATTGAAGAGTTCGCCCAGATAGCGTTCGCGGACTTCCCAGGGCGACGCGCTTTCCGAGGCCGTGGAATATTGCGAGAGGTCGTAGGTGTATTTGTCGAAATAGAGGAGTGTCAGCGGGCTTTCGGTCTTGTCGCCGCTTCTGATGACACGCTCGATGTTGCCGTTATACATGACGAGCCGCGGCCCCTCGGGCAGGCGGACGAGTTCGCCCGACTCGGCCATGTAGGTGACGGGTTGCCTGGGATCGCGCCCGTCATGAACGAGGATGCCCTTGATGCCGCCATCGGGTGTGCGCGCCCGCACATAGACGGTGAGGCCCGGTACGGGATTGGTGAACGCGCCTTCGCGGATGAGCGAGGAGGCCACATCGCCGCGAATCTCAAAGAGCTTGGTTCGCAGCGTCCGCATGCCGAGCGGCATGAGATAGAGGTTGAGCACCATCACGATCACGATGGTGATGGCGGTGAGGATGAGCACGGGTGTGGCCAGCGCCCAGCGGCTGACGCCAGCGGAGTACATCACCACGATCTCGCTATCGGTGATGAGCTTGTTGAGCGCATAGAGAAGCGCGCAGAAGAGGGCGATGGGCAGGACCGTATTCACCGCCGTCGGCAATGCGAGAAGGCTCAGCTCGAAGAAGACGGCCAGTGTCTGTCCCTGCGTGATCAGCAGGTCGAGCATCCTCAGCGCCTGGGTCAGCCAGATGACGCCCGACAGCACGAAGCTCGCAATCACGAACGGGCCCGCACATTGCCAGAATACATATCGCGTCAGGGCTGTTGGCATCCGTTCCGGCTTTCAACTCGGGTCCAGGACGATCGGGGCGGCGTTCGGCGCGATGAGATGGCTTTTACTCCCAAGGGTTTCCGGTAGGATAGCCGCTTGGCCGAGAGGAATGGTTATCCCATTTTGACCGACCGGAAAAGGCGGACGCGCGAAAGCCCGGCGGAGCGCATGCGATGCGCCTCGGCGGAGATCAGCGCGTCCGCGCCCGCTGATTCGGCTTGCCCCGTGCCGCCCCCTGCGGTGCTGGCGGCAAGCCGGCCCGAGAGATTGAAAGGTCCATTCGATGAATATTTCCTTTGCCGATGTATCGCTGGCGAAAGCCGGCGCCCTCGCGCTTGTGGTGACGGAAGGCAATGCGCTTTCCGGCGCGGCGGCCGATCTCGACCGCAAGTCGGGCGGAGCGCTGAAGCGCGCCGTCAAGGCGGCCGACTTCACGGGCAAGGCGGGCAGCGTCCTCGAGATCGTCGCGCTCCATGGCGTGGCGGCGAGCAGGGTCTACCTCATCGGCGTCGGCAAGACGGGCGAGCTTTCCATCTCGGCGCTCGAAAATGCGGGCGGTGAACTTGTGGGCCGTCTTCAGAAGGCGAAGGAAGCTACGGCAGCGGTCATCGCGGATGGCGCGCATTCGGCCAAGATCGACGCGGGCGAGGCGGCGGCTCGTATCGCCTTCGGCGCGAAGCTCAGGAGTTATCGCTTCGACAAGTACAAGACGAAAAAGAAGGATGATAACGGCGCCGTCAAATCGCTCGCCGTCATGACCAAGGCGTTCGCGGCCGCGCGCAAGTCCTATGGCACGCTCGGCAAGATCGCGGATGGCATCTTCCTTACCCGCGATCTCGTCAACGAGCCGGCGAACATTCTCTCGCCGGTGGAATTCGCCAAGCGTGCCCGCGCGCTGACCAAGCTCGGCGTCAAGGTCGAGGTGCTCGGCGAGGCGCAGATGAAGAAGCTCGGCATGGGCTCGCTGCTCGGCGTGGGACAGGGCAGCGTGCGCGAGAGCCAGCTCGTCATCATGCGCTGGAACGGCGCCAAGGCGACCGAGAAGCCGGTGGCTTTCGTCGGCAAGGGCGTCTGTTTCGATACCGGCGGTATCTCGCTGAAGCCGCCGGCGGGCATGGAGGACATGAAGGGCGATATGGGCGGCGCGGCCTGCGTCACCGGCCTTCTCCATGCGCTCGCGGCGCGCAAGGCCAAGGTGAATGCCGTCGGCGTGATCGGCGTGGTCGAGAACATGCCGGATGGCAATGCGCAGCGGCCGGGCGACATCGTGACTTCGATGTCGGGCCAGACCATCGAGGTCATCAATACCGATGCCGAAGGCCGCCTCGTGCTGGCTGATGCGCTCTGGTACACGCAGAACCGCTTCAAGCCGAAGTTCATGGTCGATCTCGCGACCCTGACCGGCGCGATCATGATCGCGCTCGGCAAGGAATATGCGGGTCTCTTCTCCAACGACGACAAGCTCTCGACGCAGCTTGCCGAGGTTGGCGAGGCGGAGGGCGAGAAAGTCTGGCGGATGCCGATGGGACCGGCCTTCGACAAGATGATCGATTCCAGATTTGCCGACATGAAGAACACGGGCGGCCGCGACGGCGGCTCCATCACGGCCGCGCAGTTCCTCCAGCGCTTCGTCAACAACACGCCCTGGGCACATCTTGACATAGCTGGAACGGCCATGGCGTCGCCGCAGACGGCGACGAACCAGAGCTGGGGCTCGGGCTGGGGTGTCCGCCTGCTCAATCGTCTGGTTACGGATTATTATGAGGGCTGACGATGGATTGAGGGGCGCTTCGGCGCCCCTTGACCCGGTGGGGCGCAAATGAAGTTGAAATCGGAAATCGCCTGGCGTCTCGGCTATGAGCTGGTTCGGATCAGGAAGGGGCACGGGCCGCGTGCACTCGTCTGGCAGATCATTCATGCGAGCGCGCCTACGGTCTGTTTCGATGTCGGCGCGAATGAAGGCCAGTGGGCCGGAGGCGTTCTGTCGGACGATGCCTCGCGCCGGGTCGTGTCGTTCGAGCCATTGTCGGACGCGCACCGCGTCCTGACGGAGAAGGCCCGCGCCTATCCGAACTGGGTTCTGGCGCCGCGCATGGCGATCGGCAATGAGGATACCGAGACGATCATCAATATCTCGGGATTTTCGCAGTCCTCATCGCTGCTGCCGATGACGCATGTGCATTCGGACGCCGTGCCGGAGACCGCCTATGTCTCGACGGAGACGGTTGCCGTTCGCAGGCTCGACGGCGTCGCGGGCGAGTTCCTGCGTCCCGGCGATCGCGTCTATCTGAAGATCGACACGCAGGGCTTCGAGCGCGAGGTGCTTGAAGGCGCAACGGGCATCATGGAAAACGTGGTTGCCCTGCAGGTGGAGCTTTCGTTCCGGGAGCTTTACGCGGGTGAGACGCTTGCGGCTGAAATGATGGCGATGATCGGCGGGCTCGGCTTTCAGCTTTTCGGCTTCTGCAACGGTCTCCGCGATCCGAAAACAAAGGCGCTGCTACAGGCGGATGCGTTTTTCATTCGCTGAAACGGGGCGGTGACTGAACGACATGACCGAGGTGCTTTTCTACCATCTCCAGAACGCGACGCTCGAGCAGGTGTTGCCGCAATTGCTCGAACGCTCGCTGGCGCGCCCCTGGCGATGCGTGGTGAAGGTCGGCAATCCGGAACGGCTGGAAACGCTCGTCAACGAGCTTTGGACATGGAGGGACGATGCCTTCCTCCCGCATGGCACGCGCGAGGATGGGCCCGCCGAACTCCAACCGATCTTCCTGACCGTCGAGGACGAGAACCCGAATGGCGCCCAGGTTCTGTTTCTTGTCGATGGCGCAGAGCCCGGCGACCTTTCGGGCTATGAGCGCTGTGTGCTGATGTTCGACGGCCGCGACGAGGAGGCGCTCGCCGGCGCGCGTGAACAGTGGAAGCGCCTCAAGGCGGAAGGGCACGACGCGACCTACTGGCAGCAGAACGAACAGGGCCGGTGGGAGAAGAAGGCCTGATCCCCGGCCATACGAATTCGTAGACCGGCTATAAGATATCCCCGATTGATCGCGGCCTCGGCCCTCCCATATCGTTGCGGCACATCGTCAAGGTCCGGCAATCGCGCCGGGCGACGGACCGAGGGGGCTCAGCCATGTCCTGGAAACGTATCGCGCTCATAGTGCTTGCCGTGATCGCCATTGCAGGCGGCGGCGCCTATTACTGGTTCATCGTCGAGAGCCATGTGCCTGCGGACGCCGATTTCGCCATCGACATGAACGAGGTGCGCAGGCTTGCCGCATCGATGCCGGGGGACAAGGCGCTCGAAATCGATGCGGAAAAGGTTGCGGCCTTTTCCTTCCCGAAAACGGCGGTGGTCGCCGGAGACGGCTGGAGCCGCGTCGAGATACCGGTCTATTCCTATCGCCTCGTTTTTCCCGACGGCATCACCGCGATCATCGACACTGCGCTCGACGACAAGCTCGGCGGCTCAAACCTGGTCTCCTTCGACAAGGCGGCCTATGACCGGATGAGCGCCGCGCTCGACAAGGCCTCGCTCATTCTCATCACGCATGAGCATATGGATCATATTGGCGGGCTTACCGAGCATCCGGATGTCAAGCGCATCCTGCCTTCGACGAAGCTGACGCAGGAACAGGTCGATCATCCGGAACGCTCCGTACCCGCTGCTTTTCCGGAAGGCGCTCTCGATGGCTACAAGCCGCTCGCCTATGGCAATTACATGGCCGTCGCGCCCGGCGTGGTTCTCATCAAGTCGCCCGGCCATTCACCCGGCAGCCAGATGATCTATGTGCAGAAATCGGATGGCACGGAGGTTCTTTTCATCGGCGATGTCGCCTGGCAGTACCGCAATATCGAGCTTGTGCGCGAGCGCGCCCGGCTGATGACGCAGTTCTTTCTGAAAGAGGACCGCAAGGCGGTGTTCGGCCAGCTTCGCGAGCTTCATCGTCTGCACCAGGCGGAGCCGAAGCTGCGCATCGTGCCGGGGCATGATGGCGAGGCCGTCGCCGCTCTCGTCGAGGCGGGCGTGATGAAGCCGGGATTCTGATCGCGGCCCTTTGCTCCCTGCTTGTTCCCGCGCAGGCCGGGAATCGGGCATTCATCCCTTTCTGGTGCGTGCGGCCAAGATGGACCCCGGGACGAGCCCGGGCGGCGGGGAGTGGGGGGCGCGTGCCTCAGTCGGCGGCCATGGCCTCGTCATAGGCGGTGCTGGCGTCGAGCCATTCCTCCTCGGCGCGGGCGAGCGCCTTCAGCGCGTCGGCGCGGAGCTTGGCGAGGCGGGCGGCCTCGTCGGGCTTGCCATCGAAGGTGCCGGGATCGGCAAGCTGCGTATCGAGCCTGGCGACTTCGGTCTGAAGACGCTCCATCTCGCGCTCGCTCGCCTGAATCTTCTTCTTCAGCGGCGCGAATTGCTCGCGCTTCTGCGCGGCGAGACGGCGGGCTTCCTTCTTGTCGATCTGGGGCTTCGGCGCGGATGCCTCGCTCTCCTCGTCCGCATCCGCCGTGAGCGGCCTCACGCGGCGCGCGGGATCGAGAAGCCAGCGCCGGTAATCGTCGAGATCGCCGTCATAGGGGCTGACGGCACCATCGGCGACGAGCCAGAGCCGGTCGGCGCAAGTCTCGACGAGATGCCGGTCATGGCTGATGAGGATGATCGCGCCATCATATTCGTTGATGGCCATGACGAGCGCCTCGCGGCTGTCTACATCGAGGTGGTTCGTCGGCTCGTCGAGAATGATGAGATGCGGCTTGTGAAAGGTCTGGATGGCGAAGAGAAGCCGCGCCTTCTCGCCGCCGGAGAGTTTCTCGACCCTGGTGTCGGCCTTGTCGGCGCCGAAGCCATAGGAGCCGGCCATGGCGCGCACCTGAGCCTGCGTCGCATCGGGCATCAGCTCGCGGAAATGTTCGTAAGGCGTTTCGCCCATCTTCAGTTCGTCGAGCTGGTGCTGCGCGAAATAGGCGATGCGGAGTTTCTTCGAGACGTATTTGTGGCCGCCGGAAACCTGAAGCCGGTCGCATAGAAGCTTTGCGAAGGTCGACTTGCCGTTGCCATTGGCGCCGAGAAGCGCGATGCGATCATCCTGGTCGATGCGGAGGTCGAGGTCCTTCAGCACGGGCCTTTCCGGCTCATAGCCGACGGCGGCATGTTCGAGGCGGATGATGGGCGAGGCGAGCGGCTTTTCCGGCGCGGGGAAGCGGAAGGGCATCACGCGCTCCTGCAGGATGTCCGCGATGGGCTCCATCTTCGCCAGCGCCTTGAGGCGGCTTTGCGCCTGCCGCGCCTTAGACGCCTTGGCGCGGAAGCGCTCGACGAAGCTCTCCATGTGCCGGCGCTGGTCTTCCTGCTTCCGCTTCATGGCGAGCTGGAGCGCCAGCTTCTCGCGGCGCGTGCGGTCGAAGCGGTCGTAATTGCCGCTGTAGAGTGTGAGCTTCTTGTTCTCGAGATGAAGGATGCTCTCCGCGACGTTGTTCAGGAGGTCGCGGTCATGGCTGACGATGAGCACGGTGAAGGGATAGGAGCGCAGATAGTCCTCGAGCCAGATCGTGCCTTCGAGATCGAGATAGTTGGTCGGCTCGTCGAGGAGCAGCAGGTCGGGCTCGGAAAAGAGCACGGCCGCCAGCGCGACGCGCATGCGCCAGCCGCCGGAAAAATCGGAACAGGGCCGCGCCTGCGCCGCCTCGTCGAAACCGAGGCCGGCGAGAATGGAGGCGGCCCGCGCCGGCGCCGCGTGAGCGCCCATATCGGCGAGCCGCGTATGAATATCGGCGATCCTGTGGGCATCCGTGGCGTGCTCGGCCTCGGCGAGAAGGGCCGCGCGCTCCTCATCCGCCGCGAGAACGGTGTCGAGGAGGGAGGTCGGGCCGGCAAGGACCTCCTGCCGGACCATCCCGACACGCCAGTTTTTGGGGTAGCTGATGCCGCCCGTTTCCGGCTGGAGTTCGCCGGTAATGACCTTCAGCAGCGTCGATTTGCCGGTGCCGTTGCGGCCCACAAAACCGACCTTCTGCCCCGGAGGCACGGCGGCCGTTACGCGGTCGAGCAGGAGGCGCCCCTCCATCCGGAAGGTGAGATCGTTGATATGCAGCATGCGCGGCTACTTATCACAGGCCGTTGCCGTCGTCATTAAGGGCGGCTATAACCCGCGCGAAATCCCTGAACCACATGAATTAGGAAGCTCTCGCATGGCGCTGGAACGGACTCTCTCGATCATCAAGCCGGACGCGACCCGGCGTAACCTCACCGGCAAGATCGTCGACCGGTTCGAAAGCGCGGGCCTGCGCGTCATCGCCTCGAAGCGCCTCTGGCTCTCCAAGGCCCAGGCCGAAGGCTTCTACGCCGTCCACAAGGAGCGGCCCTTCTTCAACGATCTCGTCGCTTTCATGATCTCGGGCCCGGTCGTGGTCCAGGTTCTGGAAGGCGAGAACGCCATCGCGAAGAACCGCGAGATCATGGGCGCGACCAACCCGGCCAACGCCGCCGAAGGCACGATCCGCAAGGATTTCGCCGAGTCGATCGAGGCGAACTCGGTGCATGGCTCCGACGCGCCCGAAACGGCCGCTCAGGAGATCGCCTATTTCTTCTCGGGCATCGAGATCGTCGGCTGATCCGGCATCACCGGAATTCGGAAAGCCCCGCTGGAAACGGCGGGGGTTTTTTCATTGTAGGGTCCGCATGCTCAGAGCCCGCCGCTCTGGACCCCGGCACAAGGCCGGGGTGACAGCAGAAATTGAGGTCGAGCCTTTCGCCCAGACTGTCACCCCGGGCTTGCCCCGGGGTCCAGCTTTGCCTAATGGCCTGCCGGAACGAAGAGGGGGGCTTGCGCGCCTGCGTCCTCGCCGTCGATCAGGACGCGCTCATCGACGATCCGTGTACGGCCCTCGGCGACGAGGCGGAGCGCCATCGGGTAGAGCCGGTGCTCGGCCGCGAGCACGCGATCGGCGAGCCGATCCACGGTGTCGCCGGGAATGACGGGCACGGCGGCCTGCGCGACGATCGGCCCTTCGTCCATGGCCGGCCGCACGAAATGCACGGTGCAGCCGGTGATCCTGCATCCGGCCTCCAGCACGCGCTCATGGACATGCAGGCCCTTGAAGGCCGGGAGAAGAGAAGGATGAATGTTGAGCTGGCGGTCGCGCCAGGCATCGACGAAGCCATCCGACAGAATGCGCATGAAGCCCGCATTGCAGACGAGATCGACGCCGGCCCGGCGAAGCGTGGCATCGAGCGCGGCATCGAAAGCCTCGCGCGAAGGGTAGTCGCGGTGGCTGATGATCTCGGCCGGGATGCCCGCGTTCCGGGCGATGGCGATGCCGCCCGCGTCCGCCTTGTTGGAGATGACGGTGACGATCTCGGCGGGGTAGTCAGCCGCCTTCGCCGCCTCGATCAGCGAGGCGAGATTGGAGCCGCGCCCCGAGATGAGAACGCCGACCCTCACGCCAGACTGCCCAGCGCGCCTTCGATGACGACGCGCGGTTCCTCGTCCCTGCGCTCGCGCAGGGTGCCGATGCGATAGACGGTTTCGCCTTCGGCGGCGAGCACCCGCGCGACCTCGGCCGCGCGATCCTCTGGCACCACCACCACCATGCCGATGCCGCAGTTGAAGGTACGGCCCATTTCCGCTTCCTCGACGCCGCCGAGCTTCATCACCCAGCGGAAGACATCCGGCATCCGCCAGGAGGCGCCGTCGATCTCGGCCGCGAGCCCCTCGGGCAGCACGCGCGGAATGTTCTCGACGAAGCCGCCGCCGGTGATGTGGGCGAGCGCCTTGATCGCGCCCGTCTCGCGGATCGCCTTCAACACGCTGCGGACATAGATGCGTGTCGGTGTCAGCAGTGCCTCGCCGATGGTCACGCTGCCATCCTCGACATGGGGGAAGGGCGCGTCATAGCTGAGGCCGTGATCGGCGACGATGCGGCGGACGAGCGAATAGCCGTTGGAGTGGAAGCCGGTGGAGGCAAGGCCGATGAGCACGTCGCCCGCGCCGACATCGCGGCGAGGAAGAATCTGGTCACGCTCGACCGCGCCGACGGCGAAGCCCGCAAGGTCGTAATCACCCTTGGCGTACATGCCCGGCATCTCGGCAGTCTCGCCGCCAATGAGGGCGCAATTCGCCTGCCGGCATCCCTCGGCGATGCCGGAAATGACGGCGGTCGCCTCCTCGACGTCGAGCTTGCCCGTGGCGAAGTAGTCGAGGAAGAAAAGGGGCTCTGCGCCCTGAACGACGAGATCGTTGACCGACATGGCGACGAGGTCGATGCCGACCGTGTCGTGAATGCCCGCCTCGATCGCGACCTTGAGCTTGGTGCCGACGCCGTCATTGGCGGCGACGAGGACGGGGTCCTTGTAGCCCGTGGCCTTGAGGTCGAAGAGGCCGCCGAAACCGCCAAGCTCCGCATTGGAGCCCGAACGGCGGGTCGACTTGGCCAACGGGGCGATGGCCCGGACGAGGGCGTTGCCCGCGTCGATGTCCACACCGGCCTGCGCGTAGGTGTAGCGGTTGGGGCGATCCTTGCTGGGGCTGTCGGCCATGAATGAACGGGTCCGGATTGGGAGGATTCGAATTCGGCCACAAAACACCCGAAAACGCCCGTATAAGCAAGGGACTCGCGCGGGAAAAGCGGCCGGGCCGAAAAAGCGCCTGTCCCCGCTTCGCGGCGTCCGTGCGATACTATAATCTGCGGCGCGGGCAGGGCAGTCTTGCCGGGCCAAAAGTGATTGGGATCAAGGGCCTATCGGATGAAAACGGCATCTCGGTTTATGGCGGCGGCGGCTTTTGCCTGGGCGATCCTCGCGGGCGGGGGCGCCGGGGCGGCCGATCTCTACACCGTTCGCGGCGTCCATGTGGACGAGACGGCGAAGAGCGCGGCGGCGGCCCGGACCGTCGCCCAGGCCAATGGCCAGCGCCAGGCGCTCATCCAGCTTCTGAAGCGGCTCACCCTGCCGGAGGACTGGGCGGCCCTGCCGCAGGTCGATGACAGGACGGCGCAGGACGCCGTTCGCGGCTTTCAGGTGGCGAGCGAGAAGGCCAGCTCCACCCGCTATATCGCCGACCTCAATGTGAGCTTCCAGCCCGATGCCGTGCAGCGGCTGCTGCGCGCCCGCAACATTCCCTTCGGCGAAACGCAGGCAAAGCCCGCGCTGCTGCTCGCCGTCCTCGACATGGGCGGCTCGCGCATGCTGTGGGAGGACAGGAACCCCTGGCGCGACGCCTGGGCCGCCTCCGACCTCGCGGATTCGATGACGCCGCTCATTATGCCGCTTGGCGACGTTCAGGAATTCTCGCTGGTGACGCCGCAACAGGCGATCTCGGGCGACAGGGCGGCGCTCGCCGCGCTGGCCGCGCGCTATGGCACCGACGAGGTGGTCGTGGCCCATGCGGTCGCAAACCCGGAAGGGACGAAGATCGATGTGACCGCGACCCGCTACGGCACGCAGCCCGCAGCGCCCATCAGCCGGAGCTATCAGGCCACGACTCAGGGGCCCGATGCCTTCTCCGACATGGCCCGAGCCGCCGCCACCGACCTTCTGCTCGCGCTTGGCGCGGACTGGAAGCGCGCGATCGTGGTGCGCGACGGCGAGGCGGCGCAGCTTACCGCCTCGGCGCATTATGCGACGCTCGAACAGTGGGAAGCCATCCGCAGAGGGCTTTCGACCGCGCCGCTGGTCAAGGGGCTCCAGGTTGAAGGCATTGCCGCAACGGGCGCCGAGGTCGAGATCAGCTATCGCGGCACGCCGGAAAAGCTCGCCCTGTCGCTCGCCCAGTCCAACATCGCGCTCACGCAGGATGGCGATGGCTGGTCGCTGCGTCTCAGATAGAAGGGCCGCCCCATGACCGTGCAACGTCAGGCGGCGTTCTGGATCGGGGGCATACTCTGCTTCGTCCTGGCGCTCTGGCTGCTGAAGAGCATTCTGCTGCCCTTCGTCGCCGGGCTCGCGGTCGCCTATTTTCTCGATCCCTTCGCCGACAAGCTGGAAAAGCGCGGCCTGTCGCGGCTCGCCGCGACCGCGCTCATCTCGGTGTTCTTCACGCTGCTCGCCATCGCGGTGGCGGTCATCCTGCTGCCCTTGCTCTATCAGCAGACGATCGCCTTCATCGAAACGCTCCCCAACATCATCACCGGGGCGCGCAGTTTCCTCAACGATGCAAGCCACGGAAAGCTCGCCCATCTGCTCGGCAACAATGCCGATATTCAGAAGGCGGTTCGGGAAGTGGCGGCGGGCGGCCTTTCATGGCTCCTGAGCCTCCTGCCTTCGATCGGCTCGCAGGGCCTCGCGCTTGTCGGCCTCATTTCGCTCGTGGTCGTCACCCCCGTCGTCGCCTTCTACATGCTGCTCGACTGGGACCGCATGGTGGCGCGGATCGACGAGCTTCTGCCGCGCGATCACGCCGAGACGATCCGCGCGCTCGCCCGCGAGATCAACGAGGTGCTGGAGGGGTTCGTTCGCGGGCAGGTGCTGGTCTGTCTTTTCCTCGGCGTTTTCTATGCGGTCGGGCTTTCCGTCGCGGGGCTCAAATTCGGGCTCGTCGTCGGCATCATGACCGGCATACTGAGCTTCATTCCCTATCTCGGCACCATTTCGGGCTTCGTCGTCTCCACGGCGCTTGCCTGTTTCCAGTTCTGGCCGGACTACACGAGCATCGGCGTGATCGTTGCGATCTTCGTCGTCGGCCAGTTCATCGAAGGTAACTTCCTCGCGCCGAAGCTCGTGGGCGACAAGGTCCGGCTTCATCCTGTCTGGGTGATGTTTTCCCTTTTCGCATTCGGCGCACTGTTCGGCTTCGTCGGCGCGCTGATCGCGCTGCCGGTGGCGGCGGCGATCGGCGTGCTCGCGCGCTTCGGCGTCTCGCGCTATGAGGGCAGCCAGATCTATTGGGGCTTGTCGGGCTCGCGCCGCCCGGCCGACGACAAGCCGGACACGGACGCTTGATGTCGCGGCAGCTCGTCTTCGAACTCGGCCACCGCCCGGCCTTTGGGCGCGAGGATTTTCTCGTCGGTCCCTCCAACGAAGCGGCCGTGGCGATGATCGACGCCTGGCCGAACTGGCCGGGCCCTGCGGCCGCCCTTTCAGGCCCGGCCGGAAGCGGCAAGACGCATCTCGCCGAAGTCTGGCGCGCGGCGGCGGGCGCGGTACGGCTCGATCTGAGTGCGCTTGGCGAGGCCGATCTGCCGGCGCTCGTGGCGCAGCGCGCGATCATCCTCGAGGATCTGGCGACGCTGAGCGACCGGGAGGAGAGGGCGCTTTTTCATCTCCTCAATCTCGTCCGGGAGGAGGGGGCGGCGCTCCTTCTCACCTCGCGCGCGGCGCCGGGACACATCGAGGTGCGGCTGCCGGACCTCGCTTCGCGGCTGCGCGCGCTGCCCCATGCGGAACTCGGCGCGCCGGACGATGCGCTGCTCGCGGGTGTGCTCGTGAAGCTCTTCGACGACCGCCAGCTCCGCGTGGCGGAACCCCTGATCGCCTATGTCACCTCGCGGATCGAACGCTCGATCTCGGTGCTGCGCGATGTGGTGGAGGCGCTGGACCGCGCCTCGCTTTCCGGTAAACGGCCCATTACCGTGCCGCTCGCCGCCGAGGTGCTTCAGAGCCTCGGCCGGGGCTGAGCGCCCGGTCATGACTCAGTCACAGGTTTGACGTAATCTTCGGTGAGAAGAACGTCTCCGGCCGCGTATGGCGGGGCCGCCGGGCCGGAACGAGAATGCCGCGCCACAGCCTGTTTCCGAGGAGCAGAAGACGGTGACCCCTTTGCCGCCGCTCAATCGCAAGTCCGAACTCCCGTCGGAGGTGCCCGCATCGCGGCAGCCGGACCGGACCGGGGAGAGCAAGCCCGCGCTTTCGATCGACGTGAGCCCGCCTGATCGCTTCATCAATCGCGAGCTGTCATGGCTCGCCTTCAACACGCGCGTGCTCGAGGAATCGGCGAACCTGAACCATCCGCTTCTCGAGCGGCTGCGTTTTCTTTCCATTTCCGCGTCCAATCTCGACGAATTCTTCATGGTGCGCGTGGCGGGCCTGCGCGGCCAGATCAGGGCGGGCGTCGATACGCTGAGCCAGGACGGTCTCACGCCCGCGCAGCAGCTCGACCGCGTGAACGCGGCCGCCTATGAGCTGATGCAGGAGCAGCAGCGGCAATGGGTCTCGATCAGGAAGGTGCTTCGCGAGGCCGGCATCAGCGTGCTCTCCGCGAGCGAAGTCACGAAGGAAGAATTCGCCTGGATCGAGAACCGCTTTCTGGAACAGGTCTTCCCTGTCCTGACGCCGCTCGCCATCGACCCGGCGCATCCTTTCCCGTTCATTCCCAATCTCGGCTTCGCGCTCGCGCTGCAACTTCAGCGCCAGACTGACGGCAAGCTCATGAACGCGCTGCTGCCGATCCCGACGCAGGTCGAGCGCTTCATCCGCCTGCCCGCGCGCGAGACGGGTGATGGCACCTCGCAGATCCGCTTCCTCTCGCTCGAAGACATGATCGGGCTTTTCCTCGACCGGCTCTTCCCCGGATACAGGGTGATCGGGCAGGGCGGGTTCCGGCTTCTGCGCGACAGCGACATCGAAATCGAGGAAGAAGCCGAAGACCTCGTGCGCTTCTTCGAGTCCGCGCTGAAGCGCCGGCGCCGCGGCAGCGTGATCCGGCTGAAGATGCAGGCCTCCACGCCTGCTTCGCTGCGCGATCTCGTGGTGAGCGAACTCGGCGTGACCGACAAGGAATTCGTGATGGTCGACGGCCTTCTCGGCCTCGCCCAGACGAGCCAGCTCATCGTCGATGACAGGCCGGACCTCAAATTCCCGCCCTATAACGCGCGCTTTCCCGAACGCATCCGTGATCATGGCGGCGACTGCCTCGCGGCCATTCGCTCGAAGGACATCATCGTCCACCATCCTTACGAGTCCTTCGACGTCGTGGTGCAGTTCATCCGGCAGGCAGCCGCGGACCCCGACGTCGTCGCAATCAAGCAGACGCTCTATCGCACCTCAAAGGACAGCCCCATCGTTCAGGCGCTGATCGAGGCGGCGGAGGCCGGGAAATCGGTGACGGCGCTCGTCGAGCTCAAGGCGCGTTTCGACGAGGCGGCGAATATCGTCTGGGCACGCAATCTCGAACGCGCGGGCGTGCAGGTCGTGTTCGGTTTCATCGAACTCAAGACCCATGCGAAGCTCTCGCTCGTGGTGCGGCGCGAGGGCGGCGCATTGCGCTCCTATGTGCATTTCGGCACCGGCAATTACCACCCGGTGACGGCGAAGATCTATACCGATCTCTCGATGTTCACCTGCGACCCGCTGCTTGCCGCCGATGTGTCGCAGATCTTCAATTTCATTACCGGCTATGCAGAGCCGAAGCATCTGAACCTGCTCGCCGTCTCGCCGGTCAACCTGCGCGGACGCCTGCTCGCCAATATTCAGGACGAGATCGCGCATGCGAAGGCGGGCCGTCCCGCTGCCATCTGGGTGAAGCTCAACGCGCTCGTCGATCCCGAAATCATCGACGCGCTTTATGAGGCGAGCAGGGCGGGTGTCCAGATCGAGTTGGTGGTGCGCGGTATCTGCTGCCTGAGGCCGGGCGTGCCGGGTCTTTCCGACAACATCCGTGTGAAGAGCATTGTCGGGCGCTTCCTCGAGCACTCGCGCATCGTCTGCTTCGGCAATGGCTATGGTCTGCCTTCGGAGAAGGCCAAGGTTTACATTTCCTCCGCCGACTGGATGCCGCGCAATCTCGACCGCCGCGTCGAGGTGCTCGTTCCCATTCTGAACCCCACGGTTCACGAGCAGGTGCTCGATCAGATCATGGTTGCGAATCTGAAGGACAACCAGCAAAGTTGGTCGCTCCGGGCGGACGGCACCTATGAGCGCATGACCGTTCCGGAGGGGGGTGCGCCCTTCAACGCGCATTCCTATTTCATGAACAATGCAAGCCTCTCCGGCCGCGGAAAATCCTTGCGTGACAAGCTGCCGCCGACGTTCGATATCAGGACTGGCGATGTCAAAGCGGGAAGCGGCAAGCCCGGAGAATGAGAGGCTGAGGAGCT
>NZ_DAOKYX010000013.1:32763-38077 GCF_035325945.1 Parvibaculum sp.
CTGGCGATGTCAAAGCGGGAAGCGGCAAGCCCGGAGAATGAGAGGCTGAGGAGCTGATTTGAGCGGCAGGAAGAGCGCCGGCCGGTTTGGTATCGTCGATCTGGGCTCGAACTCTGTCCGCTTGGTCGTTTACGCCGCTGCCGTCCGCAGCCCGGTGCTTGTCTTCAACGAAAAGGTGCTTTGCGGCCTCGGCCGCACGCTGGCCAGTACAGGCAAGCTCGATCCGAAGGGGATCGAGCGGGCCTTCGATGCGCTGCGGCGCTTCATTGCCCTTCGTGAGCAGATCGGCATCGACCGCCTCATCGTCGCCGCGACGGCGGCCGTGCGCGACGCGACGGACGGGCCCGAATTTCTGGCGCAGGCGGAAGAGATTTGCGGCTTCAGGATCAGGCTCGTCTCCGGCCCCGAGGAAGCGCGGCTCGCGGCGCAGGGCGTTCTTTCCGGCATTCCCGATGCGGAAGGCATTGTCGGCGATCTCGGCGGCGCGAGCCTCGAACTCGTGAATGTCGGCGGGGGCAAGCTCATCGGCGAGGGATCAACCCTGCCGATCGGCCCGCTGCGGATCATGGATCAATCGAAGAATGATCCTTCGGCGGCGGAAGCGATCGTCGACAAGGCGCTCAAGGGCGTCGATCTCCTCAAGCAGGCGCAGGGCCGCAAGCTCTATGTCGTCGGTGGCGTCTGGCGAAACCTCGCCCGGATTCACATGGCACAGCGCAATTACCCGATCCATGTCCTGCATGAATATGTGATCCCCGCGCGGGATGCGGCCGACATCGCCAAGGTGATCGAGAGGCTAGGGCCGAAAACGCTGGCGCAGATACCAGACATTTCCGAGCGCCGCATCGACACGCTTCCCTTCGGCGCCCTGGTGCTCGACAGGCTCATCGGCGCGATGAAGGCGAAGGAAGTGGTCGTCTCGGCCTATGGGCTGCGCGAGGGCATTCTCTTCGACCATCTCGGCAAGCGCGAGCAGGCGAAGGATCCGCTGATCGAGGGATGCCACGATCTGGCGAAGCGGCTGGCGCGTTTCCCGGAGCATGGCGAGGAACTGACGCGCTGGACGGCGCCGATTTTCGCCGAAGACGTGCTCGGCGAAACGCCGGCGGTGGCGCGGCTGCGACGCGCGGCCTGCATCCTCGCCGATATCGGCTGGTATGTGCATCCGGACTACCGCGCGCATCACACCCTGACGCAGATATTGCTTGCGCCGTTTTCCGGCGTCGATCATCCGGGCAGGCTCTTTCTCGCCCGCGTCGGCTATCACCGGCATGAGGGCAAGGGCGAGCCGGAGTTCATCGGTAATCTGGCCGGCATTCTGACGCCGGTCGAGAACCACCGCGCATTGGTGCTGGGCCTCGCGCAGCGGCTTGCCTTTACGCTTTGCGCGGCGACGACGGGCGTGCTGCCCAGGACGCGGCTCGAAATTTCCAAGTCGACGGTGACGCTGGTGGTGCCGCGACGCTACCAGACGCTGCTCGGCGAAGTGGTGCAGCGCAGGCTCTCGGCGCTCGCGCGCACGATAGACCGGAAGGGCGAAATGCGCGTGGGCCGCTGAGGCTCAGCGCCCGCCCTTCGCCGTTTCCAGCAGAAGGATTTTCTTGCCCCGCGCGCTCAGCGCCAGTTCGCCGCGCTTGAGGCGCTGGGCGTCGGCGCCGAAGATTTCGCGCCGCCAGCCCTTGAGGGCAGGGACGTCCGGCTCGTCATGCGCGGCGATAAGCTCGAGATCGGACGTTCTGGCGACGAGCTTCTGCGCGACCTCGTGCTCCTCGCTGCGGAGCGAGAGCAGAACCTTCAGCAATTCGACAAGGGGGCCGATGCCCGGCGGCAGCGGCTCGGAATCCTTGACGACGGGTATGAGGTCTTCCCGCATGGAGAGCCCGCGCTCGACGGCCTCCATGATGCTCGCCGCCGTCCGGCTGTTGGCAAAGCCCTTGGGCACGGCGCGCAGGCGGTCGAGATCCTCCGGCACGCGGGGGATCTGCGTCGCGATCTCGGCGAGCGCATCGTCCTTGAGGATGCGGGAGCGGGGCAGGTCGCGCTCCTGCGCCTGCCGCTCGCGCCAGGCGGCGATCTCGACAAGCACGGCAAGGCCGCGCTGGCCCTTGAAGCGCATCTTGATGCGCTTCCACGCATCCTCGGGGCGCTGGGCATAGGTCTCCGGGTCCTGGAGGATCGCCATTTCCTCGGCGACCCAGCGCGCGCGGCCGGTCTGTGTGAGCCGGCGGGCCAGGACCTCGTAAATCTTCCTCAGATGGGTGACGTCGCCACAGGCATATTGAAGCTGCTTGTCGGAGAGCGGGCGGCGCGACCAGTCGGTGAAGCGGGAGGACTTGTCCACGCTGCCGCCGGTCAGCTTGCGCACCAGCGTCTCGTAGCCCACCGACTCGCCGAAGCCGCACACCATGGCCGCGACCTGGGTGTCGAAAAGCGGGTCGGGGATCGTCTCCGCCTCGTGCCAGAAGATCTCGATGTCCTGCCGCGCCGCGTGGAAAACCTTGACCACCTGCTTGTTGCGCATGAGCTCATAAAAGGGGGCGAGGTCGATGCCGGGCGCCTGCGGGTCGACGATGCAGGCTTCGCCGGGACTGGCAAGCTGGATGAGGCAGAGCTTCGGCCAGAAGGTCGAGTCGCGCATGAACTCGGTGTCGACCGTGACATAGCCGGCACCGGCAAGGCGTGCGCATGTGGCCGCGAGCGCGTCAGTGTTCGTAATGATGTTCATCGGGCGTCTCTATAACTCATCGTTGCGGCCCTGTCGCGGCGCGAGAGCGGGCCCCGGCCGAATATCCGCCTTTTCGATCATGGAGTTGGACGGATGGATGCCGGCAGGGTGCCGCCGGCCCTTTGACAAGTCGGCCCCTTCCATGCACTTTCGCCCGATCCGGGCGTAGCATTCCGTTACGCTGCGATGATTCGTTCTTGATTATCAAGGCCTTGCAGCGATGAACACCTATCGCAGCCACAATTGTGGCGAGCTCCGTAAGTCTCATGTCGGCGAGACGATCCGCCTTTCGGGCTGGGTCCATCGCAAGCGCGACCATGGCGGTCTTCTCTTTATCGACCTGCGCGACAATTACGGGCTGACGCAGCTCGTCTTCGACCCGGACCGGCCCGAGGCTTTCGCGCTCGCCGAAAAGGTCCGCTCCGAATGGGTGATCAAGATCGAGGGCAGGGTGGTGGCCCGCTCGGACGAGACGGTGAACGCCAACCTCGCCACGGGCGAGGTGGAGATCGCCGTTTCCGAGGTCGAGGTGCTCTCCGAAGCGCAGGACCTGCCGCTGCCGGTCTTCGGCGAACCGGACTACCCGGAGGAGACGCGCCTCACCTATCGCTTCCTCGATCTGCGCCGCGAGACGCTTCACCGCAACATCCTGCTGCGCTCGAAGATCATCGCTTCCGTCCGCCGCCGCATGACGGAGGCCGGTTTCAACGAATTCCAGACGCCGATCCTCACGGCTTCGAGCCCGGAAGGCGCCCGCGACTTCCTCGTTCCCTCGCGTGTCCATCCGGGCAAGTTCTATGCGCTGCCGCAGGCGCCGCAGCAGTTCAAGCAGCTCATCATGGTGGCGGGCTTCGACCGCTATTTCCAGATCGCGCCCTGCTTCCGCGACGAGGACGCCCGCGCCGACCGCAGCCCGGGCGAGTTCTACCAGCTCGACGTGGAAATGAGCTTCGTCGAGCAAGACGATGTTTTTGCTGCGATAGAGCCGGTTCTTCATGGATTGTTTGAAGAATTCGCCGATGGCCGCAAGGTCTCGCCATATCCCTTCCCGCGTATTCCCTACGCGACCTCGATGCGCAAATACGGCAATGACAAGCCGGACCTGCGCAACCCGATCGAGATGTCGGACGCGACGCATATCTTCCGCGGCTCGGGCTTCAAGGTCTTTGCCGGCATGATCGAGAAAGACCCGAAGGTCGAGGTCTGGGCGATCCCCGCGCCGGGCGGCGGCAACCGCGCCTTCTGCGACCGGATGAATGGCTGGGCGCAGGGCGAGGGCCAGCCGGGCCTCGGCTATATCTTCTACCGTTCCGAAAATGGCGCGCTGGAAGGCGCGGGGCCGCTGGCGAAGAATATCGGTCCCGAGCGGACCGAACAGTTGCGCAGCGAACTCGGCCTCAAGGAAGGCGACGCGGTCTTCTTCGTGGCCGGGCTGCCGAAGAACTTCGCCGCCTTCGCCGGGCTTGCCCGCACGCGCATCGGCAAGGAGCTGAACCTCATCGAGGAAGGCGTCTTCAAATTCTGCTGGATCGTCGATTTCCCGATGTTCGAGTGGAACGAGGACGAGAAGAAGGTCGATTTCTCGCACAACCCGTTCTCGATGCCGCAGGGCGGGCTCGAGGCGCTCGAGACGCAGGATCCGCTGACGATCAACGCTTATCAGTACGACATCGTCTGCAATGGCGTGGAACTTTCCTCCGGCGCGATCCGCAATCACAAGCCGGAAATCATGTACAAGGCCTTCGCCATCGCCGGCTACGACAAGGCGACAGTGGAATCCAAGTTCGGCGGCATGCTGAATGCGTTCAAATTCGGTGCGCCGCCGCATGGCGGTCTCGCGCCCGGAATCGACCGCATGGTGATGCTGCTCGCGGGCGTCGAGAACCTGCGCGAAGTGACCATGTTCCCCATGAACCAGCAGGCGCAGGACCTGCTGATGCAGGCGCCCTCGGAAGTCGAGCCGCGCCAGCTCAAGGAACTCCATATCCGCGTCGTGCCGCCGCTCGAAAAGAAGGGCTGATGCCCGGGCGACTGGCAATGTGAATTCGGCCGGGGCGTCGTCATCGACGCTCCGGCTTTTTCGTGCCGGCGCGAGCCGAGAAAGAGGGCGAGCCGAGGAAGAAGGAATGTTACGCAGCCCCCGCGAACGCCTGTTACAGGCTGTGCTTTACGAAGCGATCGGCCTGGCGATCCTGACACCGGCCTATGGCTTCGCAATGGGGCTGCCGCTCGGAAACTCCTTCGTCACCATGGCGCTGATCTCAGGCATCGTCATCGTCTGGGCGCCGACCTACAATTCCATTTTCGATAGGCTGATGCTGCGCTGGAGCGGGCGCCTCGCGCATCAGAAAACGGTGGCGCTGCGCGTGCTCCATGCGGGGCTTTACGAGGTCACGATCTCGTTCTTCGCCGTGCCGATCATCGCCTATATCAGCGGCATGGGCTGGTGGGTGGCGATCGCCGCCGATATCGGCTTTACCATCGTCTATTTCGTCTACACCTACGTGTTCTACTTCATCTACGACTGGCTGCGGCCGGTTCGGTGAAACGCGCGCTCGATTGATCCTGATCAACATGCCGGAAGCGAAA
>NZ_DAOKYX010000013.1:38177-68648 GCF_035325945.1 Parvibaculum sp.
TCTGTTTTCGTGTTCTGGCGTTTTCACATTCTGGGTCGAAGCAGGAGCCGATCATGCTGAAGGTCATCGAAGTTCTCGCGGAGTCCGACAAGAGCTGGGAAGACGCGGCCGCCAATGCCGTGAAGACGGCGGCGAAGACCGTTCACAACATCAAATCGATCTATATCGAGAACATGGAAGCGACGGTGAAGGACAACAAGATTACGGGCTATCGCATCAATGCGAAGCTGACATTCCTGCTCGACGCCAAGTAAGCGCGGACGCCCGTTCGTTCACCCGTCGAAAGGTGCTCCATGAAACCGCCTCGTATCTGGATTCTCGTCGCGGATGGCGAGACCGCCCGCTTCTATCTTGCCGAGGGACGCACGGCGCGTCTCGAGCCGGCGCTGCCATTCGAGTTCCGTGCGCCAAACCCTCCGGCGCGAGAGCAGGGCACGGACCGGCCGGGCCGGGTCTATGAAAGCTTCGGCGAGGCGCATCATGGCGTTGAGCCGCGCACGGATCTCCATCGCGAGGTAAAGCGGAAATTTGCCGTCGAGATCGCCGATCTGCTGAAGACGAAGGCGCGGGAAAATGTGTTCGACGAACTGGTCCTGATCGCGCCGCCGAAGATGATGGGCGATCTTAGGGCGGCTCTGGACGAGCGCACCAGAGCATGCGTCAAGACCGAACTTGCCAAGGATTTGACGCGGCTCTCGCCGACGGAACTCCACACCTATCTGACGGCGGAAGTCTGGTCCTGACGGCAGCCCCTCCCGGGCGGGTACCGGGAGGGGCGCCGATCTGTGTCGCGCGGATTACTGCGCGGGCGCGTTCAGCGTGCCGCTGGCCGGAGCCATCGCGGGCGCGCTCTCCGACGTTTCCTCGCTCTGGGAGAAGACGGGGACCGGCAGCCTGTCGACCGGAATGATGATGCCGTTCGACGCCTCGATGGCCGGTCCCGACTGGCTGGCGCCAAACTCCCCGCCATAACGGAGATTGCCGCCCGAGCCCGAAATGGTAACCGGGTCCTTCTGGAACGTGTTCACAGTGACGGACTTGCCTTCGAGGCTTTCCGGCTTGTGAACGCCCGGCACGATCTCATAGAGAAGCAGGGCCTGGACGTTCTGCTTGTCGCTCGGGTTCGTCGGCGAAACCATATCGTCATAGCCGCCCTTGATCGCGTCGAAAGCGGCATTGGTCGGCGCGAAGACGGTGCGCGGGCTCTTCGCCGTATACTGATATTTGACGCCGCTCGCCTCGATCACCTTGACCAGCGTGGAGAATTGCGGGTCCGCACTCAGCTTGTCATAGATGCTACCGGCGGCGAATGCGGGTGCGCCGGCCAGCGCCGTCAGCGCGGCCGCCGCGAGCAGGGTTTTCAACCTTGAGCCGATCTGAATCATGGGTGTACCTCCGGCTTGAGGGAAAAGGGTCGGCACCAGCCTAATCCTTTTACCGTAAGCATGCATCTGGGCCGAATTGAGACAGCAAATTGGCGCAGGATGGAAAGTGAAAGCGCCAATTCAGCATAGAGCCGGGGCGGCATGGAGGCCGGAGGGCATGCCGATTTTTGCGCGCCATCATCCGTATGCGGCGGCCTCACAGCGGCCAAAAAAATGGGAGGACGCGGAACGTCCTCCCATGCCGGAAGTGAAAGGGGTGATCCGTGCCGGAACGGTTCCGGCCGAGCCCTTGACCTAGCTGCAGCCGCTCGTAGAGCCGCAGGTGTCGCATTTGAGGCATGTGCCGTTGCGCACCATGGTGAAGTTGCCGCATTCGGAGCAGGATTCGCCTTCATAGCCCTTCATGCGCGCTTCCGCGATGCGCGAGAGTGAGACGGTCGTGCTCTCGCCGCGGAGCGTCGCCGTCACGACCATTTCCTCGGCATGTTCGGAGGCGTCGAGAATGGCCTTGGTCGCCGTCGCGCCCGCAATCTGCGCACGCATGGTCGCGGCTCCGCCCCGCACGATATAGAGGTTCGCCATCTGCGGGTTGCGGGTGAAGCCGGGGCTCACCACGCTCGCGGCCGGAAGCTTGCCTTCGTCGGCGCCGCTCCCCATCGCGTCGAAGCCGATGTCCTTGGGATCGACATGGCCGAGATCGGACCGGCCGAGATAGGACACCGCGAGTTCGCGGAACACATAGTCGAGGATCGACGTTGCATTCTTGATCCGGTCGTTGCCCTGCACGAGGCCAGCCGGCTCGAAGCGCGTGAAGGTGAAGGCGTCGACATATTCCTCCAGCGGCACGCCGTACTGGAGGCCGAGCGAGATCGCGATGGCGAAATTGTTCATCAGGCTGCGGAAGGCGGCGCCCTCCTTGTGCATGTCGATGAAGATCTCGCCAAGCCGCCCGTCGTCATACTCGCCCGTGCGCAGATAGACCTTGTGGCCGCCGACAAGCGCCTTCTGCGTGTAACCCTTGCGGCGGTCGGGAAGGCGCGCACGCTCCTTGGCGCGTTCGATCACGCGCTCGACAACCTTTTCGGCGACGATGCGCGCGCGCTCCTGCGCGGGCTGCGACACGATCTTCTCCGCGACGGTCGCTTCCTCCTCGATGGTCTCGTCGTCGAGAAGCTGAGAATTGAGCGGCTGCGAGAGCTTCGAGCCGTCGCGATAGAGCGCGTTGGCCTTGAGCGCGAGCTTCCAGGAGAGCATGTAGCTCGACTTGCAATCCTCGACGGTCGCCGCATTGGGCATGTTGATCGTCTTGGAGATCGCGCCCGAGATGAAGGGCTGCGCCGCCGCCATCATGCGGATATGGCTCTCGACCGAAAGGAAGCGCGTGCCGATGCGTCCGCAGGGGTTGGCGCAATCGAAGACGGGCAGATGCTCGTCCTTGAGATGCGGCGCGCCCTCGACCGTCATCGAACCGCAGACATGGATATTGGCGGCGTCGATCTCCGCCTTGCTGAAGCCGATTACGGCGAGCAGGTCGAAGTCGAGATCATCCATCGCTTCCGCATCGAGACCGAGCGTCCCGGTGCAGAAATCCTCGCCGAGCGACCACTTGTTGAAGGCGAAGCGGATGTCGAAGGCCGTCGCAAGCGCGGCCTCGACGATGTCGATCTTCTCGGCCGTGAAGCCCTTGGCCTTCAGCGTCTCGTGATTGACGCCGGGCGCACGCTCGAGCGTGCCGTGGCCGACGGCATAGTTCACGATCTCCTCGATCGCGTGCTCCGAATAGCCGAGCGTGCGTAATGCCTGCGGAACGGCGCGGTTGATGATCTTGAAATAGCCGCCGCCCGCGAGCTTCTTGAACTTCACGAGCGCGAAGTCGGGCTCGATGCCTGTCGTGTCGCAATCCATGACGAGGCCGATCGTGCCCGTGGGCGCGATGACGGTGGCCTGCGCGTTGCGGAAGCCATGGCGCTCGCCCATGGAGACAGCGAGATCCCAGGCCGCGCGCGCATGATCGACGAGATCGGTCTGCGGGCAGCTCGCATGATCGAGCGGGACGGGGAGCGTGCTCAGCTTCTCATAGCCCGTGGTGGCGCCATGAGCCGCGCGGGCATGGTTGCGCATGACGCGCAGCATGTGCTCGCGGTTCTCGGCGAAGCCTTCAAAGGCGCCGAGTTCCTTGGCCATCTGGGCGGAGGTCGCATAGGCGACGCCCGTCATGATGGCGCTGATCGCGGCGCAGAGCGCGCGCGCCTCGTCGGAATCATAGGCGAGGCCCGACGACATCAGAAGCCCGCCAATATTGGCGAAGCCGAGGCCGAGCGTGCGGTAGCGATAGGACCGCTCGGCGATCTCCCGGCTCGGGAACTGGGCCATCAGGACCGAGATTTCGAGCACGATCGTCCAGAGCTTCACCGCATGCTCGAACGCCTCGACATCGAAACGGCCATCCTGCTCACGGAAGGTCATGAGGTTCAGCGAGGCGAGGTTGCACGCCGTGTCATCGAGGAACATATATTCCGAGCACGGATTGCTGGCGCGGATTTCGCCCGAGGCGGCGCAGGTGTGCCAGTCATTGATCGTGGTGTGGAACTGGATGCCGGGGTCAGCCGACGCCCATGCGGCATGTGCGATCGATTCCCACAATTCCGTCGCGCGAAGGGTCTTCGTCACCCGTCCGTCGGTGCGGCCGACGAGCTGCCAGTCGCCATCCGTCTCGACGGCGCGCAGGAAATCGTCCGTCACGCGAACGGTGTTGTTGGAGTTCTGGCCGGAGACGGTGAGATAGGCTTCCGAATCCCAGTCCGTGTCATAGGTGCGGAAATCGATGTCGGTGTAGCCCTGACGCGCGAACTGGATCACGCGCTGAATGTAGTTCTCCGGCACCTGCATCCGCCGCGCGGCGATGATCTCGCGCTTCAGGGCAGGGTTCTTCTTCGGGTCGAAGCAATCGTCGTCATGGCCCTCGCAATTCACGCAGGCGCGCATGATGGCGCTGAGGTGCTTCTGGTTGATCCGCGAGCCGGTGACGAGGGCGGCGACCTTCTGCTCCTCGATCACCTTCCAGTCGATGAAGGCTTCGATGTCCGGATGATCGGCATCGACAATGACCATCTTCGCGGCGCGCCGGGTGGTGCCGCCCGACTTGATGGCGCCCGCCGCGCGGTCACCGATCTTGAGGAAGCTCATCAGGCCCGAGGACTTGCCGCCACCGGAGAGCTTTTCATTCTCGCCGCGAAGGCTGGAGAAGTTGGAGCCCGTGCCTGAACCGTATTTAAAGAGGCGCGCCTCGCGCACCCAGAGGTCCATGATGCCGTTCTCGTTGACGAGATCGTCGTTCACGCTCTGAATGAAGCAGGCATGGGGCTGCGGCCGCTCATAGGCGCTTGTCGCGCCGACGGTCTTGCCGGTCAGGTGATCGACGTAGAAATGCCCCTGCGCCGGGCCGTCGATGCCATAGGCCCAGTGGAGGCCGGTATTGAACCATTGCGGCGAATTGGGCGCGGTGATCTGGGCGGCGAGCATATAGGCAAGCTCGTCGCGGAAGGCGAGGGCGTCCGCCTCGCTGTCGAAATAGCCGCCCTTCCAGCCCCAATAGGTCCAGGTGCCGGCGAGGCGGTCGAAGACCTGCCGCGCGTCGCGCTCCGGGCCGAAGCGCTCGCCCGCGGGCAGCACCTCCAGGGCCTCGTCGTCAGGCGCCGCTCGCCACAGCCACTCGGGCACGCCTTCCTCGGGCACGCGCCGAAGCACGGCGGGAACACCCGCCTTGCGGAAATACTTCTGAGCGAGGATGTCGCAGGCGACCTGGCTCCAGTCCGCCGGAACGTTGATGTCGTCCAATCGGAAAACCAGCGACCCGTCGGGATTTCGGATCTCGCTCGTGGCGGTCCGGAAGGAGAGTCCTTCGTAGGGCGACCGGCCCTCGACGGTGAAACAACGCTGGATACGCATTTGGCCCCCGACTGTGTGCTGTAGGAACGCCGTGGCTCCGGCGTCCGTCCTTGCTCGCATCTGGCGGGGAGGGGCTGATCCTCCGCCGGGCATCAGGCAAGGCTTCCCCGGCAACGCCGGGCACTTTTTTCACAGGCTGAAATGTCGCCTGATTTCAAAAGCTTCCGGTCGCCTGGAAAATTCTGCGTTTATGTCCCGGTTTTCGGCCCCTGCGCCGCCACTCGACAAGGAAATCCTATCGCAGTCGGTCAGAACGTCAACCATAACTGGTGGAAGCATTGGAAATAGGCACGAAATATAGTGCTTGGCGGCTGCCGCCTTCGGATTACTACTTTCGAATCGGCAATTATCAAACCGGCAAGGGTTGGGTGGTATGTGGATAAGAGGGGAGGACAGGCGGAAGTTCTGAGAGGGCCCATGGCAAGACTGACCAGCACGGCGTTTGGTCTTGAGATCAGAGACCTCGACATTCTCATTGTCGACGACAACGCCGGCATGCGCCAGTTGCTGCGCACGATCCTGCGCAGCTTCAGGCCCTTGAACATCCGTCACGCAAGGGACGGCACGGCGGGGCTTGCCGAGATCGAGCGGCTCATGCCCTCGCTCATCATCTCCGACTGGGAGATGGAGCCGATGAACGGCCGCGACTTCATGCGCGCGGTGCGCCGCATCGGCCATGAACCCTTTTGCTTCATCCCGATCGTGGTGCTGACGGCGCATGCATCGCGCCAGATCATCGAGGAGGCATTCGACGCCGGTGCGACGCAGCTCCTCGTGAAGCCCGTGACGCCCGCCAATCTTCTCCAGCGCATCGTCTGGGTGCTGGAGGATGACCGCAATTTCGTGCGCGTGGGGGATATTTACCGCCAGGAGATGCGCATCGCCCCGCAAGGCCAGGCCAACCGCTCCCGGATGAGGCGGCGTGCGACTGATGTGTGGTCGGTGGACTGACGCGCCGAAACCCTGCCTCCCGGCCGATTCTCTCAAAGGCGCGCGGCCTCTGGACCATCCGGCCCCCCGGTGTCATATTCGGCCCGCCTTGACCCAAGGCTGAATCGCCCCGGATTACGGGGCAGGACGATGACTGATCGCGGGTGCGAGCCCGGGGTCCTGTAACGGTGATTTCATGGGCTTGTTCTCCGAAATCTTCATCTGGTGGCAAGGCCAGACGATGGGCACGCGCTTCTACACCTGGCGCAAGGGACGCTTCGTCGGCAAGGACGGACAGGGCAACCGCTATTTCGAGGCCAAGCACGGCGACACGGTCGGCGGCTATCCGCGCCGCTGGGTACTCTATAACGGCATCGCCGAAGCCTCCCGCGTGCCGCCCGAGTGGCATGGCTGGCTCCACAACACGGTGGAGCTGCCGCCGACGCAGGAAGCCTATCAGCCGCGCTCCTGGCAGCGGCCGCATCTCCCCAACATGACGGGCACGCGCCTGGCCTACCGGCCGAAGGGCAGCATCATGCGCGGCGGGCAGAGGCCGAAGGCGACCGGCGATTACGAGCCCTGGCGTCCGCAGTGAATTTTCGATCGGGGATCATCTGACCAGAGCCCGCCCGGGGCACACCCGCCGCGCTTCAAGAGCCATCGAGGACAGGCATGCAAAGCAATCTCGTCGAAACGCTGATCGGCGCCCTCGTCGTGGTGATCGCGGGTGTGTTTCTCTATTACGGCTATTCGACATCGGGCATGCGCAGCACGGCCGGCTATCACGTGACAGCGGCCTTCGATCGCGTCGACGGTCTGGCCAACGGATCCGATGTGCGCCTCTCGGGCATCAAGGTCGGCACGGTGGTCGATCAGCGGATCGACCAGCAGACCTATCAGGCCGTGGTCACGCTCAGCCTCGCGCAGGACGTGAAGATTCCGGACGACAGCAGCGCCAAGATCACGAGCGAGGGCCTGCTTGGCTCGAACTACATCTCGCTCGCGCCGGGCGGCAGCACCGACTACCTCAGGGATGGCGGCGAGATCATGTTCACGCAAGGATCAGTGGACCTGATGGGGCTTGTGGGGCAGGCGCTCTTCTCGACCGGCGGCTCGAAGGGCGAGGGCAAGTCCGGCACCGCTCCCGCTCCCACGCACGCTCCGTAACGGAGCGCCGGTCTTGCGGAACCCTCTTCATCGCATGATGGCCGCAGGCGCGCTTCTCGCGCTCCTTGCGAGCGGTCATGCGCATGCCGACCCGTTTCCCGTCGCCGCCTTCAGCGGCCTCGACAAGGTGACGGCACGGGTGACGAAGTTCGACGCGACGGTGGACAAGCCCGCCCGCTTCGGCAATCTCGAGATCACAGTGCGGGCTTGCGACAAGAAGCCTCCTGAGGAGCCGCCGCAGACGGCCGCCTATGTCGAAATCCGGCAGATCAACGAGGAGAACGGGCAGGTCGATCCACAGCCGATCTTCAAGGGCTGGATGTTCGCGGAGAGCCCCGGCCTCAACGCGCTCGAACACCCCGTCTATGATGTGTGGCTCAACACCTGCAAGACGGCCTCGGGCGCCGCATCGGGCGGCAGCCGGTAGAAATCCGCCCGCGCCGCCGTCGCTTCCTGCAGACGCAGGCGATATTCATCCCGTGAAATCTCGATCGTGCCGAATTGCGCGAGATGCGTGGTGACGAATTGCGTGTCGAGCAGCTTGTAGCCGCCCGCGATCAGCCTTGCGACGAGATGGACGAGCGCCACCTTGCTCGCATCCGTTTCGCGGCTGAACATGCTCTCGCCGAAAAAGGCGCCGCCCAGCGAGACGCCGTAAAGGCCGCCCACGAGCCGTTCGCCCTGCCATGTCTCGACGGAATGGGCGTGGCCGCGCGCAAAAAGCTCGCCATAGAGTTCAATTATGCGGTCATTGATCCACGTGCCTTCGCGGTTCGGGCCGGCCTGAGCGCAGCCCAGCATCACTTCCCGGAAGGCCGTGTCGATCCTGACCTGAAACTTGCCCGCACGCACCGTCCGCCGCAGACGCCGCGGCAGGTGGAACCGATCGAGCGGCAGGACGCCGCGCCGCTCCGGGTCGATCCAGTAGAGCTGAGGGTCGTCGCGCGCCTCCGCCATCGGGAAAACTCCGAAGGCGTAGGCGCGCAGGAGCACATCGCTGTCAATGTTGCTCATGAGAGGGCGCTATCGTCCCGCTTTTCATCGTGTCCCGCGCCATGCGGCGCGAGGACGAAGCTGTGAGAAACGTCGGTGGCTTCGGTCTTCAGCCCTTGTTCTTGAGATAAGTCTCAAGCCAGTGAATGTGATAATCGCCATTCATGAAGTCCGGCTCGTTCACGAGGTCCTGGAACAGCGGAATCGTGGTCTTGATCCCGTCGATCACGAACTCATGAAGCGAGCGGCGCAGGCGCATGAGGCATTCGTTGCGGTTGCGCCCATGCACGATGAGCTTGCCGATCAGGCTGTCGTAATAGGGCGGAATGCGATAGCCGGAATAGGCGGCTGAATCGACGCGGACCCCGAGCCCGCCAGGCGTATGGAAGTCGTGGATCTTGCCGGGCGAGGGCGTGAACGTCCTCGGGTCCTCGGCATTGATGCGGCACTCGATCGCATGGCCGGAGAAGGTGACGTCCTCCTGCCGGAAGCTCATTTCCAGCCCCGCCGCGATCCTGATCTGTTCACGGACAATATCGATGCCGGTCACGGCTTCCGTGATCGGATGCTCGACCTGAAGGCGCGTGTTCATCTCGATGAAGTAGAACTCGCCATCCTCATAGAGGAATTCGATGGTGCCGACGCCGAGATAGCCGAGCTTGGCGATCGCATTGCGGACGATGTCGCCGATCTTCGCGCGCTGCTCTTCGTTGAGCGCGGGCGAGGGGCATTCCTCAAGCACCTTCTGGTGGCGGCGCTGAAGCGAGCAATCGCGTTCGCCCAGATGCGCGACATTGCCGTGGCTGTCGGCGATGATCTGCATCTCGATGTGGCGCGGCTGGCCAAGATACTTCTCCATGTAGAGGGAGTCGTCGCCGAAGGCGGCCTTGGCCTCGGACCGCGCCGTGGCGAGAGCGGAGGAGAGTTCATCGCGCGAGAGGGCGACCTTCATGCCGCGACCGCCGCCGCCCGCCGCCGCCTTGACGAGAACGGGATAGCCCGTTTCCTCGGCGACCTTGTAGGCTTCCTCGTCGCTCGTGATGGCGCCGTCGGAGCCCGGCACGCAAGGGATGCCGAGCGACTTCGCCGTCACCTTCGCCTGGATCTTGTCGCCCATGAGGCGGATATGCTCGGCCGTCGGTCCGATGAAGGTGATGCCATGCGCTTCGAGAATGTCGGCGAAGCGAGCGTTCTCCGAAAGGAAGCCATAGCCCGGATGGACCGCGTCCGCGCCCGTGATCTCGCAGGCGGAAATGATCGCCGGAATGTTGAGATAGCTTTCCGAGGCCGGAGCAGGGCCGATGCAGACGCTTTCATTGGCGAGGCGCACATGCATGGCGTCGGCGTCGGCGGTCGAATGGACCGCGACAGTCTTGATGCCCATCTCGCGGCAGGCGCGATGGATGCGCAGCGCGATCTCGCCACGATTTGCAATGAGGACTTTTTCGAACATGGCCGTGCCGGCCTATTCGATGATGACGAGCGGTTCGCCGAACTCGACCGGCTGGCCGTCTTCGACAAGGATCTTCGTCACCGTGCCCGCGCGATGCGCCGGAATATGGTTCATGGTCTTCATAGCCTCGACGATGAGCACCGTCTGGCCCGCCGTCACCTTGCTGCCGACCGTCACGAAGGGCGCGGCGCCGGGCTCGGGCGCGAGATAGGCCGTGCCGACCATGGGCGAGGTGAGCGCACCGGGATGCGACGCATCGCTTGCGGGCGCTGCCGCCGGCGCGGCAGCCGCGGGCGCGGCAGGAGCCGCCGCGACGGGCATGGAGACTTGCGTGATCTGCCGCGCCACGCGCAGCTTGAGATCGTCCGTCTCGATTTCAATTTCGCTGAGATCGGTCTCCTTGAGGAGTGCCGCCAGCTTCCGGATCAACTCCTGATCGACGCCTGCCTTGCTCATCTCGCTTGCGCTATTTCCTGATTTTGGTGCCGGGTGGCGGGGTGAGGCCAATGTCTCGTTCCTGTTGTGCCCAATGTCTCGTCCACTCAGACAATGTCCGCGAGGATGGCATCGAGGGCAAGTGTGTAGCCCTGCACGCCGAGGCCGCAAATGACGCCCTTGGCGACAGGTGAAATGTAGGAATGATGCCGGAAGCTCTCCCGCTTGTAGACGTTCGAGATATGCACCTCGATGACGGGAATGTCGAGCGTCGCCAATGCATCGTGAAGCGCGATCGACGTATGCGAATAGGCGCCCGCGTTCAGAATGACGCCGCTGCCTTTCGTCCGTGCTTCGTGAATCAAGTCGACGAGTTCGCCTTCGTGGTTGCTCTGACGGCACGTCACGGAGGCGCCCCGCGCCTTGGCATGCTTGGCAACCATGGCTTCGATGTCGGCGAGCGTCGTCGAGCCGTAGATATGCGGCTCTCTCTGCCCGAGCAGATTCAGATTGGGGCCGTTCAGCACATAGATCGGCTTGGCATTCGATCTGGAAGTCTGTTTGGCCATGTTCGTTCTGGAACTGCGTCTGGCGGGCCTGATGGGTCGTGGAAGGGCGCTATCGCGTTCGGCTTGAGCCCCGTGCCCCGATCCTCCCGCATCCAGAATCGAGGCGGTTCAGTTATACGCAAGTCCCAAAGGCGGCGAAAGGCTTTAACCTCGTGTCCTGACAGCTTGAATTGGACAGCCTCCTCCCCCATTATCCGCCTAGCCGGAGCGCCGCCTGTTGCCCTTGCGGCAACCCCCAGCGCCGCTCCCGAGGATCCTGAGCCGATATGCTACTCACGGTTAATGGCGAAATTCACGAGGTCGAGGGACCCATTTCCGTCCTCGGCCTGATCGAGCGTTTCGGTTTCGAGGCGCACAAGGTCGCCATTGAGCGCAATCTGGAGATTGTGCCGCGCTCGACCTATGGCGCGACCTTCCTCAGCGAGGGCGACCGACTGGAGATCGTGCATTTCGTAGGCGGTGGCTGACATAGCCGCCGGGAAGGAGAATTCAGGTGGCGGAAGCAGCAGCAATAGACCCGGCGACGCAGCGGACGGCGCGGGAGGACGGTTTCAGCATCGCGGGCAAGACCTATCGCTCGCGTCTCATTGTCGGCACCGGAAAATACAAGGACCTGGCGCAGAATGCCGCCGCCGTTGAGGCGGCTGGCGCGGAGATCGTCACGGTCGCCGTGCGGCGCGTCAATGTGACGAACCCGAAGGAGCCGATGCTCGTCGATTACATCGACCCGAAGAAGGTGACCTATCTTCCGAACACGGCCGGATGCTACACGGCCGAGGATGCGGTGCGAACGCTGAGGCTGGCGCGCGAGGCAGGCGGCTGGAACCTGGTGAAGCTCGAGGTGCTCGGCGACCAGAAGACGCTCTATCCCGACATGGTCGAGACGCTGCGCGCCGCCGAGGCGCTGCTCAAGGACGGCTTCGACGTCATGGTCTATTGCAGCGACGATCCGATCATGGCGAAGAAGCTCGAAGATCTCGGCTGCTGCGCGATCATGCCGCTCGCGGCCCCCATCGGCTCCGGCCTCGGCATCCAGAACCCGGTCAACATCCGCCTCATCATCGAGCAGGCGAAGGTGCCGGTGCTCGTCGATGCGGGCGTCGGCACGGCTTCCGACGCCGCGATCGCGATGGAGCTTGGCTGCGACGGCGTGCTCATGAACACCGCCATCGCGGAGGCGAAGGACCCCATCCTCATGGCGAAGGCGATGAAGCTCGCGATCGAGGCGGGCAGGCTTGCCTATCTCGCGGGCCGCATGCCGAAAAGGAAATACGCCGATCCGTCTTCGCCGCTCGCCGGATTGATCTGAGCGACTTCCGCGCCCGGCCTCAGCAACTCGCGCCGCAATTCGCGCGCGCGTCCTTGATCGCCGCGACGAGTTCCTCCGCCGACAGCGCGCCGGGATGCATCCGGCCGCCGATGATGAAGCCCGGCGTGCCCTTGATGGCGAGGGCATGAGCGAGTTCGTAATTGCGGTCGATCTGCTTGGATATCTTCGGGTCGGCCATGTCGCGCTTCAGGCGCGCCGTGTCGAGGCCGACGCTTGCCGCGATCGACATGATCTTCTCGTCCGGCAGCTCGCCCTTGTGATGGAAGAGCGCCTGATGGAATTCGAAATACTTGCCCTGGCGCATGGCAGCGATGGCGGCATGCGAAGCGGTGAGCGATTCAGGCCCGAGGATCGGAAATTCCTTCAGGATGAGGCGAACATTGCCGTCCTTCGTGATCGTGTCCATCAGCGGGCCGAAGCTGCGCTTGCAATAGCCGCACTGGTAATCGAAGAACTCGACGATGGTGATGTCGCCCTTCGGATTGCCGGCGACGAAGGAGTCCGGGTCGTCGTAGATCGCCGCGCGGTTATCGGCGATGGCCTTGTCCTGAACCTGCTTTTCTTGCGCCGCCTGCTTGTCGTCCAGCGCTTGCATCGCCTCGAGCAGCACTTCGGGATGACGGACGAGATAGTCGCGCACGATCTTCTCGATCTCGCGTTCCTGCGCGGCGCTGAAGCTCTTCGGCTGCGTCGCCGGGCTTCCGGCCAGAGCGCGTTCGGAAACGCCGGTGGCACAGATGGCAAGCGCCACCAGAGCGAAAATGGCCGCAAGGCCCGTCCGTCGCATACTCAACCCTCTTCCTGCATGATGTCCTGCGCCTTGAGCCATTCAGGCGAACCTTCCTTGAAATGGCGCTGGGCGGTTGCGGCGTGGCCGCGTGCGTCGCGCATCGCGCCGATCGCCTCGTAATACTCGGCCGTGGACAATTCCGCCATGCCGATATTGTTCAGGCGGCCATAAGCGATGGCGAGCTGGAAGAACGTCGTCGGATTCTCGGGATCGGTCTTCGACGAGCTTTGCAGATAGCCGAGCGCGATGCGCGCGATTTCGGTCTGGTCGAGCTTCGCCAGAAGCTGCGGCTTGTCGGAGATCGACGGCGACAGCGGAGCGGCGGCGGAGGCAATGGGCGTGCCCGCCGCGGCGCCGGATGCGCCGAGCCCTGAACTCTCGATGGCGAGCAGGGCCTGCGCGAGGCCGAGCTGCAATTGCGGCTCGGCCTGCTTGAGCGAGAGCGCCTTGTGATAGGGGCCCACCGCTTCCGCCGCATGCCCGCTCTCGAAGAGCACTTGTCCCTTCAGCTCCCAGACATAGGGATTGTCGGCTTCCTTCTTGAGAAGGGCGTCGATCTCCGCCAGCGACTGCTCGTTCTGGCCGAGCTTGTGATAGGCGATGGCGCGGGCATAGCGCGCATAATCGCTCTGGTCGCTCTGCGGAAAACGCCGCATCGTCACCGAAGGCTCGTCCACGAAGCCGAAGAGCTTCGCCTGCACCATCTTGAACTGGTGGACGCGCTCCGGCGTGTCCGTCTGGTCGAAATAGGGCGAGGCCTGAACGCGCTCTTCCAGCGAGGCGAGACGATCTTCCGAAATCGGGTGGCTCTGGATGAACGGGTCCTGCTGGGTCGTGGACAGCGCTTCCTGATCGCGGAACTTGGCGAAGAGATCGAGCATGCCCTTGCCCGACATGCCTGCGCGCTGGAGATAGGTCGCGCCGGCCTGGTCGGCGGCGCCTTCCTGCTGGCGGCTGTAAGCGAGCACGGAGCGCTGCGCGATCTGGCTGCCGCCCGCGATGATGGCCATGCCCGCATCGCCCGCGCCGGCCGCCATGGCGCCGATGCCGAGCACCATTGAGGCGATCATTGGCAGGCTCATCTTGCTCATCGCTTCCTGACCGCGGACGAGATGGCCGCCCGCCATGTGTCCGGTTTCATGCGCGATGACGCCGATGACTTCGAGCGGCGTGTCGGCCTGGGTGATGAGGCCGGTATTGAGGAACATTCTCTGCCCGGCCGTGACGAAGGCGTTGATCCGGTTGTCCTGCACGAGATAGACGCGCACCGAGGAGGGCAGGAGGCCGGCGGCCCGCCAGATCGGCGTCGAGAACTCGCGGATCATGTTTTCGGTTTCGGCATCGCGAACGAGCGAAATGCCCGCCGCAAGGGCAGGCTGGACGCCGCTCGAGAAGGCGAGCAGGGCGGCCAGGAAGAAGGCGCTCGCTTTTTTACCGGCAGTTCTGAAATGCATGCGCTGATGTTCCATCGGGTTTCCGGGCAGGTTCCCCGCCGCCGGGCGGCCGGGGCGATGCCGCTTCATTTTGACGATGCAGCCTGATTCATTATCCGACATTCTTGTTCCCCGCTCCGGTTTTTCGGGGAAGCGGACGCGTGGTAAATTGCCGATCCTGTCACACCAGACTGAAGCCCCATGCCGGGAAATCCGCATTGAAACCATAACGCGAGCCGACTAAACGGTAGGGGTGCCTGCGTAACCCGTCAATCGACCACCAGAGACTGATAACCAAACGTGCCGGATCGCCCGCTCCCTCGCTCGGGTGCAAGAAAGAGGGGGATTGAGGCCAAATTGTGAACAGCCTGCCAGCGGCTCATCGGGGGAGAAGAACTTGCGGAAGACTTGGTTGAACGAGACGCAGTCGCGACCGGCCCGTTATGTCCCCTTCCTCGTCATGGCCGCGCTTGCCGCATCGCTGTCGGCCTGCTCCGGTGGCGGCAATGCCCCGCTCGGAGCGACCGTGTCCGGGAGCGGCGTCGAGACGAAGTATCAGCGCGACGACGTCATCGCCAGGAAGGAGCGGCTCGATCCATCCGATTCTTCCTTTGCCGGTGCCCTTGTCGCCGACGAGCCGACCGCCGCGCTCATCGCGCGGAACGTGCTGGAGCAGGGCGGCAATGCGGCCGACGCGGCGACCGCGCTCTATTTTGCGCTGTCAGTGACCTATCCCGCGGCGGCGGGCCTTGGCGGCGGCGGCGTCTGCCTCGTGCATGAGGCGAAGAAGCCCGGCGCGGAGAGCATCGCCTTCCTTCCGCGCCGCCCTTCGGCCGGCGGGCCCTTTGCCATACCGGGCAATGTGCGCGGCTTCGCGCTGCTCCATGCCAAATACGGCTCGAAAGGCTGGTCGACGCTGGTTTCGCCCGCCGAAAAGCTCGCGGCTTCCGGCTTCCCCGTATCGCGGGCGCTGGGGCGCCAGCTTGCCGATGCGGGCTTCGCGATCGTCAACTCGCCGGATCTGCAGCGCATCTACACGGTTGAAGGCGCACGCACCTTCCGCGAACTTGATGCACTCACACAGGTGCAACTCGCATCGACGCTGGCGCGCATCCGCTCCGGTGGCGTGAACGGCTTCTATCTGGGCACGACGGCGATGCATCTCGCTTCCGAGGCGCAGGCCAAGGGCGGCACGCTGACGGCTCAGGACCTCGAGAGCTACCGGCCCGAGACGGGGCCCGCGCAGCCGATCGCCTCGGGCGACGCTTCGGTGTTCCTGCCGCAAGCCGGGCTTGGCGCCGGGGCGTTCTCGGCCGCCCTCTGGAACAATATTCAGGGCGTCGCAGGCGCGGATGCGCTCGCCGCGGCGGCCGAGCGCACTGCGATTGGCCTCGGTGCTCCCGGCGGCGCGGCGCTCGAACGCGATTTCGGATCGACCTCCTTTGCCGTGGTGGACAGCGCGGGAAGCGCGGTCGCCTGCGCCGTCACCATGAACGGGCTTTTCGGCGCAGCGCGCACGGCCGGGGGAACGGGCGTTGTCTTCGCCGCTTCGCCGCAGGACCCCGTGAGGGGGCTCGCCTCCGCCTTCCTCGTGCCGGTCATGGTCGTCAATCCCAACACGAAGGCGCTCTATTTCGCGGGCGCAGGCGCCGGTGCGCCGAAGGGCGGCGCGGCGATCGAGCATGCGGTGCAGGCTGCGCTCTCGAATGGCGAGGCTGGCTCCCGGGCGCTGGCCTCCGGCCCTGCCGATGCGCGCTCGCCGGCCAATGCCATCATCTGCCCCGACGGGCTGCCGGCCGGCACATGCACGCTCGGCGTCACGCCCTCGGGCAATGGCGTCGGTCTTGGCGCCGTCGCCTCGGGCTCCTGAGCGCAGACGAGCGAATGACGAACAGGCTGAACGGTTCGAAGCGGAGCGGCGTCGCTCCCTTCATCGCCATGGATGTCATGCGAGACGCGACCGCGCTCGAGCGGCAGGAGGGGCGCCGCATCATACATCTGGAAGTCGGCCAGCCCTCGACGCAGGCCCCGCAGATCGTGCGCGAGGCAGCGGCCCGCGCGCTCGCCTCGGACCGGCTCGGCTACACCGATGCGCTCGGCACGCCCGCGCTGCGCGAGAGGATCGCGCGCTACTACGCCGACCGGCACGGGCTCGATCTCGCGCCGGAGCGCGTGGTCGTGACGCCAGGCTCGTCGGGCGGGTTCATTCTCGCCTTTCTTGCCTGTTTCGACCCCGGAGCGCGGGTGGCGATCTCTGAGCCGGGCTATCCCGCCTATCGCAACATCCTGCTGGCGCTGGGGCTCGAGCCTGTCGGCATCGCGGTCGGCGCGGAAACGCGCTGGTCGCTGACGCCGGAACTCATCGAGGAGGCCGAACGCCGTCATGGCCGCATCGCGGGCGTGCTCGTCGCGAGCCCGGCCAATCCGACGGGAACCATGCTCACGCCCGAGGCGCTTGCCGCTCTCTCGCAAGCCTGCGCCCGGCAAGGCCGCTGGTTCATCTCCGACGAGATCTATCACGGCATCTCGTTCGGCGCCGAGACGGCGACGGCGCTCGCCTCGTCGGACGATGCGCTCGTCGTCAACAGCTTCTCGAAATATTACTGCATGACGGGCTGGCGGCTCGGCTGGGTCGTCGTGCCCGAACGTCTCGTGCGGCCGATCGAGCGGCTGGCGCAGAACCTCTTCATCGCGCCGTCATCCATCGCGCAGGCGGCGGGTGTCGTGGCCTTCGATGCGACGGCAGAACTCGACGCGAATGTCGCCGTCTATGCCGCGAACAGGAAACTTCTGCTCGATGCCTTGCCGGAGGCGGGGCTCACGCGCTTCGCGCCCGCAGATGGCGCTTTCTACCTCTATGCCGATGTCAGTAAACTGACGAATGACAGTACCGACTTCTGCCATCGCATGCTGCATCAAGCTGGCGTGGCCGCCACGCCGGGCCTCGACTTCGATCCGCTGAACGGCGCGACGACGGTCCGCTTTTCCTTTGCGGGCACAACCGCCGATATGGAAGAGGCCGTCGCGCGGCTCAAGCGCTGGCTGGCCTGAGGGCGAGGGACGTTTCCGGCAAAAGTGGAAACCACTTTCGCCGGAAACATATTTGATCCGAACGCCGGACTGGTTTTCCCGTGCTCAGACGGAGCGGCGCTGCCACCAGCCGCGGCGAGCGGGCGCCTGCGGCTTTTCGGCTTCGGCGGGCGCCTCGGCGGCAACCGGCTCGGGCTGCAGCTCGGCGGCGGCCTCTGCGACCGGAGCTTCGGCGGGCAGGGGAGTAACCTCTTCGGCCACGGGCTCCGCCTGAGCGGAAGCTTCCTCGGCCACGACTTCCGCCTCTGCTTCCGCCTCAGCTTCCACGACGGGCGCTTCTTCCGCCTTTGCGGGCTCCTCCGCAGACACTTCGGGGGCGGCTTCCTCGGCCATCATCTCTTCGGTGGCGACATGGTCGGCTTCCTCCGTCACGACCTCGTCGCGAGAATAGGAGAGCAGGATCGGCGCCTCTTCGGCATGGGCGGCTTCTTCGTCCTCGCCTGCGCCTTCAGGAGCGGCGCCTTCCTCGTGACGGCGGTTGCGCCGGCCGCCACGACGGCCACGGCGCCGCCGCTTGCGCGCGCGTTCGTCGCCTTCGCCGGCCTCGGCCGCTTCGCCTTCGGCTGATTCCGGCGCCTCGGCGCCTTCTTCAGCTTCCTCATGTGCTTCAGCGGGCGCTTCGCCGGCAAGCTCCGTCACGCCGCCTTCGGCTTGCGGAGCGGCGGCAGGCGCGCCTTCCGCCTCCATGCCTTCGGCCCCTTCCTCGCCGCGGCGGCCACCGCGCCTGCGACGGCGGCGGCGCCTGCGGCGGCCGCCATCCTCATGCTCATCTTCGCCCTTGTGCGCGTGCGTTTCCGCTTCCGCCGCTTCTTCGGCTTCCTCGGCCACTTCCTCGATGACGGGCTCTTCTTCCGTAAACGCCGTTTCGATATTGATGGCGCCCTGTGCCGGACGTGCCCGCGTCAGTGCTCGCGCTTCCGCTACCTCGATCCGGTGTTCCGAACCCTTGAGCAGGTGATCGGCCTCGATATAGATCGACGTGCCATAGCGCTCCTCGATGTCGAGAAGGTTGGCGCGCTTCTGATTGAGGATATAGACGGCCACATCGACCGGCACCTTGGCGGTGAAGGCGGCCGCGCGCCCCTTGATCGCTTCGGCCTCGACGCCACGCAGCACATGAAGCGCCATGGATTCGACCGAGCGGACGAGGCCCGTGCCGTGACAGTTCGGGCACTGGACGGTGGAGCCTTCGAGAACGCCCGAGCGCATGCGCTGGCGCGACATTTCGAGAAGGCCGAAATGGCTGATGCGGCCGACCTGGATACGCGCCCGGTCGAACTTGAGCGCTTCCTTGAGCTTGCGTTCGACGGCGCGGTTGTTCCGGTTCTCCTCCATGTCGATGAAGTCGATCACGATGAGACCGGCAAGATCGCGCAGGCGCATCTGGCGCGCGATTTCCTCGGCTGCTTCGAGATTGGTCCGAAGCGCCGTCTGCTCGATATTGCGCTCCTTGGTGGAACGGCCCGAGTTGACGTCGATCGAGACGAGGGCTTCCGTCGGATTGATGACGACGTAGCCGCCCGATTTCAGCGTCACGACCGGGTTGAACATGGAATCGAGCTGCTGCTCGACCTGGTGCTTCTGGAAGAGGGGCTGGCGATCCTTGTAGGGCTGAACGTTCTTCGCATGGCTCGGCATGAGCATGCGCATGAAGTTCTTCGCTTCCTTGTAGCCCTCGTCGCCTTCGACGAAGACGGTGTCGATATCCTTGTCGTAGAGGTCGCGGATCGAGCGCTTGATGAGGCTGCCTTCCTCATAGACGAGGGCAGGGGCAATCGACTTGAGCGTCAGTTCGCGCACGCTCTCCCACATGCGCAAGAGATATTCGTAGTCGCGCTTGATCTCCGCCTTGGTGCGCTTGGCGCCGGCCGTGCGGATGATGAGGCCCATGCCCTCCGGCACCTCCAGCGACTCGGCGATCGCCTTGAGTTTCTTGCGGTCCGCGGCCTGGGTGATCTTACGCGAAATGCCGCCGCCCCGCGCCGTGTTCGGCATCAGCACGCAATAGCGGCCGGCGAGCGAGAGGAAAGTGGTGAGCGCCGCGCCCTTGTTGCCGCGTTCTTCCTTGACGACCTGCACCAGCAGGATCTGGCGGCGCTTTATGACTTCCTGAATCTTGTAGTTGCGGAAGTTGTGGCGCTGCTTGCGGGGCTCGGCCTCGTCATGGACCTCGTCGAGCGCGTCATCGGCGCCGACGACCTCGACCGTCTGGTCGGAATGAACCGATTCCGTTTCGCCGCGGTCGATGGGCCCTTCGCCATCCTCGCCGTGATCGTCATGCTCGGCGTCATCGTGATGCGCCTCGCCATGATGAGCCTCGGCAGGCGCAACCCCCTCGGCGGGTGCCGCTGCCGCGGCGGCGGGCTCGCCCGCGTCCTGATCTTCCTCCTCGGCCTCGCGGCGCGCCGCGGCCGCCTGCTGCTTCACCAGCGCTTCGCGGTCTGCAACAGGGATCTGATAGTAGTCGGGATGGATTTCGCTGAAGGCCAGAAAGCCGTGCCTGTTGCCGCCATACTCGATGAAGGCCGCCTGAAGCGACGGCTCAACGCGCGTGACCTTGGCCAGATAGATATTGCCGCGAAGCTGCTTTCTGCTTTCCGACTCGAAGTCGAATTCTTCAACCCGGTTGCCGCTGACGACCACGACCCGGGTTTCTTCCGGGTGGGTCGCGTCGATGAGCATCTTGTTTGCCATTGAGAGAATCTCCGGGGCGCCATCCGCCGCAGATCGCAAGGCGCAAATTCATGCGGCCGAGCGGGCGCGGGCGGGCGCCGATTTGATGAATCCGGCCGGTCGCCGCCACCGCATCGAGGATGGGCGCAGCGTTGGGGCCGGAAAGGGTCTGAAATGAGGAGGAGGCGAGCACGCCGCAGGCAGCATGACGTGAGGCGACAGACTTGTGCGCGAAGCGAACCTGTCCTGCCTGTCTGCCGTTTAACTGCGTCGGTGCGTCGTGCATCGGAACCTTGCGTTACCCCCTGAAAACGCCGGGGGCGGGCGGAACTTGCCGTCACCCTCTCGCTCCATCCACGGGACGAAGGGGGCTGGACGAGCGTAACTCGCTCTTGCGGCGTGGCACCGTGTTCACAGTCGGGCTGAAAGGGCGGCAAACCGCAAAATGCCGCTCCGCATGTCGCGGGGGCCTGTCCGTCGCGTCCTTTCGGCTAATCGGACCCCGGGAGCCCGGATCTCAGTGACCAGGCGACCGATGGGTGGATGCCAAACCGGCTAGCCCCTGTTTTGTACTTGGTGCGATCCTGATTTGGCAAGCGATGCTTGATCGCGGATCGGCGCCGGCCGGGAGCTACCTCCCATTAACCACCCGAACCCTTGAAAAACCGTAAAATTTTCCGCCCTTGTAACGGTTTATAAAGTATTCTCGTCACAATAGTTTAGACCTGCTTCGTTGATTCAGCCGCGCTCGGCCGGAGCATGAACAAGCAGGGGGCCGGCCGCGATCGGGGATCGCAAGGGCGTGGGCTGCGGGTGCGTTATGGTCAATAAGCTACGACGGATCTCTGGGGAGGGAGCAGGGCTGGGAGCGCTCGTGCGCCCGCTTCTGATGGCATTCGCATTTTTTGCTTTCTCGGCCTCCGTCGCAGTGGCGCAGCCCGCCCAGGGCGTTCTCGGCACATTGCCGCTTTCGCCCCCGCGCGCTGAAACCGCCTCGCGGCAGCCCGACGATCTGACCCGCCTCTTCAACGAGGCCGCCCTGCCGCCCGCATCGGGCGTCACAGCCGAGCCTTCAGCGCCGCTCGCGCCTCAGGCGCGGCCTTCCACGGTCGGGGATGCCGGTTCAGCCATCGCCGGCATCCGAGTTGGCGACCGGGAAGGCGAAACGCGGTTCGTGGTCGAGCTGAGCGGCAACAAATCGGTCCGCTATCAGGTCTTCACGCTCGCCGATCCCTATCGCGTGATCGTGGACTTTCCCGATCTTGCCTCGCGCCTGCCCGAGAGCGGCGGCGAGAAGGGGCGGGGCGTGATCGCGGATTACCGTTATGGCGAATTCCAGAACAACACGTTCCGCGTCGTCATCGACACGACCGGGCCTGTCTCCGTCTCGCGCAATTTCGTGCTCGATCCGCAGGGCGGCTTCGGCCCGCGCGTGGTGCTCGATCTCGCGCCGACGGATCGCGCGAGCTTCCTCAGGACGGCGGGCCTTCCCGGGCCGGACAAGGCCGCCTCGATCGAGAAGAAGCCCGAACGCGCCGTGACCGCGCCGCAGAACCCCGCGGCGCGGGCGGCCCATCGCCGCGTCGTCGTCATCGACCCCGGCCATGGCGGCGTCGATCCCGGCACGCATGGCCGTTCGAGCGGCGTGGTCGAGAAGGATGTCGTGCTCGCCTTCAGCAAGGAGCTGGCGCAGAAGCTGCGCGCGACCGGCCGCTATGAGGTTCATCTGACGCGCGACAAGGACGTGTTCATCCCGCTGCGGGGCCGCGTGCAGATCGCCCGCCAGCGCAATGCCGATCTCTTCATCTCGATCCATGCGGACTCGATTGCGAAGCCCGATGTGCGCGGCATGTCGATTTACACGCTCTCCGAGACAGCCTCCGACAAGGAGGCGGCCGAGCTTGCGCGCAAGGAAAACCTCTCCGACGTCATTGCCGGCATCGATTTTCAGGGTGAGTCCAAGGAAGTTACGGGAATTCTGATCGACCTCGCGCAGCGCGAAACCAAGAACTACTCCGTCCGTTTCGCGCGGTCCGTGGTTGATTACGCGCGTCACTCGACGGCGCTTCTGGACCCTGCTCACCGCTTCGCGGGCTTTGTGGTGTTGAAGGCGCCGGACGTGCCTTCGGTGCTGGTGGAGCTTGGTTTCCTGACCAATCGCGCCGATGAGAAGCAACTGACCTCGCCGAAATGGCGCAGTTCCGTCGCCACGTCTTTCGTCCGCGCCATAGACCGCTATTTCGGCGACAGGCTGGCCGAGGGGCCGAACTGACGGCGGCCGGACCACGCGACGGACCCGTTAACCGAGCCGAACGCTCCCTTCGCCGGGAGGTTTCGATCGGGGGCAAGACCGTGCTAAATGTCGGGCGCATCGCGGAGGCTGGATCTGCCTCTTCCCGTATGCGATCGGCCATGTTCGAGAGAAGGATGGGGCGGTGAGCCCATTGTGGAAAATTCTGACGGCTCTGGCGGCGGTCTTTCTGGTTTGCGTCGCGGGCGTGCTTTTTGTCGGTGGCTATCTGCTCTGGCAGATGAACATCGAACTCCCTGACTATTCCAAGCTCGCCGATTATGAGCCGCCCGTCATGACCCGCGTGCATGCGGGCGACGGCACGCTGATCGCGGAATATGCCCGCGAGCGCCGTCTCTATGTTCCGATCGATGCGATCCCGAGCCGCGTCATCGAGGCCTTCCTCGCCGCCGAGGACAAGCACTTCTATACCCATAGCGGCATCGACCCGATCGGCATCGCCCGCGCCATGGTCGACAACGTCTTCAACGTCATCAACGATCGCCGCCTCGTCGGCGCATCGACCATCACGCAGCAGGTGGCGCGGAATTTCCTTCTGACGCGCGATCGCAACGCCCAGCGCAAGATCACGGAAATCCTGCTCGCGCTGCGAATGGAGAAAGCCTACTCGAAGGCCAAGATCCTCGAGCTTTATCTGAACGAAATCTATCTCGGCAGCGGCAGCTATGGCGTGGCGGCAGCCGCGCTCAATTATTTCGGCAAGCCGCTCAACGAGCTTTCGGTCGCGGAAGCGGCCTATCTCGCCTCCTTGCCCAAGGGGCCGGAGAACTACAATCCCTACACCCATCGGGATCGTGCGATCGCACGGCGAAACTGGGTGATCGGCCGGATGCAGGAGGACAGCGCCATCACCGCCGAGGAGGCGCGCGCTGCACTGGCCGAACCCTTCGTCACCATCCAGCGCCCGGTCGGCGTGCAGGTCGCGTCCACCCAATATTTCGTCGAGGAGGTTCGCCGCGAGCTTTACTCGAAGTTCGGCGAGCAGAAGCTCTATGAGGGCGGGCTCAATGTCCGCACCACCATCGACACGAGGCTGCAGGCGATCGTCCGCCGCGCGCTTCGCAAGGGGCTGACCGATTACGATCGCCGCCACGGCTATCGCGGCGCGGTGGCCACGCTTCAGCCCGGCGAGAACTGGCATGAGGCCCTCGCCAAGCGGCCCTTCGCCGAAGACCTCGCGCCCTGGACACTGGCCGTGGTGCTCGATCTGTCGGCCCAATCGGCCAAGATCGGACTGCGCCCCGAAAAGCTCGGCAACGGCAAATTCTCGACCGAGATCAAGACCGGCACGCTCCCGTTCTCGGAAATGTCCTGGGCGCGGAAGTCGATCAACGACAAGTATCTCGGCCCGGCTCTGAAGCAGCCATCCGATGCGCTCGCCGTCGGCGACGTCATCCATGTCGAGCCGATCTACAAGAAGGGCCAAACCGCGCCGGATCACTACGCGCTGCGCCAGGTTCCGGCCGTCAATGGCGCCGTCATCGCGATGGACCCGCATACGGGCCGCGTGCTCGCCATGCAGGGCGGCTTCAGCTTCGATCAGAGCGAATTCAATCGCGCGACGCAGGCGCTGCGCCAGCCCGGCTCGTCCTTCAAGCCTTTCGTTTACGCGGCGGCTCTCGACCACGGCTTCACGCCGGCCAGCCTCGTGCTCGACGCCCCCTTCGTCATGGATCAGGGGCCCGTGCTCGGGCTCTGGAAGCCGGAGAACTACGAGCACAATTTCTTCGGGCCCTCGACCCTGCGGTTCGGGCTGGAGCGCTCGCGCAACGTCATGACAGTGCGCCTCGCCCAGAGCGTCGGAATGAATACTGTGGCCGATTATGCGCGTCGCTTCGGCATCACGGACAACATGCAGCCGGTGCTTTCCATGTCGCTGGGCGCCGGAGAGACGACGCTGATGAGGCTCGCAAGCGCCTTTGCCATCCTCGACAATGGCGGGCGAAAGGTCACGCCGACGCTGATCGACCGAATTCAGGACCGTTGGGGCCATACGATCTACAAGCATGACGATCGTCCGTGCCCCGACTGCAATGCGGATTGGTCGAACCAGCCGCCGCCCGAACTTCCCGACAATCGCGAGCAGGTTGAGAGCGCGCAGACGGCTTATCAGATCACCTCGATGCTTGAAGGCGCCATTCAGCGCGGGACGGGATCGGCGGTGAAGGTCGTGCCCGTGCCTCTCGCTGGCAAGACCGGCACATCGAGCGATGAGCGCGACGCCTGGTTCATGGGTTATTCGCCCAATCTCGTGGTCGGCGTCTTTGTCGGCTATGACAATCCGACGCCGCTCGGCCGGGCCGAGACGGGCGGACGCACCGCCGCGCCGATCTTTCGCGACATCATGATGGAAGAAGTCGGCGGCGAGCCTGCGATCCCGTTCCGCATTCCGCCCGGCATCAATCTCGTCAAGATCGACGCGAAGAGCGGCCAGCTTGCATCATCCAGCGATCCGAACGTGATCCTCGAAGCCTTCAAGGAAGGCACCGAGCCGCAATCTGCCTCCGGCACGCCGACGCTTGGCGTCGTCACCGGCGCGCCCGTGACCGATTTCGACGGCGGGGCATCCGGCGCGGCGAGCGGCGACAGCATCACGTCGGGAACAGGCGGGCTTTATTGAAGCGGTGCGGCTGACGCGCAAGCGAACGCCGAGGGCGGGTTTACACCCGCCGCCGTTCGGCCTATTTTCCGCGCCTGATTCAGAGGAGACAGAATAATGCGTGCCGAGACCCAGGGCATAGCCGACGAAATCAAGCAGTCCTTGGGACTGCTGAGGAGGCATCTTTGACTGGGATACAGCCCGCAAACGCCTCGATGAACTGAACGCCCGAGCCGAGGATCCCAATTTCTGGAACGATCCAGCGCAGGCGCGCGCGCTGATGAGCGAACGGACGCGCCTCGACGCGGCGATCAACGCCTATCTGCGCCTCGAAACCGCGCTCAACGACAATCTCGAACTGATCGAACTCGGCGAGATGGAAGGCGACGAGGGCATCGTCAAGGAGGCCGAAGAAGCCCTCAAGGCGGTGCATGAGGACGCGCGCAAGGCCGAGATCGAAACCCTGCTCGCAGGCGAGGCGGACGGCAACGACGCCTATCTCGAAGTGCATTCCGGCGCAGGCGGCACCGAAAGCCAGGACTGGGCGCAGATGCTGCTTCGCATGTACACGCGCTGGGCGGAGCGCAAGGGCTACAAGGTCGAATTGGTCGAGCGGCATGACGGCGAAGAAGCCGGCATCAAATCGGCGACCGTCATCGTCAAGGGCCACAATGCGTTCGGCTGGCTGAAGACGGAATCCGGCGTTCATCGCCTCGTTCGCATTTCGCCTTACGACTCCAATGCGCGGCGTCATACGAGCTTTTCGAGCGTGTGGGTCTATCCGGTGGTCGATGACTCGATCAACATCGACGTCAAGGAAAGCGACTGCCGCATCGACACCTATCGTTCCTCGGGCGCAGGCGGCCAGCACGTCAACACGACGGACAGTGCCGTCCGCATCACCCATCTGCCGACCGGCATCGTCGTGGCTTGTCAGAACGAGCGTTCGCAGCACAAGAACCGGGCGACGGCCTGGAACATGCTGCGCGCCCGTCTCTATGAACTCGAACTCGAGAAGCGCGAAGCCGCCGCCAATGCCGAGGCCGCGAGCAAGACGGATATCGGCTGGGGCCACCAGATCCGCTCCTATGTCCTCCAGCCCTATCAGATGGTGAAGGACCTGCGGACGGGCGTCGAAAGCCCGACGCCGTCGGACGTGCTCGATGGCGGTCTCGACGAATTCATGGCCGCGGCGCTTGCCGCCCGTGTGCGCGGCGGGCCCGAGCAACCGGTCGAAGACATCGCCTGAGGAGGCGGGCCGTCAGTCTCGGACGGCGCCGTTCTCCCACAGCGTTTTCAGCGCTTCGACATCCGCAGGCGTGTTTGCGCCAAGAAAGGGATCGTAAGCCCCTTCGAAGTCGGCGTGAGCCGCGCCGAGGGACTGCTGAACGATCCGCACGGCGCGCTCTCCTGCACGAAATCGCTTCTCGACATCACTTCGCAGGCTCGTCGCCCAGAGCGCAGCGAGCGGATAGGGCTCTCCGCCAAATCGCGCCACGGCGCAGCGCGCGGGGGCTGTGCTCATCGCGGCGGCGAGGCTCTTTGCAAGCGTGCGGGGTATGAAGGGCGTATCGCCAGAGACGGCAAGCAGCGCATCCTGGCCGCATGCTTCAGCCCAGGCGAGCCCGGCGACAATGCCTGCAAGAGGCCCTTCGCATCCGGCAGGTGCAGCGCCGCCGGAACCTGCGTCCGGCAGCACGGGAAGCCCGAAAGCCTCGAACCGGGAAGGGTCTCCATTGGCGCTGATCGCCAGCGTTTCGACTTGTGGCACCAGCCTCTCGACCAGATGCGCGAGAATGGTGCGCCCGCCGATGGTGATGAGGCACTTATCGCCGCCGCCCATCCGGCTTGCGCGGCCTCCCGCCAGAATGAGACCGGAAACCTTCATGGTCCTTGCCCGTCTCCGCTTAATGCGGCGACCACGATCCCATGAATGGGGTCGCCAACGCAAAACGGCCGCATCCGGTAGGAGACGGCCGTCAGCGAATTTGCGGTTGAGGCGTCGGCTTACTGTGCGGCGGGCCGCTTCACGACGACGCCGCCATCGCCCACGACGACCGGGCTGGCGGCGTCGGCCGGGCGCGGCGCCATCGGGCGCGGCACGGCGAGGGGAGCGGCACCCGCCGGGCGGGAAGGCGCTGCCGGCTTCGGCGTGGCGGCCGGCTGGCTGATGGGATCGTCCGAATGGCGGCAATTACCCTCGAAGAAGGCGCCGGTTTCGACGGCCAGCGCCTCGTGCAGGATGTCGCCCTCGACATGGGATGTGGACGAAAGCTGGACGCGCCGTCCCCGAATGGTACCGATCACGCGGCCGCGGATGACGATGTCGTCGGCCACGATCTCGCCGGTGATCGAGGCCTTCTCGCCGACCGTCAGCGACTGGCTGCGAATATCGCCTTCGACCGTGCCGTCGACCTGGATGTCGCCGGTCGCTGTGAGATTGCCATGCACCACCAGATCGGTGGAGATGATGGAAGGAGCGGTGCGCGCGCCCGTTCTCTTGATCGGCGCGATCGGAGCTGGCGCCACGACGGGAGCGGCTGGTTTCTCGGTCTCTTTACCCTTGTTTCGCGAAAACATAATGCCCTGCCTCGATGAACTTGGAGGGGTCACGGACGATACCGTCGAACCAAACCTCATAATGGAGATGAGGCCCGCTGCTGCGACCAGAGGACCCGACTTTGCCGACAACGTCCCGGAAAGCAATTTTCTGGCCAACTTTCACGTCGATGCGGCTGAGATGGCCATAACGGGTGTGAAAGCCGTTTCCGAGATCGACCTCCACCATGCGCCCATAGGCGCCTTTCCAATCGGCGAAGATGACGGTGCCCGGGGCTGTCGCGAGAACCGGCTTGCCATAGTCGGAGGCAAGGTCGAGGCCCGCATGAAACGCCATTTTGCCGTTGAAGGGATCGACGCGCGGCCCGAAGCCGCTCGTCTCGTGATAGCCGGCCAGTGGCTCGGCCAGCGGCATTCTCGCGATGGAACTCTCCAGATTGGCCATGGTGCGAAGATTCTGGCTGACCCTGAAGACCTGCTTGGAGAAGTCGTTTTCATTGCCCGCGCCGGCCAGCGCCTCGCCTTCGTCGAGACCGAGGAAGGGGCCGCCTTCCGCTGCGCTGCGTGGCGACTTGTTCTTCGTGAGCCTCTTCACGTCGACGACGTCGGTCATGCCTATGACCGCCTTGAGTTCGCGGATCTTGCGGTCGGTCGTCTCTTCCACCGAGTTGATGAGGCCCTGCTGTGCGCGGTCGAGCCGCGTCAGCCGCGCGTCAATTTGAGACGCTGTGCCGTTATGGCCGTCATGTGTGCCACCAGCGAGGCCGGCGATGTCGGGCCCGCCATCGGCGCCATCGACGACGAATGTCTGATCGCCCTCTGCCCGCTGCGGCCGGGCCGTCAGATGCGCAATGCCGGGTCCATCGGACTCCTGATCCATCGTCATCAGGATGGTGTTGCCCTGCGCGCTGTTTCCGGCGCCGCGCATCGTGGCCGCATAGCGCTCGCGCATGGCGTTGAGTTCGAGCCCGGCGGACTGGCGCTGGGTCATGAGCTGGGTGAGCTGGCGGTGCTTGTTTTCCAGCGCGCGAGTGGTGGCGAGGAAGCGCTCTTGCGAGATGATGAGCTGGCCGTTGAGCTGGTCGTAGGCGGATTGGAGTTCCGCCATGCGTTCCTCATAGGCGCTCTGCATCTTCACGTAGCGCTGGTCCTTGGCGGCGATGATCTGCTCCTTGAAGACCACGTTCACGGAGGCGAAGGCGACCCAGCCGAAGAAGAAGAGGGCAATCCCCGCAAAGATGGCCTGCGTCAGCGGCGACAGCGAGACGAATTGCACCTGCCCATGGCTGCGAAGATAGATCTGCCGCTCGACATAGTGATGGCGCGCGAAACGACGCACGGCATCGCCAAACCCCGAGCCTCTATGGTGCATGCCCCTCATGCGCCATAACCCCCTTCTGCAACAGCCCCTCGATCGAACGGCGATAACCACGGACACACAGGCTAAAATCCAGTGCGCTGGTTAACATCCGATTGAGAAACTTTTGTGCCATCCCCCGATGTCCAAATACTGTCGCTTAATGGGACGAGAAAGAAAAGACTTTTTCACCCTACGGAAAGCGGCTCGTAGAAGGAGGGCTCAAAACCGGCTTGTGCCCGGGCATCCGCATTGAAAGGCGGCTTGAGGGACCCCCGGAAGTGCCGCCTGACCAGTGAATGGAAGGTCTGTTCGCTATCGCGTCCTTCTCTGGCGCATAAATAGCGGAACCAGCGCACGCCAGCCCCAACATGTTGCTGTTCGTCGCGATAGATGATGCCGAGCACGGCCGCGCTTTCATGGTCGCCAGCGCCTGTGAGCCGCTCGATCATGACCGGGGTGACGTCGAGGCCGCGTGCCTCGAGCACCATGGGCACGATGGCGAGGCGGGCGAGAAGATCGTGGCGTGTTTCATGCGCCGCCTGCCAGAGTCCGTCGTGAGCGGGCAGGTCGCCATAGGTTCCGCCCATGGCCGCGAGCCGCGACTGAAGCAGCATGAAGTGGCGCGCCTCATCGTCGCCGACAGAAATCCAGTCGTCGAAAAAGGCGCGAGGCAGCGGCTCCCCTGCGAACCGGCCGGCCATGTCGAAGGCGAGGTCGATGGCGTTGAGTTCGATATGAGCGAGAGAATGCAGCAGCGCGAAGCGCCCACGCGGACCCTTGAATGTGCGCCTCGGCATTTCGTTCGGCGGCAGAAGCTGCGGCCTTGCCGGGCGTTGCGGGCGGTCGGGCAATTCTCCCGGCGCAAGCGGCAGCGCGCCCGCGCGCCAGAGGGCGGCCGCCTCATGAGCGAGGCGGGCCTTGCCTTCCGCGTCGGGGCATTCGAGTACGGCGCGGGCGGCCTCCGCCAGCGACATTCCTTCGCAAATGGCGGAGGAGAGAGAGGTCGGTTCAATCGTCACGCGGTGTTTCCGCTCGCTCAGAGGGCTTTCACCGCGGCCAGCACCTCGTCGGCATGGCCATCGACCTTGACCTTCGGCCACACATGGCGAACGACGCCCTTGCCGTCGATCAGGAAGGTGGTGCGGTCGATGCCCATATAGGTCCGGCCATAGAGCTTCTTTTCGCCCCACACGCCATAGGCTTCGAGCATCTTCGTGCTTTCATCGGAAAGAAGCTGGATGGAAAGCCCGTGCTTGTCCCTGAACTTGCAGTGGGAGGCGACGGAATCCCTGGAGACGCCTAGCACCACGGCCCCTGCCGCCTCGAAGGCGGCCTTCTTGGCCGAGAAGGCGATCGCCTCGATCGTGCAACCCGGCGTGTCGTCCTTGGGATAGAAGTAGAGGACGATCTTCTTCCCCGGAAAGCTGCCGAGGCCGATGGTGCTGC
>NZ_DAOKYX010000013.1:68748-76417 GCF_035325945.1 Parvibaculum sp.
GGTTTCGCGGCCGCCTTAGCCGTTGCCTTCGCGGCGGGCGCCTTCTTCGCTGTCTTCACGTCCGGCTTCTTCGGTCCAACCGTCTTCGCCATGAGTACCTCTCCAGTCGCTTGCCTCACCCTGCGGGCCCGACGCCGCCCGCCCGGCCTCCAATATGCATGAGCGTCGCTCAATGAACATCGTAAACAAATACATGGTGTCCAGTCAGGCTGCCCCAAATCAGAAGACTTGAGCGGGGCCTGCGAGTAAAACAACACGAAACGCACTCGTCCGATCGGCTTCAAGGCCATGACGAGCAAGAGGGGCCAGTCGTTTCTTGATTCGACGGACGAGCAAGATCGCTTTGGAGATTGTCGGCGTCGCCGTCGCGGCGATGGCGGTGCTGCTCGCCGTGCTGGCATGGCGGCTCTCGACCGGCCCGATTTCGCTGCCGATCATGAACCAGATGATCGAGGACGCCGTCCGGCGCGATCTGCAGGGCGGCCGTCTGACGGTCGACAACACCGTGCTGATCTGGACGCCGGAGGACCAGCAGCTCGGTTTCCGGCTGGCGAATGTCCGCCTCACCGGCGCGGACGGCAATCTGGTGGCGGCGATCCCCGACCTGCAATTCCGCCTGAGCGTGCCGGCGCTGCTCGTCGGCCGGCTTGCGCCGACCTATGTGGATTTCTACGGCGTGCAGGCCTCGATCGTGCGTCGGCCGGGAACCGGCGTTTCGCTGGGGCTCGCTTCCGCCGGCGCCGCGCCCGCCGCGCCGACCGAGGGCGACGCCTCCGCCTTACTTGCGCCCATGTTCGAGGCGCTTGCGACCGGCAACACGACGAATTCGGTCCTCGGCTATCTGCGCCATGTCGGTATGCGAAACGCGACGCTGCGCTTCATCGACGAGGTCAATGGCATCACCTTCGAGGCGCCCGACGCGAATCTCGCCATGTATCGCGGTGCGGGTGGCGGGGTGGCGGGGTCGCTCATCGCCGACATTCGGATCGGTGACACGATGAGCCACGTCGAACTCAACGGGACGCTGCCGCGCGGCGGTACATCGCTCGAAGTCGGCATGAGGGCGATGAATGTCGTGCCCGCGGCCCTAGCGCGCATGTCTCCCGCCTTTGCCAACTACGCGATGTTCGATGCTCCCATCGGCGCCACGGGCACGCTCAACATGCGTACCGACGGCTCCGTGGCCTCGGCGCGCCTCATGCTCGAAGCTGGCAAGGGCACATTCACCCTGCCGGGCTTGCAGCAGGCGCCGGTGGCGCTCGAAAAGGCGCATGCCGAGATCGCTCTCGATGCGCTCGCGCACCGCCTTGATCTGAAGCAGCTCGTCCTTCAGGCCGGACCTCACAGCGTCTCGCTGGTGGGGCGCGTCGATTACACGCTCGGCGCCGGTCTCAATGTCTCTTCGGCGCGCGTCGAACTTTCTGGCGGCAAGACGACGACACAGATGGCCGGATTTTTTGAAGGCCCGGTCGAACTCGACGATATCCGCTTCGACGGTCTTCTCGACTTCGACAAGCGCTCGCTCGCGATCGATGAGGTGAGCCTCGGCGTCGCGGGCGGGGGACGGATCGCCGCCTCGGGCACGATCGGCGAAGGGCCGCGTTCGCCCTCGGTGAACATGAGCGGCACGATGACGGCGATCCCGGTCGAGACGGTCCGCGCCATCTGGCCGCTTCCCCTCTCGCACAATGCGCGCGAGTGGGTGTCCGAGAACATGAAGGGCGGGATGCTCAACAAGGGTTCGTTTCGCGTCGACGCGCCCGCCGACATGCTGGCCGATGCCGACAATGGCATGGCGATCCCGAACGAGCGCATTCGCTTTGAGTTCGACGTCACCGGCACGACCATCTCCTATCTCGACAAGATGCCGCCCATGACCGGCGTGGCCGCGCGCGGATTGTTGCAGGGGGACCGTTTCGACGCATGGGTCAATTCGGCCTCGGTCGCATTGTCGCCCGGCCGCTCCATCGCCGTCTCGAACGGCCATTTCGCGGATGGCGCTCTCGCGGACAAGCACAGCATCGGTGAGATCGAGCTTTCGGCGACGGGCGCGACCGCCGACATTCTCGGCCTGCTGAACCATGAGCCCCTGAAGCTCATCGGCGGCTTCGGCCTCGATCCGGCGACCGTCGGCGGCAGCGGCACGCTCAGCGCCAGGCTCAGGCTGCCGCTCGTCAAGGACGTGAAGATCGACGATGTGGATTTCTCGGGCAAGGCTCGCGCCGAGAAGATCTCCATCCCGAATATCCAGAAGGACCTTTCCGTCACCGATGGCGCTCTCGATATCGACGTGCAGCGCACCGGCCTCAAGGCGAAGGGAACCGTCAGCATCAATGGCAGCGTGCCGCTGAAGCTCGTCTGGAGCGAGAGCTTCGTTCCGACCCGCGGGCCGGGATCGGTCTTCGAGCTTTCAGGCTATCTCGACGATGCGAGCCGCACCGCCGTCGGCCTTCCGCTCACGGAATTCATTTCGGGAACGGCCGAGGTGCAGGCGAAATTCACCGGTCGCGGTTCCGCGATCACCAATGCCACCGTTCATGCCGAATTGTCGGCCGCGATCGCCAAGGTGGATGACCTCGCCTGGATGAAGCCGGTCGGCAAGCCCGCAACCGCCGACCTCAAGGTCGAATTCATTCGCGACGCCTATCGCATTTCTGATTTCGTGCTGGCGGGAGAGGGCATCGACGCGAAGGGCGGCTTCACCATCGACAATGCCGGGCACATTCTCGCGGCCGATTTTCCGGTCGTGAAGCTCGGCCCCTCGAACGATCTTGCCTTGAAGGCGAAGCGCGATCAGAAGGGCACTCTTGTCCTGGACATCAGCGGCGCGAAGGCCGACGCGCGCGGCCTGATCCAGGATTTCATTTCCGGCTCGGGCGACAAGGCGGAGGCGGAGAAGGCGGCCACGCGGATGCTGACGCCGGAAATGGAGCAGGACCCTTCGCTCCGGTCGCTGATCCGAGCCAATGTGGCCGAAGTGGCCGCGCAGAACGATACGAAGTTCACGGGCCTCAAGGCATCCTTCACCCAGATCGACGGCGAGGTCTTTGTGATGGAGCTTTCCGGCACCGACAGGAATGGCGGGGCGCTCGCCGTGGAGATCAGGGGCGGGGCGGACAGGACGCGCGAATTCTTCATGCACTCGCCCGATGCGGGTTACGTCCTCAGCGCGCTCGATCTGATGACGAGCGCGCGCGGCGGCACGCTGAACGCCAGAGCGGTGATCGACGACAAGCTTCCGGGCTCGCCCATGAAGGGAGAGTTCGCGGCCGACAAGTTCCGTATCGTGAACGCGCCTGTTCTGGCGAGCATCCTGACGCTGGGCTCGCTCACGGGTATCCGCGATACGCTCAATGGCGAAGGGATTTATTTCGATTCGCTAAAGCTCCCCTTCAACGTGACCGGCCACAGGATTCGCGTGGAGGACGCCCGTATGTCCGGCCCCGCCATCGGCCTCACCATGAATGGCGAGATCGACCGCGCGCGAAACGTGACCGTCATGGAGGGCACGCTCGTGCCCGCCTATACGATCAATTCGATTCTCGGCAATGTGCCCTTGCTCGGTCCACTGATCGTCGGCCGGCAGGGCGAGGGCGTCTTCGGCTTCACCTATACGGTGAAGGGCGACATCGACAATCCCAGTGTGATCGTGAACCCGCTCTCCGCCATCGCGCCGGGCTTCCTGCGCCGCCTTTTCGAGTTTTCCAAATCTCTGCCGCCGGAGGCACCGGCGCCCGTCGCGCCTTCAGAGGCGGAGACGCCGGAGCCGCGCCCCGTACCGCTACCCGCGGTGAGGCCCGAAGCGCCGCCCGCGGCCCCGCTTGCGCCCGCGAACGGAACGGCGCCAAAACAATAGTGCGGAGTACCGATTTAATTTGCGGAGTTTTTCTCCGCATATAGGATAGGGTCATTGGCATATGGACGGCGGAGGAGGAGACGATGTCCACAAACCAGAAAATGACCGTGGATTCTGCTTATGAGGCGGTGGCCCCGGACGACTTTCCGGCCATGATGGATGTGGAGCGCTATGGGCAGCGTTCGGCCGCATTCGACAAGATCATCTCGGCGACCCATGACCATTTCTGGGATCCGCTCGATCCCAAATATATCGACTTCAACGATAGCTGGGACCTCGACAACCAGTTGCTGATGCCGGCGGACTTCAACATGGAGTTGAAGACGGCCGTTTCCGATAAGCTCGACGAGAAGCAGAAGATCTATCTCGTCAACGAATCCGTCCGCTGGACCATGTCCTCGATCCTTCATGGCGAGCAGGGCGCGCTCGCGCTGTCGGCGAGCCTCTGCCACATTCTGAAGGATCCGGGCGCGCAGGAATATGCCGCCAACCAGACGCGCGAGGAAGCGCGCCACGTCACCGGCTTCGCCAAATACATTCAGGCCCGCTGGGGCAAGCCGAAGCCCTGCGGCGTCGTTCTCGAAAAGCTTCTCTGCGAGATCGTGGCGACCCCGCTCGTCTGGAAGAAGCTCGTCGGCATGCAGATGATCGTCGAGGGCCTCGCCATGGGGACTTTCGCGACCTTCTACGCCAAGACGAACGATCCGCTGATGCGCAAGCTGATGCAGTTCGTGATGACGGACGAAGCCTTCCATCACAAGTTCGGCAAGATCTGGGCCGATCGCACCGTGCCGAAGCTGCCGGAAAACGAACGCAATCTGATCGAGGACTGGGCGCTTGAAGTCTTCATGATGCTCATGCGCAATTCGACGGGCCCCGAGCAGAAGAAGGAAATCTACGAGCGCATCGGCCTCGATTGGCGCTGGGTGCAGGGCGCGCTCGCCGAAGCCCTCACCGACAGGAACATGCGCAAGGAACTTCAGGAATCGACAAACGTGTTCCGTGTGCTGATCAAGACGCTGCTCAAGGCCGGAATTGTCACAAAGCGCACCGCGCATTACTACGCCGCCTATGTCGACATGGAAGAACTCTATGGCGAAGGCGACCGCATGGTGGGCGACGACATTGCCGAGGAGGGCATCCGCTATCTGCGCGAGATCAATGGCGCGGGCGGGCAGGCAGCGATCTATGCGCTTGGCGGTCAGGCGGCCGAATAGCCGCTGAACTGGCCTCGCGGGCGCGGTTTGCGCCCTCGACATATCAGCGCCATGGCCCGACAAGCCCGGGTCATGGCGCTTTTCCTTGGTTCAGCCTTTCGCCTTCAGAAGAACGTGGCGCTTCTTGCCGAGCGAGAGCTTGATGATGCCGTCGCCGGTAAGGTTCGCGCCTGTCAGCGCCAGCCGCTCGTCGGAAACCGCCTCATCATTCAGGCGAACGGCGCCGCCCTTGATCTGGCGGCGCGCGTCGCTGGTCGAGGAGACGAGCCCCGCGGTCACGAGCGCGTTGAGAATGCCGAAACCTGCATCGAGGCTCGCGGCCTCGATCTCGACCGTCGGCAGGTCGGCGCTGATCGTTCCTTCCTCGAAGGCTGCCCGCGCGGCGGCGGCGGCTTTTTCGGCCTCTTCGCGGCCATGCAGCATCGCGGTCGCTTCGGTGGCCAGCACCTTCTTCGCCTCGTTGAGTTCCGCGCCCTCGAGCTTTTCGAGCCGCGCAATCTCCCCGAGCGGCAATTCGGTGAAGAGCCGGAGGAAGCGGCCGACATCGGCGTCTTCCGTGTTGCGCCAGAACTGCCAGTAGTCGAAGGGCGCGCGCATGTCTGCGTTGAGCCAGACGGCCCCTTGCGCGGTCTTGCCCATCTTGGCGCCGGAGGCGGTGGTGATGAGCGGGCAGGTGAGGGCGAAGAGGTCGAGGCTCGCCGCGCGGCGCCCGAGTTCGAGCCCGTTGACGATATTGCCCCACTGATCCGAGCCGCCCATCTGGAGCCGGCAGCCATAGCGCTTGCCAAGTTCGACGAAGTCGTAGGCCTGGAGGATCATGTAGTTGAATTCGAGGAAGGAGAGCGGCTGTTCGCGCTCCAGCCGGAGCTTTACGCTGTCGAAGCTGAGCATGCGGTTGACCGAGAAGTGGCGGCCATAATCGCGCAGGAAAGCGATGTATTCGAGCTTGTCGAGCCACTCGGCATTGTTGACCATGATCGCGTCGGTCGGACCGTCGCCGAAGGCGAGGAACCGCGTGAAGACAGTCTTGATCGAGGCCATGTTGGCGGCGATCTGCTCGTCAGTCAGGAGCTGGCGCGCCTCATCCTTGCCTGAAGGATCGCCGACCTTCGTGGTTCCGCCGCCCATCAGCACGATGGGCTTGTGGCCTGCCTGCTGGAGCCGGCGCAGCATCATGATGCCCATGAGATGGCCGACATGAAGGCTCGGTCCCGTGCAGTCGAAGCCGATATAGGCGGTGACGGTTTCCCTGGCGGCATAGGCATCCAGAGCCTCCGGATCGGAGATCTGGTGAATGAAACCGCGCGCATCGATTTCGCGCAGGAAGTCGGACTTGAAATTGCTCATGATCGGCTCGATTGACGCTGATGCCATAGGCATGAAGGAACCGGTGGTGTATCACGCTTTTTCGACAGGGAAAAACGGGCAAACGCCATGATCCGCGCCATTGGCCTGATGAGCGGCACCTCGCTCGACGGCATCGACGCCGCCATTCTCGACACGGATGGCGAGCATGTCGTGCGCCCCGGCCACAGCCTCGGCATACCCTATTCGGCGGAGGAGCGGGCGGTGCTGCGGCAGGCGCTCGAGGCCGCCAAGGGCTGGGAGCCCGGCGAGCAGATGCCCGAAGCCGTCGCCGAGGCGGAGCGGCTGCTCACGCTCGCCCATGCGGTCGCGGTCCGCCGCCTGCTCGATGAGGCGGGGCTTGCGCCCCCCCATGTGGGGGGCGGCCGGTTTCACGGCCAGACCCGCCCCCCTCAACCCGAGCCGGGCCGGGCGGGGCAGAGCCGCATGGGTGAGGCGCTCGCCTCCCTCGTCGGCATAGATGTCGTCAATGATTTCCGCTCGGCGGATGTTGCTGCGGGCGGCCATGGCGCGCCGCTCGTGCCGCTCTATCATCAGGCTCTGGTGCGGAGCGCGGGCATCAGGGAGCCCGTTGCGATCGTCAATATCGGCGGTGTCGGCAACATCACCTATGTCGCGCCGGAAGGAGGGCTCATCGCCTTCGATACGGGGCCCGGCAATGCGCTCATCGACGATTGGGCGCATCGCCACACGGGCGAGCCCGTCGATCTCGACGGCGCGCTTGCGGGCGCGGGCGAGGTCGATGTCGAGATACTGCGCGAATTGATGGCGCATGATTTCTTCGAGGCGCCGCCGCCGAAATCGCTCGATCGCTTTTCCTTTTCGCCCGCTGCCGTCGAGCGCCTCTCGCCGCCCGATGGCGCGGCGACGCTGACGGCGTTCACCGTCGAGGCGATTGCGCGCGGCGTCGCGCATATTCCGGGCGTTCCCTCGCGCTTCATCGTCTGCGGGGGTGGGCGGCGCAATCCGGTGCTGATGCGGATGCTCTCGAAGCGCCTCCAGGGCGGCGTGCTTCCGGCGGAGGATCTGGGCTGGCGGGGCGACGATGTGGAGGCGGAAGCCTTCGCCTATCTCGCTGTCCGCTCGCTCCGCGGCCTGCCGCTCAGCCTTCCGACCACGACCGGCGTGCCGGAGCCGATGCCCGGAGGAAGGCTCCACAGGGCCGGGCGCTCCTAAAGGCTGACGCCGAACCTCGCCGCGATCCAGATGGTTGCGAGATAAAGCAGCACGG
>NZ_DAOKYX010000014.1:0-23856 GCF_035325945.1 Parvibaculum sp.
TCAGCCCTGCCGCTTCAGCCCTGCCATTGGGCCTTGCGCTTTTCCATCCAGGCCTTGACCCCCTCCTTGTAGTCGGGATGGGTCGCCATTTCGGACAGGAGCCGCTCGGCCTCGTTGACGGCGCTCGCCGCGTCCCGGTGGAGATCCCTGTAAATCTGGTTCTTGGTCACCCGGAGCGAGCCCGGCGAGACGCCCTCGGCCATGCGCCCGGCGTAATCGAGCACATGGGGCATCAGTTCGGCGGGCGGCAGGAGCCTGTTCAGGAAGCCCATGGCGAGCGCCTCCTCCGAGGTGAACACCCGGCTCGACAGCAGGATGTCGTTCGCATGGGTGAGGCCGACGATGCGCGGCAGCAGCCAGGAGAGCCCGTATTCCGCCGGAAAATTGAAGCGCCCATGGGCGGCGGTGAATTTCGCCCCCGGCACGGCGAAGCGCAGGTCGGCATAGGCCGCGAGCACGAGGCCGACGCCTGCCGCCGGGCCATTGATCGCCGCGATGACGGGCTTCGTCAGCCCGAAATGATAGGCGAAGGTCGCATCGAACTCCGGGGCCACGCCAAAGCCCGGCCGGGCGATGTCCTCGCTGATGCCAGGGTCGTAGCGCCCCTTCTCCGAATGGCCCTCCAGCGCGCCGAGATCGGCGCCGGCGCAGAAGGCCCCGCCCTCCGGGTCGCCCGTCACCACGATCACGCGCACGGCCGGGTCCTTGTCCGCCTGCTCGAGCACCCAGCGATATTCCGTGTGCATGCGCCCGGTCCAGGCGTTGCGGCGCTTCGGCCTCGAAAGCGTGATCGTCGCGATGAAATCGGCGACCTTGTAGATGATGGTCTTGAGTTCCATGGCCCTTCCTCCTGCCACCAATATAGGGCCGCCGGGCCCGACGATAATTGGGGATATTTTTTATTCGCAGCCGAGATAGGCCGTCATCGCCTCGATGATGCGGGCTGGCTGCTCGGGCAGCATGGCATGGCCCGCGTCGGGAAGCTCGACCAGCGTCACACGCTCGCCGAGCCGCGCCTTGAGATCGCGGGCGTTGGCGGCAAGGGCGATCGCGTCCTCCGTCGCCTGCACGACGAGAAGCGGCTGGCCGCCCGCCTCCCACCAATCCTCGACCGGCGTGCGGCGCACGGCCGAGGACTGCATCAGCATCACCGGCTTCGACCAGCCGTCGCGCCACACCGCGGGATCGTTGCCCTCGGCGAAGAAGCCCCGCCTGACACAGTCGAGATGGGCTTCGGGCGAGAGCGTTTCGTCGAAACAGCCGATGAGCGCCTGGCGCGCCTCCTCCGGCATTTCGATGAGGCCGCCACAGGCGAGCAGCACGAGCCGCGAGACGAGGGCGCGATGATCGGCGGCTGTCGTGCGGGCGAGGCGATTGCCGAAGGCATGGCCGACCAGCACCACGGGCGGTCGCGCCACGGCCTCGATCACGCAGGCGACATCGGCTGCGAGATCGTGGAGCGTGAGCCCCTCCATCGGCCCCGAACTGCCGGCGAGCCCGCGCGGCTCGGGCAGGATCACCCGGAAGCCCTTATCGGCGAGCGGCCGCGCGATGATGTCGAAATCGCCGCCCGGCCGCCCGAGCGAGGCGAGCATGACGAGGGCGGGACCGTTCTGCGGGCCTATGCTCCGCCCACGGAGCACGATCTCGCGCCCCTCGCCGTCCCGGCGCCGCGTCTCATAGACCTCGAAGTCCATTTCATCCCCTCCCCCGTCCTTCGAGGGACAGGTCCGATCGGTCATCCCCTCAGCACGCCGCCCGTCGCCTTCTCGACAGCGGCGATGATCCGCTTCGATACGGCCTCGATTTCCTCGTCGGTCAGTGTCTTTTCCACCGGCTGCAAGGTCACCTCGATCGCCAGCGACTTCCTGCCCTCGCCGAGCGAGCCGCCCTCGAAGACGTCGAAGAGCGAGACGTCCGTAACGAGCTTCTTGTCGGCATTGCGCGCGGCACGGATGAGATCGGCCGCGGCGACGCCTGCCTCGACGGTGAAGGCGAAATCGCGCCTCACCGGCTGGAAGGCCGAGAGATCGAGCGGCGGCTTCGCCCGGGTCGCCTTGCGCTTGGGTTCGGGGATCGCATCGGGGAAGACTTCAAACCCGACCAGCGGCCCGGCGACATCGAGCGCGGCGAGCACGCGCGGATGGATTTCGCCGAAATAGCCGATCACCGTTTTCGGCCCGAGCCGGATGACGCCGGAGCGTCCGGGGTGGTACCAGCCGGGCGCGTCCGTGTTCACCTGAAGGCTTGCGACCGGCGCGCCGAGAACGGCCGCGAGCGCCAGCGCATCGGCCTTCGCGTCCATCGCCTCGACCGGGCCTGCCTTGCCCTGCCAGTGCCGGCCCACGCCATGAGGCCGCGCCGTGCCGCGGCGGATGCCCGTCGCCGCCAGTGTCTGGCCTTCCGGCGTGTCGTCGGCGAATTGCTGGCCAACCTCGAAGAGCGCGAGATCGGCAAAGCCCCGGTCGGCATTGCGCCCGGCCGCCGCGATAAGTCCCGCAAGCAGGCTCGGCCGCATATGGCTCATATCGGAGGAAATGGGGTTTGCGAGTTTCAGCCCCGGCGTCGCATTGCCGCCGCCAAAGAGGGTCGCCTGCGCTTCCGAGATGAAGGACCAGTTGACCGTCTCGACGAGGCCGCGCGCAGCCAGCGCCCGGCGGGCGAGCCGCTCGCGGCGCTGCCGGGTGGAGATCACGGGCACCGCCACCGCATGGGCGCGCGGCAGCGCCACGGATTTCACCTCCGACAATCCGTGTACGCGCACAACCTCCTCGACGAGATCGGCCTGCCCGTCGACATCCGGCCGCCAGCTCGGCACTGTCACGTCGAGATGGCCGCCCGGCGCCTCCGAGACGCCGAAGCCGAGCTTCGTCAGTATCGACGCCGCTTCGGCCCGCGCGAGCGAAAGGCCGGTGAGCCTCTCGATGCGCGCCGGATCGAAGGCGATCGTCCTGTTCGTCACCGGCGGCCTGCCCGCGACGACGACGTTCGACGGCGTGCCGCCGCAAAGCTCCATGACCATGCGCGTCGCAAGCTCGAGCCCCGGCAGCACGAAGGCCGGATCGACGCCGCGCTCGAAGCGATAGCGCGCGTCCGAAACGATGCCGGTCGCGCGGCCGGTCTTGGCCGTGCGGTAGGGATCGAACCAGGCGCTTTCGATGAAGACGTCGGTCGTCGCCTCGGTCGAGCCCGATTCCTCGCCGCCCATCACGCCGCCAAGGCCGAGCACCCGCGCATCATCGGCGATGACGCAATAGTCCGGCGAGATGTCGTAGGTCTTGCCGTCGAGCGCCTTGAGCTTCTCGCCAGCGCGTCCGAGGCGCACATGAATGCCGCCCTGGAGCTTCGCCGCGTCATAGACATGCAGCGGACGCGCGCGGTCGAGCGACAGGAAATTGGTGATGTCGACAAGCGCGTTGATCGGGCGCAGGCCCACCGCCTTCAGATAATTCTGGAGCCATGCGGGGCTTGGTCCGTTCCGCACGCCGCGGACGAGCCGCCCGGCGAAGACGGGACACGCATTCTCCGTACCGGGAGCGAATTCGAGACGCACGCCGACCGGGCAATCGAAGGCGCCCGGCACCGGGTCGAGCGTGCCTTCGCGCAGTCGGCCGACGCCGGCGGCGGCGAGATCGCGCGCGACGCCATAGACGCCGAGGCAGTCCGGCCGGTTGGGCGTGATGGCGATCTCGATCACGGGATCGTTCTGGCCGAGCGCCTCGGCGGCGGGCGTTCCCACCTCCCAGCTATCGGCAAGCTCGATGATGCCTTCATGCTCGTTCGAGAGTTCAAGCTCGCGCTCCGAGCACATCATGCCGTTCGACTCGACGCCGCGAATCTTCGTCGGCTTCAGCACCATGCCGTTGACCGGAATGGTCGCGCCCGAAGGCGCGAAGATGCCGGTGAGACCCGCGCGTGCATTGGGCGCGCCGCAGACGACCTGGAGCACCTGCCGCTTGCCCTCGACCACGGCGTCAACCTTGCAGACCCTGAGCTTGTCGGCATCGGGGTGCTGCACGGCTTCGAGGATTTTCGCGACGGAGAAGTCGGCGAGCTTGCGCGCCGGATCGGCGATGCCCTCGACCTCGAGGCCGAGCATTGTCAGGCGATCCGCGATCGCGTCGAGCGTCGCTTGCGTTTCGAGCGGCTGCTTCAGCCAGGACAGTGTGAACTTCACGACGAGAGCCCTCCCGCGAGCGTCGGCACGTCGAGCGCCGAGAAACCGTAGTGACGCAGCCATCTGAGGTCGCTCTCGAAGAAGGCGCGCAGATCGGGAATCCCGTATTTCAGCATGGCGAGGCGATCGAGGCCCATGCCGAAGGCGAAGCCCTGATAGCGCTCGGGGTCGACGCCGGCGGCCTTCAGCACATTCGGATGCACCATGCCGCAGCCCAGAATCTCGAGCCAGTCATTGCCCTCGCCGATGCGGATCTCGTTGCCGAGGCGGGCGCAGCGCACATCGACTTCCATCGAAGGTTCCGTGAAGGGGAAGAAGGACGGGCGCATGCGAAGCTCGACACCCTCCACCTCGAAGAAGGTGCGCAGGAATTCTTCCAGCGTCCATTTCAGATGGCCGAGATGCGTCGTCTCGTCGACGACGACGCCCTCGATCTGGTGAAATTGCGGCGTATGCGTCTGGTCGCTGTCGCAGCGATAGGTGCGGCCCGGGCAGACGAAGCGGAAGGGCGGCTTGCCCCGCTCCATGGTGCGGACCTGCACGGGGCTCGTATGTGTACGGAGCAGGGGGCGCGAGCCGTCGGCCCGCGCCTCGAAATAGAAGGTGTCGTGCATCTCCCGCGCAGGATGACCTTCGGGGAAGTTCAGCGCGGTGAAGTTGTAGTGATCGCTCTCGATGTCGGGGCCCTGCTCGACGGCGAAACCCATGTCGGCGAAGATCGCAACGACCTCGTCCCAGACCTGCGTCAGCGGGTGGATGCGGCCGGCCTCTAGGGCGCTTTCGCGCAGGGGCAGCGTGACGTCGATCTTCTCCTCGGCGAGCCGCGCCTCGAGCTTCGCCTCGCCCAGCGCGGACTTTCGCGCCGAGATCGCATCGGTCAGCCGGTCCTTGAGGCCGTTGAGCAGCGGCCCCATCGTCTTGCGCTCCTCGGGGCTCATGCCGCCGAGGCTCTTCATGAGCTCTGAGACGCGGCCCTTCTTGCCGAGGGCGGCGACGCGCACATCCTCGAGCACGCGCTCCTCGATCGCATCCGCGATGGCGGCGAGGAAATCCGCCTCGAGCTTTTCGACTTCCGATTGAATGTCCGTCATGACCTTCTCAAGCCTCAATGTTCCGCCATGCGCCGGGCAAATCGGGGAGCGGGGGAACAGAAGTGAGTGATCGACGGTCCGCCCTCACCCCGGGAGGGCCCGCGCGGCGCGCGGGGTCCCGACGGGTGTACCGGCCCTGAACGGCCAGGTCAAAGCGGTTGCTGTTAAGCGAGCGCCGCCTTGGCCTTCTCAACCAGGGCCTTGAAGGCCTCGGGCTGATGGATGGCGAGGTCGGAGAGAACCTTGCGGTCGATCTCGACGCCAGCCTTGCCGAGGCCGTCGATAAATCGGCCATAGGTCAGGCCCAGCTCGCGGGCGCCGGCGTTGATGCGCTGGATCCAGAGCGCGCGGAAATTGCGCTTCTTGGTGCGCCGGTCGCGATAGGCGTATTGGGCGGCTTTCTCCACCGCCTGATTCGCCGTGCGGAAAGTATTCTTGCGACGGCCGTAATAGCCCTTCGCCTTCTTGATGATCTTGCGGTGGCGGGCGTGCGCTGCAACACCCCTTTTGACGCGCGACATGTGCTTAGCTCCTTGTCAGGTACGGTTCCGGTTCACGCGTAAGGCATGAAGTTTTTCAGCACGCGCGCCGCATCGACATCCGCCATGACGGTGGTGCCGCGCTTGTTCCGGATCTGCTTGTTGGTCCGCTTGATCATGCCGTGCCGCTTGGCGGTCTGGCCGCGCTTGATCTTGCCGGACGCGGTGAGCTTGAAGCGCTTCTTCGTCCCGCTCTTGGTCTTCAACTTGGGCATTTTGCACTCCTGCATTATGGGGCTCCGTTCGCTGAAGACCTTGAAATATCAAGGAAAACGGAGCCGACTTTGGCATTTCGGACGCGCCACGGCATGCCCTTCATGGCCGGGCCGTCCCGAAGGTGCGGACTTATAAGCCAAAAGGCAGGAAGGTCAAGGGTAGCCGCCCTCCGGAAGCGCGGCGGGCACGGCCGATTTCCTCGTGACCCGCACCGGCGCCTCGCCTAGCCTTGAGCCCATGAACGCGACACCTTTCCACCCCGCTTCGGACCTCACCTCGTTCAGCGATGCGGATGCGGCGCTCGCCCGCATCGGCGAGATTTACGCCCGCTCGGCGGGCGCGTTGCGGGAGCGCTTTGCCGCCTTCGCCGGTGGCGAGCGCTCGGGCCGCGCCGTCGCCCCCTGCTACCCCTATCTCGGCCTTACCGTCGGCCCCGAGCACCTCGTCTATGACAGCCGCCCCTCCTGGGGCACGCTTGCCTATTCCGGCACCTATGGCACGACGCTGACCCGGCCCGACCTCTTCGGCGAGTACTACCGGGCCCAGATCGCCCGGCTCGTGGCCTTTCACCGCGTGCCGGTCGAGGTCGGCGTGAGCCAGAGGCCCATTCCGCTCCCCTTCGTCGTCGAGGAGGCGACCACCGATATCGGCCCGGAAGACGTGCGCGCCCTAGGGGCCGTCTTCACGCTTCCCGACCTTTCGGCGATGGATGACGCCGTCGCCAACGGCACATGGCGGCCGGCGTCCGGCGCGGTGCAGCCGCTCGCGCTCTTTTCGGCCGAGCGGGTCGATCTCGCGCTTCAGAGGATCCACCACTATACCGGGACGAGGCCGGAGCATTTCCAGCGCTTCGTGCTCTTCACCAATTATCAGCGCTATGTCGACGAGTTCATCTCGCTCGGCCGCGGCCTCGTCGCGGAGGGCGGCGGGCCGGAGGGCTATCTGCGCTTCGTCGAGCCCGGCGATCTCGTGCAGGAACGCGGCGAGGCGCATGGCGGCGAGAACCTCTCCGAGCGCTCGCTGCCACAGATGCCGGCCTATCATCTCGTGCGCGGCGACCGGCTTGGCGTCACCCTCGTCAATATCGGCGTCGGCCCCTCGAACGCGAAGACGATCACGGATCATCTGGCCGTGCTCCGGCCGCATTGCTGGCTGATGATCGGCCATTGCGGCGGGCTGCGCCGCTCGCAGCAGCTCGGCGACTATGTGCTCGCGCATGCCTATGTGCGCGACGACAAGGTGCTCGATCAGGATCTCCCGCCCTTCGTGCCGGTGCCGCCCATCGCGGAGGTGCAGGTCGCGCTTCAGGAGGCGGTCGCCCGCATTACCGGCCTCACGCGCGGCGATCTCAAGACGCGGATGCGCACCGGCACCGTCGTCTCGACCGACGATCGAAACTGGGAGCTTCGCTACGACGATCTCTACACGCGCTTCAACCAGTCGCGCGCCATCGCCATCGACATGGAGAGCGCAACCATCGCCGCCAATGGTTTCCGCTTTCGTGTGCCCTACGGAACGCTGCTCTGCGTCTCCGACAAGCCGATGCATGGCGAGATCAAGCTCAGAGGCATGGCCAACGCCTTTTACCGCCAGCGCGTGAGCCAGCATCTCTCGATCGGGCTCGAGGCGCTGCGCCTCATCCGCGAACGCGGCGTCGAGGAGCTTCATTCGCGCAAGCTCAGAAGCTTCGACGAACCCGCCTTCAGATGACCTCGCCCAGCGCTAGCGGTGGCGCCCGCTCCAGTTTTTCCCGCTCCACTTATGGCCACGCCAGCGATCGCCATGCGGGCGGGCGTGATAGCGCGGCGAGCGATACCAGCGTGGCCCGTCATAATAGAAGAACGATCCGGTAACGTAGGCGGGCGGGCCGTAATAGTAATAGGGCCCGTCGTAATAGCCGTAGGTCGGTCCGTAGGCATAAGTATCGGGCCCGACCGGATAGGCGACGCAGCCGGCAAGGCCGGCGGCGATGACCGCAGCGCCTGCGAGCTTCACATATCCACGCATGATCCGAACCTCTCTCATCAACGCCAGTCGCCATAGTCGCGGCCACGGTCGCCGTCGCGATCCCGGTAGTGATGGTAGCGGCCGCCATAGTCGTCGTGGCGAGGCACTATGATACAGCCGCCAAGCACGGAGAGGCCGAAGATCGAGAGAAGTACCGCGGCAGCAATTTTTCGCTTGCGACGCATGGTCTGAACTCCGCTGTCGGCAGGCGGCCGGCTCAGGCCGGCACCTGCACAGATCGTTCATCCCGGATGCGCTTCGCCCGTACCCTTCATCGAGCGATGCCGGAATCCGCCGCGAATGCGGCGATGCTCAAGGATGAGCGCGCGTTATGGCGAAAACTTTGCAGCCCGATGGCGGAAACAAGGCGGGCGCAAGGAGAGCGGGCGGAGCGGCTCGCGGCCGGCTCCGCCCGCATCCGCATTAGTCGGCCGCGCTCGTCTGATTGACCTGGGCCCTTGCGACGGACGCCTTCACAACCGGAATTTCGTGGTCGGCGAGCGGCTTCATCCAGTTCTTGCGGGCGAGCGCCGCTTCGATGAAAGGCTGAAGCTCGCGCGCCTTCCTTTCTTCCCGCGCCGCAGCGTCGGCCTTGAATTCAGGCATCACCTCGGCGGCGAAGAGTTCGAGCGACTCGCAGATGTGATCATGCCTGTTGCGGCCCGCCTGCTGCATGAAGATCACCTGATCGACGCCCGCAGACTGGAAAGCCTTGAGATGAGCGCGCATGTCGTCCGGCGTGCCGATGCCGGTCGCGATCTGATCGGCGCGCGCAGCGGCCTCGATCACCTCTTCCGTGCGGTTGCCACGCGCCCTGATGTAGTCACCCCACATGTCGGTGCGGCCCGGCACCGTGTCGTGAGCCACCAGCGCGTTGAGCGCATAGCCGAAGAACTCGAAGCCCTCATGGCCGCGCCGAATCGCCTCGGCGCGATCCTTGTGCACGGAGAAGTTCGAAACCATCGCGATATTGGCGTTGACCGAGTGGCCGATAGGCACGCATTGCTCGGACTTGATGATGCCGTAATAGATGTCCGACCAGACCTGCGCCTCTTTCGGATCGACGAAGGAGAAGGCGAGCGCGCCGAGCCCGAGCGAGGCCGCAACCTTGATCGTGTCGCGATTGGTGCATGCCATCCACATGGGCGGGTGCGGCTCCTGCACCGGCTTCGGCAGCACGTTGCGGCAGGGCATGGAAAAATACTTGCCCTCGAAGCCTGGATAGGGATCGAGCACCATCATGTTGGCGATCTGCTCGGCCGCCTCCAGCGCCATGGCGCGCTTCTCGCGGGCGGGAATGTCGAAGCCGCCAAGCTCGAGCCGCGTCGCGCCTTCGCCGATGCCGAATTCGACGCGGCCGTTGGAGATGATGTCGAGCGTGGCGAGCCCTTCGGCGGTGCGGGCCGGATGATTGTAGTTCGGGATCACCTGACGGATGCCGTGGCCGATCCTGATGCGCGATGTGCGCGCGGCGGCGGCGGACAGAAATACTTCGGGTGCGGATGAATGGGAGTATTCATCGAGGAAGTGATGCTCGACCTCCCAGGCGTAGTCGTAGCCCAGCCGGTCGGCGAGCACCACCTGATCGAGCGCTTCATGGAAGAGCCGCGCCTCGTCGCCCTTCTTCCAGGGTTTCGGCAGTTGCAGCTCGTAGAACACTCCGAATTTCATCGAATCCTCCTACCATGCAAAATTGGTTTTGGAGGAGTATAGGCATTCGGCACGACGCTTCGAGCGCTTCATTACCCGCGAACAATCGGAATGCATCTCCGCGCGGAAGCAACTCCGTCAGAACACGGCCTGAGCGCCGACTTATCGCGCCAGTCCGGCGCTGTGACGCCACTCGAGCTGGTGGCGGGCGGCAAGGGCGCGGGCGGTGTTCGATTCCTCCATGACGAGGCGTCTCAGCTCGTCGTCGCTCAGGCTCGTCAGATCGATGGGGCCCTTCTCCTCGACAGCGCGGCGCATCACATGCTGGGAGTCGTAGAAGGAGACACGGCGGCGGCCCGTCCACGATCTCCACAAATCGGCAAGCGACATCTGTCCATACCCTCTTCCTGCCCGGCTGCGTTCCGCTCCTCACGCTGCCCAGGCCGCTCAAGGCTGAATCACACATAAAGTCCTAGTTCATAAGTTCTGTTATTTGCCGATAAAAGTAAATAGCGCGGCACCTCCATCGGGGGCGGACAGGCTCAGAAAGCCTCCATTCCGGCCATTTTTCGAGGGAAGCGGCGTGACCGCAGAGCGCGGGACGGGCTAGCTTGTCGATCGTCAGCGACAGGGGGAACCACCGGACAATGACCAAGACATGCGAGATCGCCCATCGCGGGGGCGCGGGGCTCTGGCCGGAAAACACGCTCGAGGCCTTCGAACGGGCCATCGAGGGGGGCGCGGACGGCATCGAACTCGACGTCCATCTGAGCCGGGACGGCGTTCTCGTCGTCCATCACGACGAGAGCCTGAAGCCCTCCATCGCGCGGGGGCCGGGCGGCAAATGGGTCGAGCGGCCGACGCCCCTCATCAAGGAACTAAGCTTCGCCGAACTTCAGACCTATGACATCGGAAGGCTGCGCCCGGGGTCCGGCTATGGGGCGCGCTATCCGGAACAGACCCCCATCGACGGCGCGCGCATCCCGCGGCTCGAAGATGTCTACGCGCTTGCGAAACGCAGCGCGAAGCCCGGCTTCATCCTCTATGTCGAACTCAAGACGGCGCTTCTCGACCTCTCCCGCTCGGCCGCGCCCGAGGCGCTCGCCGAGGCGGCAGTGGCGCTCGCAAGGCGCATGGGGATGACGGAGCAGACCGTCTTCGTCTCCTTCGACTGGCGGGCGCTTGCGCAGGCGAAGAAGATCGCGCCCGAGATCCGCAACGCTTTCACGACGCTCCCCTTCTTCCAGATCGACCCCGCCGACCCTTCCGCGACGCGCGACGCGCCGGGCTCGGAAGATTTCGAGCTGCGCGCGGCATCGGCGTCCGGCGCGCCATGGGCGGCGGGCTTCGACTGGCGCGATCAGGCGGGAACGGATTTCGCCGAACGCATGCTAAGGGCGATTGCCGCCGGCCCTGCCGATGGCTGGTTCTCCTGGTTCGGCGACGTGACCGCGAAGACCGCGCCGCTCGCCAGATCGCTCGGCCTCACGGTTTCCTGCTGGACGGTCGACGAGCCCACCGAGATGCGCCGCCTTGCCGCGCTCGGCGTCGATGCGATTCTGACCGACCGCCCGGACCGTCTCAGGGCCGTGCTCGCCGCATGAGCGCCCCGGAACGGCAAAAGGCCCGGCTCATCGCCGGGCCTTTTCCGTCTCGATCCTTGCGCGGCTGCCTTACCTCGGCGCCAGCACCATGACCATCTGCCGCCCTTCGAGGCGCGGATAGGATTCGACCTTGGCGACCGCGTCCACCTGATCCTTGACGCGGTTGAGAAGCTGCATCCCGAGTTCCTGATGCGCCATCTCGCGGCCGCGGAAGCGCAGGGTCACCTTCACCTTGTCGCCTTCCTCGAAGAAGCGAAGCATGCTCTTCATCTTCACGTCATAGTCATGCGTGTCGATGTTCGGGCGCATCTTGATTTCCTTGACCTCGACGGTCTTCTGCTTCTTGCGCGCCTCGTTGGCCTTTTTCTGGGCCTGATACTTGAATTTGCCGAAGTCCAGCAGCTTGCAGACAGGCGGCTTCGCGTTGGGCGAGACTTCGACGAGATCGAGCCCCGCTTCCTCGGCCATGCGCATCGCTTCTGCTGTGGGAATGACACCCCGCTTTTCGCCGTCGGCGTCGATGAACAGAACCGTCGGCTCATCGATCATTTCGTTGATGCGCGGGCCCTCGCGGGTGGGCGGCGCCTGAATCGGTCTGCGAGCTATGTAACCTTCTCCTTTAGCTGGTCCGCAGTCGCGCTCCGGCCTCACCGGGCCGACCCCGCGCCAGAAAGCGCGGACGAAAGAGCTGCACGGTCTCGATCAGACCCACCTGCGGACATTCGTTGGTGCAATGCTATAGATTTGAAGCGCGCGCCCCGCAAGTCAAGAAAGGCCTTTGCCAGGGCCCGCCCCCACTCCCAGAGCATCGCGATCGTGCCATTGTGGCTTCGGCCACACACAAAGGCGCATGAAGCGCGTCGGTGCGCGGCCGTCCAGGTCATAGATATGCACGATACGCGCCCATGCAATACGCCGCATGAGCGCAAGGAAGCGGGCGAGCCCTCGCGGCAGGCCTTCCGGCCAAACTTCATCGGCCAAAGGCGAGAGGCGCGGCGCGGCCTGTGCCGTCGTGAGCAGCACGAGATGCGCGCCCGGATGACGCGCCCGCAAGGCGCGAAGCGCCGTTTCACCATCGGCGGCATCGAAGAGAAGCGCGAGGACCGGCCCCTCAGCCACGCTTCTTCCTCGGGCGCCTTCCGGCGCGGGGATGGCTGCGCGCATCGGCGATGAGCTGGGCATAGACGGCAAGCGTCGCGCGGGACATCGTCTCGAGCGAATAATGCGCCCGCGCATGGGCACGGCCTCGCGCGCCCATGGCGCGGCGCCCCTCCGCGCCGAGATCGATCAGGCGGCGCATGGCGGCGGCAAGCGCATCCGCATCGCCCGGCGGCACGGCAAGGCCCGTTTCCGCGTTGACGGTTTCGCGCTGCCCGCCCGCGTCGGACACGATGACGGGGCGCCCCATGGCCTGCGCCTCGACGCTCGCGCGGCCAAAAGGCTCGGCCTCGATCGAAGGCGCGAGCACCACATCGCTCAGCGCATAGGCCGCCGGCATGTCCTCGCAATGACCGACGATGCGGACGATCTCTTCGAGCCCTTCGGCCGCGATCTTCGCCTCAAGTTCGCTCACATAGGCATCGCGCCCTTGCGCGTCGCCCGCCAGCAGCAATTCGAAATTCTCGACGCCCGCAGCCTTGAGCTTCGCCGCCGCCTCGACTGCGACCGCTTGCCCCTTCCAGCGGGTAAGGCGCGCAGCCAGCAGAAAGACGGTGCGCCCGCTCCCGCCCGCTTTCCAGCGCCGGTGCAGCCCCGCGATGCGCTCGGGCGGAACGGCGGCCTCGTCGAAGGTGGCGGTGTCGATGCCGCGCGGCACGGTGAAGATGCGGGCGGGGTCCGGCGCGTGAATGCGCGCGATGCGCGCCGCCGTGTAGGCGGAGTTCGCGATCACCGCGTCGCCGCGCGCCATGACCGAATTGTAGAAGACCTTGATGCGCGGCGCCTCATGTACCTTGGAGTGATAGGTGGTGACGAAGGGAACATGGAGCCTGCGCGCGGCGGCCAGCGCGCTCCAGCCGGGGGCGCGGCTTCGCGCGTGAATGAGATCGACCTTTTCGCGTTCGGCGAGCCGGGTCAGCCGCTCCACGTTGAGCGCCATGATGATCGGGTTCTTGGAGTGAACGTCCATCTCGAAATGCGTGGCGCCCGCAGCCTCGAGTTCCTTCAGCATGCGCCCTCCGGAACTGGCGACGAGGGCGCGGCCGCCCGCCGCGACAATGGCATGCGCCATGTCGATCGTGGTGCGCTCGGCGCCGCCCGTATCGAGCGCGGGGATGACCTGAAGGATTGTCGGGCGGGGCGAAAGATCTCTGAAAGCAATGGACACGCGGAGTTCCTTGGCCGATCTATGCCGCATGGTCGAATGTGGAACGGCAGACGGACAACACCATGACGGACGGACAGGAACCCCGCAAGCTCGCCCGCCCCGATGGCGAAAGCATCGCCTATCTCACCGAGCGCCCCGATAGCCCGGCAGGCCCGACGGGGCTCACCTGGCTCGGCGGCTTCAAATCGGACATGACGGGCACCAAGGCCGAAGCGCTCGCAGCCTGGGCGCGGAAGGCGAAGAGGCATTTCCTGCGCTTCGACTATTTCGCGCATGGCGCCTCGTCGGGCGATTTCCGCGAGGGGACGATCGGGCGCTGGCGCGACGACGCGCTCGCCGCCATCGACACGCTGGCTGAAGGCCCGCAAATTCTCGTCGGCTCGAGCATGGGCGGCTGGATCGCGCTTCTCGCCGCGCTGGCAAGGCCCGAGCGCGTGAAGGCGCTTATCCTCATCGCGCCCGCGCCCGACTTCACCGAGGAACTGATGTGGAAGGGCTTTGCGCCCGAAATCCGCCGGACACTCGAACGCGACGGCATCTATCGCCAGCCCTCGGCCTATGACGAGGCGCCCTATGAGATCACGATGAAGCTCATCGAGGAGGGGCGGCGGCACCTCCTCCTCGACAAGCCGATCCCGCTCGACCTGCCTGTGCGCATCCTGCAAGGCATGGAAGACCCGGACGTGCCCTGGACGCACGCCATGCGCCTCGTCGACGCGCTCACCTCGCGCGAGGTCGCGATCACGCTCACCAAATCGGGAGATCACAGGCTCTCGACACCAGCCGACATCGCCCGGCTCGTCCAGACGGCCGAAACGCTGATCGCCGAAATCGAAACGCGCTGACATGGCCGGGCATGCGTGCCCGCGCCGTCAGCCCGTCTCATCGCCCTTCTTCATCGGCCATGAGCGCCGCCAGCCCCTCGCGATAGGTCGGATAGCGGAGTTCGACGCCCAGCTCCTCGCGGATGCGGCGATTGGAGACGCGCTTCGATTCCGCATAGAAGCTCCGCGCCATGGGCGAAAGCTCCGCCCTGGCGAATTCGATTTCGGGCGGCGCCTCGCGGCCGAGCAGATGCGCGGCATGGGCGACCACATCCTGCGGCGGCGCGGGCTCGTCGTCGCAGACATTGTAAGCCGCGCCCGGATGCGGATGCGCGATCGAGGCTTCGAGCACGGCGGCGATGTCCTCGACATGGATGCGCGAGAAGACCTGCCCCGGCTTCACGATGCGCCTCGCCGTGCCGTCGATCACGCCCCGCAGCTGGTTGCGCCCGGGCCCGTAAATGCCCGCGAGGCGGAAGATGTGGAGCGGCAGACGCGCGCGGGCGGCAAGCGCGCGCCATGCTTCCTCTGCTTCGAGGCGGCGATGCCCGCGCTCCGTCGTCGGCGCGAGCGGCGTTTCCTCCGTCACCCAGTCGCCGCCGCGATCGCCATAGACGCCCGTGGTCGAAAGATAGGCCATCCATTCGAGCCGGGGCGCGAGGCGCGCAATGTCCCCGGCATGGGCGGCGAAGACCGGATCGCCCGCCTCCCCCGGCGGCACGGAGAGCAGGAGATGCGTCGTGCCGGCAAGCGCCGCCGCCGGATCGTCAAGCGGACGGCCTTCGCCGAAAAGGTATGCCTCCACGCCTCCGGCGCGGAGCCGCGCGGCCTTCTCCTCGCCGCGGCAGGTGCCCGCGATGGCGTAGCCGCGCGCGCGGAGCCGATGCGCAAGGCTCGCGGCGCTATAGCCGAGGCCGAAGCAGAAGAGCCTCTTTCCGTCGCCGTTCACGCCGCTTCCCTTCACCATTCCACTCCGTTTCGCTTGCAAACTCGCCAAGGCTCGACGACCTTAAGCCGCATGTCGAGCCTCCGCCAAATCCTCGCCCTCGCCGCAATCCTCATGAGCCTCCTTCTCGCGCAGGCAGCAGAGGCGGCCGAGCCGAGCTACGAGGACTGCACGGCATTGCTCGAAACCAATGCCCCCAAGGCGCTCGCCTATGCGCGCGACTGGAAGGCGCATGAGGGCGGCGCGGCGGCGCTTCATTGCGAGGCGCTGGCTCTTTCGGCGCTCGGTGAGGCGGATGAGGCGGCGGCCGCCTTCAGCCATCTTGCGGAAGGCATGACGGGCGCTCCCGCCGCGGCGCGGGCCGAGGTCTATGCGCAGGCCGGCAATGCCTGGGCGCTGGCGGCGAACCTCGCCAAGGCCGAGGAAGCGCTGGGCGAGGCGATCGCGCTGGCGCCCTCCGAACCTCTCTACCGCATCGGGCGGGCGCGTGTCCGCGCCCTCGCAGGCCAATGGGAGGGCGTGCGCGCCGATGCGAGCGAGGCGCTGGCCGAAAGCCCGAGTTCCGTCGAGGCGCTGACGCTGCGCGCGCTGGCGCTCCGCAATCTCGGCTATCCGAAGGCGGCGGTGGCGGATGCCGAGCGCGCCGTTTCGATCGCGCCGCATAATCTCGAAGCCCTGCTCGAGCGGGGACGGGTACGCGCGGAAACCGGCAATGTCGCGGGCGCGCGCGCCGACTGGCAGGACGTCATCCGCTTCGCGCGGGAGACGGGACGGAGTTCCGATCCTTCGGCGCAGGCCGCTGCCGCCTATCTCGCAAAGCCGGGCAAGGCGGGGAAATAGCCCGACTTTTTCGGAACATGCGCACAATGCATGGGAAGGAAGAGAGCATGCACAGAGCTGCTGACATCGGTGCGAGCAAGGTGCCGGAAGTCACTCTCACTTTCTGGGTCATCAAGGTCGCAGCGACCACGCTCGGCGAAACGGGTGGCGACGCCGTGTCGATGTCACTCGATCTCGGCTATGCGGTCGGCAGCCTCATCTTCATCGGCCTTCTTCTCGTCACTGTGCTCACCCAGATCAGGGCGAAGACTTTCCACCCGTTCCTTTATTGGATGGTTATCATCGCGACCACCATGGCGGGCACGACCATGGCGGATTTCGCCGATCGCTCGCTCGGCATTGGTTATGCGGGTGGCTCTTCCATCCTCTTCGCGTTGCTCGCGGCATCGCTCGGCGTATGGCACTGGTCGGAAGGATCCGTTTCCGTCGCCTCCGTCGTATCCCCCCGCGTCGAGGCGTTCTATTGGATAACCATTCTCTTCTCGCAGACCCTCGGCACGGCGCTCGGGGACTGGATGGCCGACACCAACGGTCTTGGTTACGAAGGTGGAGCGATCGTTTTCGGCGTCGCGCTGGCGCTGGTCGCGGCGGCCTATTACTTCACGGACGTTTCACGAACACTGCTTTTCTGGAGCGCCTTCATTCTGACGCGGCCGCTTGGCGCCACCGTGGGCGATCTTCTCGACAAGCCGATCGAACATGGTGGGCTCGCCTTCAACCGCTTCACGGCTTCGGCGGTGCTTGCGGCCTTCATCGTCATCTGCCTACTGCTCCTGCCGCAAAAAGCCGGCAAGCATCCGGGTGAAAGCGCTGAAACAAGCTGAGGCTCGACGGCGCTCTACTAGGACAGCCGCTGCCATTCTTCCCGCACGCCCTCGTCGTCTTCATGCGCGAGGGCATCCGTGGCGCGGTTGCGCGCCTCGCCGGGCGCCAGCTCGCCCAGCGCCCAGACCGCCATGGCGCGCACCAGCGGCGATCCATCCCCGAGCCGTGCAAGAACGAGCGGCACCAGCGCCACCTCGCCCGAATTGCCGATGGCGATCAGCACATTGCGGATGAAGCGGTCGCGTCCGACGCGCTTGACGGGCGAACCGGAAAAGAAGGCGCGGAAGGCGGCGTCATCGAATGCGACGAGTTCGGCGAGCAGCGGCGCGCGCAATTCCTCGCGCGCGTGAAATGCGCTCTCGCGCGCCTGCTGCGCGAATTTGTTCCATGGGCAGACGGCGAGGCAGTCGTCGCAGCCATAGATGCGGTTCCCCATCGGCTTGCGGAACTCGAGCGCGATGTGGCCCTTGTGCTCGATGGTCAGATAGGAGATGCAGCGGCGCGCATCGAGCTGATAGGGCTGCGGGAAGGCCTGCGTCGGACAGGCATCGAGGCAGCGGCGGCAGGCGCCGCAATGATCCTCATGGGCCTCGTCGGGCTCGATCTCGAGCGTCGTGAAGATCGAGCCGAGAAAGAGCCAGGAGCCGAATTCGCGCGAGACGAGATTGGTGTGCTTGCCCTGCCAGCCGAGACCTGCGGCGGCGGCGATCGGCTTTTCCATGACGGGCGCGGTATCGACGAAGACCTTGACGTCCGCCCCCGTCGCGCCGACGAGCCAGCGCGCCACGCGCTTCAGCCGCGATTTGACGAGGTCGTGATAGTCGCGGTTCCGCGCATAGACGGAGATGGCGGCGCGGTCGCGGCGCTCGAGGAGATCGAGCGGGTTCTCGTCCGGCCCGTAATTCATGCCGAGCACGACGATGCTGCGCGTGTCCGGCCAGAGCGTCGTCGGACGCGCCCGGCGTTCCTCCGTCTCCGCCATCCAGCCCATCGAGCCATGGCGGCCCTCGGCCAGCCACTCGCGAAGGCGGCCCGGCGCTTCCGGCACCGCATCGGCACGCACCACACGGATGATGTCGAAGCCGGCCTCGCGGGCCTCCGCGACGAGCGCGGCCTTCAGATCCCGGCCGCCTGCCTTGCTGTCAGAAGTCGAGGTTCGCATAGAGTTTGGGCGGCGGCATGCCGGGCACATGGTCGGCGAGAAGCTGCCTGAAGCCGGGCCGCGACTTGATGCGGACATACCAGTCCTTGGCGCCCTGGAACTGCGACCAGGGGACGTCGCCCACATAGTCGAGGCAGGACAGATGCGCCGCCGCCGTGAGGTCCGCAAGCGTCATTTCCTCGCCGGCGAGCCAGCGCCGCTCCTCCATGAGGTAGGAAATGTAGTCGAGATGATAGCGCAGATTGTGGAGCGCCGCGCGGACCACCGCCATGTCCGGCGCGCCGCCGCCTTCCGACGCGCTCAGAAACCGCCGCGTCACCTTCTCGAAGATGAGCCCGTCGGAAACCTCGGCGGCAAATTTGCGGTCGAACCAGTCGACAAGGCGGCGCGCTTCGGCGCGCGCCTGTGCATCGCCCGGCAGCAGCTTCACCTCGGGCACCGTCTCCTCGAGATATTCGACGATCGGCATGCCGCCCGAGACGACCGTGCCGTCTTCCTCGACGAGCACCGGAACCTCGCCGGCCGGATTGAGGGCCAGAAATTCGAGCCGCCTTTCCCAGTCGCGCTCCTCGACCATTTCAAAAGGAAGGTTCTTCTCTGCAAGGACGAGACGGACCTTGCGGGAGGCTGGCGAAATCAGGAGGTGGTAGAGCTGGCGCATGGGCGGGGAGTGTAACCGAAGGGGCAAACGATCCGAAGGAAAAGAGCGAGGGGAAGGCGGGAGGGCGGCACCTCAGCAGCGCTTGTGCGGCCCGTCATCGGCGAGCCCGTCTATGATGGGGCAGTCGGGGCGGTCGTCGCCATGGCAGCGCCTGACGAGATCCATGAGGGTCGCCTGCATGGAACGAAGCTCCTCGATCCGGCCTTCGATCTCGGCGATGTGGCCCTCGGCGATCCGCTTGACGTCAGCGCTCGCCCGGCTCTTGTCGCGGTAGAGCGCGAGCAGGCTGCGGCACTCCTCGACCGTGAAACCGAGATTGCGCGCGCGGGCCACGAAACGCAGCGTGTGAACATCGTCATCCGTATACGAACGATAGCCGTTCGCCGCCCGATGGGCGCTCCGGATCAGCTCGATTTCCTCGTAATATCGGATGGTCTTGGCCGGAACGCCCGACCGCGACGCGGCTTCGCCGATGTTCATGGTCTGATATTCCCGATCGGGCCTCCCGGGCGACACGGCCCTCACTGGGTCGCGGGGCGCAACTGGTCGAACTGACCGCGACGGCGGAAGCGCACGAGATAGGCGGGCAGGATCGCTTCCGGCGCCGTCGGCTGAATGCCGAAGAGCGCGAGGGTGCGGCCTTCCTTCTGCGCCTCGGCGCTCACCACATTGTCGATGCCGAGAAGCTTCACCTGATCGGTGGTGAGGGGCGCGCCGGGCAGGAACTGCGTGACGGACGCCATGATCCTCGCAAGCGCCACAGGGAGCGGCAGCAGCAGACGGCGACGGCCGGTTTCGCGCAGCACAAGCTCCATCAACTGGCGGAAGCTATAGATTTCAGGCCCGCCAAGCTCGCAGACGAGGCCGTCGGCCACCCCGCTCTCGACCGCCCGGGCGACCGCCTCGGCCACGTCCTTCACGTAAACGGGCTGGAAGCGCGTCGCGCCGCCGCCGATGAGCGGCAGGGCGGGCGCGAGGCGCGCCATGGCCGCGAAGCGGTTGAAGAAATCGTCCTCAGGCCCGAAGACGACCGAGGGGCGGAGGATCGCCGCACCGGGCACGTGGCGGCGGATGGCCGCCTCCCCCAGCGCCTTGGACCGGCCATAGGCGGACGGGCTCTCCGCATCGGCGCCGATCGCCGAGACATGAACGAAAATATCGATGCCCGCGGCCTTGGCTTCCCGCGCGATGCGCTCGGCCCCCGAGGTGTGAATGGCCTCGAAACCCTGCCGTCCGGCCTCGCTGAGGATGCCGACGAGGTTCACTACCGCATGCGCCCCCTCAAGGGCGGCGCGGACGGAGCCCGTATCGCGGATATTGGCCTGAACGGGCTCCACCTGGCCGACATCGCCGGCCGTTTTCAGGAAAAGGGCCTCGTTCGGACGGCGGACGGCGACCCGGATGCGATAGCCCCTGCGGGCCAGCGCCTCGACGACATGGCGGCCGATGAAGCCCGACCCGCCAAACACCGTGATCACGCTGCCCGGCCCAAGTTCCGACGTCAAACGCCTAACACTCATATCGCCTCCAAAATCCCGTCTCTTGCGGATGCCCTCAGGGGCATTCCGGGGCCCGCCCATGCTCTAGATAGCCCATGGGCAGGCCGGCGGCAAAGGCTTCGGAACGCCACATCCATTGACAAGCCGAACACCCCAATTTAAGTGTGCGCGCATCGGCCCAGGTGGCGGAATTGGTAGACGCACTAGCTTCAGGTGCTAGCGCCTTCACGGGCGTGGAAGTTCGAGTCTTCTCCTGGGCACCATCTCCTCCCCCGCCGCATCCCCGGATGCGGCGGGGAGTGAGGCGGGCAAGGGCCCCCGGAACGCCGATCGGAGCATTTCTCGACATGGCCATCACGCTGCACAAGGGCGACCTGCCCAACGGGCTCTCCTTCGGCGCAAGCGTTGCTGTGGACAGCGAGACGCTGGGCCTCAATCCCCATCGCGACCCTCTTTGCGTGGTGCAGCTTTCGGCCGGGGATGGCAATGCCCATCTCGTGCAGCTCGACCGGACGAGCTACGACGCGCCCAATCTGCGCGCGCTGATGACCGACCCCAAGGTTCTCAAGATCTTTCATTTCGCGCGGTTCGACGTGGCCGTGATCGAGCGCTATCTCGGCGTCGTCACCTCGCCCGTCTATTGCACGAAGATCGCCTCGAAGCTCGTGCGCACCTATACCGACCGGCACGGACTCAAGGATCTCTGCAAGGAACTCCTCAATATCGACCTCTCCAAGCAGCAGCAGAGCTCGGACTGGGGCGCCGACCAGCTTTCGGACGCGCAGCTCGCCTATGCGGCGTCGGACGTGCTTCACCTCCACGAGATCAAGGCGATCCTCGACCGCATGCTCGCGCGCGAAGGGCGCACCGAGCTTGCCAATGCCTGCTTCGGCTTTCTGCCGGTGCGCGCCGCGCTCGATCTCGCAGGCTGGCCGGAAGAAGATATTTTCGCGCACTGACGGGCGGCCCCGGCCCTTCGCGCTCGCCTCGCCCTGCCCGTTCCGTTGACGCTCCCGCGCCTTCACGCGCATACTGCATCCATGCGTCGCAGTCTTGCGGCCCAACTGGACCCGAACTGAATTTGAGCGCGCCCCGCCACGGAAACCGCGAAGATCACCGCTATATGCCGGCAGGCGCGGACCCTGCCGGATCGCGATCCGACGGCCGGAAAACATCTGCATACGGAACGAGTGAGGCATGAGCGAGCCGCGCGGCGACGAAACGGCGGATCAGGAGGCGCAATTTCCGCCAAGAGGGCGCTCGTCCGCGCAGATGGAGGCGCGCTACAGCCGCTTCGTCTCGACGATGAAGATCGCGCTGCCGCTCGGCGCGCTCGCTCTCCTGGCGACGGTCCTCATCTATTCGGGCGTCTTCGAGACGCATGACAAGCTCGACATTACCTTCCGCGAGATTTCGACGCTCCACAACGACCTAAGGATGGTGAGCCCGCGCGTGACCGGCCTCGACAAGTCCGGGCGGCCCTATGTGCTGACCGCCGACACGGCGACGCAGATAGCGGGCGAGCCCAACCATGTCGCGCTCGACAATCTTCAGGCCGACCTCAAACTTGCCGACGACAGCGACTGGGTGACGCTCTCGGCAAGCGGAGGGCGCCTCGACACGGTGACGCAGACGCTCGATCTGGAGCGGAAGATCGACATCTATGCGGCCTCCGGCTACGAGCTTCACGCCACATCCGCCACGATCGACTTCCGGAAGGGCACAGTCGCGAGCACCGCGCCGGTCGAGGGGCAAGGGCCGCTTGGAACATTGCGCGCGGACAGCATGACGGCCGACAATCAGTCGCGTACCCTGCATTTCCAGGGACGGGTGAAAGTGCGGATCTACGCCGAGCAGGGGAAGGGGAACAAGTGATGGACGCAAGGTCGCGGAGCGGAAAAGGCCGGGCAACGGCCGGCACATGGCTTCAGGGCGCCCTTCTCGGCGCGGCGCTCGTCCTTGCCATGCCGGGTGGTGCGACGAGGGCCGAGGCGCAGGATCAGACCCCGCGCGACCCGCTGAGCGGCTTCGCCACCAATCCCGACGCGCCGATCGAAATCGAATCCGATACGCTCGAGGTCGAGGACCAGAAGCATGTCGCCACCTTCATCGGCAATGTGGTGGCCACACAAGGCTCGATGAAGCTGCGCGCTGACCGGCTCAAGGCCGACTACACGCAGACGGGCGGCGCAGACGCGACGACGGGAAAGACCCAGATCCGCGACATTCTCGCTACCGGCGCCGTCCACATCACCTCCAAGGACGACCAGTCAGCCGATGGAGACTGGGCGCGCTATACCGTCGCCGACCGGAAGATCGTCATGGGGGACAAGGTCGTGCTGCGCCAGGGCAAGAACGTCATCCGGGGCACGAAACTCTTCATTGACCTTAACAGCGGCAAGAGCCGGATTGTCGGCGGCGCTGAAGCCGGATCGGCGAAAGAAGGCGCAAGCGGCCGTGTTAAGGCGCTTTTTCAGCCCCCCGCCAAAGAGAAAAAGTGAAAGAAGGCTTGGTTAACGGCTCCACTTCATACAATTTTAATGCCAAGTGCCGTCTGATGATGGCGAATGAAAGAGGGCCGCTCCATGTCCATCCGCGCCAGCGCGCATTCCGAGGCCATGTCCCATGAGGGACCGCGCCTCGTCGCCAGCAATCCGGGCCTAGCCGTCGACCGCGTCGGCAAGAGCTTCCGGCGCAGGCCGGTGGTGCGCGGCGTGAGCTTCGATGTGCGGCGCGGCGAGGCGGTCGGGCTGCTCGGCCCGAACGGCGCGGGCAAAACCACCGTTTTCTACATGATCACCGGGCTCGTGACGCCGGATTACGGCTCCATCGCGCTCGACGGCCACGACATCACGGCGCTGCCCATGTACCGCCGGGCGCGGCTCGGCATCGGCTATCTGCCGCAGGAAGCCTCGATCTTCCGCGGCCTCACCGTCGAGCAGAACATCCGCGCGGTGCTCGAAGTCGTGGAAAGCGACCGCGACAGGCGGGAAGCGGCGCTTGACGACCTGCTTGCCGAATTTTCGATCACGCATCTCCGGCGCACGCCTTCGGTGGCGCTGTCGGGCGGCGAACGGCGGCGCGTCGAGATCGCGCGTGCGCTGGCGACCCAGCCTTCCTTCATGCTGCTCGACGAGCCTTTCGCGGGCATCGATCCGATCGCCATCGGCGATATTCGCGACCTCGTCTCGCATCTGAAGGATCGCGGCATCGGCGTGCTCATCACCGATCACAATGTCCGCGAGACGCTGGAGCTGATCGACCGGGCCGTCATCATTCATGACGGCCATGTGCTCATGGAGGGCGATCCCTCCGAAATCGTGGGTAACGAGGACGTGCGCCGGCTCTATCTCGGCGAGCGTTTCTCGCTCTGATGGCGCCCGGGATGAGGCCGCAGCAGACATGGCGCTAGCACCGCGGCTCGAACTCCGCCAGGGGCAAGCCCTGGTCATGACGCCACAATTGCAGCAGGCGATCAAACTGCTGCAA
>NZ_DAOKYX010000014.1:23956-74713 GCF_035325945.1 Parvibaculum sp.
TATGCCGACGAAAGCCGCAGCGACGCGGCGAACGACGCGGCAGCCGAGGCGCCCGGCCCCACGGGCTCTGACTGGCAGAGCCTCAAATCAGGGAGCGGCGCGGGCGGCGACGGCGAGTTCAGCCTCGAAGCCACGCTCGCGCATGAAGCCACACTCGCCGAGCACCTCACCGCGCAGCTCAACATGGCGCTGAAGGACGAGCGCCAGCGGCTCATCGGCGCCCATCTCATCGATCTCGTGAACGAGGCGGGCTACATCACCGCCGATCTCGACGAGGTTGCCGGGCGGCTCGGCGCGGCGCCAGAGGAAGTCGAGCGCGTGCTGGCCGTGCTCCAGACCTTCGAGCCTTCCGGCATTTGCGCGCGCAATCTCAAGGAGTGCCTCGCGATCCAGCTCAGGGAGCGCGACCGGCTCGACCCTGCCATGCAGATCTTTCTCGACCATCTGGAGCTTTTCGCGCGGCGCGATTTCGATCTCCTGATGAAACTCTGCGGCGCTGACCGCGAGGACATCGCGAGCATGATCGAGGATATTCGCGGCTGCAATCCGAAGCCGGGCCTCGCCTTTGGCGGCGAACCGACCGTGCCCGTGATCCCCGACGTCTTCGTGCGCCCGCGCCCCGATGGCGGATGGAGCGTCGAACTCAATTCGGAAACGCTGCCGCGCGTGCTGGTGAACCAGCAATATTATTCCGAGGTGAGCAGGCTTTCCGGCGATCCGAAGGCGAAAGCCTATCTCTCCGAATGTCTCAACAATGCCAACTGGCTCGTCAAAAGCCTCGACCAGCGCGCGCGCACCATTCTCAAGGTCGCGTCCGAGATCGTGCGCCAGCAGGACGCCTTCCTCGTCCATGGCATCCAGCATTTGCGGCCGCTCAATCTGAAGACCGTCGCCGACGCGATCTCCATGCATGAATCGACGGTCAGCCGCGTCACCTCGAACAAGTACATCGCGACGCCGCGCGGCATCTTCGAGATGAAGTATTTCTTCACCTCGGCCATCGCCTCCAGCGAGGGCGGCGAAGCACATTCGGCCGAAGCGGTCCGCCATCGCATCAAGGAACTGATCGACGCCGAGCTGCCGGACGCCGTGCTCTCGGACGACAATATCGTCGACATCCTGAAACGCTCGGGCATCGACATCGCGCGGCGCACGGTCGCCAAGTATCGGGAAGCGTTGAACATTCCCTCCTCCGTCCAGCGGCGGCGGGACAAGAAAGCCTATGCCTGAGGGAGGCAGGGCCCCCTTCAAAGCCGGTAATTCGAGCCTATATAATTGAGATAAAACGGGTTTTTGCCGAAAGGCCGAGCCATGTTGACACCCCCGGAGCGGGCCACTAGTTTGCCACGCGCTCAAGCCCCCCCCAGAGGGAACGCAGCGAGGAGCAAAACGGGCGTGCGGCGCGGCGCGAGGCGCGAACGCAACGTCCGGCTGGGGGCAACGGGGCCGAAGGTGGTCTGACGGCCATTCGATTGCCGGCGTTTTGACGCGAATGTGACCCGGAAAGGTCTCTCATGCAGGTTCAGGTCAGCGGCCATCATCTCGACGTCGGAGATGCGCTCCGCACCCATGTCACGGAGCGCCTCGAACAGAGCGTCGGAAAGTATTTCGACAAGTCGATCGTCGGCCATGTCATTTTCTCGAAGGACGGGCACGAGTTCCGTGCGGATTGCTCGGTGCATCTCAATTCCGGCATGCGCATCCAGACGCAGGGCCGCGCTGGCGAGCCCTACGCCTCCTTCGACGCCGCGATCGAGAAGCTCGACAAGCGGCTGCGCCGTTACAAGCGCCGCCTCAAGAGCCACACCAACGGCGCAAGGACGGCGCTGCCCGCCCAGTCCGTGCCTTCCTTCGTCATCGAGGCAGGCAACGAGCAGGAAGAGGCGGCGATCGACGGCCAACCCGTCATCATCGCCGAGGAGACGACCTCCATCCCGCATCTCAGCGTCGGCGATGCCGTCATGCAGATGGATCTGATCGACGCTCCCTTCTTCGTCTTCCGCAGCGGGGCGAATGACGGGCTCAATGTCGTCTATCGCCGTGACGACGGACATATCGGCTGGATCGACGCCGGTCGCGACAAAGCACAATAACCAGAAACACAAGGCCAGAGCCGTTCGCCGCCTCGGCGGACGGCTGACGAGCAGGACAGGACGCGGACCATGGAGCTTGAAGATCTGGTGTCGCCCGAGGGGGTGATCGCTCACCTTAAAGTCACCAGCAAGAAGCAGGCACTGCAGGAGCTTGCCCAGCGCGCGGCCGCGCTCACCGGCGTTTCCGAGCGCACGGTGTTCGAGACGCTGCTTGAGCGCGAGCGCCTCGGCTCGACGGGCGTGGGCCAGGGCATCGCCATTCCGCATGGCAAGCTTTCGCAGCTCACACGGCTCCATGGCCTCTTCGCGAGGCTCGACACGCCGGTCGATTTTGATTCCGTGGACGACCAGCCGGTCGATCTCATCTTCCTGCTGCTCGCGCCCGAATCGGCCGGTGCCGACCATCTGAAGGCGCTGGCCCGCATTTCGCGGCTCCTGCGCAATCAGGCCGTGGTCGAAAAGCTGAGGGCGAGCGACGATCCGGCGGCGCTCTTCGCCATTCTCACCGAACCGGCGGCCACCAGCGCCGTCTGAGCGTGGAAATGCCGCCCGCCCGGACGGAACGGCAATGAACCCGATCGGAAGAATTCTCCTGATCGCGGGCGGGCTCGTCTCGGTCGGATTGGGCATAGCAGGCGCGTTCCTGCCGCTGCTGCCGACCACGCCCTTCCTGCTTCTGGCCGCCTATCTTTTCGCGCGCAGCTCGCCATCGCTGCATGGCTGGCTTCTCAACCATTCCATGCTCGGCCCCATCATCGTGAACTGGGAGCGCTACGGCGTCATTCCGCTTCGGGCGAAGGTCCTTGCGCTGCTGCTGCTCGCCTGGTCCCTCGCCTTCAGCGTCTGGATGGATTTCCATGTGGCCGTGCTGGCCGTTCAGGGCGTGATGTGCGGCGGCGTCGCCGTTTTTCTTCTCACCCGGCCAAGCAACAGCGACTGCCAGCCCTGACGGTCTTTCGATAGTCCGGCACTTGATAGTCAAAGCACCTGGATCAGTGCACGCTCACGGGCTCGAGGTCGTACTGGCGCGCGCCTGCAAAGGCAGCGGCGCGGTTGTCGAGCACGGCCATGCGCTGGCCGTTCGCAGCGTGAACCGCATAAAGCCGCGTATCCGCCGGCACGTCGATTTCCGAGCCAAGTTCGCCCGCGAGCTCGCCGGCCAGAATCTCACGCACATAGACGATGTTCGGCATGCCGATATTGGCGAAAAGCTCCGGCGTCAGGTGGCGCAGGTCCTCGGCACCCCATCCCGTCTTCGTCCCGGTATCGAATTCGTCGTTGTCGTTACGCATTTTACGCTCCTTTCACGCGGTCCCATTCGAGGCGACGCGCGTCACTGGCCGCTGATCTCGATCGTCTTCACCAGTTTCGAGGGCTCCGGCCTTACGAGATCTATCGAAAGAAGGCCGTTCTCGAGCCTCGCACCCACGGCGTCCATTCCATCCGCAAGAACGAATGCCCGCTGAAACTGGCGCGCCGCAATTCCGCGGTGGAGAAAGACGCGCTCGTTCCCGTCGCGCTGGCGGCCACGAATGACAAGCTGATTGTCCTCCAGCGTGACCGAAAGCTCGTCGCGGGAAAATCCGGCGACGGCAAGCGTGATGCGAAGCGCCCGCTTCTGCGTGTCGCCGCTTCCGGCGATCACCTCCTCCACATTATAGGGAGGATAGCCATCCGATCCCTTCGCGACGCGCTCAAGCAGCTGTTCCATGTCATCGAAGCCAAGCAGGAACGGGCTGTTGAACTGCATCATGCGCGTCATTCCCAAAGTCCTTCGCAAAAGCGACCCGGTTCATTCGCGGCCCTGAAGCGGCACCGCTTGGCATCAATGTGGGGATTGCCAGCGCCCCATGCAAGCCGCATCACACCCATCGCCAAATCGCTGTTTTTAAACAAATTTTCTGCTTGTCGCCGGCTGGCCGCGGGTCCGCGCCCCAAACGCTGCGGCTGCCCCACCGGGCCGACGCGGCTTCATGCCACGTTCCTCGCGGGCCAGGTCCGGTTCAGGCTCAAGGCAACACATCGCAACGGGCGCCCGCGCAATGGAGAACGATCAGGCCTTTCTCGACGAAGTGCGGTCCTTCCTTTCGGAAAGACTCACGCCGGACCTCAGGGCGGCGGGACAGCGCACGACGGGCACGCATTCCGACATCGAAGCCTGCCGCATCTGGCATCGCCGCCTTTACGAGCGCGGCTGGATCGCGCCCGCCTGGCCTCTCGCCCATGGAGGCACGGGCTGGTCGGCGAGGCAGCGCTTTCTCTTCGAGCGGGAATGCGCGCTCAACGATGCGCCCATCCTGTTTGCCGGAGGGATCAGGAGCATCGGGCCTCTCCTCATTTCCATGGGCACGCTCGAGCAGCGCGAACGCTACCTCGCGCCCATCCTGACCGGCGACGACCTCTGGTGCCAGGGCTTCTCGGAAGCGGGCGCGGGCTCCGATCTCGCGGCGCTCGGAACGCGCGCGGTGCGCGACGGCGACGCTTACGTCGTCAACGGCGCGAAGATCTGGACGACCGGGGCCCATCACGCGAACCGCATGTTCGCGCTGGTGCGCAGCGCGCGCGGCGCGCGCCCACAGGAGGGGATCACCTTTCTTCTCATCGACATGGCGACGCCGGGTCTCAAGGTCGAGCCCATCCTTTCCTTCGACGGCGATCACGAATTCAATCAGGTCATCTTCGACGATGTGCGCGTACCCCTCGCCAATCGCGTGGGCGCCGAGGGCGAGGGCTGGGCGGTCGCAAAGCATCTCATGCGTTTCGCGCGCTCGAACAACACGACGAGCGGATTGCTGCGGCGCGCCTATCGCGCGCTGGAACGCCTGCTGGCGGCGGGTCCCGAAGCCGATGCCGGCTTCCCCGCTCGCCTTGCCGCCATCGGGACCGAGCTTCGCGCCTTCGAGAGTTTCGAACTTCGCCTGATGTCGGAGGGACGGCTTGCGGGCGATGACGAAGTCTCCTCCTCGCTCATGAAATGCATGGCGAGCGAGCTTCACCAGCGCATCACCGAAATCGCGCTCGACCTCGCCGGGCCCTATGCCGCCGTGGCGGGCACGCTCAACGGCAACAGCCCCGCCTTCGCCGGAGAGGCCGCCCATGCGGCGCATAAATATTTCAGTACGCGCGCGGCGAGCATTTATTCGGGTACGAACGAAACTCACCGCAACATCATCGCCCGCTCCATCGCCGCTCCCCGCGAGCATCCAAGACACTGAGACACTGATAATCAATCGCGCATGCGACGGCCGGTCGCGGCGATTGACAAAGTGACACATTGTTCGCGGGAAACCCCCGACACTAGCATCGCACCAATCGGCCGCGTGCCGCACATATGTCCGGCGAAGGGTGCGAGACATGATCGATTACGAAGCTCTCAAGGCTGCAAAGGTCGAACCGGACCCCTATCCGCATTTCGTCGTGCGCGATTTCATACCGGGCGAGATGCTGAGGAAAGTGATCCGGGATTTTCCCGATCTCGACATGGCGGGGCTCTTCCTGCCCGAAGCCGCAAGCGGCGGACCCGTTTTCAACAGGCTGCTTCAGGAATTGCGAAGCGGGGAGCTTGCCCGCATCATCGGCGAGAAGCTCGACCTCGATCTCGAAGACCGGCCGCCCCTCCTCACGATCAGAAGCTGCTGTCAGGCGCAGGACGGACAGATCCATTCGGATTCGTCCTTCAAGCTCGCAACGCTCCTTCTCTATCTGAACGAGCCATCTCCCCACAATGCGTGGGCGCCGACGGGCGGGCGGCTGCGCGTGCTGCGGGGGCCGGACGATCTCGACGATTATGCGACTGAGGTGCCGCCCGAAGGAGGCACGCTCGTCTGCTTCAGGGTGCAGCCGAATTCCTGGCACGGGCACGCGCCTTTCGTCGGCCCGCGCCGCTATGTGATGCTTAACTACTGCCGCGACGAAGACGTGCTGAGGCGCGAGGAAGCGCGCCACCGCGTATCGGGCAATGTCAAAAGACTGAAGCGCTTCTTCGGTCTCGGGCGAATACCGGACAGGGCGGAGGCACGGCCATGACGAAAATTTCCGCAGGCGGCGAGGCGATCGGCCACCACTTCCTCAAGGCGCTCGGCGAGGCGGACACGGAAGGCTTCCCCTTCCGTCACTGGCTGCTGTGCGATGCGCTGCCGACCGATGCGGCGCGCGCCATCCCTGCGCTTCCCATCGCGCCACCCGCGATCGACGATACGCAAGGAAAGCGCGAGACGCATAATGCAACGCGGAGCTTCTTCGCGGGCGAAAACCTCTCGCGCTTTCCGGTCGCACGCGCGATGGCCGACTGTTTTCAGGCGCCTGAAACCGTGCGGCAGATCGAGCGCGAGACGGGCGCGACGCTCACAGGCAGCTCGCTGCGCATCGAATATTGCCAGGACACGGACGGTTTCTGGCTCGCGCCCCATACGGATATCGGCGCCAAGCTCTTCACCATGCTCATCTATCTCTCGGAGAGCCCGGAGGCGGCGGGCTGGGGCACGGATATTTACGACGACGAGCTTCGCCATGCGGGCTCGGCGCCCGGCGGCTTCAATCGCGGGCTCATTTTCGTTCCGGGGCCGGACACATGGCACGGCGTAGAGCAGCGCCGCTTCAAGGGCGTGCGCAAGTCGATCATCGTCAACTATGTGAAACCCGAGTGGCGGGCGCGCCACGAACTCGCCTTTCCCGACCAGCCGGTCGGCTGAAACGTGGCGCAAACCCCAATCAGGACTTTCCCGAAACCCAAATCTGACGCCAAATAAGGCAAAGGGGCCTGCCTGCCGGGCCGGCGGGAATCTCGGGGAGGACACATGCGCGCCTTGGCTTCGATTGCGGCGGCCGTGCTTGCGCTTACGGCGGCGCCCGCGCTTGCGGCCGATCTCGAGCCGGAAACGCTCCGCGTGGAGGTGCTGCCGGACGGGCCCAGGGACCATTGGGTCTGGGTCGGCGATCTCGGCGCCCAGCACAATCCTGACACACGCGCGGTGCTCGTCGATGCCGACAAGGGCAAGATGCTCGGCATGCTGAGCACAGGCTTCTGGAGCGCGGGCGTGCTGCCGCAAAGATCGACCGGCAATATCGTCGCGCTCGAAACCTATTTCGAGAAGGGCACGCGCGGGACCCGCCACGACTATGTGACCGTCTACGATCCGCGCACGCTGCTGCCGCTTCACGAGATCGAGGTGCCGCCCCGGCGCATGACGGCGCTCGTGCAGACGCGCATGGCCGGCATGACCGATGACGACCGCTTCCTCGCCATCACCAATTTCACGCCGAAGCAATCGGTGAGTATCGTCGATCTCGGCGAAAACCGCTTCGTGGAGGAAGTGGACACGCCGGGCTGCGGGCAGATCTATCCCATGGATGCGCGGCGCCTGTTCCTCATATGCGGAGATGGCGGCATCAAGGTTCTGACGCTCGACGACAGCGGCAAGGTCGCCGGTCAGAAAGACGGCAAGGCCTTTTTCGATCCTTTCGAGGACCCCGTCATCGTTCATGCGGCGCGTATCGGCCATGACTGGCTTTTCGTCTCCTTCAACGGCGACATCTATCAGCTCGATGCGTCGGGAGCGGAGGTGACGCTTCGGGCGAAATGGTCGCTCCTCAGCGACAGCGAGCGAAAGAAGGGCTGGCGCACAGGCGGCTATCAGCCGCTTGCCATCGGCCGGCGGGACGGCCGCCTCTACGCGCTCATGCGCAAGGGGCCGGAGAGCACCTATGAGGAGCCGGGCGACGAGGTCTGGGTCTATGACATCGCGGCCCAAAGGCGCGTGGCAAAATTCGATCTCGCAAACCCGACGCTCGCCATCGAGGTCAGCCAGGACGAAAAGCCGATCGTCTATGCCGCCTCCATGCAGCCCGTCATTCCCTACTGGTCGCTCGCGGTTCTTTCGGTTCTCGGCAAGATCGGCGATATACTCGATCTCGTGAAACCGGCTCTCGACGTTTACGACGCGCATGCCGGAACGCATCTCAGAACCGTCGATCATGTCGCGTCCTTCGCGACATCGCTGCAACAACCATGAGCATGGCGATGCTGACGATCGATCCCGTCGCGGATCTTGCGCTTCGACTGGCGCTCGCCGCCGTACTGGCGATCGCCGCCTTTCACAAGCTGCGCGACCGCGCCACATTCGAGGCGCAGATCGCGGCCTATGCGCTGCTTCCCGAAGGACTCGTGCACCCCATGTCGCGCGCGCTTCCGCTCATCGAGGGGGCAGCGGCGCTCTTTCTCGTGGCGCGGTCAGAACATGCCGCCCTGCTCTCGGCCGCGATCTTCATCGCCTATGCGGGCGCGATCGGCATCAATCTCGCGCGGGGGCGGCGTGACATCGATTGCGGCTGCGGCGGCCCCGGCCGCAAGCAGATGCTCCATCCGGCGCTCGTGCTGCGAAATCTCGTCCTCGCCATCGCCGCAGCGACGGCGCAACTTCCGCTCGCGGGGCGCGTGCTTTCGATCGCGGATTACGCGGTCGGCATCCTCGCGGCCATCGCGCTTCTCGCGCTTTACGAGGCGGTGAATGCGCTCATCGCCAATCTCTCATCCCATACGCGCCTGAAAGCCTGAGCACATGGAACAGACCCTCATCGTCTCGAACATCCTGCTCTGGCTGCTCGTCATCGGGCTTGGCGGCGCGGTGATCCTGCTCGCGCGGCAGGTGGGCGTTCTGCATGAGCGCATCACGCCTGTCGGCGCGCTGATGGTGGCGAAGTCCGTGCGCGTGGGCGAAGCCGCACCCCTCCTCCGCCTTGCAAGCCTCACGGGCGGCGAGGTGACCATCGGCGGCAAACAGGCGGATGGCGCGAGCACGCTCGCCTTCTTCCTCTCGCCGACCTGCCCCGTCTGCACGACGCTGCTGCCGACCGCACGCGCCCTCGCGCGGCAGACGCCGGGCCTCCGGCTCGTGCTCGCAAGCGACGGCGAAGCGGCGGAGCACCAAGCCTTCATCGCCCGCAAGGGGCTCGATGACCTGCCCTATGTGCTCTCCGAACAGCTCGGGCTCGGCTTCGGCGTGAGCAAGCTTCCCTATGCCGTGCTCATCGACGGCGAAGGCATCGTCCGCGCGCATGGGCTCGTCAATACGCGCGAACATCTCGAAAGCCTCATCGAGGCGGAACGCGAGGGCGTCGCCTCGATCCAGGACTACATGAAACGCGAAAGGGCGGCGGCCGAAGCCGCGCGGGGAGGTGAGTGATGGGGGCGATCGACAGATGGACGGAGCGCTCGGCGCGCATGCTCGCGCGGGGCTCCTCCCGGCGCGGCTTTCTCGCAAGGGCGGGCGCATTTCTCATCGGCGCCGGTGTCGCGCCGCTCCTTCCGGTCTCGCGCGCCGGGGCGGCGGCAAAGGATGACGGCGACCCCACGCGCTGCGATTACTGGCGCTACTGCGCCATTGACGGCTTTCTGTGCAGTTGCTGCGGCGGCAGCACCAGCACCTGCCCGCCGGGAACGGTCGCCTCGGCCATCACATGGGTCGGCACATGCCGCAACCCGAACGACGGCAAGGACTACATCATCTCCTACAATGATTGCTGCGGGCGGAGCGGCTGCGGCCGCTGCACCTGCCAGCGCGACGAAGGCGACCGGCCGCTCTATCGCACCGACACGGCGAACGACATCAACTGGTGCGCGGGAAGCGGCGCCGACATCGTCTATAATTGTTCCACCGCCGTGCTCATGGGCGTGGCCACGGGAGAGTGACCTTGCGGCTCGCGGCGCTCGTGTTTCTTCTCTGCCTCGGCGCTTCGGCCGCGCTCGCCTCCCCGCGCACGGACTACATGCTGCGCTGCATGGGCTGCCATCTGCCCGACGGCGCGGAGACGCCGGACAAGGTGCCGCCGCTCAAGAATCACGTCGCGCGTTTCCTCTCCGTCGAGGGCGGGCGCGCCTATCTCGTGCAGGTGCCGGGCACGCGCCAGTCCGTGCTCTCCGACAAGGCGGTCGCCGATCTCCTGAACTGGCTCGTCGTCCATTTCGACGCGGCGCATATGCCCGAGAGTTTTGCGCCCTATAGCGAAGCGGAGGTGAGGGAACTGCGCTCGCATCATCTGCGCGACGCCGCCGCCGAGCGCGCGCGCCTTATCGAACGGATGGAGTAGCGCCCACGCGCTTTGACCGGCGGCGCGGGCGCGGGTAAAACCCGCCTCTCCCTTTCCACCCCGCGTCAGCTTTTCCACAGGTCCGATGAAATCCATCCAGCAGCGCATTGCCGAGGAGCTCGGCGTTCAGGAACGACAGGTCACGGCGGCAGTCGATCTTCTCGATGGCGGCGCAACGGTGCCCTTCATCGCCCGTTACCGCAAGGAAGTGACCGGCGCGCTCGACGACGCGCAGCTCCGCACGCTTGAGGAAAGGCTGCGCTATCTGCGCGAACTCGAGGAACGGCGGAAGGCCATTCTCGAAAGCATCTCGTCGCAGGGGAAACTCACCGACGCGCTGCGCCAGTCGATCGAAACCGCCGACAACAAGGCGCGGCTCGAGGACATCTACCTCCCCTTCAAGCCGAAGCGGCGTACCAAGGGCCAGATCGCGCGCGAGGCGGGGCTCGAACCGCTGGCCGACGCGCTTCTCTCGACGCCGACGCTCGATCCCGCCGAAGCTGCGGCGGCCTATGTCGATGCGGACAAGGGCGTCGCCGATGTCGCGGCGGCGCTAGACGGCGCGCGCGCCATTCTCGTCGAGCGTTTCGCGGAACATGCCGAACTCATCGGCTCGCTGCGCGAGGAAGTATGGACGCGCGGCCGCCTCGTCTCGCGCGTGCGCGAGGGCAAGGAAGCGGAAGGCGTCAAATTCTCCGACTATTTCGACTTCAGCGAGCCGCTGACGAAACTTCCCTCCCATCGCATTCTCGCGCTCTATCGCGGCGAGAAGGAAGAAGCACTGCAGCTTCAGATCGTGCCGGAAGAGCCCGTCGAGGGGCAGCCCAGCACCTTCGAGCGGCGCATCGCGCATCAGTTCGGCATTGCCGATCTCGGCAGGCCCGCCGACCGCTGGCTCCTCGACACGGCGCGCTGGGCCTGGCGCACCAAGATCCAGATCCACATCGATGTCGACATGCGGACGAGGCTGCGCCAGTTCGCCGAGGACGAGGCGGTGAAGGTCTTCGCCGGAAACCTGCGCGACCTGCTGCTCGCCGCCCCCGCCGGCACACGGCCGACGCTCGGCCTCGACCCCGGCTATCGCACCGGCGTCAAGGTCGCGGTCGTCGATGCGACGGGCAAGGTCGTCGCCACATCGACCATCTTTCCGCATGAGCCGCAGCGGCGCTGGGACGAAGCGATCGCCATTCTTGCGGGCCTTGTACGCACGCATAAGGTGGAACTCGTCGCCATCGGCAACGGCACCGCCTCGCGCGAAACCGACAAGCTCGCTGGCGAACTCATCAAGAAGCATCCCGAATTGCGGCTGACCAAGGTGATGGTCTCGGAGGCGGGCGCCTCGGTCTATTCGGCCTCCGCCTATGCCTCGAGCGAGCTTCCCGAACTCGACGTGTCGCTGCGCGGCGCGGTCTCGATCGCGCGGCGGCTTCAGGACCCGCTCGCCGAACTCGTCAAGATCGATCCGAAGTCGATCGGCGTCGGCCAGTATCAGCACGACATCAGCGAGCACAAGCTTTCGCGCTCGCTCGACGCAGTGGTCGAGGATTGCGTGAACGGCGTCGGCGTCGATGCGAACACGGCATCCGTGCCGCTGCTCGCCCGCGTATCGGGCATCGGCGAGAGCCTGGCGCAGGCGATCGTCGCCCATCGCGACCGGACCGGCCCCTTCCGCACGCGCGCCGCGCTCAAGGAGGTGCCGCGCCTCGGCGCCAAGGCGTTCGAGCTTTGCGCGGGCTTCCTTCGCATTCCGAATGGCGACGATCCGCTCGACGCATCGAGCGTGCATCCGGAAGCCTATCCGGTCGTGCGCCGCATCATCGAGAAGACCGGCGACGAACTGAAAAACCTCATCGGCAACACGGCGACGTTGCGCGGGCTCAGGCCGCAGGATTTCACCGACGAGAATTTCGGCGTGCCGACGGTGAGCGACATCCTCAAGGAACTGGAAAAGCCGGGGCGCGACCCCCGCCCCGCCTTCAAGACGGCGGCGTTCAGGGAGGGCGTCGAGAAGCTCAGCGACCTCGAGCCCGGCATGGTGCTCGAGGGCGTCGTCACCAATGTCGCCGCCTTCGGCGCCTTCGTCGATATCGGCGTCCACCAGGACGGACTCGTGCACATCTCGGCCATGTCGACGAGCTTCGTGAAGGACCCGCGCGACGTGGCGAAGCCCGGCGACATCGTGCGCGTCAAGGTGATCGAGGTGGACGTTCCGCGAAAGCGCATCGGCCTCACCATGCGGCTCGACGATACGCCAGAGCCGCGCGCGCCGCGCACGAGCGCAGGCGGACAGCGGGGCGGGCGCCCCGCTCAGAAGCCGCAGCAGGAGCGCAAGGGCGAGAGCGCCATTGGCGGCGCCATGGCGGAGGCGCTGCGTCGGGCGGGCCTCAGCCCCGATCGTGGCAAATAGGCGCGGAACCCGCGCGACGCTCTACCCTCTGGCGGGGCGGGCGCGAGGGGACTAATCTCGACATCGCAGCAATAATGTTACGAGGCGCGTCATGACCGGGTGGACGGGAACAGGCAAAAACGGCAGGCAGCACGAGAAATCAGTGGTGCGGCTCGTCGTCATGAACTGGATTCTCGGCGCGACGGTCGGCGTCATCTGCGGCGCGGTCGTGCTCGGGTTCGATATTGGCGGCGTGCGCGGCCTTCTCTTCGGCTCCGACCAGATGTGGGCCGGGCTCGTGCTCCTCTTCGGCGGCTTCATGACGACATTCGGCGGCGTGGTCTGCGCCACGGCGATCATGACCGTGCCTTACGAGGACAAGGGCCCGCGCGGCGGCAGGTTCGTTCCGGTCGAAAAACCGGCGCTTCGCCTCGCACGCGTTCCCGCAAGGCGGCGGTGACGGGCGGCCCGCGACGACGGGCCAGACATCAGGAGAAACAGGCTGACGCTCCACATCTCCCGGCCGAAAGCCGGGAGATGGGAGTTCCGGTCAGAAAACCTCAGGCCGAGGGCTCGGCGAAGATCTTCTTCAGTTCGGTCTTGAGGATTTTTCCGTTCGCATTGCGCGGCAGCGTCTCCGGCCAGAAGACGACCTTCACCGGCACCTTGAAGGCGGCAAGGCGCGAGGCCACGAAGTGGCGAAGCTCCTCCTCCGTCGCCGTGGTGCCGGGCTTCAGATGCACCACCGCTCCCGGCTCCTCGCCCAGCGTCTTGTGCGGGATCGGCACCAGCGCCGCATCCATGACCGCCGGATGCTCGTAAAGGACGTTCTCGACCTCGACGCAGTAGATGTTCTCGCCGCCGCGGATGAGCATGTCCTTGGCGCGGTCGATGATGTAGCAGAAGCCTTCCTCATCGAGGCGCGCGAGGTCGCCGGTCTTGACCCAGCCATCGACGAAAGTCTGCGCGGTCGCTTCCGGCTTGTTCCAGTAGCCCTTCACGACGTTCGGCCCCTTGCCCCAAAGCTCGCCGACCTCGCCCGGAGGCAGCGTCTCGCCATTGGGGCCGACGACCTTGAGCTCGCAGACGGGCACGGCCGGACCGCAGCTCGAGGGGCGGTTCTCGTAATCCTCGCCCTGATGGTTGGTGAAGGTGGCGGAGGTTTCCGTCATACCCCAGCCATTGCCCGGCTGCGACTTGGGGAAGACTTCCTTGATCTTGCGCACAAGCTCGGGCGCGGAAGGCGCACCGCCATAGGAAATGCCCTCGAGCGAGGAGAGATCGTATTTCGGCCGGTTCGGATGCTCGATGAGCTGCCAGGCGATGGTCGGCACGCCGCCCGCGCCCGTGATGCGCTCGCGCTCGATGAGCTGCATGGCAAGCTCGGGGTCCCATTTGCGCATCATCACGAGCTTCGCCCCGCCGAAGAGCGAGGGCGACATGATGGCGTGGCAGCCCGTCGCGTGGAAGAACGGCACGGAGATGAGCGTCGCCTTCTGCGGCGCCGAGGGATCGGGCTGGGGCGGCATCTCTCCCCGGCGCAGATAGGTCCGCGCCATGGAAATGCCCGATGCCATGATGTTGGAAACGATGTTGCGATGGGTGCCGAGCGCGCCCTTGGGCTTTCCGGTCGTGCCGGAAGTATAGAAGATCGTGGCGTCGTCCTCGGGATCGAGCGGCACATCGGGAAGCGCCCCCTCGGGGAGCTTGCTCCAGTCGTTCACCGCGCCAAGCACCGCCTCGAGCTTGACGATCATCGGATCCGTCACTTCCTCGTTCTCGCGCGTGACATAGACCCGCTTGAGATCGGGGCAGTTCTTCAGATGCGCGCTGATGCGCTCCAGCCGTTCGGCATCGACGATGGCGATCCTGGCGCCGGAATCGGTGAGACCGTATTCAAGCTCGGGCCCCGTCCACCAGGCGTTGAGCGGCGTGACGATGGCGCCTGCGAGCGCGGCGCCGTAGAAAACCGCCGGCCATTCGGGCAGGTTTCGCATGATGATGGCGACGCGGTCGCCCTTCTTCACGCCCTGGGCGATCAGCTCATGCGAGAAAGCGATGGCGGCACGCGCGAAGGACTCGTATGTCGCGCGGTCGTCCTCATAGACGAGAAAATCCTTCGCGCCATGCGCGCGGCCCGCGATGAATGCCTCGCGCAAGGTCGGCGGCGCGTTCTTCCAGACGCGCATCTTGACGCCGCGAATGACCTTTTCCTCCATCTCGAAAGGAATTCCCGGCGCGGTCAGAAAGGCATGGGCTTCGGCAATCGTCATCGCCGGCCATTTGGCTTTTGCGCCCTGAGCGGTTGCATTCTCGGTCATCGGCATCTCGCGGGTTCGTGTTCAGGAACTTGAAGAGGCGGAGAATGGGCCAGCGGCGCGCGCATCGCAAGTGCCGAGCGCTGGCGCCGAACCCCACGCGCGCGACGCCAACGATGATGGCAAACCGACAGTATTCCGCCATTGCATGGAGGCGCTGGCCACAGCCTGCCCCAACGGCTACCATCGCGCCAGAAACGGCCCGAGGAAAAAGGGCCGGTGTACAATAAACGGGAGGACAGCGGATGAGCCAGGCCGCGCCCAATACACCTAGAAAAGCAGTGTTCGACCCCTATTCGATTCCGATCGAGGAAATCGACGTCGCCAATCCGGAGCTGTTCCGCTCCAACGCGATGTGGCCCCATTTCGAGCGGCTGCGCCGCGAGGACCCGGTGCATTACTGCGCCGACAGCCAGTTCGGGCCTTACTGGTCGGTGACCAAGTACCACGACATCATGGCGGTCGATACGAACCACGCCGTCTTCTCCTCGGAAGCGGCGCTGGGCGGCATCACCATTCGCGACGGGCGCGAGGATTTCCGCCTGCCGATGTTCATCGCCATGGACCCGCCCAAGCATGACGCCCAGCGCAAGGTGGTTAGCCCGATCGTCGCGCCGGAAAATCTCGCGCGGCTCGAGGGCACGATCCGCGAGCGCGCCGGGCGCATTCTCGACGAACTGCCGCGCAACGAGCCCTTCGACTGGGTGGACAGGGTTTCGATCGAGCTGACGACGCAGATGCTCGCCACGCTCTTCGACTTCCCCTTCGAGGACCGGCGCAAGCTCACGCGCTGGTCGGACGTGGCGACCGCGGACCTCAACTCCAACATCGTCGAATCGGAGGAGGCGCGCGAAAAGGAGCTGCTCGAATGCGGCGCCTATTTCACCGATCTGTGGAACCAGCGCGTCAATTCCGAGCCCAAGGGCGATCTCATCTCCATGCTCGCGCATGCGGATGCGACGCGAAACATGGAGCCGATGGAATATCTCGGCAACGTGATCCTGCTCATCGTCGGCGGCAACGACACGACGCGCAACTCGATCTCCGGCGGGCTTTACGCGCTCAACCAGTTCCCGGATCAGTACAAGAAGCTGCGCGACAATCCGGACCTCATTCCCAACATGGTCCCGGAAATCATCCGCTGGCAAACGCCACTCGCGCATATGCGACGCACGGCGCTCGCCGATGCGGAGCTTGGCGGCAAGACGATCAGGAAGGGCGACAAGGTCGTCATGTGGTACGTCTCGGGCAATCGCGACGATGAAGTGATCGAGCGCCCGAACGAACTCATCGTCGATCGTCCGCGTCCGCGCCAGCACCTCTCCTTCGGCTTCGGCATTCACCGCTGCGTCGGCAACCGGCTCGCGGAAATGCAGCTCCGGATCGTCTGGGAAGAGATCCTGAAGCGCTGGCCCACCACCCATATCGAAGTGGTGGAGGAGCCGACCCGCGTGCTTTCGAGCTTCGTGAAGGGCTATGAGCGCATGATGGTGCGAATCCCGGCCTGACGCGGCCTCAGGTTTTCCCATCGGGAACACCGACGCCTGCCCTCCCTCGAAGCGGACATTTCCACCCGCTGCGAGGGAGGCAGCATCGCGAAAGAGCGGAGAGCGATCCTTGGACAGCCCCATGAACAGCGAAGCGATCATGCGGAGCCTCGATCTCGTCGCCGGGAAATGCGCCGATCCCGCGCCTTTCGTCTATGAACGGCTTTTCCGGCAGAGCCCGGAGATGAAGCCGCTCTTCCTCAGCGACACCAGCAATCTCGCAAAGGGCGAGATGCTCTTCCGCGTCATCGAGTGTTTCCTCGATTATGCGGGCCCGCGCGCCTATGCCGCCAATCTCATTTCGAGCGAATTGCGCAATCACGACAATCTGGGCGTGCCGCCCGAGGTTTTCGCGACCTTTTTCAGAACGGTTATGGAGACCTTTCGCGAAATCGCGGGAGGCGACTGGACGGCCGAGTTCGACGAGGCCTGGAGCGAGATGCTGCTGGGGCTCGATCGCATCGTTTCGGATCAGGCAGCCATGATGAGCGCGGGCGCGGCCTGAGCCGCACGCCATTGACGGGGGAGCCGTTCACACGCATCTTCCCGGCATGACCGATCCCAAGCCGCTCTTTTCCTACAAGAAACACTGGGCCCACCGCTTCGGCGTGGCGCCTTTTCTGCCCATGTCCCGCGCGGAGATGGACGAACTCGGCTGGGATCAGTGCGACGTGATCCTTGTCACGGGCGATGCCTATGTCGACCATCCGAGCTTCGGCATGGCCATTATCGGCCGGCTGCTCGAGGCGCAGGGCTTCCGCGTCGGCATCATCGCCCAGCCCGACTGGCAGAGCGCCGAGCCCTTCAAGGCGCTGGGTCGTCCCGCGCTTTATTTCGGCGTCACGGGCGGCAACATGGATTCGATGGTCAACCGCTACACGGCCGACCGGCGCCTTCGCCATAACGACAACTACACGCCGGGCGGCGAAGGGGGCAAGCGGCCCGACCGCGCGGCGATCGTCTATGCACAGCGCTGCCGCGAAGCCTACAAGGACGTGCCGATCGTGCTTGGCGGCATCGAAAGCTCGCTTCGGCGCATCGCGCATTACGACTACTGGTCGGACAAGGTGCGCCGCTCGATCCTGGTCGACGCCAAGGCCGACATTCTGCTCTATGGAAATGCGGAGCGCTCCATCGTCGAGGTGACGCATCGCCTCGCCAAAGGCGCAAAGCCCGCCGAACTCGACGATGTGCGCGGCGTCGCGCTGATGAAGCCCGCCGTGCCGGAAGGCTGGACGGAGGCGCATGCCGACGATCTCGATTCAGGCGATGAAGGCGGGCGCATCCGCAGCGAGAACACCGTCGTACGGCTTCCCTCCTTCGAGCAGGTGGAGGCCGATCCCGAAGCCTATGCGCGCGCCTCGCGCGTGCTTCACCGCGAGAGCAATCCCGGCAATGCGCGCACGCTGGTGCAGCGGCACGGGCACCAGGAACTCTGGGTGACGCGGCCGCCCATTCCGCTGACGACACCGGAGATGGACGCGGTCTACGAGCTTCCCTATGCCCGCGCGCCACACCCCGCCTATGGCGATGCGAAAATTCCCGCCTGGGAGATGATCCGCTTCTCGATCACGATCATGCGCGGCTGCTTCGGCGGCTGCTCTTTCTGTTCGATCACGGAACATGAAGGGCGCATCATCCAGAGCCGATCCGAAGGCTCGATCCTCAAGGAGATCGAGGAGGTACGCGACAAGGTGGAAGGTTTCACCGGCGTCATCTCCGACATTGGCGGGCCGACGGCCAACATGTATCGCATGGCCTGCAAGGACAAAGAGACGGAGGCGCTGTGCCGGCGTCCCTCCTGCGTCTATCCCGATGTCTGCAAGAACCTCAACACGAGCCATGAGGCGCTTATCAATCTCTACCGCAAGGCGCGCGAGATTCCGGGCGTCAAGCGCGTGATGGTCGCCTCGGGCGTGCGCTACGACCTTGCCGTCAGGAGCCCGGCCTATGTGAAGGAGCTGGTGACGCATCATGTCGGCGGCTATCTCAAGATCGCGCCGGAGCACACCGAGGACGGCCCGCTCTCCAAGATGATGAAGCCGGGCATCGGCGCCTATGACCGCTTCAAGAAGATGTTCGACGAAGCGGCGAAGAAGGCGGGCAAGGAATATTTCCTCATCCCCTATTTCATCGCCGCGCATCCCGGCACGACGGATGAGGACATGATGAACCTCGCCCTCTGGCTCAAGCGCAACAAGTACCGCGCCGATCAGGTGCAGACCTTCCTGCCCTCGCCCATGGCGCTCGCAACGGCCATGTATCATTCGGGCAAGAATCCGCTCCGCCCCGTGCGCCGCGGCGCGTCGGAATCCGTCGAGACGGTCAAGGGGCTGAAGCAGCGCCGGCTGCACAAGGCCTTTCTGCGCTATCACGACCCGGAAAACTGGCCCACCTTGCGCGAGGCGCTGAAGCGCATGGGCCGGGCCGACCTCATCGGGCCGGGCAAGCATCAGCTCGTTCCGGCCTGGCAGCCCGCAGGCACGGGCAAGAGCGGCGGCGAGGGAAAGCGCTTCGGCCAGAAGCACAGGACGCAGAAATTCACGACCAAGGGCGTGCGGCTGGTCTGAGGCAGGCTGCGCATCTCGCTTCGCCTAGCCTCGGCGGGCTATTTCCTCGCCGGGCGCGGTGCCGGACCCTAGGCCGGTTGCAAACTCGGACGGAGCGCGCCCCTTGATCCGCATCAAACCCTGCTACATGGACGGCCGCTGGATCGACACCGGCGGGCGAGACGTTCGCGAACTCGTCAACCCCGCAACCGAGGAGATCTACGGACAGGTCGCTCTCGGTACGGATGAAGATGTCGAGCGGGCAGTCGCCGCGGCACGGCGCGCCTGTCCATCCTTCGCTGCGACCCGGAGGGAAGAACGCCTCTCGCTGCTCGAAAACATCCTCGCCGCCTATAGGCGGCACTATGAGGAATTCGTAGCCGCGATCACGCTCGAAATGGGCGCGCCCGTCACATTGTCGCGCGAGGCGCAGGCTGCGGCGGGCCCCGACCAGCTCGAAGCGACCATCGCCGCGCTCGCCGCGATGGAGCCTGTCCGGCGCATCGGCAATGCGGCGATCCATCGCGAAGCCATCGGCGTCTGCGGGCTCATCACGCCCTGGAACTGGCCGATCAGCCAGATCGTGTGCAAGGTCGCGCCTGCGCTTGCCGCAGGCTGCACCATGGTGCTGAAGCCGAGCGAGATGACGCCCTATTCGGCGGAACTCTTCGCGCGCGTGCTCGAAGAGGCGGGCGTGCCACCCGGTGTGTTCAACCTCGTGCATGGCGATGGCCGCACGGTCGGCAGCGCGCTCGCCGCACATCCCGGCATCGACATGGTGTCCTTCACGGGCTCGACGGCAGCGGGCATCGAGGTTGCAATCAGGGCCGCGCCGACGGTGAAGCGCGTCTGTCAGGAACTCGGCGGCAAATCCCCGAACATCCTGCTTCCGGATGCAGATTTCGAACACGCCGTGCCGCAGGCCGTCGCCATGTGCATGGACAATACGGGCCAGTCCTGCAACGCGCCGACGCGCCTCCTCGTGCCGCAGGCGCGCCATGACGAGGTTCTCGCCATGGCGGAAGCCGCGGCGAGAAAGCTCATTGTCGGCGACCCTCAAGACCCTGCCACCGAAATCGGACCGCTGGCCTCCGCCATCCAGTTCGAGCGGGTGAGGCGTCATATCGATGCCGGCAGCCGCGAGGGGGCGGTCCTCGTCACGGGTGGCGACATGGCAGGGCAGCAGCGTGGATACTTCATGGCGCCGGCCATATTCGGCGCCGTCCGCCCTTCCATGTCGATCGCGCAGGAAGAAATCTTCGGGCCTGTGCTCGCCGTCATGCCCTATCGCGACGAGGCAGAAGCGATCGCCATCGCCAATGACACGCGCTACGGGCTTTCGGCCTATGTCTCTTCGGCCGATACGGAACGCGCGCTCCGCGTCGCGGCGCGGCTCCGCGCTGGCAACGTGCATATCAACGGCGCGGCGCTCGAGGCGTCGGCGCCCTTCGGCGGCTACCGGCAATCGGGCAATGGCCGCGAGCAGGGAGTTTTCGGCATCGAGGAGTTCACCGAGGTCAAGGCCGTGATCATGGCCTGAGGGCTCATTGCCCTACATGGGACATGGGCAGGGCGTCTGCCTCCGGCCTATTCTCCATGTTCATAAAATTCCGGGGGAATGCAGCATGGCCGCCGATCTCGATCTCGTCTATTTGTCCGCGGCGGCGCAATTGCGCCTCTTCAGGGCACGCGAACTCTCTCCCGTTGAAATGCTCGATGCGCAGATCGCGCGCGCCAACGAGGTCGAACCGAAGATCAATGCCACCGCCTGGCAATTCTTCGATGAGGCGCGCGTGGCGGCGAAGCATGCGGAAGATCGCTATATGCGCGGCGAAGCGCGGCCGCTCGAGGGGGTCGCGCTCGCGGTCAAGGACGACACGGATGTCGAAGGCAAGGTGACGGCATCGGGCTCCGTCCTTTTCAAGGATTACGTGGCGCCCGTCTCACACCCGATGGTGCAGCGCTATGTCGACGCGGGCGCGATCGTCCATATGAAGACGACCGTGCCGGAGTTCTGCATGGCGGGCGTCACGAAGTCGGCGCTCTGGGGCGTCACGCGCAATCCGTGGAACCTCGACTATACGCCGGCCGGCTCCTCGGGCGGTTCGGGCGCCGCACTCGCGGCGGGCATGTGCACGCTGGCGACGGGCAGCGACTCTGCCGGTTCCATCCGGCTGCCTGCGAGCGTCAACGGCGTCTATGGCCTCAAGGCACCTTACGGCCGCTTTCCGACTGTTGTGCCATGGGCGCTGGCGCCGCAATCGGTCTATGGGCCCATGGCGCGCAGCGTTGGCGACCTTGCCATGATGTATGATCTCGGCAACGGGCCTGCGCCTTACGATCACACAGCGCTTCCGAAACGCAGCCTGCCCACGCGCCTTCCCGATCCCGCGGGGATGCGCATCGCCTATAGTCCCGATCTCGGCTACGCGCAGGTCGATCCGGAGGTCCGCCGCAACACCGAAGCCGCCCTCCGGCACTTCGAGGCTCTGGGCGCTGCGGTTGAAGAGGTCAGAATCGGCTGGACTGCGGAGATGGTTTACGACGCTTTTGTCGGAACGGCGCTCACGAGCTACTGGCGCAACTTCATCGACAATGTCGTCGATCTCGTGACGAAGCCGGACGATGTGTCCGATCATTTCAGGCACATGCACGCCATGGCCACCGCAATGCCGAAGGGCACAGTGGAGCGCGCGGCGGATCTCGTCGCCGAGATGAACCGGGAGATCAGCGCCATCTATGGCGCCGGTTTCGATGCGATCGTCTGTCCGACCGCCGCCGTTCCTTCCGTTCCGGCGGAGCATGAAGCTTTCGCCGACGAACTCGTCATCAATGGCGTGAAGGTGGACGGGTTCACGGGCTGGTGGCTCACACACCCCTTCAATCTGCTCTATCTGCATCCCATCGTCGTGGCACAGACGGGACGCGCATCGAACAACGTTCCGACCTCGATCCAGATCATCGCGAACCGCTATGACGATGTGACGGCATTCGCGCTCGCCGCCGCCTATGAGCGCGTGGCGCCGCCGCTTTTCAGCGGCGATGCCTTTCCCGATTTTCGCGGAAGAAGCTGAACCTCATGGCTCGATCCGGTCGGCGACAATCGCTGGCCGGGCAACGATCATTGCCGAGACTGCGAGCATCAGAACGGCCGCCCCGAAGGCCATGGCGAAGGAACCGCCATCTATCGCCGCGCCGAGAAGGGCGGGACCGAAACCCGCCCCGACCGAAGCGGCAAGCATGCCCCAGATCGCGAGCCGGCCCGACCTGTCGAGACAGGCCTGCACGGCCTGAAAATAGGGAACGGCGATCGCCCAGGCGATATTCTGCAGCACGAGGCCAAAGATCAGAAGAGCGCTCGAAGCACTCGACAGCGCAAGCACGAGCGTCGGCAGGACATAGAGGGCGAGCGAGACAAGCAGGGGGCGCCATCGCCCATAGCGGCTCCCGAAAACGAGAACGAGCACGGTGCCGGGAATGCCGCAGAGCGAGGAGAGCGCAAGCACGCGCGCTGCCGATGCGGACGAAAGGCCGCTCAGCTCTGCATAGCGCAGCATGTAGCTCCACAGCCCGACAACCGCGAGTTCGAAGAGCGCGAAGGCCAGCACGGCAAGAACCATGAGCCCGAGCGATCTTCGATCACTCGCGGCATCGGTTTCCTCCGCCGGAGCGACGAGCGGCGCAAAACCGCCATTCAGATTGAAAAGTGGTGAAAGAAGAATGGCGGCAAGGCCGAGCGTCAGCAGCGCCACATAGATGCTCGCATCGCCGAACCATGGCTCGATCACGGGAATGAGCGCAAAAAGCAGCGCCGTCAGCACGAATTGAAGCATGACCGAGATGCCGAATCCGCGCTCGGCATGTTCATGACGGCCGAACCAGTTGGTCATGGCGCCAGCGAGAAGGCCGAGTCCGAAGCCTGCAATGAGGCGCAGCACGCCAAGCTCGACGGCGGATGCGGCAAAGATCGAGGCGATGTCGCCCGCCGCGGCAATGGCGATACCAGCCCGCGCGATACGGACGAGCGGCCAGCGGGAAACGAGGACGATCGAAAGGGCGAGGCCGACGGTCGCCGCGAGAATATTGGCCGTCGCGATGAAGCCTGCCACCTGCTCCGTGAGCTTCAGATGCACGAGCCATGTGTTGACCAGTGCTGGCAACATGGAAGCGAAGAGCATGCCATAGCTGCCTGCGAGCGCGATGAGGAACAGCACCGCCGGGCGGCGATGATCGATGGACGCCCACCAGGCTTGCCCCGAAGGCTCACTCGCTTCCATTGCTCAACGCCTCTTCCGCCGTGGTCACGGCGAGCTTACACGGGATGACGAAAAAATGGGCGGGATCCTGAAGTCCCGCCCAAGTAGGAGGATCAACATGCACATGCACGCGACGGGAGATAAGCTCAGCGCGTACCCCGCTTGCGCAGATAGCCGATGGTGAACATATCATCGGTCGCGCCACCCGTTGCCTCGGCGTGGAAATCGGGGCGGCGGTCGTCATTGTAGGCGAGGTCGAGAATGTAGCGGCCGACCTGGAAATCGTAGAAGGTCTGGCCGAAGCTGAAGCAGGTGGGGACGTCATAAGCGTTTACGGTCGTCTCCTCCTGATAGCGCCAGAGCGCGCCCTGGCTGTCATAGATATCGGTCGCGACGACACGCCAGCTATCCTCATCGATATAGAAGACGCGGCGGGGCAAGAGGTGCCTGATGCCGGGCTTGAGATTCGCCTCCACCACCCAGACCCTGTGAAGCTCGTAGCGGACGAGGTCGCGATTGGGAAAGTTCTTCTTCGTCAGATCGCGAACGCGATGAGCGGAGCTTGCAAAGGCATAGTTGTTGTAGGAAATGAAAACTTCCTTCTTGCCGAGAAGCTTCCAGTCGTAGCGATCGAGCCTGCCGTTGAACATGTAGAGCTGATCGTTCGTCGCAAGCCCCTCATAGCCCGAGGAAGGATTGTCATAGGCGAGCGTCGGAGCGCGGCGGACGCGGCGAAGACCGGGCGTGTAGATCCAGGCGTTGCGCTCGCCGTTCAGCGTCTCGTGAACGAGATATTCCTCGCCCGCAAGCCGCGCCGGCTCCGTATAGATCGTGAAATATTTGAGCTGAACGTTGTTGAGCGCCTCAAACGTCGTGTTCGCCGGGTTGTAGTAGCTCGAGAGGCGAACTTCCTCCCATTTCTGGGGCACGAACTTGCCGCCCTCATCGACCACGGCCGATGTGCCGGCCACATTGCGCCCGACACCCTCGAAGGCAAGGCGGTGGTTCCACATCGCTTCGGCACCAGATTGCGGCAGCGGGAAGGGAAGCCCACCCGGCACAGCGTTCACGAGATCGGAATTCGCGGGATCGAGCTTCGCGACGCCGACATTCTGCTTCGTCTTCTCGTAATTGCTGGCCGGAAGGGAGCAACTGCGATGCGTCGGATAGACGTCCATCCTGTATTCGGGGTAGCGCGCGAAGAGCATGCGCTGCCCGGCGGTCAGCTGGTCCTTGTATTGATCGACATTGCTCTTCTCGATCGAGAAGAGCTTCGCGTCCCCGGCATAGGGATCGACATAATCCCCGCCCGGCTTGTAGCCCGCCGGCGGCGTCGTGATGCCGCCATCCCAGGCCGGAATGGTGCCCGCGGCATTGCCGGCGCGCTCCGCACCCACCGGCGTGAGCTTGCCGCCGAGATCCGACGCATCGCTTGCCAAAGCGCTACCGGCAACCGCACAGGCGAGCAGAGTCGCGGCGGCAAAATACCCTTTCGACATTTTCTTGACCCTTTCAGATTTCTGGATCGTGCCGCGTTCAGAACGAATAGGCGACGCTGACGGAGGCGAAGTCGCGATCGCTCGCGAAGTTCATCATCCCGCCGCCGAAATTGTTGGTGTAGGCAACGCCGATGCTCCAGACGGACTGGTAGTCCGCCGTCAGGCGCAGCGTGATGGACTTGCGCCCATCGATATGCGTATCGGTGAGCGCATAGTCGAGCGCCGTGCCGCGCACATCATGCTTGAAGCTCACGCCGGGATAGAGAACCCATGGCGTGCCCCAGACGCCCTGATAGCTGCCCGTCACATCGAGCACGTAACCGGCCGCATTGACGTCGCCGAATGTGTAGGCGGGCTTCCGGTCGAAATGCGTCCATGCGGCTTCGGCCATCACGGTCAGATCGTCCATGCCGAGCCCACGGATGAGCGGTCCGAAAACAGGATCCGTCGGCGGCGAGATGTAAATCGCGTTGAGGATCGTCTGTGTACGGTTCGCACGGGCGAAACCCTCCTCCCTCGCCCCGCCAAGGAAGGTGACGGGGTCCGCTTCCATCGCCTTGATCGCGGCGGGCGTGAAGGGGTCGGCGAGCGGTACGGCATAGCCCGGCTGATGCGCGACCTCGGCACCGAAGGAAACGCCCTGCCACACATAGCTCGCCGTCACGCCATAGAGGTTCTGATCTTCGGCGTAATTGAGGAAATAGGACATGGGGTAGCAGTCGACAGGCGTGCCGAAGCACTGCGCGTTGACGCCGACTGCCGGCACCTTCTGGTGATAGCGCATGTAGTAGAGGCCGAATTCCGTCTGTAGCGCATCGGCGAAATAGCGGCCCGAAACGCCCCACTGGCCGGAATGGCGCGGCTCGCCGCCGCCGACATCGGGGATGGCCGTGCCAAGAAGGAACTGAGCATCGGCCGGAACGCCGGACGCACCCGGATCGCCGATACCGCCGAGAGCGGGTCCGTAGAAAATACCCTGATGGCCGGGGCCGATGATGTCTTCCTGAGAGAAGAAAGTGCCGACCGGATCAAGCTCGGTCGGATTCCACCGCACCTGATAATAGGCAGAGATGTCGAGGCCATCGAAGGGCGAGAACTGCACGAGGCCCATGGGCGCCGGTAGGAACGCCTCCTTGATCTCGGCGCCGGCACCGCGCAGCTTCGAGGTATCATAGGAATTGGTTTCGGCAATACCGCCGCCGAAGAAGAGGCTTTCGCCCCAGTTCAGCACCTGATTGCCCAGGCGCACATTCATCGACATGTCACCGACGGGAACCTCGCCATAGACATAGGCGTCGAGGAGCCGGATGCGGCGGCCTTCGCGATGAACCGCCGTGTCACTGAGGTCGGTTCGCCGGGTCGAATCCCTGTCGGCGAGAATCGCATCGACGAAATAGCTGCTGCGAAGGAAGACACCATAGTCGCCGGACTTCACCTCGATTTCGGTGAGGCCCCCGAGCGGCGCGCTGACAATGTCCCAGCGGTCGAAATTGAGATCGCCGTCATCATAATTGTCAGTCAGGCCATCCGAGGCGCAGCCCTGCGGATTGGTGGAGCTTATGAAGGCGCAATTGCGCGGCGAGGTTCGCACCATGGCGCTCGCGGACAGCGTCGTGTCGATGGCGATGTCGAACGCGCCGGATTTGAACTTCATGGCCATGGCCGCTTCCGGCATGGCTGTTGCGAAGATGAGACCTGCTCCGGCGAATAGCCCCAGAAGCCCCACCTTCCGATTCCCGTACTCCCCCAGCATTAAGCCCCCCTCGTTCATGCGGGCCCGCCTCCCGAGCGGCCCTTTACAAAATCCCGGCATGGAAGCCGAGGTTGCCAGACTAAAGCCATCAGGCCAGAACGAAATGGCCTAGATGGGATAGTGATCACGCGACGCGCACACCTTCACGGACGAGTTCATCCGCCGTATCGATGATGGCGGCACGCAAAACCTCCGCGATAAAGTCGATCTCGCCTTCGTTGAGCGTCAGCGGCGGCGACAGCACGTTGAGATGCGCCAGCGGCCGTACCAGAAGCCCCCTTTTCTGGCAGTGGCGCCAGATGCGCTTTCCGATGCGCGTCTCGTCGGTGAAAAGCTCCTTGCGCGCCTTGTCCGCCACATATTCGACGCACATCATCAGCCTGCGGCCACGTACATCACCGACAAGCGGCAGATCGCGGAGCCCGGCGAGCGCGCCTTCAAAGCGCGGGCCGATCGCACGCACATGATCGCAGAGCTTCTCGCGCTCGATGATCTCGAGGCTCTTGAGCGCCGCCGTGCAGGCGACCGCGTGACCAGAATAGGTGAAGCCCGTATTGAAGTAGGAGTGTGCTCCGCGCAGCACTTCGTAGATCTCGTCCGAAATGATGGCCGCGCCGAGCGGAATATAGCCCGAGGTCAGCCCCTTCGCGGAGGTGATGATGTCCGGCACGATGCCGAATTCCGCTTCCGAAGCGAAGATGTGGCCGAGGCGGCCGAAGGCGGTCACGACTTCATCGGAGATGTAGAGGATGCCGTATTTCCGGCATGTCTCGCGCATCCTCTTCAGATAACCCTCGGGCGGAACAATGACGCCGCCCGAGCCCTGGATCGGCTCTGCGATGAAGGCGGCGATGTTCTCGGCGCCGAGTTCGGAAATCTTCGCTTCGAATTCCTCGATGAGGCTGTCCGCGAACTCGGCCTCCGACATGCCATCGGGGCGGCGATAGAGCCCCGGCGCGCGAAGATGATGGATGAAGCCGGCCTCCCTGAGCCAGCCATCGCAATAGCTCCGGTCGCTCAGCGATGCCGTCAGATAGGTGCTGCCATGATAGGCGCGGTCGCGGGAGATGATGTGCCGACGCGACTTCTGCCCGAGCTGCTCGAAATAGTGATGCGCGATCCGAATGGCCGAATCAGCCGCAGTCGACCCACCCGTCGTGAAGAGAACGCGGTTGAGCGAGCCCGGCGTATGGCGAGCGAGCGCGGCGGCGAGGGTCGCCATGGCGGGTGTCGTCAGATCATCGAAGGGCGAGTAGTAATCGAGCGTGCGGATCTGATCGGCGATCGCTTCGGCCATCTCCTCGCGACCGTGCCCGATATTGACGCACCACATGCCGCCAAGGCCGTCGAGGAATTTCCGGCCATCCTCACCGAAAACATAATTGCCCTTGGCCCCGACGATCACCGTCCGCTCGGACTTTTCCATCAGCCCGAGATTGGTGAAGGGATGAAGATTGTACCGCCTGTCCATATCCGCGGTTGCCATCGGCTGGGCCTTGATGCCGGCGAGGGTCATGTCGTGCTCCCGGTACCCACGAGGGGCACCCGCTGAAAACGTCGTTCGTGTTCCGGCCTGAACGGCCGAAGACATTTCTATCGCAGGGCATCAGCTCCGATCTGTGTCCTTGGTAGGCTATTAGGGTGGCGAGGCAGCGAGACATGCGCCAGGAAGGCTGGACAATCGGCCTCTCCCGCTGAACTATTTCCGGGACGAATGGAAGGTATGCATGAATTCCGGAATCGACCTCAAAGGCACACTCCCGCTCACGCTCACGGCATCATGGAGCCGGCATCTCGGCGATGCGCTCACCGAGACGGATGCCGTCGAAAGCATCCGCAAGCTCGGCAGAGGTCTCAGCGCGCTCGTTCCCGATACGACGCTCTATGCGGGCTTCTATCTCAGGGATGCGCCGCCTCTCGTCATCGACCTTGACGGGGAATATGAGTGGAACCGCGACTACAAGGAGGGTCAGTACCTGCTCGACCCGAGCTATGAGCAGTTTCTGAAACGCAGGCAGAGCGTCTGCCTGTCACCGAAGGAAATGTTTCCGCCAGATTTCCGCGATAGCGCCTATTACATTTCCTATTATCGCCCCTATGGCATGATCGACGAGATCTGCTATCTGCTCTACCTGACCGACGATTTCGCGGCCTATTTCTCGCTCATGCGTTTCGTCGGCGCGCCGCATTTCAACGCGAGCGAATTCCGGCGGCTCGTCGCCGTGACCGACAGCGTCGAGATCGCGGCACGGCGCATATGGAACCTCTATCAGGAACAGAACCATGGCGGCGCCAGCCCCTCTCACCGGCTGCACCAGATGCTCTCGGCCGCCTATGAAAGTTTCGGTGCCGATGCGCTGAGCGAGCGCGAAAAGGAAGTCACCCATCTCCTTCTCAAGGGACTGCCGCCGAAATCGGTCGGGCGCATGCTGAAGATCGCGCCAGGCACAGTGCGCAATCACATCAAGCGCATCTACATCAAACTCGATGTGCGCTCGCAGGCCGAATTGCTCGCCTTGTTCTTCGAAACGCTGCAGGAAGCGGCGATGGTCGAAACCTCGGCCTGACTATCCCAACGAGGATATACCGCGCGCGCCACCCCGCCGATACCGTCAGCCGGCAACAGAATGGCGGCTCCACATCCGCTGGCCGGAGGGGAAAACACATGACGGCAGGCACCACATCGCCTGATCCCGAAACGCTGCCCGCGCAACTCTACTGGAGCGCGGAAGCCTGGGAGATAGAACGGCGCGAAATCTGGGCGAAGAGCTGGGTACTCATCGGGCGCGTCTCGCAGCTTGAAGCGCCCGGAGACTATATTTCCGCGACCATTGCGGGATACCCGGTCTTTGCGATACGCGGCAAGGACGGGGCCTTGCGCTGCTTCCACAATGTTTGCCGCCACCGCGCCTCACCGCTGGTAGGCGGAGACTGCACCGGCCACACGGACCGTCTCTCATGCCCCTATCATCGCTGGCTCTATGATTTCGAGGGCAATCTTCGCGGCGCGCCGGACATGGAGATCGACAAGAGCGCCTATGGCCTCGTGCCCGCGCGCTGCGAAACGTGGCGCGGATTCGTCTTTGTGGCGCTCGATGCGGATGTCGAGCCGCTCGATGCATGGCTCAGCGACATCTCGACCGTCGCGCTCCGCCACCCGATCGAGACCATGAAGCTCGCCCGTCAGTTTTCCGTCGAAGCCGATATCAACTGGAAGACCTATTGCGATAATTACGCCGAGGCATGGCACATCCCGACCATACATCCGGGTCTCAATGGCGCGATCGACATGCGCGGCTATCGCATCGACGCGATCGGCCTGCGCGTGCAGCGGCATTATGCGCCCGCGCGCGACGGCGGGCAGACGGACGGGCTATGGGTATGGCGTCTGCCGGGGCTCTTCTTCAACATGTACAATTGGGGCATGAATATCGGGCAGGTCGAGCCGCTGGGCCCGACCAGAATGCGGCTGACCTATCGCTATCTCTTCAACGAACTCGACCCGGCGAAGGAGAAGGAACGGGATGAGCTGATCGAGTGGGCCTACACCGTGGCGAAGGAAGACCTCGCCATTTGTCAGGCCGTGCAGGCGAACCTTCAGGCCGGCATCTATGACAGGGGACGTCTCTCATCGGTACATGAGAATGGCGTCATCCAGTTTCAGGAGCTTGTGAGCGCCGCTCATGCGCGGCATGCGCGGCAGGTTTAGCGGCGCAAGGCAATGTGAGGGGGCAATGGGGCGGGCGTCGAACCCGCCCCATCTCATTCAGAGCGAGACTCCGCCGCCTACGATGACGACCTGCCCGCTGATGTAATTCGACTCCGGCGTGCAGAAGAGATAGACGCCGTCCGCCGCTTCCTCCGGCGTGCCGGCGCGGCCGAGGGGGATCATCTGTTTTTCCATCGCGTCGATGAAGGCCGGCTGCACGCCCACGGCGATCTTGCGCCCCTCGACATCGATGCTCGCGCCCGCTTCCGTCAGCGGCTGTGTCAGGCGGGTCTTGATGAAGCCGAAGGCCACGCAGTTCACATTGACCTTGAACCTGCCCCACTCCTTCGACATGGTCTTCGTCATGCCGACGAGACCGGCCTTCGCCGACGAATAGCTCACCTGTCCCGTATTGCCGCCGAGGCCCGCAACCGAGGAGATGTTGACGATCTTGCGGAACACTTCCTTGCCCTGCTGCGCTTCGTTCTTCGCGAAGACGCGAATAGGCTCGGCAGCCGCGCGAAGGATCCGGAAGGGCGCCGTCAGATGCACATCGAGCATGGCCTGGAACTGCTCGTCGCTCATCTTCTGAATGACGTTGTCCCAGGTGTAGCCCGCATTGTTGACGATGATGTCGAGGCCCTTGTAGCTGTCGAGCGCCGTCTGGACGAAGCGCTCGCCAAAATCCAGCGCCGTGACGCTCCCCACGCATGAGGTCGCCTCGCCGCCCTCCTTGCGGATTTCGGCAACGACCTCATCCGCCGGCGCCTGATCCATGTCGTTCACGACGACGCAGGCGCCCTCGCGTGCGAGTTTCAGCGCCAGCGCACGGCCAATGCCGCGGCCCGAGCCCGATATGAGCGCAACCTTTCCTTCGAGTTTCTTCATCGTTTCATTCCCGTTCCTGGAGCGCGAGTACCGCTTCTCCGACAAGCTTCACGTCGCCGCTCTGATCGCTGGCAACGAGTTCGAGCCTCACGCGCCGCTCATCATCGACGGCGAAACGCTCGACGAGCTTCGCCGTGCAGGTGATCTCGGACCCAAGATGCGTAATGGCGGCAAAGCGCGTGCCGAAACTCCGCAGCGCCGATTGCGGCGCGAGGTCCGTGAGGAGGCGTCCGAGAAAGGCCATCGACAACATGCCGTGGGCGAAGACATCGGGCATGCCCGCCGCCTTCGCGAAATCGATGTCGACATGAATGGGGTTGTGATCGCCGGAGGCGCCGCAATAGAGCGCGAGCATGTGGCGCGTGATCCTGTCGGCGGTGATACTGCCGACGATGGCGCCTTCGGGCGCGGTCGTGAGATCCGTCATCTTTCTTCTCCTAGCCGTTGCGCACGACGATCGAGCGGCGCATGTCGGCGACATGGACGCCATGCTGATTGCGAGCCTCGGTTTCGGTGACGATGAATTCGAGCGCCCCACCCTTCTTGTCGTAGATGTCGGAAATGCGGGTGCGGAAAGTGATGCGATCACCCGCGCAGACCGGCGCGCGATAGACGAAATTCTGCTCGCCATGAAGGACGCGGCCGAGATCGACGCCGAGCAGAGTGAGAAAATCCATGGGATCTTCGCGATCCATCTCGAGGCAGAAGAGGAATGTGGGCGGTACGGGCAGCGAGGCATATCCCGCCTGCCGGGCCGCCTCCTCGTCGGAATAGATGGCGTCCTTATTGCCGGTCGCCTTGGCGAAGAAGCGCAATCGTCCCTTCTCGACCTCGGCGGTAATCGGGGCGAATTCATGCCCGATGAACTTGCGATCGATCATGGGGCTCACTCCTTGCGCTCATAAAGGGTGACAACGCAGGCGCCGCCCAGCCCGAGATTGTGCTGAAGCCCGATACGCGCGCCCTCGACCTGGCGCACGCCTGCGGTTCCGCGAAGCTGCCAGACGAGTTCCGCGCACTGGCCGAGACCGGTCGCGCCGAGGGGATGTCCCTTGGAGAGAAGGCCGCCCGACGGGTTCGTCACCACCTTTCCACCATAGGTGTTGTCGCCATCCCAGATGAATTTTTCGGCGGCGCCCTCAGCGCAAAGGCCGAGGCCCTCATAGGTGATGACTTCATTCGTCGTGAAGCAGTCATGGAGCTCGATGACATCGACATCATCGGGGCCGATGCCCGCCTGCTCATAGACGAGTTGGGCGGCCTCCTTCGTCATGTCGGCGCCGACCGCCTTGATGAGGCTGCGCTCGGCGAAGGTCGAGGGCCGGTCGGTCGTCATCGCCTGCCCCGCTATGACGATCCGCGCATCGAGCCCATGCTTGCGCGCAAACTGCTCGCTACAGAGGATGGCCGCGGCCGCGCCTGAGCTTGGCGGGCAGCATTGATGCCGGGTCAGATTGAGAAACATCGTCGGCGATTGCAGCACGTCTTCCACGCTGAGCGGCGTTCGGAAGATCGCGCGTTCATTATGCCGGGCGTGGTGGCTCGCCTTCTCGCGCACCTTGGCGAAAGTCTCGCTGCGCGCCCCATATCTCTGCTGATACTCATATCCGGCACCGCCGAACAGACGCAGCGCCATGGGCACGGTTTCGGCTCCCTCGAAGGCTTCGTTCGCGACTTCCAGAAAATCGTCGAGCGGGCCGGGGCGATCGTTGAAAAGGGTCGAGAGCGCGCCGGGCGCCATCTGCTCGAAGCCGAAGGCCAGCGCACAATCGACGATGCCGCTTTCGACGGCCTGGCGCGCCAGAAAGAGCGCCGTGGAGCCGGTCGAGCAATTATTGTTGACGTTGACGACCGGGATGCCCGAAAGACCTACCTTGTAGAGTGCGGCCTGACCTGCGGTCGAATCGCCATAGACCCAGCCAGCATAGGCCTGCCCCACATGCTCATAGGAGAGGTTCGCATCCTTGAGCGCGAGACGGATCGCCTCCGCCCCCATTTCATTATATGGCGCTGCGGCTCCCGGTTTCACGAATGGGAGCATGCCCACGCCCGCCACGACGACACGGTTCATTCGAATTGTCCTTTAGCTGACATTCCGGGCTTCACCGGCCCAGAAGCGTTTGCGGAGGTCGGCTTTCAGAATTTTTCCGGCGCCCGATTTCGGCAGGGGTTCGGCACTGAACTCGACGCTGCGCGGGCATTTGTAACCGGCGATGAGCGCCTTGCAGTGCTGCATCAGATCGTCGGCCGAAACCTGACGGCCGGGCCGCGTCACGACGATGGCGTGGACGCGCTCACCCCATTTTGCGTCCGGTACGCCGATGACGGCGCATTCGACGACGGCCTCATGCTTCATGAGCGCGTTCTCGACTTCGGCGGAATAGACGTTCTCGCCACCGGAGACGATCATGTCCTTCACGCGATCGACGATGTAGAGAAACCCGTCCTCATCCAGATGGCCGCCGTCACCTGTTCTCACCCAGCCATTGACGAGCGTGGCGGCGGTCTGATCCGGCTTGTTCCAGTAGCCCATCATTGCATTGGGGCCGCGAACGGCGACCTCGCCGACCTCTCCGTACTGACGCTCCTCGCCATCGGCGCCGACGATCTTCACCTCGACGCAGATGCCCGGACGCCCCGCCGAGCGCAGCTTGCCGGCTCGCGGCCCTTCCAGCACATGCCATTCGGGCCCGAGCAGGGTTGCGAGCGGGGCAAGCTCCGTCTGGCCGTAGCCTTGCGTGAAGGCGACGCCGGGAAGCGCCTTCAGCGCCGCCTCGAGCAGCGCTTCCGCCATGGGCGATGCGCCGTAAAGAAGGCCCTTCCATGAGGAGAGGTCATGCTTTCCGAAGTCCGGGCAATCGAGCAGCATCCGGATCATGGTCGGCACGAGCAGGGTGTGGGTCACGCGCTCCTTCTCGACGAGGCGCAGAAAGGCCGAAGGCTCGAAGGACGGCATGAACACATGCGAACCGCCGAAGATGGAAGCCGCATTGCCCAGCCCGACATCGGCAAGGTGGAACATCGGCGCCGCATGGAGATAGCGCACCGAGGAATCGTAGTGGATGCCAGCGCCGACACAGAGCGCCCCGGTCCAGAGGTTCTGGTGGGACAGCATCACGCCTTTCGGGAAGCCGGTCGTGCCGCCCGTGTAGAAGATGCCGGCGAGGTCGCCGCCCGAGCGGAGCGCGTCGGGTGCGGGCGTGGCATCGGCGATCAGCGCCTCGTAATCCATGAGGCCGTCGGGAGCCGGCTTGTCGCCGGCATGGATGAGGCAGGCAATGCCCTCGCAGACATCCTTGATCGCGCGACCCATCTCAAGGAAGGTGTCATCGACAATGAGGATCGTCACGCCCGCATCCTCGATCGAATAGACGTGCTCGGGCACAGACCAGCGCGTGTTCATCGGCACGATGGCCGCGCCCGCCCAGTAGACCGACGCATAAATCTCGAAATAGCGGTCTGAGTTCATGGCCAGCACGGCGATGCGATCTCCCGGCTTGATGCCGAGATCGAGAAGCGCACCCGCGAAGCGAGCGATCCTGTCCTTCATCTCCGCCCAGCTATGCCTGCGCTCGCCGCAGATCGTGGCGACGGCATCGGGCGTCGTGGCCGCCGCCCGATGGATGGCTTGTGTCAGATACAACGCTTCCCCCCGCCGTTCCGGCCTTTTGCCAAAATTCTACTGATGAGTAACTTATATTCCCTGTAGTATCTTGTCAAACAGGGGGCCGGGTTCCTATGCTCGCGAACCCCAATCGGAGAGAACAGGATGCCGGGCGCGGCGATCACCTCACCCTGGAAGAAATCGCGGGAGCGAAAGCGCGAAAAGGAGCTGAAGCGGGATGCGGTTCTCGCGGCGGCAGCGCATGTCTTCGCCGAATACGGCTATCACCGCACATCGCTCGACGAAGTGGCGCGGCTACTGAATGTGACGAAGCCGACGCTCTATTATTATTTCAAGAACAAGGAGGCGATGCTCTTCGCCTGTATCGAACATGTGCTCGACCGGCTGGACGACGAGGCGGCCGTGGCCGATGACGAGGAAGCGAAGGCAACGGGCCTCCAGCGCCTCGTCGCCTATCTGCGGCGATATGCGCGCCTCATCGACACGGATTTCGGGCGCTGCGCCGTCCGCATCAGCGATACGGAACTGTCGGATGCGAGCCGCAAGAAGATCAGGCGCATCAAATCCGACATCGACCACAAGATCCGCGAACTCGTTTCGGATGGCATTGCCGATGGCTCCATCGCCTCATCCGATCCGAAAGTGACGGCTTTTGCGCTGGCAGGAGCGCTCAATTCGCTCGGCCATTGGCGCAATCGCGATGCCGATCTTTCCGAACAGAGGATAGTCGACGAGTATATCAGCCTGCTGACGAAGGGGCTCGTGCCGCGCAAGCAGGGATGAACCTCGTTCCGATGGATACGGACGGGCTCACATTCGAGCCCGCCCGCATGTCATTCGCGGTTATTGAGCGGGCACCGCCTGACGCTGCCGCAGCGTGTAATCCTCCAGCGCCAGCTCGGCCGTCGCCTTCGCGTAATCGCGCGTATGCGAGGACCAGTTCTGGGTGATGCGGCCATCGGCGGTCTTGTACCAGGAATTGCAGCCGGGATCGGCCCAGGTGGTCTTGGCCAGCGCCGCCTGAAGCTCGCGATTGAAGCGCTCCTGCGCCGCCTTCGTCACCTCGATCGAAACAGCACCCGCGGCCTGCATCTGCTGGAGAGCGCGCACCGCATATTCGACCTGGCGCTCGATCATGAAGGTGATCGTGTTGTGGCCGAGATTGGTGTTGGGCCCGTACAGCATGAACATGTTGGGGAAGCCCGCGGTCGTGATGCCGAGATAGGCTTCGGGCGCTTCGTTCCAGACATCGTTGAGGCGCTGGCCCTCGCGGCCGACGACATCCATCGACCAGTGCCAGCCGGTCGTCTCGAAGCCTGTCGCATAGACGATGACGTCGAGATCATGGGCCGCGCCATCGGCGGTTTCGACGCCCTTCGGCGTGATGCGCGAGACGCCCTCCGTCACCAGCGACACGTTGGGGCGCATGAGAGCGGGATAGAAATCATCGGTGATGAGGATGCGCTTGCAGCCGATCGGATAGTCGGGCGTCAGCTTCTTGCGAAGCTCGGGATCGGGCACCTGCTCTTCCAGATGGTTGAGCGCGACGCGCGTATAGGCGGCACGGCCTTCCTTCGTCCAGCTGAAGACCTGCCAGAAAAGATAATCCGCACCCGCGTAAATCTGCTCGCGGCCGAGCTGCGCGACATGCGGCTCGGTCATCATCAGCGCCTTCTCTTCCTCGGTGATCGGGCGGTCGAGGCGCGGGATCACCCAGTTCGGCGTGCGCTGGAAGACGGTGAGATGCGCCGCCTCTTTGGCGACCTCGGGAATGAGCTGCACGGCGCTTGCCGCCGAACCGATGACGCCGACGCGCTTGCCCTTGAGGCTGACCGAATGGTCCCAGCGCGCGGAATGGAAGGCCGGGCCCGCGAAGCTCTCGCGGCCCGCAATCTCGGGGATGGTCGGGCGGTTGAGCTGGCCGAGCGCCGGCACGATCGCCTGCACCTCGATCGTCTCGCCCGCGCCCGTCTCGATCCGCCAGAGCGACTTCGTATCGTCCCACTGGGCCTTCTTCGTCTCCGTGCCGAGTTTCAGATGCGGGGCGAGGCCGAAACTATCGACCAGATATTCCGAGTAGCGCTGCACCTCGGCCGCGCGGGGGAAGATATGGCTCCAGGCGAGGCTCGGCGCGAAGGAGAACTGATACATCGCCACCGGCGTGTCGCAGGCGCAGCCCGGATAGGAATTGTCGCGCCAGGTGCCGCCGACCTTGTCGGCCTTTTCCAGAATGACGATGTCCTCGAAGCCGGCTTCCTTGAGCTTGATCGCGGCGCACAACCCGCCGAGACCCGCTCCGATCACCGCCACTGACGGCTTGCCACCCATGATCTCCTCCCGAAAGTCTTGTTGTTTTGTCCGCTCCATGAGCGATGGACACAAGCTTAAGGGATAGTGCGGCCCCATTCCTAGAGGCAAAGGAGACCCTGCCGGGAGGGCTCCCGGCGGGCCGGGCGGCCGACTCTGGCGCCCGGGCGGGGAGACGCGCGGTTACGCTACGTTTCGGCCGTTTCGTGCAGCGCCAGCATCTCGGTCAGGCGCGCATGGAGCCCATCGGCGCGGATTTTCGGCAGCGTCTCGCGAAGCTTTCGCGCCACCCATCGCTGCCCCTTGGCAAGGAAGGCCACTCGCGCGTCATTGCCCTCGACCGCCATCAGCTTGACATAGAACTCGCCCGTTCGCGGCGAAGGCAATTCGCCGAGCGCGGCGATCTCATCGAGCAGCAGACGGCAGCAATAGGTTTCATTGGCGTGAAGCTCGCGCATGGCGGCCTGCGCGGCCGGGTCCGCCAGATCGACCGCGAGCCGGGCGGCAGCGCGCGCGCCCGCCCGCTCCGCCTCCAGAAGCATGTTCAGGAAGGCGACAAGCTCCGCATGGGAGAGAAATCCCATATAGGCGTCATCGGCTTCGCGGGCATAGCAGACGGGCGAGGCAGGCTCACCGGCGGAAGCATCCGCCTTGCTCGCGGCCGCGCGCAAGGCGAGCGCCTCGTCCAGAATTCCGGCGATGCGCTCCTCCGCCGGAACGATGTCGTTGATCCGGCCCGTTCCCTCGCCGGCATAGATCGCCATGGTCTCGAGATCGCCGGTCGTTGAGCGTAAGGGAGAATCCGTGCTGAAGCGATAGAGCGCGCGGCCGAAATCCTCGCCGACAGTCTGAAGGCGCGGCTGGAAGGGATCGCCATGGCGCCCTTCGGTCACGCTGTTCTTCAGCACACGCACATAAGCGCCGGCTGGCCAGTTGATGTGAAATGCCGTGGTGCGCAGCGTGTCGGCCGACGAGCCTTCCACAACCCTCTGCTTGTGATAGTCATGCGCGAAGGACTCGCGCGTGGCGAGGAGCGCGGTTCCGAGCACCACGCCCGAGGCGCCGTGATCCAGCACCTCGATGAAGTCCTTGCCCGTCGCGATGCCACCCGCGACAAGGACGGGCACATCGCCCGAAATCTTCAGCACTTCGGCGAGAAGCCTCATGCGGGCTTCCTCTCCGCGTACATGGCCACCCGCCTCGACGCCTTGAGCGATGAGAATCTGGGCGCCCGCCGCCAGCGCCTCTTCGGCGTCGCGCAGGGAGCCGACCTGGCAGACGACCAGAATCCCGCTATCGCGCAATCTCGCGATGGCGAGCGGGTCGACATCCCAGAAAAGGCAGACCGAATGGACCTTTTCCTCGATGCAGACCTTGAGCTCCTCCTCAAAGACCGCGGGCGGCGTTGCGGCGGGAATGAGGTTGACGCCGAAATCGTGTTTCGTCGCCGCCCTCACCTCATTGATCTGCCTACGGATGAAACGCGGCGATTCCCGGACCATGCCGAGGAAGCCATAACCGCCGGCCTCGCTCACCGCCGCGACCAGCTCCGAGCGGGCGACGCCGCCCATCCCTGCGAGCACGACCGGAACTTCGCAGCCGAGAATGTCGCAAGCCCTGGTCCGGAACACGGACCCCGCATTGTCGATGATGGAGCGCGCGGAAGACGCGCCCGCCCGATCCGTCCGTTCCGAGCCAGTGCCGCTCATTTCGTCCGTCCTACCAGTGCCAGACCTGATCGTGCTCATCGAAGAGACCGGCCACCGCTTCACGCGCGACGACCTTCACGCCCTGCACGAGAGCCGCCTGCCCAAGTCCGCGGCGGTCGAGATCGTCGCGGACAGCATAGACCGGCACGCCCTTGCCGGCGAGCTTCTCAAGCTCGTGGCCGATGCGGGGCGGATGTGTCTGGGTCCAGCCGCCGAAGCGGAGCCCGCTCGCATCCTGTCCCTTCACCGCGTAATTGACGGCATTGCCCGTCAGGAGCACGGAAAGATCGCCGCCCGCATCGCGCATGGAGTGGGTCAGCCAGATGATCGTATCGTCCTGTTCCTCGAGAGTGCCGCGGAAGGCGGCCTCTATGATCTGAAGTGCCTTCATCGCATTCACCTTGTTCCAATGACGAGTGAATTGTCGGAAGCCGCAGCGAGCTTCCAGAAATCGGCGGGTCCGCCGCGCCGCACGCCGGCCACAACCTTGTCGATGCCGCGTTCATCGGCGCACAGGCCACAATTCACCCAGTTGACCGTTCCGCCATTCTTCTCGGCCTTGGCGATGATCTCGCTCACCCAGATCTTCGGAAGCGGATGATTCTCGGCCTCCACATCGGTGCCGTGGACGCCGTTGCCATGCGGCTTCTGCTGCTCGAATGACAGGTGCACGCCGCCCTCATAGGCGAAGACGTTGAGATTGTAGCCGCGGCCGGCCGCGATCTCGAGCAGGCGGAAGAAGGTTGTGGAACGCGCGCTCTCATAGGGCGGGTCCATGATCGCAAAAGCGAGTGTCTTAGGATTGCTCATCTGATTTCTCCCAGAGCAGTTCCGGGAAAGCGCGGCAGCGTTTTTCCGCCCGGAACTGCGTCAACGTAAAAAGCCGTTCAGTGCCACAGGGCCTTGGCGCCCGCCGCAAGTGCGTCTACGACGCTTTCGAGCGGAGCCGATTTGACGCCGTCGGCAAGGACACCCTTGTCGAGGGCGCGCTCGCGAAGCGAGAAGTCGTCGGCGAGCACGCGAACGCCTGCGCCGATCGCCTGGCGGAGCGCCGCATTGTCCGCGCCGACGCGGGCGGGCAGAACGCCGTTCTGAACGAGGAAGAGCGTCACATCGCGCCCTTTCGCCTTCAGATCGGTGGCCAGTCGGTAGAAGCTCTCCGTATCGCCGCACTCGAACGGATCGCGCGACGAAATCAGCATGTAACCGCTCATTTGATCCTCCTTGCGACGGCGGTGCCGTCAGCTATTGAAATCGTTTCCGCCCGTCACTGCGCGCACATAGCCGGCGCGTATGACGAAATCGCCGAAATGTTCCTTGTCGTGACGGTCCTTGGCGAAGTGCGCGATGATCTTGCCCAGTTCCTCGAGGATGCGCGCCTCGCCGACATTCTCCAGATAGAGGCGATTGAGCCTCTGACCGTGGAAGCCGCCGCCCAGATAGAAATTGTATTTTCCGGGGGCGCGGCCCGTGAAACCGATCTCCGCGATATAGGGCCGCGCGCAGCCATTGGGGCAGCCCGTCATGCGCATGGTGATCGGCACGTCCTGAAGTCCGTGATCAGCGAGGATGCGCTCGACCTTGGTGACGAGGGTCGGCAGGTAGCGCTCGCTTTCGGCCATTGCGAGGCCGCATGTGGGAAGCGCGACGCAGGCCATCGAGTTCAGCCTGAGCGCGCTCACATGGATGGAGGAATCGAGCCCATAGGCGGCAAGCATGTCGGCGATATGCGGCTTTTCCGCTTCGCTGACATTGGCGACGATGAGGTTCTGGTTCGGCGTCAGGCGCAGCTCGCCCTTGTGAACGAGCGCCAGTTCGCGCAGCGCCGTCTTGAGCGGGCGCTGTGGCGTGTTCCTGATGCGTCCGTTCTCGATGAACATGGTGAAGTGCCACATGCCATCCGAGCCCTGCACCCAGCCATAGGTGTCGCCATTGCTCGTGAACTCGAAAGGCCGCGCCTCCTCGAGCGGAAAGCCGACCCTGCTCGCGAGCTCGGCCTTGAACCAGTCGGTTCCCCTGTCCTCGATGGTGTATTTGAAGCGGGCATGCATGCGATCGACGCGATCGCCATAGTCGCGCTGGATGGTGGCGGTCGCGACCGCGATGTCGAAGAGCTTTTCCTTTGGGAAATATCCCACGACATCGCCGAGGCGCGGGAAGGTCTCCGGCGCATTGTCGGTGTTGCCCATGCCGCCGCCGACGCTGAGATTGAAGCCGAGGAGCTTTTCGCCCTCGGCAATCGCAATGAGCCCCACATCCTGCGCATAGACATCGATGTCGTTCACGGGCGGGATCACGAAACCGAACTTGAACTTGCGCGGCAGATAGGTGCGGCCATAGATCGGGTCTTCCGGGGGCGTATCCGCGTCGGAGGCCGCGACTTTTTCGCCATTGAGCCAGATCTCGTGATAGGCGCGCGTCTTGGGGATGACGCGGTTCGATGTGCGCCGGGCGAGATCGTAGACTTCCGCATGAAGCGCGGAGAGATGCGGATTGACCGAGCACATCACGCCGCGCGTGTCGTCGCCGCAGGCCGCGATGGTGTCGAGAAGAACCTCGTTGAGCCCCTGAATGGTGTTTCTGAGGTTGGGCTTCAATATGCCGTGAAACTGGAAGGTCTGGCGCGTGGTCATGCGGAGCGTGGCGCCGCCATAGAGCTCGGAAAGCTCGTCGATCTTCAGCCACTGGCGTGGGCTGCACACGCCCCCCGCCAGACGCACGCGAACCATGAACTGATAGGCGGGCTCCAGCTTCTGGCGGCGGCGCTCCTCACGCAGATCGCGGTCGTCCTGCTGGTAGATGCCATGAAACTTCATCAGTTTCGTATCGTCACTCGTGACCGAGCCGGTGAGCGGCGCGGCGAGGCTCTGCTCGATCGTGCCGCGCAGATAGTTGCTCTGATCCTTCAGGCGCTCATTCGGATGGAGCTTCTCGAGCGGCTGCGAGATGTCGTGGCTGCGGTCGATAGCGGGGAGTTTCGTTTCGGCACTCATGACGTGATCCTCAATAGACGTCGCGCTGGTAGCGCCCGCCGCGCTGCAAATCGCGCAGATATTCCTCGGCGCCTTCCCGCGTCAGGGCGCCATTGCTCTCCACGATGGAAAGCAGCGCTTCATGCACATCGGGCGCGAGCTTTTCGGCATCGCCGCAGAGATAGAGATGCGCGCCTTCCTCGAGCCATGCGAAAAGCTCGGCGCCGCGCTCGAGCATCACGTGCTGGATGTAGCGCTTCTCCGCCTGGTCCCGGGAGAAGGCAACATCCATCCGATCGAGCACACCATCCTTGAGCCAGCCCTGCCACTCGGTCTGATAGAGAAAATCGGTGCGGAAATTCCGCTCGCCGAAGAAGAGCCACGCCTTTCCCTGCGGACCTTCAGCCTCGCGATGCTGGACGAAGGCGCGGAAGGGTGCGACGCCGGTGCCCGCGCCGACCATGATGATCGGCGCTTCGCGGTCCTCGGGCAGCCGGAAATTATCATTGTGCTGAATATAGACCGGGACGAAATCGTCGGGCTTGATCCTGTCGGCGAGGAAGCAGGAGGCGACGCCCGTTCTCTCGCTGCCATGAAGATCGTAGCGAACGGCCGACACGGTGATATGCACCTCGTCGGGCACGGCAAGGTGGCTCGACGCAATCGAATAGAGCCGCGGCTGCAATCCGCGCAGGCCCGCGAGGAGCCGTTCGGCGTTAAGGCCCGGGACGGGATAGTCGCGCATGACATCGACGATGTGGTGGCCCTTCATGAAGGCCGTCAGCGCGGCGCGGTTCGCGGCATCGGAAAGGGCGCGCAATTCATCGGAAGCCGAAAGCTCGCCCCAGTGCTGGATGAATTTCGGCGTAAGCGCCGTGATCTCGTAGTCGCGGGAGAGCGCATCCGCGAGCGAAACCTCGCCCCCCTTCGATGCGACAGCTTCGCCGCCCGTCAGGCCGCCCAGTTCCAGAAGCTCCTCGACCAGAGCCGGATCGTTGCGGGCGACGATGCCGAGCGCATCGCCGGGTTGATAGACAAGACCGGACTGATCGAGCGCGAATTCGATGTGGCGCGTTTCCTTGCTGGAGCCGCGTCCCGTGATGGCGAGGTTTTCGATGACCGGCGCCGGAAACGGGTTGCGCTTGTCATGTATCGCGGAGGCCAACGCCGCTCCCGCGGCCGGCAGCGCCACATTCACCGCTCCCGCGCTTGCCGGGGCAGCATCGGCGCGCAGCTTTTCCAGCACGGCCTCGATCCAGGCTTCCGCCGGCTCTTCATAATCGACGTCGCAATCGACGCGCTCATGGATGCGGGTCGCGCCAAGCTCCTCGAAGCGCCGGTCGAGAATCCTGGCCGCCTCGCAGAAGAATTCGTAGGTGGAATCGCCAAGGCCCAGAACGGCGAAACGTACGCCTTCGAGTTTCGGCGCCTTGCGGCCATTGATGAATTCAAAGAAGCCCGCCGCGGGCTCGGGCGCATCGCCTTCGCCATGCGTGCTCGAGACGAGGAGAATGAGCTTCTCGTCCTTGAGGCCGCGCGTCTTGTAGGCCGCGAGATCGCTCGCGCTCGCCTTGAGACCGAGCCCCTGCGCCCGCGCCTCAATGCGCCGCGCAAGCTCCGCCGCATTTCCCGTCTCGCTCGCATAGAGGATCGTCAGCGTCACGGCATCGGCGGACGACGCCTCGCCAACGGCGCCCGCCGGGGCGGAAGCAGTCTCGGTCACGAGACCCGCTCCCGACAGGCGGGCCTGCGCCACGCCGGCGAGATAGCCGCTCGCCCAGAGCTGCTGATCCGGCCTCAGCGCGGTCGCCAGCGCTTCGAGCTGCTCCATTTGCCGATCGGTGAGGCCAATGCCGGGGAGGATGGACAGGGGCATGTTCATAAGGGGCTCAACTCCGGCTCTGGGTAAATTCACATTCCGGCTTGCGGAAAGAATCTATTTTTCCGCGAGATTTATTTTTCTGTATTGATATACAAAAAAATAATGTATTTTTGGGGTGCAGTCTGCGCTCGCCGGCGGTTATGACCAATACCCCGTCGCGAAATGGAAAGTGGCACTTGGCTTATAGGCCCGCAAACGAATATTATTCGTGCTTAAGCTCAATATTTTTGGTGAGAAATGGATATTGACCTGGCACGCACGTTTCTTGACGTCGTTGCGACGGGGAGTTTCGTCAGGGCGGCCGAGCGGCTCAACATCACCCAGACGGCCGTCAGCGCCCGCATCAAGGCACTGGAAGAACAGCTCGGGCGGAGCCTTTTCGTGAGAAACAAGGCGGGGGCGCGCCTCACCCCTGCGGGCAACGAATTCATCCGCTATGCGGCCTCGATGGTGCAGATCTGGGAGCGGGCGCGCCAGCAGGTCGCGCTGCCGCCGGGGCGCGAGGCCATCGTCACCATTGGCGGCGAACTCAGCCTCTGGAACCCGCTGCTCCTCAACTGGCTCATCTGGATGCACCGGAACGCGCCGGAGATCGCGCTCAGAACCCATGTCGATCTCGGCGAGCGGCTGATCGAGAAGGTTCAGACCGGTGTTCTCGATCTTGCGATCATGTACGCGCCCTCACAGCGGCCGGGCATGAAGTTCGAATTGCTGCTGGAAGAAAAGCTCATCGCCGTCAGCACCGAGCGGGGTGCGAGCGACATGCAGAGCGGCGACTACATTCATGTCGACTGGGGCCCCGATTTCGCCGCGCATCACGAGATCGTCTTTCCGCATCTTCGCGACGCCGGCATGTTTGTGGGGCTCGGGCCGCTCGCGCTTCAATACATCCTCACCATTGGCGGCAGCGGCTATTTCCGCACACGCGCCGTCAAACCCCATCTCGATAGCGGAAGGCTCCATCGCGTGGCGAACGCGCCTGAGTTCTCCTTCTCCATTTACGCGCTTTCTTCCGCCCAGCCGGATTCACCCGCCCTGCAGACGGCGCGGGAGGGGCTGCGCATGGCGCTCATGGCGGAGCGGGACGAGGGCGAGAGCCCGGCGCGGGCCGAAGGCGCACCCGCCCATTGACCCCTGGGCGGGGAAGCGCCGCCTCTCCCATACGAATCCGTGATGGTGCGAATCCGTGATGGCGGCAGCCCGTCGCGGGGCTATGCTCGTTTGCGCGAAGGACATGGGAACCATTCCGCCTTCGCAACCGTCTTTCTGCCATGAAGGGACCGCCCGCCGGTCGCCAGGGGAGGAAAAGATGACGGAGCAGCAGCCAACACCCAGCGGCCCCGACCTCGCCCGCGGCGTCGCGCTTTCCGCGCTTGCCGATGGAAAACTGCTCGGCCATGTCGGTGACCAGGACGTTCTGCTGGTGCGCGCAGGCGACGGGATTTTCGCGATCGACGCCTATTGCAGCCATTATCACGGGCCGCTGGCGGAAGGGCTCGTCGATGGCGAGGGCATTCGCTGCCCCTGGCATCATGCCTGTTTCGATCTGCGCACGGGCGAGGCGACGCGCGCGCCTGCCTTCGGCCCGCTCGCCTGCTGGCGGGTCGAGCAGAGGGACGGACGCGTCTTCGTGAGAGAGAAGCTCGCGCAGCCCCAACGCCGTGCGAGTGCGCACGCCCCGGCCTCCGCCCCGGAAAAGATCGTCATCGTCGGCGGCGGCGCGGCGGGCTTTGCCGCGGCCGAAATGCTGCGGCGGCGGAGCTTCGCCGGCACCATCACCATACTGAGCGGCGAGGCGGCAGCGCCCGTCGACCGGCCGAACCTCTCCAAGGACTATCTCGCCGGCAGCGCACCCGAGGAATGGGTGCCGCTACAGCCCGACAATTTCTATGAGGAAGCACGTATCGGATTGCGGCTCGGAACCGAGATCGCCTCGATCGACACAAATGCGCGCCATGTCATGACCGCAGGCGGCGAAAGGATCGGCTACGACCGGCTTCTGCTTGCAACGGGCGCCGAGCCCGTGCGGCTCCCCATTCCCGGCGCGGAACAGTCCCATGTGCACACGCTGCGCGATCTTGGCGATTGCCGCGCCATCATCGCCGCCGCCGAAGGCGCGAAGCGTGCCCTCGTCATCGGGGCGAGCTTCATCGGGCTCGAAGTCGCGGCGTCGCTGCGCGCCCGCGGCATCGAGGTGCATGTGGTGGCGCCGGAGAAGCGGCCAATGGAACGCGTACTCGGACCGGCGATGGGCGATTTCGTCCGTACCCTGCATGAAGAACATGGCGTGATCTTCCATCTCGGCGAGACGGTGGCTGCCATCGAGGGCAGAAGGGTGACGCTCTCGGGCGGCGGCAGGCTCGATGCCGATGTCGTCGTCGCCGGTGTCGGGGTCAGGCCGCGCCTTGCGCTCGCCGAGAAAGCGGGCCTCGCGCTCGACCGGGGCATAGCGGTGAACGGCCATCTCGAAACGAGCATCGCCGGTATTTACGCCGCAGGCGACATCGCGCGCTGGCCCGACCCTCATTCCAGGCAGAAGATTCGCGTCGAGCACTGGGCCGTGGCCCAGCGTCAGGGGCAGACGGCCGCCCTCAACATGCTCGGAGAGGCACGGATATTCGATGCCGTGCCGTTCTTCTGGAGCCAGCATTACGACGTGCCGATCAACTATGTCGGCCATGCCGAGCAATGGGACGAGATCGAAACCGAAGGCAGCATCGAGGCCAGAGACTGCCTGCTGAAATACAAGCACAAGGGCCGCGTGCTCGCCGTCGCTTCGATCTACCGCGACCTTGAAAGCCTCAAGGCGGAACTTGCGATGGAACGCGAGGCGGCCTCGCGCCATTGAGCGCTTGCCGCCGAGATGCGGCCCTGATGCGTCAGGCGTTCCTCAGATACCAGTCGAAATCGAGATCGCTCACCGAAGCGAAGAAGCGGTCGCATTCCGCTTCCTTGATGGTGAGAAAGATATTCGTGAATTGCTCGCCCAGCCGCTCGCGCAGGAAATCGGACCGGCGCGCCACTTCGAGCGCCCGCCACCAGTTGATCGGCAGCGTCGCTTCCTTTTGCCCATAGCCATCTCCGACGATTGGCGCGCTCGGCTCGATCTTCCTGTCGATGCCTTCCGCGATGCCCGCCAGCACCGTCGCAAGCCCGAGATAGGGATTTGCGTCCGCGCCCGAGACGCGATGCTCGAGATGGCGCGTTTCCGGCCGGCCCGCCGTCACGCGCAGCGGCACGGAGCGATTGTCGAAAGCCCATGCGGGAGCGAGCGGCGCATAGGAATTGCGGCGGAAGCGGCGGAACGAATTGGCGTTCGGCGCGAAGATCGCCATGCTCTCCGCCATGGTCTGCTCGAGCCCGCCGATCGCATGGCGCAGATGCGGCGTGAGCGCCGTGCCCTCGCCCGCGAAGAGATTTGGGTTCCCGTCATCGGCGAGCGAGACATGCACATGCATGCCGCTGCCCGACAGCTCCGCATAGGGCTTCGCCATGAAGGTGGCGACATAGCCGTGGCGGTCGGCAACGCCCTTCACCAGCCGCTTGTAGAGAACGGCATCGTCCGCCGCGCGCATCGCATCGCCGCGATGCTCGAGCACGATCTCGAACTGCGCGGGCGCATATTCCGAAATGAGCGTGCGCGCGGGGAGCCCCATCTTCTTCGCGCCGGCAAAGACGTCATTGAGGAAGGGCGCGAAGTCCTCCAGATCCTGCATGAGATAGGCCTGGAGATGGGACGGCGCGAAGCCGTTGGCCGCGGCGGGCGGCTTCGGCCTGCCCGCAAGCGCCGCCTCGCGGTCGATCAGATAGAACTCAAGCTCGATGGCGACGACGGGCCTGAGGCCCTTAGCCTCGAGCGCGGCGACCGTTCGCGCAAGCGCATGGCGCGGATCGGCCGGCGTCGGCGAACCATCACGCTCCCAGGATTCCAGAATGAGCTGCGCCGTCGGCACATCGTGCCAGGGCGCATGCGTCAGCGTGCCCGCGACGGGAAAGCAGGGACGATCGGAATCGCCCTCCTCCCAGACGAGCCCCGTTTCGAGCACGTCGGCGCCCAGAATGTCGAGGGACTCGATCGAACAGGGCAGCGGCCGCCCATCGCGATAGGCGCCGGGAAGCTCCTCCGGCCGCAGCACCTTGCCGCGCGCGACACCCGAGGGGTCGGTGAGGAAAGCCTGAAACTGAACGATCTCCGGATGAGCCGCGAGAAAATCCGCCGCTTCCTTCTCATTCGCACGCGCCATCCTCACAACTCCCTTTCACCGCAGAGCACGGACAAAGCCTCGCCGAAACCGGAAACGAGCCGTTCCACATCGGCCTCGCTCGTCGTCGGCGCGACGAGCGTCATGTTGTGGAACGGCGTCACGAGCACATTGCGGTTCAGCAGGAAAAGATGGATCGCGCGCTCGACGGCATGGTCGATGGCGGCGGCGGCCTCGGCGCCGTTTTCGAGCGGGCGCGCGGAGAAGACGAGTTCGGCGCGGGCGCCGATCTGCGTCACCGTCCATGGCAGGCGGCGGCGGGCAACCTCGCCGCGAAGCCCCTCCGCAATGCGCTCGGCGAGCCGCGTCATATGCGCGTAGGCATCGGCCGTCATCACCTCGGCGAGGCAGGCGCGCATGGCGGCAAGCGCCAGCATGTTGCCGGAAAGCGTGGTGCCAATGCCGGAATAGCCCGGCGCCTTCGTGCCGAGCACGCGCTGCATCTCGGCTTCCACACGCGCCGTGAAACCGAAGACGGCGGCGGGAAGCCCGCCCGCGACCGGCTTGCCGAGAACGAAGAAATCGGGATCGAGATCATGAGCGCGGGTGAAGCCGCCAGGCCCGGTCGAGATGGTATGCGTCTCATCGAGGCAGACGAGCGCGCCGTGGCGGCGGGCGGCGGCAAGGAGCCCTTCGATGAAGCCGGGCTTCGGCAGTACCATGGCGGTGTTGGTGAGCGCGGGCTCGGTGAGCACGAGCGCGATGTCGCCAGCCGAAAGCAGCCTCTCCACCGCGTCGAGATCGTTGAAGGGCGCGGCAACGCTCGTCGCGGCAATGTCCTGCACCTGACCGAGCAGGCTCGGCTTCACCCTCGTCACACCGCCCTCGAGCTTGACGAAGGCGTCCTCGACCTGGCCGTGATAGCAGCCGTCGAAGACGAGAACCTTGCGCCGGCCGGTGATGGCGCGCGCCCAGCGCACCACGGCGCGGTTCGCATCGCTCGCGGTTGCCGTCACCTGCCAGAAGGCAAGCCCGAAGCGCGCGGAGAGAAGCCGGCCCACCTCCGCCGTGAGATCGGAGGGGAGCATGGCCGTCAGCCCCCGCGCCGCCTGTTCGGCGATCGCCTTCGCCACGGGTGCGGGAGAGTGGCCGAACATGGCGCCCGTATCGCCGAGGCAGAAATCGGCATAGCTGTGGCCATCGACATCGATGACGGTCGAGCCCCGCGCCTCGCGCACGAAGAGGGGAAACGGCGTCTCCCAATCGAGCATCCAGTGGAGCGGCACGCCGCCCGGAAAATGCTTTCCCGCCTCCTCCGCCAGACGGCGGGAGACAGGATGCCGCGCCGCGAACTCCGCGCGTTCGGCTGCACTCATGGCTTCGGCCCGTTGCCTGATTTCCGGCGAAATGGGCATGTGTGGGTCTCCGCAGGGGAATGACCGGTGTTTGTAACCCGGCCCGCCATCGGCCGCATAGGGGGCGCAGCGTCGGCCGCATCAGCAGGAGGGCGGATCAGTAGGAGGGCGGCGTCATGATCCAGAGGACGCGCGTATCGACCTTGCCGGGGTTATGACAACGGTGGGGGCCGGAGCGGCGAAAGGCGAAGCTGTCGCCTTCCGACAGAACGAAGTGCTGGCCCTCGACCCAGAGTTCCAGCGTTCCTTCCAGAACGAGGCCCGCCTCCTCGCCCTTGCGGATGCGATCCTCCTCGCCCGTCCAGCTACCCGGCTGGAAGGTCGTCATGATGAGTTCGAGCTGACCCGACAGGTTGGGGGAGAGCAGTTCCTCGTGAACCCCCGTATCGCCGAAGGTCAGCGAGCGGCGATTGCCGCGCCTGACGATGAAGCCGCGCTCCTCTTCCGGCGCCTCGCTGCCGCCGTGGAAAAACCAGCTCACCTGAACGCCGAGCGCGTCGGCGATCTTCTGCAGGGTCGGGATCGAGACGGACGAGATGTTCCGCTCCACCTGGCTGAGATAGCCGACAGAACGCCCGATCCGCTCGGCCAGTTCCACGATGGTGCAGTTCCGCACCTTGCGAAGCTCGCGGATCTGGTCGCCGATGCGCGGATCGCCGGATGGCGATGGCCCGGGGCCGGGCTGTGATTTTTTCGGCTCAGACACGCGATCTCGAATGAAAATCGTTTCATGGGAATGAAATTATAGTTGCACATTTTCACGACGAGGTATAGTCGTCGCGCCGAAAAACAGGGCGGGAGCCAGAAATGTGGTCTTTCGGCATGATCGAACTGGCGGCCTGCATGGCCGTTGTGTTCGTGGCAGGCATCGTTCGGGGCTGGTCGGGCTTCGCCTTCGCCATCGTTTCCGGCGCGGGCCTCACTCTCCTCTTGCCGCCGCAGGTCTTCGTGCCGGTGGTGCTGGTGATCGAACTGGCGCTCGGGCTCCAGCTCGTTCCGAGAGAACTCAAGAACACCGCCTGGCCGGTCATCAGCCCCATGGTCGTCAGCGCGGCGGCGGGCACCGTCATCGGCATCATCATGCTGCAAAGCCTGCCGGTGCTGCTCTGCAAGATGCTGCTCGGCGTGGCCATTCTGGGTTCGACGCTTACCATGCTCGCCGCGCCACAGCTCACGCTCGGGCCCGCGCGATGGATGCCGCTTGCCGCGGGCAGCCTATCGGGCTTCATGAACGGAGCCTTCGCCATGGGCGGGCCGCCTGCGGTGCTGTTTCTCTCCGCGCGACTTCCCGATGCGCCGAGATTGCGCGGGTCGATCATCCTCTATTTCTTCGTCATCGATATTCTCGCGCTTGGCTATCTCGGAGCGACGGGCGGGCTCGGCTCGCAGATTCTCCTTCAGTCGGCGATCCTGCTGCCCGCATCGCTGTTGGGCGTCGAGGTCGGCAAGCGCGTCTATGAGCGCATCGCGCCGGAGCGCTTCCGCCCCACATTGCTTACGGGCCTCGCCGTCATCGGGTTCATCCTCACGGCGAGCGCGGCGAGGCAGCTCATCGGCTGACC